>NZ_JBSFCQ010000072.1:0-1009 GCF_053891435.1 Streptomyces sp. NPDC002276 | reverse complement strand
CACCGACCGCGTCGGCAACCTCCAACAACCGCACCCGCCACGGCAGATCCCGCTCCAGATCAAAACCCGCGCCAGTCACACCGGCCACCGCCGAAGCCACCCCATCCGAGGACACCGCTTCCACGACGACCTCAGGAACACCCGCAGCACCCGTCAGAATCTCCTGCCGCGGCTCACCGTCCACCTGCGGAAACACCGTCCGCAAGCTCTCATGACGACCCGCCACATCCCCCAACGCCGCCTGCAACGCCCCCACATCGAGCGCCCCGCTCAGGCGCAGCACGAGAGGAATGTTGTACGTCGCGGACACGCCCTCCAACTGGCCCAGGAACCACAGCCGACGCTGCGCGAACGACACCGGAAGAACCCCCGGCCGCACCCGCACACCCAACCGCTCCCGAACCCCACCACCCTCATCAAACCGACCCACCAGACCCGCCACCGTCGGCGCCTCAAACAACGCCCGGATGCTCACC
This sequence comes from Streptomyces sp. NPDC002276, assembly GCF_053891435.1. Taxonomy (NCBI): domain Bacteria; kingdom Bacillati; phylum Actinomycetota; class Actinomycetes; order Kitasatosporales; family Streptomycetaceae; genus Streptomyces; species Streptomyces sp. NPDC002276. Next base: position 533 of record NZ_JBSFCQ010000072.1, on the reverse strand, counting down.
TCTACCCCGAGGACGGAACGGACCCGGCTCACCAGACGAGTCGCCAGCAGCGAATGACCACCCAACTCGAAGAAACTGTCATCGATCGAGACGGCATCCACGCCGAGGACCTCGGCGAACAGACCGCACAGGATCTCCTCCCGTGAGGTACGCGGCCCACGACCCACACCCGCGGCGTACTCCGGCGCCGGCAACGCCCGCCGGTCCAACTTCCCGTTCGGCGTCAACGGCAGCGCATCGAGCGTGACGAACGCCGACGGCACCATGTAATCCGGCAACCGCCCCGCCGCCAGACCACGCAGCACGGCCGTGTCGACAGCACCACCATCAACAGGCACCACATACGCGACGATCCGCTTGTCCCCCGGGATGTCCTCCCGCACGACAACCGCCGTCTGAGCCACCTGCCCGTGCCCTGCCAGGACGGCTTCGACCTCACCCGGCTCGATACGGAAGCCGCGCACCTTCACCTGTGCGTCAGCCCGGCCGAGGAACTCCAGGACCCCGTCCGTGTTCCAGCGCACGACATCCCC
>NZ_JBSFCQ010000071.1:0-1039 GCF_053891435.1 Streptomyces sp. NPDC002276 | reverse complement strand
CAGGGAACCTCCACCCCCGAAACCCAACCCACCTACTCCACGCGCAACTTCAGCGTGCAGCTGTCCTCCACCCCACGAGGCGCCCGCCTGGCCCGCCTCCTCGCGACGGAACAACTCCGCGCCTGGGGACTCCCCTTGGACCCCGCCCGCCAACTCGTCGCCGAACTCGCCACCAACGCGAGCACCCACGGCCGCGTCCCCGGCCGGGACTTCAGACTCATGCTCTGCGTCATCGCCACCACCCTGCGCATCGAGGTCACCGACACCCGCGACGACCTCCCACCCTGCCCCCAAGACGCCACGCCGGACGGGGAGTCGGGCCGCGGCCTGCTGCTCGTCGACGCCCTCGCCGACCGCTGGGGCTGGGCCCCCGCCCGACGCCCCCGCAAAACCGTCTGGGCCGAACTCGTCCTCGCCCCCGCACCGGACTCCGAAAACCCGAACTCCGGTGAAGGTGACGCCCTTTCCCAAGAACCACGACGGTGAAAGAACCCCCACCAAACCCCACCCCACCCTCCCGCCGACAGGACGTCGATTCACCCATGTGGGTGAACATGACCAACTCGACTGGATTCCGGGCAGGTTGCGTGATCTACGCTCAGCGCAACACAACCGCAGACATACAACGGCCCTCGCCGGGACGGCAATCCCAAGGCGAGGGCCTAACCACCAAGGAAGAGAACGCTTCCCGATGGATACGCACGACATTACCGCGCCCCCGCACGCCCGGTCCCGGCACACCGCCGACAAACACCCGAACCAGCGGCACCATGCGGCGACACCCGGAGTGGGACTCACCCACGACAACTCCCGCCACACCACCCGCTTCACGGTCATCGGCAACCACCTCGCCCAACACCCGCAGTTGTCCGCCCTGGCGATCGGACTCGGCGTCCACATCCAGTCCCTCCCCACAGGCGCCCGCACCGACATCAACACCCTCGCCACCCGCTTCCCCGAGGGCAAAACCCGAATCGCCGCCGCCCTACGCGAGCTGGAGACCCACGGCTACCTCCGCCGCGAACGCCACCGCATCCCC
>NZ_JBSFCQ010000070.1:0-1133 GCF_053891435.1 Streptomyces sp. NPDC002276 | reverse complement strand
TTCACCAACGCCCCATGCGAAACCACCACACCCTTCGGCCACCCCGTCGAACCCGACGTATAAATCACATACGCCGAATGCGCAGAAACCACCGGAGACAGACGATCCCCATCAAGGAGGTCGGACGCATTCAGCGCCGCAACCGCATCCCGCACCGAAGGATCATCCAAAAGCACACAAGGGACGTCACTGTCACGGGGCAGCAGACCAGCCGTTACCGCATCCGTCAGAACGAACGCCGGCCCAGCATCCCGGAGCATGTACGCAATCCGCTCCACCGGATACTCCGGATCCACCGGCACATACCCCGCACCACTCTTCAACACCGCCAACAACGCAACAACCAGACCGACCGACCGCGGCAAAGCCACCGCCACCAACCGCTCCGGACCCGCACCACACCCCACCAAATACCGCGCCAAACAATTCGCCCGGGCATTGAGTTCGCCATAGCTGAGCTCAACCCCACCACTCACCACAGCCAACGCATCCGGAGTCCGCACCACCTGCGCCTCGAACAACTCCGGCAACAACACATCCGGAACCTCACGACCCGTGTCATTCCACGCGGTCAGAATCCGATGCCGTTCCTCAGCACCGAGAACATCGATCTCACGCACGGCCCGATCAGGCGCAGCAACCACCGCTTCAAGGACACGTACCAAGCGGTCCGCAAGACTCTGCGCGGTCTGTGCCGTGAACAGATCAGTCCGGTAATCGAGCCGCCCACGCAAACCCGCGGATGCGCCGTCCTCCGCATGCATTTCGCCAAGATTGAACGACAGGTCGAACTTGGCGGTCGTCCCCTCCGTCCGCTCGGGCCGAACGGTCAGACCAGGCAGTGCGAGTTCCGGTTCAGCAATGTTCTGGAAGGTGAGCATCACCTGGAAGAGGGGGTGACGGGCCATGGAACGGGCCGGGTTGAGGACCTCCACCAACCGCTCGAACGGCACATCCTCGTGCTGGTACGCGGCAAGGTCGGCCTCCCGGACCCGCTCCACGACCTGCCGGAATGTCGGATCACCTGAGACATCACTCCGCAGGACCAGCGTGTTCACGAAGAAACCGACGAGGTCGTCCAGGGCGTCGTCGGTACGGCCCGCGACCGGGGTTCCGACCGGGATGTCGTGACC
>NZ_JBSFCQ010000069.1:0-1320 GCF_053891435.1 Streptomyces sp. NPDC002276 | reverse complement strand
ATTCACCAACGCCCCATGCGAAACCACCACACCCTTCGGCCACCCCGTCGAACCCGACGTATAAATCACATACGCCGAATGCGCAGAAACCACCGGGGACAGACGGTCTCCATCAAGGAGGTCGGACGCATTCAGCGCCGTGACCGCGTCCCGCACCGAAGGATCGTCAAGCAACACACAAGGGACGTCACTGTCACGGGGCAGCAGACCAGCTGTTGCCTCATCGGTCAGAACGAACGTCGGCCGAGCATCCCGGAGCATGTACGTAATCCGGTCCACCGGGTACTCCGGATCCACCGGCACATACCCCGCACCACTCTTCAACACCGCCAACAACGCAACAACCAGATCCACCGAGCGCGGCAAAGCCACCGCCACCAACCGCTCCGGACCCGCACCACACCCCACCAAATACCGCGCCAAACAATTCGCCCGAACATTCAACTCCGCATAAGTGAGCTCAACACCACCACTCACCACAGCCAACGCATCCGGAGTCCGCACCACCTGCGCCTCGAACAACTCCGGCAACGTCAGATCCGGAACCTCACGACCCGTGTCATTCCAGTCGACGAGCACCCGCTGCCGTTCCTCAGCACCGAGAACACTGACGGAACGGACCGCCGTATCCGGATCGGCACTGACCGTCTCCAGCACACGCACCAACCGGTCCACGAGCCCCCGGACCGTCTCCTCCGAGAACAGATCCGTCCGGTAGTCGACCTGCCCCTCAAGCCCGGCAGGGCCGCCGTTCTCGTCACGGAGTTCACCCAGGCTGAACGACAGATCAAACCTGGCCGCCACATCACCGGCAGGCTCGGCCTGGGCGTGAACACCGGGGAGGTCGAGGTCGGGTTGCGCGTTGTTGTGGAAGGCGAGCATGACCTGGAAGAGGGGGTGGCGGGCCATGGAACGGGCCGGGTTGAGGACCTCCACCAGCCGCTCGAACGGCACATCCTGATGCGCGAAAGCCGCCAGATCCGCCTCCCGGACCCGCTCCACAACCTGCCGGAACGTCGGATCACCTGAGACATCGGTGCGCAGGACCAGCGTGTTCACGAAGAACCCGACGAGGTCGTCGAGGGCGTCGTCGGTGCGCCCCGCGATCGGGGTCCCGAGTGGGATGTCGTGGCCAGCGCCCATCTTCGACAACAGCACCGCCAACGCGGCCTGCACCGTCATGAACACACTCGCACCACACGCACGAGACAACTCCACCAACCGCGCATGCACCCCCGCAGGAACACGAAGCTCCACCGAAGCACCCTCATGCGAAGCAACCGCCGGACGCGGGAAATCCACCGGCAACTCCAACTGCTC
>NZ_JBSFCQ010000068.1:0-1360 GCF_053891435.1 Streptomyces sp. NPDC002276 | reverse complement strand
GGCGAATTCCAGGGGTCGTTGCAACACCGTGGTGAGTTGATCAGGCCGCGATCAGTTTAGACAGGCGCTCGGCTGGGGTCTCCCAGTCGAGCGTCTTGCGTGGGCGGCTGTTGAGTTCGGCGGCGACGGCGTCCAGGTGTTCGCGGGTGTGCCGGGACAGGTCGGTGCCCTTGGGGAAGTACTGCCGCAGCAGGCCGTTGGTGTTCTCGTTGGAGCCGCGTTGCCAGGGGCTGGCCGGGTCGCAGAAGTAGACCGGGATGTCGGTCGTGATGGTGAAGTGGTGGTGGTAGGCCATCTCCGTGCCCTGGTCCCAGGTCAGCGACCGCATCAGATGAGGCGGAAGGGCTTGGACGGTCTCTGCGAGTGCCGTGTGGACTGCGGCGGCTGAGTGCCCGCGGGGAAGGTGGACGAGCATCAGGTAGCGGGTGCTGCGTTCGACCAGCGTGGCGATGGCGGAGCGGGAGTTGCTGCCGACGATGAGGTCGCCCTCCCAGTGGCCGGGAACGGCACGGTCGGCGACCTCGGCGGGCCGGTCGCTGATCATGACCATCGGGTGCGGGAACCGCTGTCTGCGGCTCGCTGCCTGCCGGTGGGGGCGGCGCATCGCGCGTCCGGTCCGCAGAGCCTGGGTCAGTTCCCGGCGGAGTTCCCCGCGGCCCTGGACATAGAGGGCCTGGTAGATCGTCTCGTGGACCACGTGCATCTCCGGCCGGTCGGGGAAGCGCCTGCGCAGAGCGTGGCAGATCTGCTCAGGGCTCCACCGCAGGGTGAGGTGGTCCTGGACGAAGTCCCGCAGCTCGGGGTTCTGCCCGATCTTGCCGGTCTTGGGCCGTGGTCTGCGCTTGTCGGCGCGGCGCTGGGCGGCGTGCGGCCGGTAGTACCAGCGGCCGTCGGACAGCACGGTCCGGTTGCGGCGGACCTCCCGGCTGACGGTGGAAGGGCTGCGGCCCAGCTCCATCGCGATCGTCCGGATGGACGCCTTCTCCCGCAGCCGGTCAGCGATGTGGATGCGGTCTGACTCGCTCAGATACCGGGACGGGCCAGCCCGTCCGGGCTTGTCACCAGGCGGAGGCGGCAGAGCCTCACGGGGCTCCCACGGCAGCCCCGTGTCCACGATGGGCGCAGACGCCTTCTTCTTTCCGGATGCCTGCCGGCCGTAGCGCCATCGCGTGCCGGTGCGGCGGTTGATGCCGACGATCCGGCAGGCTTCCGTGTTACCTATCCCAAGATCCACAAGCCGAAGGTATTCCTCCCGCTCACGGGCCAACGGCTTGGTGGTGCTGTTCTCCCGGACCTTCCGGATCTCGAAGTCCATCGCGCCCCTTGAACAGGGGTGTTGCGACGACCACTAGAACGGAAG
>NZ_JBSFCQ010000067.1:0-1394 GCF_053891435.1 Streptomyces sp. NPDC002276 | reverse complement strand
CCTTGAGCTGTTGCGGCAGCCTGGAACGGAAGCTGTTCTCCTTTGCGACCGCATTGCGGATGTCCACCTCGAAGTCGCGAACCTGCTCCTCATCGAACCACTGCTCCTGAGAGTCGACAGACGAGGGGTGACGAGGGAACTTGGCCCGGTACACCTGCCCGCTGGCGTCGGTGAGGTACAGAGAGTGGTTCGTCTGGCCCGCCTCGAAGCGGACATCCAGGCCGACCAGCTCGATCGGACGGGACCTGGAAGCAGACTTCACCACGACAAGATGCTGGAAGAGGATCAGTTCACCTAGTTGGGCCTTGATGATGCCACTGCCCGGATTGCGCAGCTGGGCAACGTCCTGCTCCAGCGCCGTCAACCGTTTCTCGCGCGCATCCTGGGCGGAGGCAACCTCATGCCGCGTCCAGGACTCGTCCCGCGCCGCCTGCTCGGCGTGTTCACGAACCCCGCGGCGCGCCTGTGCCAGGCGGTCTCGCGCATCTGCGTATTCCTGGTGGAAAGTATGGCTCCACTTACCCGGATACAAGTGCCGCTGCCGAAGCACCCATACGGCCGCACCGGCCAGAACGACTACCGCAATCCATAAGACGCCCACACCCGCCCCCTTCGCTGTGATGCATACGTCTTACTGGTCAGGACACGTCTGCGGCAGAGTTTCGGCACGGACGTCGGCAACGCCACATCCCATTGCGCACCCTCACTCCGCACGCCCCAGACAACTCAGCAGCCCCCGCTTGAGTCGGGGGCGCGGAGCGCTGGACGGTCGGCGTGATCGAGGCCGGTCGGTAGGCGGCCGCGGGAGGCAGCCCGTCTCCCGCGTGGACTACTGACACCGCCACCAGGACGTTGGAAAGCCGTCGAGTGCAGTCTCGGTGAAGGCCGCGGGCAGAGCTTGCTGCTGTCATGTCAGTCGCAGAGCGGCGGTGCGGCATCCTGGCCCTGCGACGGAACGCTGGTGGCCAGGTCGGCCAGATTCAGCCCGGTCCACCGCGCGAGAGGGGATTCCGGAAGGATCGCTGGGGGTCCAGTTCCCACCAGGTGGTGCCTTGGACGCTGGACAACTCGGGGCCGATCGCGCCGCTCCGCCAAAGCCAACTCGATCTGCACGATGCGCCCTCACGCGTACCGCGATCAAACGATCGCGCACCGGGGCCCGCCGCTTTGCCGGACCGACCGGTCGGCGCACGCGGTAGAGCCTGCGGTGCTCAACGACCGATGACGCACGCTCAAGGTTCAGCGACACACGACAGCACCGTTGGCGTCTGCGCTGCGGCTACGCCGTACGCGAGGTGTCTTTGTCGGCGAGCCGAAGATGCAGTTCAACAGGCAGGTATACCCGTAGTGTTGGGCGTGTGGGGCTCAGGCTCTGGACCGTGGGAGCACCCGTC
>NZ_JBSFCQ010000066.1:0-1509 GCF_053891435.1 Streptomyces sp. NPDC002276 | reverse complement strand
CGGGCCAGGCGGGCGCCTCGTGGGGTGGAGGACAGCTGCACGCTGAAGTTGCGCGTGGAGTAGGTGGGTTGGGTTTCGGGGGTGGAGGTTCCCTGAATCACGTCACTCAGCGTGGCCGCGCGTGCATACCGTGAACAGTGACATGGCCGTTGCGTACGGTGACTGTCCACGCGTTGTCCGGTCGTGTCCAAGCTGTCGAGACGGGCCGCGCGGGTAGGGGCGTCGCGGCACGGTCGTACGGATCAGGAGGGGCGCGAGATGTCGTTGGACGCGGGCGAGGCACAGCTCAAGACGGAGGCGGACGAGCCGGGTTGGGAGGTGGACCCCGACGACGAGTGGGGGTTGGCCGTCCTCGCGACGGTGGGGCGGCAGTTGAGGCTGCGGCGCGAGGCGGTGGGGATGCGGGTCGCAGACTTCGCGGTGGCGGTCGGGTACAGCGAGGACCTGGTCTACAAGATCGAGGCGGGGAAGCGGATTCCCCGGCCTGAGTATCTGGACAAGTCCGAGGAGAAGTTGGATGCGCGTGGGCTGATCTCGGCGATGAAGGAGGACGTGGAGAAGGTCCGGTACCCGAAGAAGGTGCGGGACTTGGCGGAGATCGAAGGGCGTGCGGTGGAGATCGGGGTGTATGTGTGCAGCAGCATCCCCGGTTTGTTGCAGACGCCCGAGCACGCGCGAGCCTTGCTGGAATCGTGGCAACCCGCCTATCTGCCGGAGGACTTGGAACGCCGGGTGGCCGCCCGCATGGCCCGGCGCAGTGTGTTCGACCGGTCGCCCGCCCCAGCACTCAGCTTCGTCCTGGAAGAGGCGACTCTGCGCCGCAAGGTTGGAGGCACAATGGTGCGGCGACAGCAGTTCGAACGACTGCTGGAGGTGGGGCAGTTGAACAACGTCACGCTTCAGGTGATGCCGACGGCCAGTGCCGCCCACCCCGGCATGAGTGGCAGGATCGAAGTACTGAAGTTCGAGGACGGTTCGGCGGTGGGGCGTTCCGACGGCGCGTTCAGCGGTCGTCCGACCTCGGATCCGAGGCAGCTTCGCATCCTTGAGCTGCGGTATGGCACCATCCGGGCGCAGGCTCGCCGACCGTGGGAGTCGCTGGCGTTCATCGAGCAACTGCTGGGAGAGACATGATCCGCGAGCCCGAACTGGCCTGGTTCAAGAGCAGCTACAGCGACGGCCCTGACGGCGACTCCTGCGTCGAGATCGCGATAGCGCCCCGCGTCGTCCACATCCGTGACTCCAAGAATGTGGACGGGCCTCGATTCACGGTCACGTCGGCCGCGTGGACGGGTTTCGTGCGCCAGTTGGGAGAAGCGTGACGGCACGTGAACTGGCGTGGTTCAAGAGCAGTTACAGCGACGGTCCAGAGGGCGACTCCTGCGTCGAGATCGCGATAGCGCCCCGCGTCGTCCACATCCGTGACTCGAAGAACACCGAGGGTCCGCGATTTGCCGTCGCCTCTGCCGCATGGACGGACTTCGTGCACTTGCTGGAAGAGGTGTGATG
>NZ_JBSFCQ010000065.1:0-1702 GCF_053891435.1 Streptomyces sp. NPDC002276 | reverse complement strand
CTAAGGGCTTGCAGGGAATCAAGGTGTTGCTTCCTGTCCTGAAGCTCGTTGGTGTGGCATGCGCATCCCGGATGAGACTCGTGACCAACTCGCTGTGAAGTTCGCGGTGTTGCTCCCGCATCTGGACGAGCGCCAGCGACGGCTGTTGATGGCTGCGGAGGCCCAGGCCTTGGGACACGGCGGTGTCCGGGCCGTGGCACAGGCCGCGTCGGTCAGCGAGACGACCGTCCGCAAGGGCGTGTTCGAACTCGAAGCCGGTGAGGAGCCGTTAGGGCGGGTGCGGCGTCCTGGCGGGGGCCGCAAGCGAGTCGTGGATCTGAATCCGGGGCTGCGGTCGGCACTGTTGGCGCTGGTCGAACCGGACGTACGGGGTGACCCGATGTCGCCGCTGCGGTGGACGGTGAAGTCCACCCGCACGCTGGCGCAGGAGCTGACCCGGGCCGGCCACCGCATCAGCGCCGACACCGTCGCCGACCTGCTGCGGGAGGAGGGCTTCAGCCTGCAGGCCAACGCCAAGACCATCGAGGGCAGCCAGCACCCCGACAGGGATGCCCAGTTCCGCTATCTCAACGAGCAGGCCCGCGCGCACCGGGACGCCGGCCAGCCGGTCATCAGCGTGGACACCAAGAAGAAGGAACTCGTCGGCGAGTTCAAGAACAACGGCCGCCAGTGGCGGCCGACGGGTGAGCCGGTGCCGGTGAACGTGCACGACTTCACCGACCCACAGCTGGGCAAGGCCGTCCCCTACGGGATCTACGACGTCGCGGCGAACACCGGCTGGGTCAACGTCGGCACCGATCACGACACCGCCGCGTTCGCGGTCGAGTCGATCCGCCGCTGGTGGCACGGCCAGGGCCAGGCTGCCTACCCGCAGGCGGCACGGCTCCTGATCACCGCAGACGCGGGAGGCTCCAACGGCTACCGCACCCGGGCCTGGAAGCTCGAACTCGCCCGCCTCGCCGCCGAAACCGGGCTGATGATCACCGTGTGTCACCTGCCGCCCGGCACATCGAAGTGGAACAAGATCGAGCACCGGCTCTTCTCCCACATCACCATGAACTGGCGGGGCCGCCCGCTGACCAGCCACGAAGTCATCCTGCAGACCATCGCGGCAACCATCACCCGCACCGGACTGCGCGTGAGCGCAGCACTGGACACCAACACGTACCCGACCGGAGTCCGTATCGGTGACGCCGAGATGGCCGCACTGCCGCTGACCCGGCACGCATTCCACGGAGAGTGGAACTACGCCCTGCACCCACAACCCCGCCCTGCTGTTCGGGCGGCCCGGACTCCACCGGAGCCCGCCCGGCGGTGGAACCAGGCCCTGCTGTCCGATCCCGCCCTGACCGGCATGTCCCGGCAGCAACTGGCCGACTTCACAAGGACGTTGATCCCCGACGGCGATGCCCGACGCGGCCGTCCACCCCGGCTCGCCTTCCCCGAACAGATCCTGGCCACCGTGCTCCATCTCCGGGTCGCCCTGGCCGCTGAACCTCTCGCCGTACTGTTCGGCAGCAGCCGGACCGCGATGCACCGCACCCTTCTGAAAAACAGAAGACTCCTCAAAACACACGGCATCGTCATCCCACCGGCGACGACGCCACCCGTCGTCCTTGCGGCCCTCCACGCTCGGGTCCTCGCTCAAACTGGCGAGCCCCAAAACAAGATCAAGACGACGCGTTAATGATCTGCAAGCCCT
>NZ_JBSFCQ010000064.1:0-2011 GCF_053891435.1 Streptomyces sp. NPDC002276 | reverse complement strand
TGTGCGAATCGCCGGACACGACAAATTCCTTGAACACGGACGTACCTTTCGCCGAACCACGTTGTTCGTTCCACAACCCACGCCTGGATGATGGAGAGCACGTACACCGGTCGGACTGGACTCCGGTAAGAGAGAAGCGACGCTCCAAAACAGAGCATCCTCGATTCCGTCGACCCTTGTTACGCAGTGGAGTTTCTCTGCCATATACGTAACAGTTGTACCGACCGGTCGTTCTAATCTAAACCCGCACTCACTCACGTCGTCAAGTGGGCGGACAGCGACACCCCCACCCATCGACTCACGTTGATCACGAATCTCAGCTCACCTGTCCACACCCTGACGGTGTGGACACCCACAAGGCCCGTGCCCGACACAGAGGTAGACGTCGCCTCCAAGCACCAGCTACACCTCACTCCACATCGCCCCCCAGCCGAGCTCGGGAGTGTCAATACAAACGCGCCCAGAGCGACCCTCGGCATTGGACAAACCGCTCAACCCGTGAGGCACCGATGGAACTCGCTGGTCAGGACCTCCACAGGGGCCAATAGAGATCGTTCCCCGCGCCGCTTCGCCGCTTCTCTCGCCCCAGGCCAGAGCCAGTCACCGATGACGGCAAGTCCCAAGAGGCCGAGGATATTCATCTATATGCCGGGTTCGTTTTCTTCGTGAACAAACAGGGCCAGCAGGGCGGCCTGGGCGGCCCTGTGCGCGACTCCACGAGACTGCCGCGTTCTCCGTCCACCCGAATCGGGACGGTCTGGATGCTCCGTTCACCCGGGCAGTTCGCCGTCCGGTGGGCCGACCGACCGTGCGCTGTCATCTGCCTCGGCCGAAAGTCCGATGCCGTCCGGTACACGTCTCGCTCAGGCTCCTCACATCTGACCAAATGGCCGAGGCGACCGTCGCATCCCTCCGCGAGAGTTGATGCAGATCAACCGACCAGAGGAGCACCGCTATGCGACACCACCACCGAGTCACCATCGCCGCCGGAATCGGGCTTGCAGCCACCATTGCTCTGCCGATCTCGTCCGCGCACGCGATCAGCGGCGGCAGAGCCGTCACGTCCGCGCCCTGGGCCGTGCAGGTCTACAACGACGGGCACTTCGCCTGTACCGGCACGATGCTCACGGACCGGTGGGTGCTCACCGCCTACCACTGCTACAACGACCACCCGGGCAAGATGTCCGTACGGGTCGGCTCGGTCCGGATCGGGCACGGGGTCAAAGCCGACGTGGCGAAGATCCGACACCTCAACACGAACGGCGTGGACGACGTGGCTCTGTTCCGGCTGGCCAAGCCGATCAAAGCGCCGCACGTCAAGCTCGCGGACACCGACCCGCGCAAGGGCGCGGTCGTCAACATCTACGGATACGGCAGCAACGACATGCATCCGAAGCCCTTGCGGGCGGCCACCAACCGCGTGACCGCGGTCAAGAACGACGACATCATCGGACGGGCCCTATTCCTCAAGAAGGTGAGCGGGACCACCGAGGGAGGAGACTCCGGCGGCCCCGCCTTCTACAAAGGCAAGCAGGTCGGCGTCCTGTTCGCACTCGGCCCGACCGAGTACAGCAGCGTCGCCTCGCATCGTGCCTGGATCAGGAGCGTCACCGGGGCCTGAACCCCTGCACACCGACCGTCTTTCGCCACAACTCCTGTGGCTCAGCAGAGAGTTTCGGCGTCGCCATCACCCCCCGCCTTCGCGACGAGCAGGATCGGTAGTCCGCTCATAGCGTCGCGGGCAACGTGCGTATGGTTCATCCCCCAGTTGCCGTCCTCGCACGACTAGGCCGTGATCCGAGAGACGTGGTGGAAGCCGTACGAGTGCTGGTCGACACGGCTGCTCTCGGCGGACGCAGTCATCGCATCCGCGGGCCAGGACCTTCGTCTGAGGGGCAGGGAGGCGGGACTCCATTCTCCCGTGACGCCCGGTGCGGCTACCTAAACCGATCAGCCGGAGTCCGCAGGCTCAGGCAGCGGTCGTCCCAGTCGAACGGCCGACGCGCCTGGC
>NZ_JBSFCQ010000063.1:0-2287 GCF_053891435.1 Streptomyces sp. NPDC002276 | reverse complement strand
GTGGTGCGGGACGGTGAGGTGGGGCCGTGTCTGCAGGTGTCGTGGTCGTGGGCTTCGGGTGTGCTTGACGAGCAGGGTGTGGGGGAGTTGTCGGGCCTGTTCGTGGGGGCGTTGGAGGCGTTCGCCCGTCATGCGGCCGGTCCTGACGCGGGTGGTTACACACCCTCCGACCTGCCCCTGGTCTCCCTCAACCAAGCGGAAATTGATCAACTTGAGCAGCTGTGGAGGAACGACAAGTGAAGCGTGACGAATTGGAAGACATTCTTCCTTTGGCCCCTCTGCAGGAGGGTCTGCTGTTCCACGCCCTGTACGACGAGCAGGCGTTGGATGTGTACACAACGCAGATGTCCTTTCTCTTAGAAGGTCCGCTAAATGTCGAAGTCCTCAAGGGATCAGCCCGAGTCGTGCTGCACCGGCATGCGAATCTTCGGGCCGCGTTCGTGCATGAGGGTCTGCGGCAGCCGGTCCAGGTCATCCCGCGGCAGGTCGAACTGCCCTGGGACGAAGTCGATTTCACGGGAATGGGCCCGGCCGAGCGGGAGGCTGCGGTCGAGGAGTGGATCGAGCAGGACCGGGCGCGGCGTTTCGACCTCACCGCTCCGCCACTGCTCCGGTTCACGCTGATCCGGCTTGGTCACCAGCAGTACCGGCTGGAGTTCACGAGTCATCACCTGTTGTTGGACGGCTGGTCTTTGCCGGTGTTGATGCGTGAGTTGATGACGGCGTATGCGCAGGGTGGTCGCGGAGGGGGCCTGGCTCCGGTCACTCCGTACCGGGATTTCCTGGCGTGGGTGGCGGGTCAGGACCGTGGTGCGGCCGAGGAAGCGTGGCGGCATTCGCTGGCGGGGGTCGAGGAAGCTACCCGGCTGGCTCCGGTGCGGGCGGGCCGGGTTCCGGTGGCTCCCGAGCGGATGACGGTGGTTCTGCCGGAGGAGCTGACCGTTGCGCTGACGGCTGCTGCCCGTCGTTGCGGGGTGACGCTCAATACGGTGATTCAGCAGGCGTGGGCGGTGGTACTGGGGCATTTGACCGGCCGGGACGATGTGGTGTTCGGGGCGACTGTTTCGGGGCGGCCGGCCCAGATCCCCGGGGTCGAGTCGATGGTCGGCCTGTTCATCAACACAGTTCCGGTGCGTGTGCGTCTGAAGCCGGGCGAGGCCCTGCGTGAGGCGCTTGTGCGGCTCCAGGACGAGCAGAGCGTCCTCCTGGCCCACCAGCACCTCAAGCTGACCGACATCCACAGCCTCACCCCGGCCGGTGAACTCTTCGACACCGTCGTCGTGTTCGAGAACTACCCCGTCAGCGCCTCGTCGGCCGCGGATTCCGCCGAAGCCATACGAGTGGAAAGGCTGGAGGGGAGAAACAGCACGCACTATCCGCTCAGCCTGATCGTGATGCCCGGAGAGGGGATCCGGCTGAGGCTCGACTACCGCCCCGACCTGTTCGACCGAACCGCGGTGGAACAGCTGGGATCCCGGCTGGTTCGGGTTCTGGAGGCGATCGCCACCGGATTCGATCGTGCGGTGGGACACGTCGACCTGATCGGTGCTGAGGAACGGCAGCGGGTGCTCGTCGACTGGAATGACACGGGTCGTGAGGTTCCGGATCTGACGTTGCCGGAGTTGTTTGAGGCGCAGGTGGTGCGGACTCCGGATGCTGTTGCTGTGGTGAGTGGTGGGGTTGAGCTCACTTATGCGGAGTTGAATGTTCGGGCGAATTGTTTGGCCCGGTATCTGGTGGGGTGTGGTGCGGGTCCGGAGCGTTTGGTGGCGGTGGCTTTGCCGCGGTCGGTGGATCTGGTTGTTGCGTTGTTGGCGGTGTTGAAGAGTGGTGCGGGGTATGTGCCGGTGGATCCGGAGTACCCGGTGGACCGGATCGCGTACATGCTCCGGGATGCTCGGCCGACGTTCGTTCTGACGGATGGGGTGACGGCTGGTCTGCTGCCCGGTAATGGTGATGTGCCTTGTGTGCTTTTGGATGATCCTTCGGTGCGGGATGCGGTTGCGGCGTTGAGTGTGTCCGATCTTCGTGATGGGGATCGTTTGTCGTCGGTGGTTTCTGCGCATTCGGCGTATGTGATTTATACGTCGGGTTCGACGGGGTGGCCGAAGGGTGTGGTGGTTTCGCATGGGGCGTTGGTGAATTTTTTGGTGGGGGTGGGTTCGTGGTGTGTTCTGGGTTTGTCTGACCGTTTGTTGGCGGTGACGACGGTTGCGTTTGATATTGCGGCGTTGGAGTTGTATTTGCCGTTGGTGAGTGGTGCGTGTGTGGTGGTGGCTGGGGAGGG
>NZ_JBSFCQ010000062.1:0-2372 GCF_053891435.1 Streptomyces sp. NPDC002276 | reverse complement strand
GTCCTTGCGGCCCTCCACGCTCGGGTCCTCGCTCAAACTGGCGAGCCCCAAAACAAGATCAAGACGACGCGTTAATGATCTGCAAGCCCTAAGGGCTGTCCCGCAACTGCTTGTCACGGGTGAGATGATCTTGCGATGTCTGGTGTGATCACGGCGTCGGAGCCGTCCTGGATAGCCCCGTTCACCAGGCTGAGCCCGCGTCAGTTCGGCAAGCTGATCACCGCGTTGCGGCGCGAGGGCGCGGATCCGGTGCGGAAGGGTCGGCCGTGGAGCCTGCCGCTTGAGGGCCGCGTGTTGCTGGTCGCCGCGTACTGGCGGACGAACCTCACCATGCGCCAACTGGTGCTGCTGTTCGGGGTGTCCAAGTCCGCGGCCGACCGCGTCATCGACCACCTCGGGCCTGCGCTCGCTCTCCGGCAACACAAGCGGTTCCACAAGGACACTGTGCTGGTCGTGGACGGCACCCTGGTCCCCACGCGTGATCACAGTGTTGCCGAGCAGTCGAAGAATTACCGGTACTCGACCAACCACCAGGTCGTGATCGATGCCGACACTCGGCTCGTCGCCACCGTCGGCCGGCCGCTGCCTGGCAATCGCAACGACTGCAAGGCATGGGAGCTGTCCGGAGCGAAAGACGCCGTCGGTCGCACCACGGTCATCGCGGACGGCGGATATCGGGGCACTGGCCTACTCATCCCGCACCGCCACGAACGGGGCCAGGGCGAACTCCCGGCCTGGAAGGAGGAGCACAACTCCTCTCACCGCAAGGTCCGCGCCCGCATCGAGCATGCCTTCGCCCGCATGAAGACCTGGAAGATCCTGCGCGACTGCCGCCTCAAGGACGATGGCGTCTACCACGCCATGCTCGGCATTGCCCGCCTGCACAACCTCGCCCTCGCCGGATGACCAAGCAATCAGCCGGATCAGCAAGAATGCGCGATGTGACGCCGACCGGCAGTCGGCCATATCGCCCCGTTTCGACTGCCCAAGACAGGTCCAAGCGACTGCTGGAGGCCCAGTCGATCGTCTTGCTTTGGTGACCCGCGTCACACCCGGCTCCTGTCAGCAATCGGGGCGCTGTCTCGTTCGAAGGGCACGCGAACGAGACAGGAGCAACGCCATGAAGCACCGCATTGTCGTTCTCGGTGCCGGATATGCCGGGGCCTTCGCCGCCGGGAACCTGGCCCGCCGGCTCTCCCCCTCGGATGTCGAGATCACCGTCGTCAACGCCGTGCCCGACTTCGTTGAGCGGATGCGGCTCCATCAGCTCGCGATCGGCCAGGACTTCGGGTTCCGCAAGCTCGCCGACGTGTTCGAGGGCACCGGCGTGCGGCTACGCCTGGCACGCGTCACCGGCGTCGACCCCGAGCGCAAGACCGTCGTGGTCACCGGCGAGGACGGCGGTGGCGAGCTCGCGTACGACACGCTTCTCTACGCGCTCGGCAGCTGCGTGGCCGACCATGGCGTCCCCGGGGTGGCCGAGTACGCCTTCGATGTGACCGGCCTGTCCTCGGCGCTGCGTCTGCGTGAGCGCCTGGCCGGCCTGGGTGAGGGCGCCGCCGTGCTGGTCGTCGGTGAGGGGCTGACCGGCATCGAGACCGCCACCGAGTTCGCGGAGTCCCGGCCCGATCTCTCGGTCGCGCTCGCCGCCCGCGGCGAGCTGGGCGCCTGGCTCTCGCCGAAGGCCCGCCGTCACCTGCGCCATGCCTTCGACCGGCTCGGCATCAGCGTCCACGAGCACACCGGCATCGAAAGGGTCGAGCCGACCCGGGCGGTCGCCGCCGACGGTACCTCCGTCCCGGCCGACGTGACCGTGTGGTCGGCCGGGTTCGCCGTGCACCCCATTGCAGCCGCCAGCGGCCTGGAGGTCGCCGAGAGCGGCCAGATCGTGGTCGACCGCACGATGCGCTCGGTCTCGCACCCGGACGTCTATGCCGCCGGCGACTGCGCGTACGCGATCGGCGAGAACGGACGGCCGCTGCCGATGTCCTGCGCCTCGGCCGGCGTCACCAACATGCAGGCGACCGCTGCGATCATCGCGCGATTGACGGCCCGTGACGTGCCTACCATCGGTCTGAAGTACTACGGCAACCACATCAGCCTCGGGCGGCGGGACGCGATCTTCCAGATGGTGGACAGCGACGTCCGGTCGAAGTCCTGGTACCTGGGCGGCAAGGCCGCCGCGCGGCTCAAGTCGGGCGTGCTGAAGGGGGCCAGGTGGGGTATCGCCCATCCGACCTTCGGTATGCCGAAGCGCAAGCGCCGCCTGGCCAGCGCGCCTGACCGGGCCGGTGTGAGGGCCGCTGCATAGGCTGCTTCGCATGGACAGCGCAGCCATCGACCGGTTCGAGGCCAGCCGGGGCCGGCTGGCC
>NZ_JBSFCQ010000061.1:0-2407 GCF_053891435.1 Streptomyces sp. NPDC002276 | reverse complement strand
ACCTCAAGCTGACCGACATCCACAGCCTCACCCCGGCCGGTGAACTCTTCGACACCGTCGTCGTGTTCGAGAACTACCCCGTCGAGAACGAGGCCTTCGAACAGGCGACGTCCACTCTCAGCCTGACCCACGCTCAAGCCCACGACGCCAGCCACTATCCGATGAACCTGAGGGTGCTGCCCGGGGACCGCATCGAGATCCGCATGGAATACGGCCCCGACCTGTTCGCCCGTACGGAGGTGGAGGGAATCGGCAGCCGACTCGTCCGTGTACTCCGGGCCATTGCCGAGACCCCTGAGATCCCCTTGGGCCGAGTCGGGATGCTGGATGAGTTCGAGCGTGAACGCGCGCTTTCTGCGCTGCACGGGTGCCAGGAGTCCGGGGAGTTCCGGGACGTCGTCGACAGGATCAGGGATGTTGCCCGGCGGCAGCCCGATGCTGTGGCCGTCACGGACGACGAGGGAGACGTCACGTACGACGTGCTGATGTCCCGTGCGAGCGCTCTGTCGAAGCGTCTTGCGGGGCGTGGGACGGGGGTGGGGGCTCTTGTCGGAATCCTCTCCGATCCCGGTGCACGGTTCGTGGGGTCGGTGCTGGGGGTGTTCGGTTGTCGGGCGGGATACATCCCCCTGGACCCGCAGGCTCCGACGGCGCGGAGCGTGACGTATCTCGCCGACAGCGGCGCGAACTGCCTCCTGACGGAGGAGAAGTATCTCGAACGCGCACAGGCCATCGCTGGTGCGTCGGGGGGCGCTGTTGAGGTGCTGGTCATGGACGACGAGCAGGACGGCGCGGAGTGGTATCCGAACGGATCCAGGGGCTACGACATCGCGTACTCCATCTTCACGTCGGGTTCGACGGGGCGGCCGAAGGGAGCGATGGTTCACCGGGCCGGCATGGAGAACCATCTCCTGGCGAAGATCGGGGATCTGGAGCTCTCCTCGGCGGACCGTGTCATGCAGAACGCGCCGCTGACCTTCAACATCTCCGTGTGGCAGATGTTCGCCGCTCTGATGCTCGGCGGAAGGATCCGAGTCGTCGACCGGACGACGGCCGCCGACCCGCGCGAGCTCTTCCAGCGTGTGGCGGACGAGGGCGTGTCGGTCCTGGAGGTCGTGCCCTCGCTGCTGCGGGCGGCCCTGGACATGTGGGACACCGACGGTGAGCAGATCGCACTGCCGCAGCTCCGCTGGCTGATGGTGACGGGCGAAGCTCTTCCGGGGAGCCTGTGCGAGCGCTGGTTCGCGCGGTATCCGGATATCCCCCTGGTGAACGCCTATGGGTCGACGGAATGCTCGGACGATGTCTCACACGCCATCATCACGAGTGAGGAGTACGAGGCCGAGAAGAAGGTCACCATCGGCCGCCCTATTCGCAACATGCGGCTGTATGTGCTGAACGAGGCACTCCAGCCGGTTCCCATGGGAATGCCCGGAGACCTGTACGTCAGCGGTGTGGGCGTCGGGCAAGGCTATGTGGGTGACGCGAACCGCACCGCAGCCGCCTTCGTAGCTGATCCTTACTCCGGTCAGCCAGGCGCGCGGATGTATCGGATGGGTGACTATGTCAGGTGTCTCCCGGACGGTCGTCTTGAGTTCGTGGAACGGCGGGATCATCAGGTCAAGATCCGCGGGCAGCGACTCGAACTCGGCGAAATCGAAGCCGTCCTGGCAGAGCATGTTCTCGTGGGCCAAGCGGCTGTGGTGCTTCGGGAGGATGCCCCGGGTGACAAGCGCCTGGCGGCGTACGTGGTGCCGGGTGCCGGCACATCCACCGGCGTTCTCGACCCGGCCGCGCTGCGTGGGTTCGTGGCGGAGCGGTTGCCGGATTACATGGTGCCGTCGGCATTCGTCACGCTCGACGCGCTGCCGTTGACGTTGAACGGGAAGCTGGACCGGGGTGCCCTGCCCGCCCCGGAGTACACGTCGTCCGGGCGGGCTCCCGGGACGCTTCGGGAGGAGCTGCTCTGCGGTCTGTTCGCTGAGGTCCTCGGCGTGGATGCCGTCTCGATCGATGACAGTTTCTTTGAGTTGGGTGGTCATTCGCTGTTGGCGACCCGTCTGGTGAGCCGGGTCCGTTCCGTCCTCGGGGTCGAGGTGAGCATCCGGTCGCTGTTTGAGGCGCCGACGGTGGCTGGTCTGGTGGGTCGGTTTGATGAGGGTGGTGGGGTTCGGGAGCGGTTGGGTGTGCGGGTGCGGCCGGGGGTGCTTCCGGTGTCGTTCGCGCAGCGTCGGCTGTGGTTCCTGGGCCAGTTGGAGGGCGTGTCGTCGACGTACAACATTCCTCTTGCCCTCCGTCTGAGCGGGGCGCTTGATGTGGGGGCGTTGCGGGCGGCGTTGGGGGATGTGGCGGGTCGTCATGAGAGTTTGCGGACGGTGTTTCCGCAGGTGGACGGTGAGCCGCGGCA
>NZ_JBSFCQ010000060.1:0-2407 GCF_053891435.1 Streptomyces sp. NPDC002276 | reverse complement strand
TGAGGCCCCACTGGCCCTTGAAGAGGGCGCCCTCGTCCAGCCAGGAGGCGTATTCCTTGAGCTGGATGCCCTTGATGACCCGGGTGCCGCGGA
Organism: Streptomyces sp. NPDC002276; assembly: GCF_053891435.1. Classification (NCBI taxonomy): domain Bacteria; kingdom Bacillati; phylum Actinomycetota; class Actinomycetes; order Kitasatosporales; family Streptomycetaceae; genus Streptomyces; species Streptomyces sp. NPDC002276. Next base: position 2,314 of record NZ_JBSFCQ010000060.1, on the reverse strand, counting down.
ACGGCGGAGCGGGGACCGGATTGTCCACGGCGACATCGGAGCGGACATGGCCCTCCTCGGGCCGCTCCTCCACCTCGGCGGGGGCTGCGGTGGTGCGTACGCGGCGTTGTTTGAGTTCGGGCAGTTTCGCGCCGGGCACGCCGCGCTTGACGCCGATGAGGGCGTCCATCAGGCGCAGGCCCTCGAACGCGTCGCGGGCGTAGCGGACCTCGCCCTCGTAGATGTCGTGGAGGTCCTGCTCGACGTAGGCACGGGTCAGGGCGGCGCCGCCGAGGATGACCGGGTAGTCGGCGGCCATCTTGCGCTGGTTGAGCTCCTGGAGGTTCTCCTTCATGATCACCGTGGACTTGACCAGGAGCCCCGACATGCCGATGACGTCGGCCCGGTGCTCGGCGGCCGCGTCCAGGATCGCGGAGACGGGCTGCTTGATACCGAGGTTGACGACGGTGTAGCCGTTGTTCGACAGGATGATGTCGACGAGGTTCTTCCCGATGTCATGGACGTCACCGCGCACGGTGGCCAGGACGATGGTGCCCTTGCCCTCGGCGTCCGACTTCTCCATGTGCGGCTCCAGACAGGCCACCGCCGTCTTCATCACCTCGGCGGACTGGAGCACGAACGGCAGCTGCATCTGCCCGGAGCCGAACAGCTCACCGACGACCTTCATACCGTCCAGCAGCGTCGCGTTGACGATGTCCAGAGCCGGACGGGTCTCCAACGCCTCAGCGAGGTCGGCCTCCAGGCCGTTCTTCTCGCCGTCGATGATCCGCCGCTTGAGGCGTTCGTCCAGCGGGAGGGCGGCCAGCTCCTCCGCCCGGCCCGCCGTCCGCGACTTGGTGGTGGCGCCCTCGAAGAGGGCCATCAGCTTCTGCAGCGGGTCATAACCCTCCGCCCGGCGGTCGTAGATCAGGTCGAGGGCGGTCTGCACCTCCTCCTGGGTGAAGCGGGCGATGGGGAGGATCTTCGAGGCGTGCACGATCGCCGAGTCCAGGCCCGCCTTGACACACTCGTCGAGGAAGACCGAGTTCAGCAGCACCCGGGCGGCCGGGTTGAGGCCGAAGGAGATGTTGGACAGGCCCAAAGTGGTCTGGACGTCGGGGTGGCGGGCCTTGAGGCGGCGGATGGCCTCGATGGTGGCGATGCCGTCGCCGCGGGACTCCTCCTGGCCGGTGCAGATGGTGAAGGTCAGGGTGTCGATGAGGATGTCCGACTCGTGGATGCCCCAGTTCACCGTGAGGTCCTCGATCAGCCGCTCGGCGATCGCGACCTTGTGCTCGGGGGTGCGGGCCTGGCCCTCCTCGTCGATCGTCAGCGCGATCAGCGCGGCGCCGTGTTCCTGGGCGAGCTTCGTGACCTTGGCGAAGCGGGAGTCGGGGCCGTCGCCGTCCTCGTAGTTGACGGAGTTGATGACCGCCCGGCCGCCGAGCTTCTCCAGCCCCGCCCGGATGACCGGGACCTCGGTGGAGTCCAGCACGATCGGCAGCGTGGAGGCGGTGGCGAAACGCCCGGCGAGTTCCTCCATGTCGGCGACACCGTCCCGGCCCACGTAGTCCACGCACAGGTCCAGCATGTGCGCGCCCTCACGGATCTGGTCACGGGCCATCTCCACACAGTCGTCCCAGCGGGCCTCCAGCATCGCCTCACGGAACTTCTTCGAACCATTCGCGTTCGTCCGCTCACCGATCGCCATGTACGCGGTGTCCTGACGGAACGGAACCGTCTGATAGAGCGACGCCGCACCCGGCTCCGGCTGCGGGTGGCGCTCCACCGGCGCCAACTCACGCACCCGCTCGACGAGTTGGCGCAGGTGCTCGGGCGTGGTGCCGCAGCAGCCCCCGACCAGGCTCAGGCCGTAGTCGCTGACGAAGTGCTCCTGGGCGTCCGCCAAACCCGCGGGGTCGAGCGGGAAGTGGGCACCGTCCTTGGTCAGGACGGGCAGACCCGCGTTCGGCATGCACAGCAGCGGAATACGGGAGTGCCGGGCCAGATAGCGCAGGTGCTCACTCATCTCGGCCGGACCCGTCGAACAGTTCAGGCCGATCATGTCGATACCCAGCGGCTCCAGCGCGGTGAGCGCGGCACCGATCTCCGAGCCCAGCAGCATGGTGCCGGTCGTCTCGAAGGCCATCGACACCAGGAGGGGCACGTCGGCGCCGGCCGCCTCCATGGCACGGCGGGCGCCCAGAATTGACGACTTCGTCTGGAGCAGGTCCTGCGTGGTCTCCACGATCAGCGCGTCGGCGCCACCGGCCAGCAGGCCCTCGGCGTTCGCCTGGAAACCGTCACGCAGGGTCGCGTAACCGATGTGGCCCAG
>NZ_JBSFCQ010000059.1:0-2517 GCF_053891435.1 Streptomyces sp. NPDC002276 | reverse complement strand
CCGGCGGGTGTCGAGGGCGTGCTGCAATACAGCAGTGACCTCTTCGATGTCACCACCGCCGAGAAGCTCTGCTCCCGGCTCGTGCTGTTGCTTGCTTCGGTCGTCGCCTGTCCGGACGGTGCCCTCAGCGGTATCGATCTCCTCCTGCCGGGGGAGCGGCACACGCTGCTCGCCGAGTGGAACGCCGACGCGCACACCGCACCCGAGGCCTCCGACACGACACTGCCTGAACTGTTCACGGCACAGGCGGCACGCACACCCGAAGCCCCCGCCCTCACCTTCGGGCGATCCACGCTCTCGTACGCCGAACTCGACGAGCGTTCCAACCGGCTCGCGCGGCACTTGATGGCGTGCGGGGCTGGTCCGGAGAAGTTCGTCGCTCTTGTGATGCCGCGTTCGGCGGAGCAGATCGTGGCGCTGCTGGCCGTGGTCAAGTCGGGGGCCGCGTACGTCCCGATCGACCCCGAGCAGCCGGGGGAGCGCATCGCGTACATGCTGACGGACTGCGCGCCGGTCCTGCTGCTGACCGTCGGCGCCGTCGCGGACCGCCTGCCCGAGACCTCGGTGGAGCGGGTCCTGCTGGACGCTCCGGAAACGGTCCGTGAAATCGGTGTCCTGTCCGCGTCCGGCATCAGCGCCGCCGACCAGCCCACGGCACTGCTCGCGGACAGTCCCGCGTACGTCATCCACACCTCGGGTTCCACCGGGGAGCCCAAGGGCGTACTCGTCTCCCACCGCAACGTCACCCGACTGTTCACCTCGGCCGCACAGCGGCTGTCCTTCGGGCCGGACGACGTGTGGACGGGGTTCCATTCCTACGCGTTCGACTTCTCGGTGTGGGAAGTGTGGGGGCCCTTGCTGCACGGCGGGCGCCTCGTCGTGGTCCCGCGAGACATGACCCGCTCGCCCGCCGACTTCCTGCGGCTCCTGGCCGACGAACGGGTCACGGTGCTCAGCCAGACCCCGTCCGCGTTCTACGAGCTGATGCGGGCGGACGAGGAGGAGCCGGCGCACGGCCCGTGGCCCACGCTGCGGTACGTGGTCCTCGGCGGCGAGGCTCTGGACTTCGGGCAGCTCGGCAGCTGGTACGCGCGGCATACCGGGCAGGCTCCGACGCTGGTCAACATGTACGGCATCACCGAGACGACGGTGCACGTCACCGAGTTGGCGCTCGATGCCGGGACGGTGTCCGCGCGGACGGCCGGCCTCGTCGGCCGCGCGCTTCCCGACCTTCGGGTGCACGTGCTCGACGACTCCCTGAACCTGCTGCCCCCTGGGGTGCCCGGTGAGATGTACGTGGCCGGACCGGGACTGGCCCGCGGCTATCTGGGCCGGTCCGCCCTGACGTCCGAGCGGTTCGTGGCCGACCCCTTCGGCCCGGCGGGGTCGCGGATGTACCGCACCGGTGACATCGCGAGGTGGAACACCGACGGGATCCTGGAGTACATGGGTCGTTCCGACGACCAGGTCAAGATCCGGGGGTTCCGCCTCGAACTCGGTGAGGTACGGGCCGCCCTGGCGTCCCGCCCCGACGTCGCGCAGAGCGCGGTGGTGGTGCGCCGCGACCGTCCCGGGGACACCAGTCTGGTCGCCTACGTCGTCCCGGCGGGACCGTCACCGGACCCGGCGGTGGTGCGCGCGTACCTCGCCGAACGCCTCCCCGAGTACATGGTGCCGTCCGCGGTGATGGTGCTCGACCGGCTGCCCCTGTCGGTCAACGGCAAGTTGGACGCCGCGGCGCTGCCGGTGCCGGAGTACGCGGCGGCCGTGGACGGCCGTGCCCCGCGTACCCCGCAGGAAGAGGCTCTGTGCGGCATCTTCGCCGAGGTGTTGGGGGTGGAGAGGGTCGGTGTCGACGACAGCTTCTTCGACCTCGGGGGCCACTCCCTCCTCGCCACCCGGCTCGTCAGCCGCATCCGCACCCAGCTGGGGACGGAGATCCCGATCGCCGCCGTGTTCGAGGCTCCGACCGTCGCCGCCCTGGCGCCGCACCTCACGGACGACGGCACGGTACGACCCGCACTGGTGCGCATGGTGCGCCCGGACGCGGTTCCGTTGTCGTTCGCGCAGCGTCGTCTGTGGTTCCTACAGCGGTTGGAGGGTGGTTCGGCGTACAACGTGCCGATGGCGCTCCGGCTCAGGGGTGAGCTGGACGAGGAGGCGCTGCGTGTCGCGCTCGGCGATGTGATGGCCCGGCACGAGTCGCTGCGCACGGTCTTCCCGGAGACCGACGGTGAGCCCCGTCAACTGGTCCTGGAACCCGCGGATGCGCGTGTGGCGTGGGAACAGCGGCACGTTCAGGAATCAGAGCTGCCGCAGGCCCTGGACGCGGCAGCGGGGCACGTCTTCGACTTGTCCTGTGAGACGCCGGTGCGAGCCTGGCTCTTCCGCGTCGGTGCGGGCGAGAACGTTCTGCTACTGGTGCTGCATCACATCGCGGCTGATGGCTGGTCCATGGGTCCGTTGGTGCGTGACATCGTGACGGCGTATACGGCTCGTGCGCGGGGTGTGGTGCCG
>NZ_JBSFCQ010000058.1:0-2821 GCF_053891435.1 Streptomyces sp. NPDC002276 | reverse complement strand
AACCGTCATGCCGGTCCACAACCGACCGCACCACCTCAACCAGCCCCTCCACCGACAACCCCGCCGGCGCACCCACCAACACCGACTGCGAAAACCCACCCAACGGACCACCCCGCTCCCGCACCTGACACATCACCGGCGTCAACGGCACCACACCCACACCAGCACCCACAGCCTCAGCCTCAACCACCGCTGAACCCACCGAACCCACCACCGACGCAAGACCCGCCACTGTCTTCCGCTCAAACACATCACGCGGCGAAAACACCAAACCGGCACTCCGCGCACGCGCCACCAACTGAATCGACGAAATACTGTCGCCACCCAGCTCGAAGAAGCCGTCATCAACCGATACCGACGCCACACCGAGTACCTCGGCGAACAGACCGCACAGAATCTCTTCCTGCGGAGTGCGCGGCCCGTTGCTATCGGCTCCCGAGACGAAATCGGGGGCGGGCAGGGCACGCCGGTCCAGCTTCCCGTTCGGTGTCAATGGCAAAGCATCCAGCGTGACGAAAGCCGACGGCACCATGTAATCCGGCAACCGCCCCGCCACAAACTCACGCAGCACCGACGTGTCCACACCGACCACACCCACACCCGCCGCCGGCACGACATACGCCACCAACCGCCTGCTACCAGCACGATCCTCCCGCACAACAACAACAGCCTGACCCACCCACTCATGACCAGCCAGAACAGACTGAATCTCACCCGGCTCAATACGGAAACCCCGCACCTTCACCTGCACATCAGCCCGGCCAAGAAACTCCAGAACCCCGCCCGCATTCCAGCGCACCACATCCCCGGTCCGATACATCCGCGAACCCGACACCACCCCAAACGGATCCGCGACAAACCGCTCAGCCGTCAAACCCGCACGACCCACATAACCCCGCGCCAACTGCACACCCGCGACATACAGCTCGCCCGCAACACCCACCGCCACCGGCGACAGACCCGCATCCAGCACATACACCCGGGTATTCCACACCGGACGTCCGATCGGCACGGTTTCCTCGTCCGTCCGGCATTCCCAGAACGTGACGTCCACCGCGGCCTCGGTGGGACCGTAAAGGTTGTGGACCGAGGCACCCAGAGTGCGCAGCGCCTGGTTCTTCAATTCGGTCGTCAGCGCTTCACCGCTACAGATCACGTTCTTCAGCGATGTGCAGGAAGCCGAATCCGGATGTTGCAAGAAGGCGCCGAGCATCGACGGCACGAAGTGCGTGGTGGTGATGTTCTCGCTACGGATCAGCTCGGCAAGAGCTGCGGGATCCTTGTGTTCCCCGCGTGCGGCGACGACCATTCCCGCGCCGGTGACGAGGGGCCAGAAGAACTCCCACACCGATACGTCGAACGCGGGTGAGGTCTTCTGCAGGACCCGGTCCGTTGTCTCCAGGGAGTACGTGTCCTGCATCCACAGCAGGCGGTTGACGATCGCCGCGTGGGAGATCGCCACCCCCTTGGGCCGGCCGGTGGACCCGGATGTGTAGATCACGTAGGCCGTGTGCTGGGGCAACAGGCGGTTCGGGCGCTCGTCGTCGGAGAGGTCGTGGGGGTCCTGGTCCTCCAGGAAGGTCTGGACGGCCGGCTCGTCCAGTACGAGTCGGCTCACATGGGCCGCGGCGCCCGCAGGCAGCTTCCGTGACGTTTCCATGTCGGTGATCACGAGGACGGCGTCGGCGTCCTGGAGCATGTGGGCAATGCGGTCGGCCGGGTACTCCGGGTCGATAGGGACGTAGCCGGCCCCGGTCTTGACCACGGCCAGCAGGGCGACGACGAGGTCGGCCGAACGAGGCAGGGCCACGGCGACCAGGCGTTCGGGGCCCGCGCCCCGGCCGGCGAGGTGCCTGGCAAGCCGGTTCGCCCGCGCGTTCAGCTCTGCGTAGGTCAGCCCGGTACCGTCGGCAGCCACGGCGAAGGCATCCGGGGTCCGGGTGACCTGCTGTTCGAACAGCTCGGGCAGGGTCGTGCCAGGCACCTCGTGACTGGTGTCGTTCCATACGGTCAGGACCCGCTCGCGCTCGTCCGCATCCAGCAGCGGGATCCGCCCGACGGACTGCCCGGCGTCGGCCACGAACGCCTTGAGGACGCTGATAAAGCGGGCGCCGATCGTCTCGACGGTCGCGTGCTCGAAGGCATCCGGCCGGTAGTCGAGCCGCAGGTGCAGTCGGGTCCCCGGCATCACCATCAGACTCAGGGGGTAGTGCGTCGCGTCGCGTGCTTCGGTGTGGGTGAGGCTGAGGGTGGAGGCTTCCTGTTCGAGGGCCTCGTTCTCGACGGGGTAGTTCTCGAACACGACGACGGTGTCGAAGAGTTCACCGGCCGGGGTGAGGCTGTGGATGTCGGTCAGCTTGAGGTGCTGATGCGCCAGCAGGACGCTCTGCTCGTCCTGGAGCCGTACCAGCGCCTCCCGCAGGGCCTCGCCCGGCTTCAGACGCACACGCACCGGAACCGTGTTGATGAACAGACCGACCATCGACTCGACCCCGGGGATCTGGGCCGGCCGCCCCGAAACAGTCGCCCCGAACACCACATCGTCCCGGCCGGTCAAATGCCCCAGCACCACCGCCCACGCCTGCTGAACCACCGTATTCAGCGTCACCCCACAACGACGGGCAGCCGCCGACAACCCAACAGTCAACTCCTCCGGCAGAACCACCGTCACCCGCTCCGGAGCCACCGCCGCCACACCATCGGCGGCCACCGGAGCCAGCCGGGTCGCTTCCTCGACCCCCGCCAGCGAATGCCGCCACGCTTCCTCAGCCGCACCACGGTCCTGACCCGCCACCCACGCCAGAAAGTCCCGGTACGGAGT
>NZ_JBSFCQ010000057.1:0-2856 GCF_053891435.1 Streptomyces sp. NPDC002276 | reverse complement strand
CATCAGGATGTGCCGTTCGAGCGGTTGGTGGAGGTCCTCAACCCGGCCCGTTCCATGGCCCGCCACCCGCTGTTCCAGGTGATGCTCGCCTTCCACAACAATGTCCGTCCCGAGCTGGACCTGCCCGGTGTTCACGCCCAGGTCGGGCCTGTCGGTGATGTGGCGGCCAGGTTTGATCTGTCGTTCAGCCTGGGGGAGACCCATGGCCAGGACGGGCGGCCTGCCGGGCTTGAGGGGCAGGTCGACTACCGGACGGATCTGTTCGCGGAGGAGACGGTCCGGGGGCTCGTGGACCGGTTGGTGCGTGTGCTGGAGGCGGTCGGTGCCGATCCGGATACGGCGGTCCGTTCCGTCAGTGTTCTCGGTGCTGAGGAACGGCAGCGGATTCTGACCGCGTGGAATGACACGGGTCGTGAGGTTCCGGATGTGTTGTTGCCGGAGTTGTTTGAGGCGCAGGTGGTGCGGACTCCGGATGCTGTTGCTGTGGTGAGTGGTGGTGTTGAGCTCACTTATGCGGAGTTGAATGCCCGGGCGAATGGTTTGGCGCGGTATTTGGTGGGGTGTGGTGCGGGTCCGGAGCGTTTGGTGGCGGTGGCGTTGCCGCGGTCGGTGGATCTGGTTGTTGCGTTGTTGGCGGTGTTGAAGAGTGGTGCGGGGTATGTGCCGGTGGATCCGGAGTATCCGGTGGACCGGATTGCGTACATGCTCCGGGATGCTCGGCCGGCGTTTGTTCTGACAGATGAGGCAACAGCCGGTCTGCTGCCCCGTGACAGTGACGTCCCTTGTGTGCTGCTCGACGATCCTTCGGTGCGGGACGCGGTCACGGCCTTGAGCACGGCAGATCTGACGGACGGAGATCGTTTGGCATCGGTGGTTCCTGCGCATCCCGCGTATGTGATCTATACGTCGGGGTCGACGGGGCGGCCGAAGGGCGTGGTGGTTTCGCATGTGGGTCTGGCGAGTTTGTCGGGGACGCAGGTTGAGGGTCTGGGCGTGGGGTTGGGTTCCAGGGTTCTTCAGTTTGCGTCGGTGAGTTTTGACACGTCGGTCTGGGAAGTCTGGATGGCGTTGTTGTCGGGGGCGGTGCTGGTGGTGCCGTCGCTGGAGGAGCGGGTTGCGGGTGAGCCGTTGTCGCGGTTTGTGGTGCGGCACGGGGTGACGCATGCGACGTTGCCGCCGGCGGTGTTGGAGGTGTTGGGGGAGGAGGGTCTTCCTCAGGGGCTGACGTTGGTGTTGGCGGGGGAGGCGTCTTCTGCGGGGTTGGTTGACCGTTGGGTTGTGGGGCGTCGGGTGTTCAACTCGTTCGGTCCGACGGAGACGACGGTTGATGTGACGTTGTGGGAGTGCCGGGCTGGTGATGTGTCGGTGCCGGTGGGCCGTCCGGTGTGGAACACGCGGGTGTATGTGCTGGATGCGGGTCTGTCGCCGGTGGCGGTGGGTGTGGCTGGTGAGTTGTATGTGGCGGGGGCCGGTCTTGCGCGGGGGTATCTGGGCCGTGCGGGTCTGACGGCTGAGCGGTTTGTCGCGGATCCATTCGTGGTGGTACCCGGTTCGCGGATGTATCGGACCGGGGATGTGGTGCGCTGGTCTGCGGCCGGGGTCTTGGAGTTCGTCGGCCGGGCGGACACACAGGTGAAGGTACGCGGCTTCCGTATCGAGCCGGGCGAGGTCGAAGCCGTCCTGGCGGAGCACGGGCAGGTGGCTCAGACGGCGGTCGTGGTACGGGAGGACGTACCGGGAGACAGGCGGCTTGTCGCCTACGTCGTACCCGCGGCCGATGCCTCCGCGGATGACCTCCCGTCGGCCGCTGTCACCGTCGAACTGCGCAGCCACGCTCGCCGCAGTCTGCCGGACTACATGGTGCCGTCGGCATTCGTGGTGTTGGACGCTCTGCCGTTGACGCTGAACGGAAAGCTGGACCGGCGGGCCCTGCCGGCACCCACGTACACATCGGACGCGTCCGGGCGTGCGCCCCGGACATCGCAGGAGGAGATCCTGTGCGGCCTTTTCGCCGAAGTCCTCGGTAACGGACCCGTTTCCATTGACGACAGCTTCTTCGACCTCGGCGGACACTCGCTCCTGGCCACTCGGCTTGTACGCCGGATCCGGCTGGCGCTGGACGTAGAAGTCACGGTTCGGTCGCTGTTCGAGGCACCCACGGTGGCTCTGCTGGCGACAGAACTCGCTTCAGCTACTACGGCGAAGACGCGCCCCAAGCTGCGACGTATGCGCCCCCTCCAGGAAGACGGCGAATGACATCGCTCTTCCCCGCGACGGGCAAGAGCGGCGGAGCCCGAGGAGTAATCCTCCAGCCCGCTCGCACATTCTTCATGTAATCCACTGCCTTGGATGGCGGTGATCCCTCTGTGTGAGGGAGCAAGCGAAAGGTTGTTCCTGTGATTCCGGTGTCTTTCGCGCAGCGTCGGCTGTGGTTCCTCGGTCAGTTGGAGGGCGTGTCCGCGACGTACAACATTCCTCTCGTGCTCCGTCTGAGTGGGGCGTTGGATGTGGGGGCGTTGCGGGTGGCGTTGGGGGATGTGGCGGGTCGTCATGAGAGTTTGCGGACGGTGTTTCCGCAGGTGGACGGTGAGCCGCGGCAGGAGATTCTGACGGGTGCTGCGGGTGTTCCCGAGGTTGTCGTGAAGTCCGTGGTTGCTGAGGACATTGCTTCGGCGGTGGCTGGTGTGACTGGCGCGGGTTTTGATCTGGAGCGGGATCTGCCGTGGCGGGTGCGGTTGTTGGAGGTTGCGGACGCGGTTGATGAGTGGGTTTTGGTGGTGGTGGTTCATCACATTGCGGCTGATGGCTGGTCGATGGCGCCTTTGGCGCGGGATCTGTCGCAGGCGTATGCGGCGC
>NZ_JBSFCQ010000056.1:0-3974 GCF_053891435.1 Streptomyces sp. NPDC002276 | reverse complement strand
CGACACCTACGTCGTCGGGGTCGATTACGGCACGCTGTCGGGGCGGGCGGTGGTGGTCCGGGTCGCCGACGGCGCGGAACTGGCCGTCGCCGAGCACCCGTACACCCACGCCGTCCTGGACCGGCACCTCCCCGACGGCACCGTGCTGCCGCCCGACTGGGCGCTCCAGGTCCCCGCCGACTACATCGACGTCCTGCGCATCGCCGTACCCGAAGCACTGACCCGCTCCGGCATCCGCCCCGACCAAGTCGTGGGTATCGGCACCGACTTCACCGCCTGCACGGTCCTGCCGGTCCTCGCCGACGGCACCCCCCTGTGCGAACTCCCGGAGTTCACCGCCCGACCCCACGCCTACGCCAAACTCTGGCGCCACCACGCCGCACAGGCCCAGGCCGACCGCATCACCGCACTCGCCGACACCCGCAAGGAACCCTGGCTGACGCGCTACGGCGGCAAGATCTCCTCGGAGTGGGAGTTCGCCAAAGCCCTCCAGCTCCTCGAAGAGGACCCGGAACTCTACGAGCTGACCGAACGCTGGATCGAGGCCGCCGACTGGATCGTCTGGCGCCTGTCCGGCACCTACCTCCGCAACGCCTGCACCGCCGGATACAAAGGCCAGCTCCAGGACGGCAGTTATCCCTCCGCCGACTACCTCGCCGCACTCAACCCCGCCTTCGCGGGCTTCGTCATCGACAAACTCGACCAGCCCATCGGCCAGCTCGGCGACCGCGCCGGCGGACTGACCGCCGAGGCAGCGGCCTGGACAGGCCTGCCCGAAGGCATCGCCGTCTGCGTCGGCAACGTCGACGCCCACGTGACCGCCCCCGCCGCCACCGCCGTCGAACCCGGCCGCATGGTCGCCATCATGGGCACCTCCACCTGCCACGTCATGAGCAGCGACCAATGGGCCGAAGTACCGGGCATGTGCGGGGTCGTAAAGGGCGGCATCCTGCCCGGACTGTGGGGCTACGAAGCCGGACAGAGCGGCGTCGGCGACATCTTCGGCTGGTTCGTCCGCACCAACTTCCCAGCGTCGTACGCCAAGGAGGCCGCCGCGCTCGGCCGCGATCCGCACGAACACCTCACCGCGCTGGCCGCCGAACAAGCGGTGGGCGAGCACGGACTGATCGCCCTGGACTGGCAGAGCGGCAACCGCTCCGTCCTCGTCGACCACGACCTCAGCGGCGCCATCGTCGGCCTGACCCTCTCCACCCGGCCCGAGGACGTCTACCGGGCCCTGCTGGAAGCCACCGCCTTCGGCACCCGCACCATCATCGAAGCCTTCGAAACCTCGGGCGTGCCCGTCCGTGAACTCATCGTCGCGGGCGGCCTGATGAAGAACCCGCTGCTCATGCAGATCTACGCCGACATCACCCGCCTCCCCCTCGGCGTCATCGACTCGGCACAAGGCCCCGCACTCGGCGCCGCCATGCACGCCGCGGTCGCGGCCGGCGCCCACCCCGACATCCGGGCCGCCGCCCACGCCATGGCCAAAGCCCGCCCCGCCGTCTACCAGCCGGACCCCGAACGGGCCGCCGCCTACGACCGGCTCTATGCCGAATACCGCCTCCTGCACGACTACTTCGGCCGCGGCACCAACGAAGTCATGCACCGACTGCACCGCCTGCGCACCGAGGCCTCCGCCTGAACGCCACACCCCGCCCGGCGGTCAACTCCCTTCGAAAGGAACCCTCATGGACACCACAGCCTCCCCCTACCCCGACCAGGAGATCTGGTTTCTCACCGGCAGCCAGGGCCTGTACGGCGACGACATCCTGCACCAGGTCGCCGAACAGTCCCGCAGCATCTCCGAAATCCTCTCCGGCCCCGGGAAAATACCGGTCCGGATCATATGGAAGCCCGTCCTCACCGACGCCGACGCCATCCGCCGCCTCTGCCAGGAAGCAAGCACCTCCGACACCTGCATAGGCGTCATCGTATGGATGCACACCTTCTCCCCCGCCAAAATGTGGATCGCCGGACTCTCCGCCCTCAACCGGCCCCTGCTGCACCTGCACACCCAGTACAACCTGTCACTGCCCTGGCCCAGCATCGACATGGACTTCATGAACCTCAACCAAGCCGCCCACGGCGACCGCGAGTTCGGACACATCGAAGCCCGCCTCGGCATCGACCGCAAAATCGTCGCCGGACACGCCACCGACCCCAGAGTCATCACACGCATCGCCGCCTGGGCCCGCGCCGCCATCGGCCGCCACACCTCACGCACCCTGCGCCTGGCCCGCTTCGGCGACAACATGCGCGACGTCGCCGTCACCGAAGGCGACAAAGTCGAAGCCCAACTCCGCTTCGGCTACTCGGTCAACACCTACGCCGTCAACGACCTCGTCGCCGTCGTCGACCAGGTCCAGGACAAGGAAGCCGCCCAACTCGCCGCCGAATACACCGAGTCCTACGACATCGTCCCGGCCCTGCGTCCCGGCGGCATCCGCCACGACTCCCTCGTCTACGCCGCCCGCCAGGAGATCGGCCTGCGCACCTTCCTCACCGAAGGCAACTTCACCGCCTTCACCACCAACTTCGAAGACCTCGGCGGACTGCGCCAGCTGCCCGGCCTCGCCGTCCAGCGCCTCATGGCCGACGGCTACGGCTTCGGCGGCGAAGGCGACTGGAAAACCTCCGCACTGCTGCGCACCATGAAAGTCATGGGCACCGGCCGACCCGGCGGCACCTCCTTCATGGAGGACTACACCTACCACCTCGGCCCCGGCACCCCCCGCATCCTCGGCGCCCACATGCTCGAAGTCTGCCCCACCATCGCCGCCGACCGCCCCACCTGCGAGATCCACCCCCTCTCCATCGGCGGCCGCGAAGACCCCGTCCGCCTCGTCTTCAACGCCGCCCCCGGCCCCGCCATCGTCGTCGGCCTCTCCGACCTCGGCGACCGCTTCCGCCTCACCGCCAACACCGTCGACGTCGTCACCCCCAGCGAACCCCTCCACCGCCTCCCCGTCGCCCGCGCCGTCTGGAAGCCCCGCCCCTCACTCGCCGAATCCGCCGAGAGCTGGCTCCTGGCCGGCGCACCGCACCACACCGTGCTCAGCTCCGCCGTCGACACCGAAACCCTCACCGACTACGCCGCCATGACCGGCGTAGAACTGCTCACCATCGACGAAACCACCAATACCGGGCAGTTCACCAAGGAAATCCGCTGGAACGCCGCCTACCACCGCCTCGCACAAGCCCTGTGACCCCCATGATCCTGATCCCGACCGATCCGCAAGGAGAGACCCGATGACCGCGCGAGTCCGTGACGGCCTGCGACAAGAGGTACTGGACGCCAACCTCACCATCCCCCAAGCCGGACTCGCGACACTGACCTGGGGCAACGTGAGCGGCGTCGACCGCGAAGCAGGCGTCTTCGTCATCAAACCCTCAGGCGTCCCCTACCAGGACCTCGCCCTCGACCACCTCGTCACCGTCCGCCTCTCCGACGGCAAAGTCGTCGGCGGCGACCTGCGGCCCTCCACCGACACCGAAACCCACCGCTGCCTCTACCTCGCCTTCCCCTCCATCGGCGGCATCACCCACACCCACTCCACCCACGCCGTCGCCTTCGCACAGGCCCGCCGGAACATCCCCGTCCTGGGCACCACCCACGCCGACACCTTCAACGGACCCATCCCCTGCACCCCCGACCTCACCCCCGACCAATGCACGAACAACTACGAATACAACACCGGCAAAGTCATCGTCGACCTCCTGGAAAGCGACGACCGCAAGGCCGCCGAAGTCCCCGCCGCCCTCGTCGCCAACCACGGCCCCTTCACCTGGGGCACCACCCCCCGCACATCCCTCGAACACGCCATCATCTGCGAAGCCATAGCCCAGATGGCCATCAACACCCTCGCCCTCACCCCCACCGCCCCACCACCCCCACACCTCCTCGCCCGCCACTACACCCGCAAACACGGCCCCAACGCCTACTACGGCAACCCAACCCCCGAACCCGC
>NZ_JBSFCQ010000055.1:0-4018 GCF_053891435.1 Streptomyces sp. NPDC002276 | reverse complement strand
GGGGGGACCCTGTGGGAGAGTAGGACGCCGCCGAACAAATATTGCGAGAACCCCCGTACCGTTAATTCGGTACGGGGGTTTTCTGCGTTTAGGCTCAGCGGTATGCGCTACGAACTCGTGATCTTCGACAACGACGGTGTCCTCGTCGACAGTGAGCCCATCTCCAACAGGATCCTGGCCGGCTATCTCACGGAGCTCGGGCACCCGACCTCGTACGAGGAGTCCATCCGCGACTACATGGGCTCCGCGATGCACCGCGTCCACGATCTTGTCGAGGAGCGGACCGGGCAGCGGTTGCCGGACGACTTCGACGATGTCTTCCACGCTCGTGTGTTCGCCGCGTTCGAGCGGGAGTTGAAGCCGGTCGCCGGGGCCGTCGACGTGCTGGAGAGGCTGGTCGCGGACGGGGTGCCGTACTGCGTGGCGTCGTCCGGGAGTCATGCGCGGATTCGGGCGGGGCACTGGGCGACAGGGCTGGACGAGTGGTTCGAGGAGGAGTGGGTCTTCAGTTCCGAGGACGTGGGGCGGGGGAAGCCGGCGCCGGACCTGTTCCTGTATGCCGCCGAGCAGATGGGTGTGGCGCCGGAGCGGTGTGTGGTCGTGGAGGACAGTCCGTTGGGGGTGCGGGCCGCTGTCTCGGCCGGGATGGATGTGTACGGGTTCACCGCCATGACGCCTGCTGAGCGGCTTTCCGGGGCCAACCAACTCTTCGGTGACATGCGGGACTTGCCTGACCTGCTCGTCTGACATTTGTCATGCCGAGGACCGGACGATCGGTTCTACTGGTGGCCGGGGGCTCTGCGGCAGTCTGAATGCATGACGACGAACGCGGGCTCCAGGAAGAAGAACCTCGCGCCGCTCCTCCTGGACGTGGCGGTGCCGATCGGGTCGTACTACCTGCTGAAGAGCGGGTTCGGGATGGGCACCGTGGCGGCGCTGGGGTGGAGCAGTGCGGTGCCGGCGGTGCGGACGGTGTGGGGGATAGTCGTCGAGCGGACGATCAACGCCTTTGCCGCGTTGATCCTCTTCGTGAATGTCGTCGGGCTGTCGCTCAGCCTCGTCGCCGGTGATCCTCGGCTCATGCTCGCCAAGGACAGCGGGGTCAGCAGCGCCATCGGGATCGGGGTGTTGGTGTCGGTGGCGATGGGGCGGCCGATGATGACCGCCGGGATGAAGCCCTGGCTGGTGAAGGGGGAGCCGGAGCGGGAGGCCGCCTTTGAGCGGCTGTTGACAGGGTCGGCGGCCTTTCGGCGGGCCGAGCGGCGATTCTCCGTGGTGTGGGGTGTCGCATTGCTCGGCGAGTGTGTCGCCCGGGTCGTCGGGGCCTACACACTGCCCGTGGACACCATGGTGTGGCTGGGCACGGTCGTGATGATCGGGACGATAGGTGTGACGGCCGTCGTCAGTGGTGGTCTTGCTGTTGGGCCCATGGCGGACATGATCGCCGGTGAGCTGAAGGGCGGACATGCCCCCGCACCTGCGGTTCTTCCCTCGTTGGTCGTCGCTCGGTAAAGGTGAGCCGAATTCATCTTTGGCTGGATCTACCCACGGGTACGCCGGGACCCTTACGCTCGCGGCCATGACAGATGTGCTGCGGCGCGGTAGGGCCTCGCTGGCGTTCAGCTTCTTCGCTCAGGGCGCCACCTTTGCGCTGCTCGTGACACGTATCCCCGCGATCCAGGACCGGTACGGGGTCTCGGACGGGCTGCTGCCCGTCTTCCTGGCCGCCGTGCCGATCCTCGCCGGCGTCGGGAGTGTGACCACCGAGCAGCTGGTGAAGCGAATACGGCCCAGCGTGCTGCTGCGCTGGTCCCAGCCGGTCGTGCTGCTGGCGCTGCTCGGGGTCGGGGCGGGCGACAGCATGGCCGAACTGGCGGTCGCGCTCGGGGCGTTCGGGCTCGGGGTGGGTGCGCTGGACGCCTCGATGAACATGCTCGGGGTGAGTCTGCAACGGACGTACGGGCGGAGCATCATGCTCAGCTTCCATGCCGCGTACAGCCTGGGTGGGATCGTGGGGGCCTCGCTGGCGTGGGCGGGGGCGCACTGGCATCTCGCGCTGTGGGTGTCGTATCTGCCCGTGGTGGCGGTGTTGCTGCCGGCGGCCTTTGTGGGGAGTCGGTGGTACGTCGACGGGAGCGGGCCGGAGGCGGAGGGCGAGGGGGCCGAGGCTGGGCCGCTGGTCTTCAAGTTGCTGCTGCCGTTGTGTCTGGTGATGACCTTCGCCTACATCGGGGACTCGACCGTCTCCAACTGGAGTGCGAAGTACCTGAAGGACGTGCTGGGGAGTTCTGAGCAGGTCGCGACCGTTCCGTACAACGTCTACATGGTGATGTGCCTGGTCGGGCGGGGGATCGGGGACCTCGGGGTGCGGAAGTTCGGGGCCGTGGCCGTCGTACGGCTGGGGGCTGTGGTGGCCGCGCTCGGGTTCGCGGTGGTGGCCGTGGCGCCGGGGGCCGGGGTCGGGATGCTGGGGTTCACGTTGCTGGGGCTCGGGCTGTGTGTGTTGGTGCCGCAGACCTTCGCGGCGGCCGGGCGGTTGTTCCCGGGGGCGTCCGATACGGCCATCGCTCGGCTGAATGTCTTCAACTACGTGGGGTTTCTGATCGGTTCGCCGTTGGTGGGGGCGTTGGGGGATGCCTGGAGTTATCGCGGGGCGATGCTCGTGCCGATGGTGTTGGTGCTGGTGACGTTGGTGTACGCCCGCTCGTTCGCGCCGGCGGAGGGCCGGTACGGTGACGGGCATGAGCGGGCGCGCACAGCTGATGTGGGACGAGGCAGTAACGGGCTATGACTTCGGCCGGGACCATCCGATGGACCCGGTCCGGCTCGCCCTGACCCGGAGTCTTGTCGACGCCTTCGGGCTCGACAAGGACGTGGAGGTCGTCGCGGCCAAGCCTGCGGGTGAGTCGACGTTGCGGTTGGTTCACCGGGAGGACTACGTCGAGGCGGTGAAGGCCGCCTCGGCCGATCCGGAGTCGGCGGACGGGGCGTATGGGCTGGGGACCATGGACGACCCTGCCTTCGCCGGGATGCATGAGGTGTCGGCTCTGATCGCCGGGCAGTCGGTGGGGGCGGCTGAAGCCGTGTGGGGCGGGGATGTGTCTCATGCCGTGAACTTCGCCGGTGGGCTGCATCACGCTATGCCGGGGGCCGCTTCCGGGTTCTGTATCTACAACGATGCCTCGCTCGCCATTGCCCGGTTGTTGGAGTTGGGGGCCGAGCGGGTCGCGTATGTCGATGTGGATGTGCATCACGGGGATGGGGTGCAGGCCGCGTTCTGGGAGGATCCCCGGGTGCTGACGATCTCGCTGCACGAGCATCCTCGGACGTTGTTTCCGCAGACCGGGTGGCCGGAGGAGACCGGGGCGGGGGCGGGGGAAGGGGCCGCGGTCAATGTGGCGTTGCCCGCTGGGACCGGGGACGCGGGGTGGCTGCGGGCGTTTCATGCGGTCGTGCCGGAGTTGATCGCGGACTTTCGGCCGCAGGTGCTGGTGACTCAGCACGGGGCCGATACGCACTTCGAGGATCCGCTTGCTCATCTCGCGGTGTCGTTGGACGCGCAGCGGGCTGTGCAGGTGGCTTGTCATGAGTTGGCGCACGCGTACGCGGACGGGAAGTGGGTCGCGTTGGGTGGGGGTGGGTACGCCGTGGTGGAGGTCGTGCCTCGGTCGTGGACGCATCTTGTGGCGATTGCTGCGGGGCGGGAGATTGCGCCCGAGGCGATGATTCCTGAGGGGTGGCGGCAGGAAGTGTTCGCTCGGACTCGGGAGTTGGGGCCGCGGCGGATGACGGATGGGCGGTGGCCGGTGGTCTACGCGGACTGGGAGTCGGGGTATGACCCCGCCGACCGGCTTGATCAGGCGGTGGTGGCTGCTCGGCGGGCGGTGTTTCCGTTGCGGGGGTTGTTGGCTTAGGGGGGGGCGGGACGGGTAGGGGGTCCGGGACTTTTTTCGGGCATTTCGGCGGGACGAACCGTACGTACAGCGTGCGGTCCCGGACGGACGGATTCGACACGCGT
>NZ_JBSFCQ010000054.1:0-4150 GCF_053891435.1 Streptomyces sp. NPDC002276 | reverse complement strand
GTGTATGTGCTGGATGCGGGTCTGTCGCCGGTGGCGGTGGGTGTTGCGGGTGAGTTGTATGTGGCGGGTGCGCAGTTGGCGCGGGGGTATCTGGGCCGCGCGGGCTTGACGGCTGAGCGGTTTGTCGCGGACCCGTTTGGGGTGGTGTCGGGTTCGCGGATGTACCGGACCGGGGATGTGGTGCGCTGGAATGCGGACGGGGTCCTGGAGTTCGTCGGCCGGGTGGATGCGCAGGTGAAGGTGCGGGGTTTCCGTATCGAGCCGGGTGAGGTCGAAGCGGTCCTGGCGGGGCACGGGCAGGTGGCCCAGACGGCCGTGGTGGTACGGGAGGACACGCCTGGCGACAAGCGGCTGGTCGCGTATGTGGTGCCTGCCGACGGCGGTGCTGTCGACACGGCCGTGTTGCGCGGTCTGGCGGCGGGGCGGTTGCCGGAGTACATGGTGCCGTCGGCGTTCGTCACGCTGGATGCGCTGCCGTTGACGTTGAACGGGAAGCTGGACCGGAGGGCGTTGCCGGCGCCGGAGTACGCCGCGGGTGTGGGTCGTGGGCCGCGTACCTCGCGGGAGGAGATCCTGTGCGGTCTGTTCGCCGAGGTCCTCGGCGTGGATGCCGTCTCGATCGACGACAGCTTCTTTGAGCTGGGTGGTCATTCGCTGTTGGCGACTCGTCTGGTGAGTCGGGTTCGGTCGGTGCTCGGGGTCGAGGTGGGCATCCGGGCGTTGTTCGAGGCGCCGACGGTTGCGGGCCTTGTCGAGCGACTCGATGAGGGTGGTGGGGTTCGGGAGCGGTTGGGTGTGCGGGTTCGGCCGGAGGTTCTTCCGGTGTCGTTCGCGCAGCGTCGTTTGTGGTTCCTGGGCCAGCTGGAGGGCGTCTCCGCGACGTACAACATTCCTCTCGCCGTCCGTCTGAGCGGGGCGCTCGATGTGGGGGCGTTGCGAGCGGCGCTGGGGGATGTGGCGGGCCGTCATGAGAGCTTGCGGACGGTGTTCCGGCAGAGCGTGGATGGTCAGCCGAGCCAGCTCGTCCTGGACTCTGCCGTGGGTGTGCCCGGGATCAGTGTCGAGTCGGTGTCCTCGGACGAGGTGGCTTCGGCGGTGGCCGTGGTCGCGGGTACGGGGTTTGACTTGGAGCGGGATCTGCCGTGGCGGGTGCGGTTGTTGGAGGTTGCGGACGCGGTTGATGAGTGGGTTTTGGTGGTGGTGGTCCATCACATTGCGGCTGATGGCTGGTCGATGGCTCCTCTGGCCCGAGATCTGTCGCAGGCGTATGCGGCTCGTTGCCGGGGTGTGGCTCCCGCGTGGGATGTGCTGCCGGTGCAGTACGCGGATTTCACGCTGTGGCAGCGCGAGGTTCTGGGCGATGAGGACGATCCGGGGAGTGTGATCGCGGGGCAGGTGGGTTTCTGGCGGGATGCTCTTGCTGATCTTCCGGAGCAGTTGGAGTTGCCGGTGGATTTCCCGCGTCCGGCGGTTGCTTCGCATGAGGGTGCTTCGGTGGAGCTTCGTGTTCCTGCGGGGGTGCATGCCCGGCTGGTGGAGTTGTCTCGCGCGTGTGGTGCGAGTGTGTTCATGACGGTGCAGGCCGCGTTGGCGGTGTTGTTGTCGAAGATGGGCGCCGGCCACGACATCCCGATCGGGACCCCGATCGCGGGGCGCACCGACGACGCCCTCGACGACCTCGTCGGATGTTTTCTGAATACGCTGGTTCTGCGGAGCGATGTGTCGGGTGATCCGTCGTTCCGGGAGGTGGTGGAGCGGGTCCGGGAGGCGGATCTGGCGGCTTTCGCGCATCAGGATGTGCCGTTCGAGCGGCTGGTGGAGGTCCTCAATCCGGCGCGTTCCATGGCCCGTCACCCCCTCTTCCAGGTCATGCTCACCTTCCACAACAACGAGCGACCCGACCTCGACCTCCCCGGCGTTCAGACCACACCGGAACCCCTGCACAGTGCGGCGGCGAAGTTCGACCTGTCCGTCAGCCTGGGGGAGGTCCACGACGCGGACGGCATCCCCGCTGGGCTGCTGGGACAGGTGGAATACCGGACCGACCTGTTCACGGTGGAGACCGTCCGGAACCTCGCGGACCGTCTAGTGCGGGTACTTGAGACGGCGGTTGCCGAGCCCGATCGCGCCATCCGCGAGATCGACGTTCTTGCTGCGGATGAGCGCGAACAGATCCTGACCGCCTGGAACGACACTGCCCAAGAGGTTCCGAATGCGACGGTGCCCGAGCTGTTCCAGGCCCAGGTGGCACGTATCCCTGACGCTGTTGCCGTGATCAGCGGCGGCGTCGAGGTCACCTACGCCCAGCTCGATGTGCGAGTGGGTCGACTCGCGGAGAAGCTGATCGGGCTCGGAGTGGGCCGGGAGCGCCTGGTCGGCCTGTGCCTTCCGCGTGGCGTGGACATGATTGTGGCGCTCCTCGCAGTGTGGCGCGCGGGTGGTGCGTACGTGCCACTGGACCCGGAGTACCCGCCGGAGCGCCTCGGCTACATGGTGGCCGACAGCGGCGCGGTGGCGGTGTTGGGAACACCCGACACCGTGAAGGACGTGCCGCTGGATTCGGTGCACGTTGTACTGCTCGACGAATTCGACGGAGGCGATGCACGTGGACCCGGCCTGCCCTGTGTCGCCGTCGACCCGGACCAGCTTGCCTACGTGATCTACACGTCGGGTTCGACCGGGCGTCCGAAGGGTGTCGCCGTTCCGCACCGAGGTGTGGCCAACCTGGCAGAAGTGATGCGCCCGGTACTCGGCGTCCACGAAGGCGCGGTGGCCTTGCAGTTCGCCTCCTTCAGCTTTGACGCGTCCGTGCTGGACGTAGCCGTCACCCTCGCGGCCGGCGCGACCCTCGCGATCGCGTCGACCGTGGAGCGGTCGGAGCCGGAGGCGCTGGCCGAGATGATCAAGCAGTCCGGCGTGAACGTGGCCAGCGTCGTTCCTTCACTGCTCGGTGTGCTCGACCCTCCAGCCCTGTCCGGCGTGGGGAACTGGGTCCTCGGCGCTGAACTGCTGACGGCGGACCTGGCGAGCCGGTGGACGGTCGGCGCACGCATGTGGAACACCTACGGTCCGACCGAGGCCACCGTCATCACCACGGCCGTCGAGCTGGACAGGGACATCAGGCCCGAGGACCAGCTGCCGCCGATCGGACGGCCGCTCGGGAACACGCGCGTGTATGTGCTGGATGCGGGTCTGTCCCCGGTACCGGTGGGCGTGGCCGGTGAGTTGTATGTGGCGGGTGTGCAGTTGGCGCGGGGTTATGTGGGTCGTGCGGGTTTGACGGCTGAGCGGTTTGTCGCGGATCCGTTCGGGGTGGTGTCGGGGTCGCGGATGTATCGGACCGGGGATGTGGTGCGCTGGAATGCGGGCGGGGTTCTGGAGTTTCTTGGCCGGGCTGATGCGCAGGTGAAGGTGCGGGGTTTCCGTATTGAGCCGGGTGAGATTCAGTCTGTTCTGGCTGGTCATGAGTGGGTGGGTCAGGCTGTTGTTGTTGTGCGGGAGGACCGTGCTGGTAGCAGGCGGTTGGTGGCGTATGTCGTGCCGGCGGCGGGTGTGGGTGTGGTCGGTGTGGACACGTCCGTGCTGCGCGAGTTCGTGGCGGGGCGGTTGCCGGATTACATGGTGCCGTCGGCTTTCGTCACGCTGGATTCTCTGCCGTTGACACCGAACGGGAAGCTGGACCGGGATGTGCTGCCGGTGCCGGAGTATGTGTCGGATATTTCTGGACGGGTTCCCCGGAATTTGTGTGAGGAGGTTTTGTGCGGATTGTTTGCTGGGGTTTTGGGTGTGGATTCCGTTTCGGTTGATGACGGCTTCTTCGAGCTGGGTGGCGACAGCATCCTGTCGATTCAGTTGGTGGCGCGGGCTCGGGCCGCGGGTCTGGTGTTCTCCGCGCGGGACGTCTTCGAGCGGAAGACAGTGGCGGGTCTTGCGTCGGTGGTGGGTTCGGTGGGTTCAGCGGTGGTTGAGGGTGAGGGTGAGGGCGCCGGTGTCGGTGCGGTGCCGTTGACGCCGGTGATGTGTCAGGTGCGGGAGCGGGGTGGTCCGTTGGGTGAGTTTTCGCAGTCGGTGTTGGTGGGTGCGCCGGCGGGGTTGTCGGTGGAGGGGCTGGTTGAGGTGGTGCGGTCGGTTGTGGACCGGCATGACGGTT
>NZ_JBSFCQ010000053.1:0-4238 GCF_053891435.1 Streptomyces sp. NPDC002276 | reverse complement strand
ACAAGATCCGGATACACCACCGGACACCGCACCACATAATTCACCAACGCCCCATGCGAAACCACCACACCCTTCGGCCACCCCGTCGAACCCGAGGTGTAGATGACGTACGCCGAATGCGCGGGAACCACCGGAGACAGACGGTCCCGGTCGGACAGATCGCCCCCGCCCTGATCGGCTACGGCACCCAGGACGGCGGGCTCGTCGAGCAGCACACGACGCGCGGTGCCGTCGTGGGGCAGCAACGCCGCGGTAGCCACGTCGGTCAGAACGAGCACCGGGTCCGCGTCGGCCAGCATGTACGCGATCCGGTCCGCCGGATACTCCGGATCCACCGGCACATACCCCGCACCACTCTTCAACACCGCCAACAACGCAACAACCAGATCCACCGACCGCGGCAAAGCCACCGCCACCAACCGCTCCGGACCCGCACCACACCCCACCAAATACCGCGCCAAACAATTCGCCCGGGCATTGAGTTCGCCATAGGTGAGCTCAACACCACCACTCACCACAGCCAACGCATCCGGAGTCCGCACCACCTGCGCCTCAAACAACTCCGGCAACGTCAGATCCGGAACCTCACGACCCGTGTCATTCCACGTGGTCAGGATCCGATGCCGTTCCTCAGCACCGAGAACATCGATCTCACGGACGGCCCGATCAGGCGCAGCAACCACCGCTTCAAGGACACGTACCAACCGGTCCGCAAGGCTCTGCGCGGTCTGTGCCGTGAACAGATCCGTCCGGTAATCGAGCCGCCCACGCAAACCCGCGGATACGCCGTCCTCCGCATGCATTTCGCCAAGGTTGAACGACAAGTCGAACCTGGCCGCCACATCACCGAAAGGCTCGGCCTGGGCGTGGATGCCTGGGAGGTCGAGGTCGGGTTGCGCGTTGTTCTGGAAGGTGAGCATCACCTGGAAGAGGGGGTGGCGGGCCATGGAACGGGCCGGGTTGAGGATCTCCACCAGCCGCTCGAACGGCACGTCCTGATGCGCGAAAGCCGCCAGATCGGTCTCCCGGACCCGCTCGACGACCTGCCGGAATGTCGGATCACCTGAGACGTCGGTGCGCAGGACCAGCGTGTTCACGAAGAACCCGACGAGGTCGTCGAGGGCGTCGTCGGTACGGCCCGCGATCGGGGTTCCGACCGGGATGTCGTGGCCGGCGCCCATCTTCGACAACAGCACCGCCAGCGCGGCCTGCACGGTCATGAACACACTCGCACCACACGCGCGAGACAACTCCACCAACCGCGCATGCGTTTCGGCCGAGACCCGCACAGCCACCGAAGCACCCTCGTGCGAAGCAACCGCCGGACGCGGGAAATCCACCGGCAACTCCAACTGCTCCGGAAGATCAGCAAGAGCCTCCCGCCAGAAACCCACCTGCCCCGCGAGCACACTCCCCGGATCGTCCTCATCGCCAAGGACCTCGCGCTGCCACAGCGTGAAATCCGCGTACTGCACCGGCAGCACGTCCCACGCCGGTGCGACACCCCGACAACGAGCGGCATACGCCTGGGACAGATCCCGCGCCAGAGGCGCCATCGACCAGCCGTCGGCCGCGATGTGATGGACCACCATCACCAGAACCCACTCGTCAACCGAATCCACGTCAAGCAGCGTCACCCGCCACGGCAGATCCCGCTCCAGATCGAAGCCCCTGCCCGCCAAGCCGCCCGCGACCGATGCGACGTCGGCAGCGGACACCGATTCCGTCCAGATTTCGGGTACGCCAGCGGCGCCTGTCAGGATCTCCTGCCGCGGCTCACCGTCCACCTGCGGGAACACCGTCCGCAAACTCTCATGACGACCCGCCACATCCCCCAACGCCGCCTGCAACGCCCCCACATCGAGCGTCCCACTCAGACGGAGCACGAGGGGGATGTTGTACGTCGACGACACGCCCTCCAACTGGCCCAGGAACCACAGCCGACGCTGCGCGAACGACACCGGAAGAACCTCCGGCCGCACCCTCACACCCAACCGCTCCCGAACCCCGCCACCCTCATCAAGCCGCCCGACAAGGCCCGCAACCGTCGGCGCCTCGAACAACGCCCGGATGCCCACCTCGACCCCGAGGACGGAACGGATCCGACTCACCAGACGGGTCGCCAGCAGCGAATGACCACCCAGCTCGAAGAAACTGTCATCGATGGAAACGGCGCTGACGCCGAGGACTTCGGCGAAGAGGCCACACAGGATCTCCTCTTGCGAGGTACGCGGCCCACGACCCACACCCGCGGCATACTCCGGCGCCGGCAACGCCCTCCGATCCAGCTTCCCGTTTGGCGTCAACGGCAAGGAGTCGAGCGTGACGAACGCCGACGGCACCATGTACTCCGGCAACCGCCCCGCCACGAACCCACGGAGATCACTCACATCAAGACCGCGAACGCCATCGGCGCCGCGCGCCACTATGTACGCCACCAGGCGCTTGTCGCCCGGCGTGTCCTCCCGCACAACGACCGCCGTCTGGGCCACCTGCCCGTGCTCCGCCAGGACGGCTTCGACCTCACCCGGCTCGATACGGAAGCCTCGCACCTTCACCTGCGCATCCACCCGGCCCAGGAACTCCAGGACTCCCTCCGTGTTCCAGCGCACGACATCCCCGGTCCGGTACATCCGCGAACCCGACACCACCGCGAACGGATCCGCGACAAACCGCTCAGCCGTCAGACCCGCACGACCCAGATACCCCCGCGCCACACCGGCGCCCGCGATGTACAGCTCACCCGCAACACCCACCGGTACCGGCGACAGACCCGCATCCAGCACATACACCCGCGTATTCGCGACTGGCCGACCGATCGGAATCCCATCGGGTAGTTCGGTATCCGTGTACCACGAGGTCGCGTAAACCGTGGATTCGGTGGGCCCGTAGCAGTTCGCGATGCGGGACTCGGGGAAGGCCGAGCGCATCCTCTTGGCGACGGTGGGCGAGATCGCCTCGCCCGCCATGACAACCGTGGCCACGTTGGCCGCCAGTTCACGGTCCAGGAGGCTTGAGAAAACCGAGGGAACGCCACTGACCAGCGACTGGCTGGCGTGTCCGGCGGATTCGTCTCCCGCGGATTCGTCTCCCAGCGCAAGCAGGTCTCGGAGCACGTTGATCCGACCGCCGGCAAGCAGGGGGGTGATCATCTCGAAGACCGACACATCGAAGTTGAGTGACGTCGTTGCGTAGACCTCCCCCAGGCGGTCTTCACCAAGCCCGTATGCAGCCCATGCGGCGAGGTTCACCACGCTGCGGTGCTCAACCACCACGCCCTTCGGCTGCCCTGTCGAACCCGAGGTGTAGATGACGTACGCCGGATGCGCGGGAACCACCGGAGACAGACGGTCCCGGTCGGACAGATCGCCCCCGCCCTGATCGGCTACGGCGCCCAGGACGGCGGGCTCGTCGAGCAGCACACGACGCGCGGTGCCGTCGTGGGGCAGCAACGCCGCGGTAGCCACGTCGGTCAGAACGAGCACCGGGTCCGCGTCGGCCAGCATGTACGCGATCCGGTCCGCCGGATACTCCGGATCCACCGGCACATACCCCGCACCACTCTTCAACACCGCCAACAACGCAACAACCAGACCGGCCGACCGCGGCAACGCCACCGCAACCAAACGCTCCGGACCCGCACCACACCCCACCAAATACCGCGCCAAACAATTCGCCCGGGCATTGAGTTCGCCATAGCTGAGCTCAACCCCACCACTCACCACAGCCAACGCATCCGGAGTCCGCACCACCTGCGCCTCAAACAACTCCGGCAACGTCAGATCCGGAACCTCACGACCCGTGTCATTCCAGTCGACGAGCACCCGCTGCCGTTCCTCAGCACCGAGAACACTGACGGAACGGACCGCCGTATCGGGATCGGCGCTGACCGTCTCCAGCACACGCACCAACCGGTCCACGAGCCCCCGGACCGTCTCCTCCGAGAACAGATCCGTCCGGTAGTCCACCTGCCCCTCAAGCCCGGCAGGGCCGCCGTTCTCGTCACGAAGTTCACCCAGGCTGAACGACAGATCGAACTTCGCCACCGAACCCTGCACCGACTCCAGCCGAACGCCGAGACCCGGCAGCGCAAGATCCGGCTCAGCAATGTTCTGGAAGGCGAGCATCACCTGGAACAGCGGATGACGGGCCATGGAACGCGCCGGATTGAGGACCTCCACCAGCCGCTCGAACGGCACATCCTGATGCGCGAAAGCCGCCAGATCCGCCTCCCGGAC
>NZ_JBSFCQ010000052.1:2357-5039 GCF_053891435.1 Streptomyces sp. NPDC002276 | reverse complement strand
GTTCGGCGGCGTCCTACTCTCCCACAGGGTCCCCCCTGCAGTACCATCGGCGCTGTAAGGCTTAGCTTCCGGGTTCGGAATGTAACCGGGCGTTTCCCTCACGCTATGACCACCGAAACACTATGAAACACATCAACCGCACCACACCCGGTGGCCCCGGGCATGGGGTTGTTCGTGGTTTCAGAACCAACACAGTGGACGCGAGCAACTGAGGACAAGCCCTCGGCCTATTAGTACCGGTCACCTCCACCCATTACTGGGCTTCCAGATCCGGCCTATCAACCCAGTCGTCTACTGGGAGCCTTAACCCATCTAGTGGGTGGGAACACTCATCTCGAAGCAGGCTTCCCGCTTAGATGCTTTCAGCGGTTATCCCTCCCGAACGTAGCCAACCAGCCATGCCCTTGGCAGAACAACTGGCACACCAGAGGTTCGTCCGTCCCGGTCCTCTCGTACTAGGGACAGCCCTTCTCAATGTTCCTGCGCGCGCAGCGGATAGGGACCGAACTGTCTCACGACGTTCTAAACCCAGCTCGCGTACCGCTTTAATGGGCGAACAGCCCAACCCTTGGGACCGACTCCAGCCCCAGGATGCGACGAGCCGACATCGAGGTGCCAAACCATCCCGTCGATATGGACTCTTGGGGAAGATCAGCCTGTTATCCCCGGGGTACCTTTTATCCGTTGAGCGACGGCGCTTCCACAAGCCACCGCCGGATCACTAGTCCCGACTTTCGTCCCTGCTCGACCCGTCGGTCTCACAGTCAAGCTCCCTTGTGCACTTACACTCAACACCTGATTGCCAACCAGGCTGAGGGAACCTTTGGGCGCCTCCGTTACTCTTTAGGAGGCAACCGCCCCAGTTAAACTACCCATCAGACACTGTCCCTGATCCGGATCACGGACCCAGGTTAGACATCCAGCACGACCAGACTGGTATTTCAACGACGACTCCACAACCACTGGCGTGGCCGCTTCAAAGTCTCCCAGCTATCCTACACAAGCCGAACCGAACACCAATATCAAACTGTAGTAAAGGTCCCGGGGTCTTTCCGTCCTGCTGCGCGAAACGAGCATCTTTACTCGTAGTGCAATTTCACCGGGCCTATGGTTGAGACAGTCGAGAAGTCGTTACGCCATTCGTGCAGGTCGGAACTTACCCGACAAGGAATTTCGCTACCTTAGGATGGTTATAGTTACCACCGCCGTTTACTGGCGCTTAAGTTCTCAGCTTCGCCACACCGAAATGTGACTAACCGGTCCCCTTAACGTTCCAGCACCGGGCAGGCGTCAGTCCGTATACATCGCCTTACGGCTTCGCACGGACCTGTGTTTTTAGTAAACAGTCGCTTCTCGCTGGTCTCTGCGGCCACCCCCAGCTCAAGGAGTAAATCCTCTCACCAGTGATGGCCCCCCTTCTCCCGAAGTTACGGGGGCATTTTGCCGAGTTCCTTAACCATAGTTCACCCGAACGCCTCGGTATTCTCTACCTGACCACCTGAGTCGGTTTAGGGTACGGGCCGCCATAAAACTCGCTAGAGGCTTTTCTCGACAGCATAGGATCATCCACTTCACCACAATCGGCTCGGCATCAGGTCTCAGACTATGTGCAATCCGGATTTACCTGGATCACGTCCTACACCCTTACCCCGGGACAACCACCGCCCGGGATGGACTACCTTCCTGCGTCACCCCATCACTCACCTACTACAGATCTGGACCGTCGGCTCCACCACTTTCCATTCCCCGAAGGGTCCGGAACGGCTTCACGGACTTAGCATCGCCTGGTTCAATGTTTGACGCTTCACAGCGGGTACCGGAATATCAACCGGTTATCCATCGACTACGCCTGTCGGCCTCGCCTTAGGTCCCGACTTACCCTGGGCAGATCAGCTTGACCCAGGAACCCTTAGTCAATCGGCGCACACGTTTCTCACGTGTGTATCGCTACTCATGCCTGCATTCTCACTCGTGAACCGTCCACCACTAGCTTCCGCTGCGGCTTCACCCGGCACACGACGCTCCCCTACCCATCCCAGCACCCGTTGGGGCTATTGCTGGAATGACACGACTTCGGCGGTACGCTTGAGCCCCGCTACATTGTCGGCGCGGAATCACTAGACCAGTGAGCTATTACGCACTCTTTCAAGGGTGGCTGCTTCTAAGCCAACCTCCTGGTTGTCTCTGCGACTCCACATCCTTTCCCACTTAGCGTACGCTTAGGGGCCTTAGTCGATGCTCTGGGCTGTTTCCCTCTCGACCATGGAGCTTATCCCCCACAGTCTCACTGCCGCGCTCTCACTTACCGGCATTCGGAGTTTGGCTAAGGTCAGTAACCCGGTAGGGCCCATCGCCTATCCAGTGCTCTACCTCCGGCAAGAAACACACGACGCTGCACCTAAATGCATTTCGGGGAGAACCAGCTATCACGGAGTTTGATTGGCCTTTCACCCCTAACCACAGGTCATCCCCCAGGTTTTCAACCCTGGTGGGTTCGGTCCTCCACGAAGTCTTACCTCCGCTTCAACCTGCCCATGGCTAGATCACTCCGCTTCGGGTCTTGAGCGCGCTACTAAACCGCCCTGTTCGGACTCGCTTTCGCTACGGCTTCCCCACACGGGTTAACCTCGCAACACACCGCAAACTCGCAGGCTCATTCTTCAAAAGGCACGCAGTCACGAG
>NZ_JBSFCQ010000051.1:0-6302 GCF_053891435.1 Streptomyces sp. NPDC002276 | reverse complement strand
AGGCGCGCAGCGCCGAGCACGATGGGCCTCTCGACACCGGCTTAAAGCGCCCCGAAGGCGACCGAACCAAAAGAGGTGCGCGGCGCCTTTTCAACGCTGGCCCGGCTACGCGGCGCCTACCCAACACCGGCCCAGCTACGCGGCGCCTCAGCACCCCCACCAACTCAAAGCTTGACGATCATCTTCCCCGTGTTGTCCCCCCGCAGCTGCCCCAGGAACGCCTCAAGGTTGTTCTCGATCCCCTCGACGACGGTCTCCCGGTACTTCAGCTCCCCAGAAGAGACCCACCCCCCGACCTCCCGCACGAACTCCGGCTGCAAGTCGTAGTGGTCGCCGACGAGGAACCCCTCGATACGCCCCCGGGTCTGAATGAGCCGCCCGAGGTTCTTGGGCCCGGCCACGGGCTCAGTGCTGTTGTACACAGAGATCATCCCGCAAATGGCAATGCGCCCACGCTCGTTGAGCGACCCGATAGCGGCCTCAAGATGCTCACCGCCGACGTTGTCGAAGTACACATCGACACCGTCCGGAGCGGCCTCGCGCAGCTGCTGACTCACCGGCCCGTTCTTGTAGTTGAAGGCGGCGTCGAACCCGTACTCCTCCACAAGCAGCTTGACCTTGTCGTCGGACCCGGCGGATCCAACAACCCGGGACGCACCCTTGAGCTTGGCGATCTGCCCCACCTGACTACCCACCGCACCGGCAGCACCCGAGACGAACACCGAGTCCCCCTCCTTGAAGGAGGCGGTGCGCAGCAGCCCGGCGTAGGCGGTGAGGCCGGTCATGCCGAGGACGCCGAGGTAGGTGGAGAGCGGGGCGAGGTCGGGGTCGACCTTGACGGTGCCCTTGGTGTCGATGGTCGCGTACTCGCGCCACCCGCCGAAGTGCAGAACGTGGTCGCCGACGGCGAACCCCTCGGCGTTGGACTCGACGATCTCGCCGACCGCGCCGCCCTGCATGACCTTGCCGAGCTCGAAGGGGGCGACGTACGACTTGGCGGCGCTCATCCGGCCGCGCATGTACGGGTCGACGGAGAGGTACTTGTTCCGCACCAGCACCTGGCCCTCGCCCGGGGTCCGGGTCTCGGTCTCCACCAGGGCGAAGTCCTCGGGCTTCGGCCAGCCGACCGGGCGGCTGAGCAGGTGCCATTCGCGGTTGATCATCACAAGCGCCTTTCTTCGTGTCTCCGTGCGGGTTTCCCTGCGGGTTTCCGTGCGGGTCTCCGCGCAGGGAGCCCAAATACTTCAGTACCTGAAACAACCATGCCTCTGAATATTTCATGATGTCAAGTAACGGGGTACGCTCGACGCATGGCCACACCCGAAAAGACGCGCTCCGACAAGACGCGCCGCGCCGACCCCGTGACCCTGGAGGTCGTCGAGCTGATCGGCGATGTCGTGGCGCGGTTCTACGAGGACTACGAGGCGGCGGCGGGCGACCACTCGCTGACCGGCGCGCAGGCGCGGCTGCTGAGCCTGCTGTCACTGGAGCCGCTGCCGATGCGCAAGCTGGCGCAGAAGCTGAAGTGCGAGCCGTCGAACGTCACCGGGATCGTGGACAGGCTGGAGACGCGAGGCCTGGTGGAACGCCGCCCGGATCCCGCCGACCGGCGCGTGAAGCTGGCGGCGGCGACGGACGAGGGGCGCCGGGTGGCTCGTAGCCTGCGGGAATCTCTCCGATTCGCGCGAGAACCACTCGCAGGACTGTCGGACGACGAACGACTGGCCCTGCGCGGCTTGCTACGACGGATGCTGGAGATCTGACCCGGCCGCGCCCAAACCGTCCTCCCGCACCCAAACCATCCTCCCGCGCCCGCGCCCGAGCCAGGTGGCTCAGGGGCACAACAGGATCTGTTCGCACGTCTCCGAAGGTGACGGCGTCGGGCTCGCGTCCGAGGACGACGACTCCGAGGACGGGGTGGCCGTCGGGTCGGTGGCGGCGGGCGGGTCGACGGTGGACGTCGACGCGGGGGATGTGGTGCCGGCGCCCGTCGTCGGTGTCCGCGATCCGGCGGGATCCCGTGTGCTCTTCCCGGACCCCGACGGCGACGCGATCCGGGACGCGGAGGCATCCGGGGACGCCGAGCCCGTGCCGGTTCCCACGGTCTCCGTGTCGTCCAGGGGCTCGGCGGTGCCGCTCGCGTCCGAGGACGCCCCGACCTCCGCCGACGCGTCCCCCGACGCCGAGGACTTCGGGGCCGAGAACGGCGCGTCGGTGCCCAGCTCTGCCAGGCTCAGGCCACCGCCCGCCAGCACGAAACCGGCCACGACGAGCAGCACCCGGCGCCGCCGTCGGCGGTGCGCAGCGGCCTTGCGATCGCGACGACTCGCACCCGCCGCCTCCGGTCCCTCGCCGTCGCCGACGCCCGCTCTGTCGCCGGCGCCCGCTCTGTCGGCCTCGCCACCGCCGTCGCCCCGGCCGCGTCCGCGGTTCTTCCGCCGCGCGGCGCGCCCCTGGCGTTCGCCGCCCTCACCGTCTCCCTCGTGCGCGTCCCGGCCCTCCTCCGAGGCTCCGTCCGTTTGCGAACGCACGTCAACTCCACGCGTGTGCGCGGGAGTCGACTCGCCCGGCGCTTCGGCTGATGCGCCGCACCCCGGGCACGCGAGAGCGCCGTTCAGGTGCCGGCCGCAGGGGTGGCAGTAGTCCATGACGCCGGAAGAGTAAGTTCCCCCCAGGTGACGTTCATAGCCACCGCTGTGAAAATTGTGCAAGGAACCGCGCGCCTGACCGAAACGTCGGCCGAAACCCTTGCCGAACCGTTACGCGTTCGACCCATTGACACTCCCGCCCCGCCGTCCTTACTGTCTGCCCAGCATTTCGAACGTGAGCCGAAATTTCGAACAGCAGCACCGAAGAGCACAGGGGGCATCTGCCGTGCGCATCACGGGAATCAGCACGCACGTGGTCGGGACGCCATGGCGCAATCTGACGTACGTCCAAGTGCACACCGACGAGGGCGTCACAGGCGTCGGCGAGACCCGGATGCTGGGCCACACCGACGCGCTGATCGGTTACCTGCGCGAGGCCGAGGCAAACCACATTCTCGGTTCCGATCCGTTCGCCGTGGAAGACCTCGTACGCCGGATGAAGTACGGCGACTACGGCCGTGCGGGCGAAATCGTGATGTCCGGCATCGCCGTCATCGAGATGGCCTGCTGGGACATCAAGGGCAAGGCCCTGGGCGTGCCGGTGTGGCAGCTGCTCGGCGGCAAGGTCACCGACAAGGTGAAGGCGTACGCCAACGGCTGGTACACCACCGAGCGGACCCCGGAGGCCTATCACAAGGCCGCCCAGGGGGTCATGGAGCGCGGCTACAAGGCGCTGAAGATCGACCCGTTCGGGACCGGGCACTTCGAACTCGACCACGAGCAGACCCTGTACGCCGTCTCGCTCATCGAGGCCGTACGGGACGCGATCGGCCCGGACGCCGAGTTGATGCTGGAGATGCACGGCCGCTTCTCGCCCTCCACCGCCGTACGGCTCGCGCACGAGCTCGCGCCGTTCAAGCCGGCCTGGCTGGAGGAGCCGTGCCCGCCGGAGAACCTGAAGGCGCTGGAGAAGGTCGCCGCCAAGGTGGACATCCCGGTCGCCACGGGTGAACGCATCCACGACCGCGTCGAGTTCCGCGAGCTGTTCGAGAGCCAGGCCGTCGACATCATCCAGCCGGACGTCGGTCACATCGGCGGCATCTGGGAGACCCGCAAGCTGGCCGCGACCGCGGAGGCGCACTACGTCCTCGTCGCCCCGCACAACGTCGGCGGGCCGGTGCTGACCGCCGCCTCCCTCCAAGTCGGCTTCTCCACCCCGAACTTCAAGATCCTGGAGCACTTCAACGACTTCGCGGACGCGGAGATCAAGAAGGTCGTCAAGGGTGCCCCGCAGGTGATCGACGGCTACTTCCACCTCTCCGACGCGCCCGGTCTCGGCGTCGAGCTGGACGTCGACGCGGCGGCCGAATTCCCGCAGCAGCAGGCCCGGTTCGACCTGTGGGCGGACGGCTGGGAGCAGCGCAAGCCGAAGGGCTCGAAGTGAGCACGGCGGTCGTCATCGCGGGACCGGGCGAGCACCGGCTGGTCCCGCACACACCGCGCGAGCCCGGACCCGACGAAGTTCTGGTGCGCGTCCACGCGGTGGGCATCTGCGGCAGCGACCGCGAGGTGTACCAGGGCAACAGGCCGGAAGGGTACGTCCGTTACCCGCTCACCCCGGGCCACGAGTGGTCCGGCACGGTGGAGGCGGTCGGTGCAGGGGTGCCGTCAAGTCTGGTCGGCCGCAAGGTGGTTGGGGAGGGCTTCCGCAACTGCCAGGTCTGCGACCGCTGTCACTCCGGCGAGACAACGTTGTGCTCGGCGGGCTACGAGGAGACGGGCTTCACCCAGCCCGGCGCGATGGCCACCACCCTCACGCTCCCCGCCCGGCTGCTCCATGTCCTCCCGGACGAGGCCGACTTGACGGCGGCGGCGCTGCTGGAGCCGGCGGCCTGCATCGCGGCGGCGGCACTGAAGGCGAACGCGCGGCCGGGTGAACGCGTGGCTGTCGTGGGCACCGGAACGCTCGGCATGTTCGCGATCCAGTTCCTCAAGGCGAACTCCCCCGCCGCGCTCCTGGTCGTGGGCTCCCGCCCGGACCGCGCGACCCTCTCCGAGCAGTTCGGCGCGACGGACTTCCGTACCAAGAACGAGCAACTCCCGGACGACTTCGACGTGGTGATCGAGACGGCCGGTTCGGCGGACGCGGCCCGTACGGCGGCCGCCCTGCTCCGGCGCGGCGGACGGCTGGTCCTGACCGGCATCCCGGCGCCGGGCGCGGAGGGTCTCGACCCGACCGATCTCGTCGTACGGCAGCTGGAGGTGCACGCCGTCTTCGGGGCACCGCCGGACGCCTGGGCGCACACGGTGCGGGTGTTCGGGGCGGGGTTGCTCGATCCGCTCGCCCTGGTCACCCATGAGCTGCCGCTCGCCGAGTTCCCGCAGGCCATCGAGCTGGTGGGGTCCGGCGATCCCAAGGTCGGCAAGGTGCTGCTGCGGCCGTAGGAAACCCCTAGCCGTACGTCGGCACGGGGTGTCCTGACCATCCCGTGCCGACGTACCACCACAGTTTTTCCGTACCCCGAGCCGCGAACCGCGTCCGAAATACCGAACACGAAGGACAGCCAGTGACCGACACCGCCACGGCAGCCCGCAGGCCCGGGGAGCAGGCGCTCGCCGCGCTCGGCCTGGGCGCGCCCGCCCTCGACCCCGCCGACGCCTCGCCGCACACGTTCCCCGGCGGCGGTCGCTGGCGCACCGAGATCCCCTCCTGCGAGGGTCCCGAGGCGCTGGCGGTCATCCTCAAGGAGTCCTCGCGCCTCGACGTCCCGATCCACCGGATCAGCCAGGGCAGCGGTGTGTGGATGCTGACCGACTCCGAGATCACCGAGATGGTCGAGGCGTCGGCCGAACGCGACATCGAGCTGTGCCTGTTCACCGGTCCGCGCGGGACCTGGGACATCGGCGGCTCGGTCCGCTCCGACTCGCGCGGCGGGGGTCTGCGGGCCCGGGGCCACGACGCGGTCGCCGGTTGTATCGAAGACGCCGTGCGGGCAACGGAGTTGGGCGTCAAGTGCCTGCTCGTCGCCGACGAGGGTGTGCTGTGGACGTTGCACCGGGCGCGGGTCGCCGGGATCATCCCGGCGGACACGACGCTCAAGGTCTCGGCGCTGATCGGGCCGGTCAACCCGGCGGCGTACGGGGTCTACGAGCAGTTGGGCGCGGACTCGCTCAACGTGCCCAGCGACCTCACGCTCGACCATCTCACCGAGATCCGGCGCGTGTCGGCGGCGCCCATGGACATGTACATCGAGGCGCCGGACGACCTCGGTGGCTACATCCGGATGTACGAGGTCGCGGAGCTGATCCGCCGCGGGGCCCCGCTGTACCTGAAGTTCGGCCTCTCCAAGGCCCCCGGTATCTACCCGTGGGGCACCCACCTCCGTGACGTCACCCTCGACACGGCCCGCGAACGGGTCCGCCGGGGCCGACTCGCCCTCGACCTGCTGGCCCGCCACGGCGCGGACGGCGACATGGCTCCGCTGGGGTCCAGGTTGCCGGGGTCTTTGAACCGTTTCCCGGTCGAGAGTGCCACGGACTGACCGACGGGGACTGCGGGTCCGTTGTGGCTGGTCGCGCAGTTCCCCGCGCCCCTCTTGACTCACCCTGCGCTTAAGGGCACATCCGTGACTCGAAGAACACCGAGGGTCCGCGATTTGCCGTCGCCTCTGCCGCATGGACGGACTTCGTGCACTTGCTGGAAGAGGTGTGATG
>NZ_JBSFCQ010000050.1:0-7095 GCF_053891435.1 Streptomyces sp. NPDC002276 | reverse complement strand
GCGCCGCATACGCCTGCGACAGATCCCGCGCCAAAGGCGCCATCGACCAGCCATCAGCCGCAATGTGATGAACCACCACCACCAAAACCCACTCACCGACCGCGTCGGCAACCTCCAACAACCGCACCCGCCACGGCAGATCCCGCTCCAAGTCAAAACCCATACCCGCAACCACGGCCACCGCCGAAGCCACCTCGTCCGAGGACACCGACTCGACACTGATCCCGGGCACACCCACAACAGGGTCCAGGACGAGCTGGCTCGGCTGACCATCCACGCTCTGCCGGAACACCGTCCGCAAACTCTCATGACGACCCGCCACATCCCCCAACGCCACCCGCAACGCCCCCACATCAAGCGCCCCACTCAGACGGACGGCGAGAGGGATGTTGTATGTCGCGGAGACGCCTTCCAACTGACCGAGGAACCACAGCCGACGCTGCGCGAACGACACCGGAAGAACCTCCGGCCGCACCCGCACACCCAACCGCTCCCGAACCCCACCACCCTCATCAAACCGACCCACCAGACCCGCCACCGTCGGCGCCTCGAACAACGCCCGGATGCTCACCTCGACCCCGAGGACGGAACGGACCCGACTCACCAGACGAGTCGCCAACAGCGAATGACCACCCAGCTCGAAGAAACTGTCATCGATCGACACCGACTCAACACCCAGCACCTCAGCGAACAGACCGCACAGGATCTCCTCCCTCGACGTACGCGGCCCACGCCCCACACCCGCGGCATACTCCGGCGCCGGCAACGCCCTCCGATCCAACTTCCCGTTCAACGTCAACGGCAGCGCATCCAGCACCACGAACGCCGACGGCACCATGTACTCCGGCAACCGCCCCGCCACATGCTCACGCAACACCGACGTGTCCACGACGGCATCATCACCGGCGGCAGGCACAAAGTAGGCGACCAGGCGCTTGTCCCCCGGCACGTCCTCACGCACCACAACCGCCGCCCGGCCCACCAGACCGTGCCCCGCCAGAACCGCCTCGACCTCGCCCGGCTCGACACGGAAACCCCGCACCTTCACCTGTGCGTCCGCCCGGCCGAGGAACTCCAGGACCCCGTCCGTGTTCCAGCGCACCACATCCCCGGTCCGGTACATCCGCGACCCCGACACCACCGCGAAGGGGTTCGCGACAAACCGCTCAGCCGTCAGACCCGCACGACCCACATAACCCCGCGCCAGACCGGCGCCCGCGATGTACAACTCACCCGCCACACCCACCGGTACCGGCGACAGGCCTGC
Source organism: Streptomyces sp. NPDC002276 (assembly GCF_053891435.1). Taxonomy (NCBI): domain Bacteria; kingdom Bacillati; phylum Actinomycetota; class Actinomycetes; order Kitasatosporales; family Streptomycetaceae; genus Streptomyces; species Streptomyces sp. NPDC002276. Next base: position 5,828 of record NZ_JBSFCQ010000050.1, on the reverse strand, counting down.
ATCCAGCACATACACCCGCGTGTTGTCCATCGGACGCCCGATCGGCACCGACCCGGCGACGGCCACGCCCGCCGGAACCTCATACCGCGTCGCACACAGCGTGATCTCCGTCGGCCCGTACAACACCCGCACCGCAGTGTCCGGACACGCGTCCAACACCCGCCGCACCGCCACGGGCGACACCACATCACCACCCGTCAGCACCTCACGGAGCTGGGCGAGGCATGTCGGGGTCTCCTCCGCTATGACCCGGAAGAGCCCGGCTGTCAGAACCACGCCGCTGATCTCATGAGCCTTGATCAGCTGTTCCAAGGACGTTGCGTCCAACGTTCCCTCAGGAGCCACAACGATGGTTCCGCCGGAGAGGAGAGGGAACCAGAGTTCGAACGTCGAAGCGTCGAAGGCGTGCGGTGAGTGGAAGAGCACGCGCTCGTGGTTGTCCGTCTTCCAGGACCTGTTCAGCACGAGGTCGGCGACCCCGCGGTGGGTGACGGCCACGCCCTTGGGCTCACCTGTCGAGCCTGAGGTGTACATCACATAGGCGAGCCCGTCTGCGCCACCTGCACCAGCCCGCTGCACACGTTCCGCCGTGGAAGCGGCCTCAAGGGCCGCATCGGGGGAAATGATCTGCGCGGTCCCGGCGAACTCACGTGCTTGCGCGGGCCGGTCCGTCACCAGCAGTTCGGCTTCACAGTCCTCCAGGACCAGCCGAAGACGGCTCGGGGGATGTCCCTCGTGCAACGGCACGTAGTACGCGCCGGTCTTCAGTACGGCCAGCAGCACGGTCACCAGCTTTGCCGACCGTTCCATCCACAGGCCTACGGCCCGCTCGGGTCCGGCGCCCTGGCCGGCGAGATGTCCGGCCAGCCGATCCGCGTGCTCGTTCAGTTGTGCGTAGGTAAGTTCCACCCCGCCACTCACGACGGCTATCGCGTCGGGGGTACGTAGAGCCTGGGCTTCGAACAGTTCCGTGAGTGTTGCCTCGGGTACCTCGGAGGCCGTGTCATTCCACGTGAGCAGAATCTGCTCGCGCTCGCCCGCGTCCACGACGTCAATACGCCGAACGGGAGTGTCCGGGTCGGCGGTGACGGTGTCGAGGAGATGGACCAGTCGCTGGGCGAGGAGTTCGATGGTCGCCGCTTCGAACAGATCGGTTCGGTAGTCCAATCGTCCTTCGAGACCCGCGGGTGTGCTGTCGGTGTGGGTCTCGCCCAGACTGACGGACAGGTCGAACTTCGCCACCGTCCCGTCCGTCGACTCCGGCCGCACGGTCAGGTTGGGCAGATCGAGTTCGTGCTCGGTCGTGGATCCGGTCGTAGCACTGCGGATGTTGCTCAGGAGCGGTGCATGGTGCTGAACGGTGAGCATGACCTGGAAGAGGGGGTGGCGGGCCATGGAACGGGCCGGGTTGAGGACCTCCACCAGCCGCTCGAACGGCACGTCCTGATGCACATACGCGGCGAGGTCGGCCTCCCGGACCCGCTCGACGACCTGCCGGAACGTCGGATCACCTGAGACATCGGTCCGCAGGACCAGTGTGTTCACGAAGAACCCGACGAGGTCGTCGAGGGCGTCATCGGTGCGTCCCGCGATCGGGGTTCCGACCGGGATGTCGTGGCCGGCGCCCATCTTCGACAACAGCACCGCCAACGCGGCCTGCACCGTCATGAACACACTCGCACCACACGCGCGAGACAACTCCACCAGCCGCGCATGCGTTTCGGCCGAGACCCGCACAGCCACCGAAGCACCCTCGTGCGAAGCAACCGCCGGACGCGGGAAATCCACCGGCAACTCCAACTGCTCGGGCAGGTCGTTCAGAGCCCGCGTCCAGTAGGCCACCTGCCCCGCAAGCACGCTCTCCGGGTCGTCCTCATCACCCAGGACCTCCCGCTGCCACAACGTGTAGTCCGCGTACTGCACCGGAAGGGTGTCCCACACCGGAGCCTCGCCCTTGTAGCGAGCCACATACGCAAGGGAGAGGTCCCTCACCAGGGGTCCCATCGACCAGGCATCCGCAGCGATGTGGTGCACCACCACGACCAGGACCCACTCGTCCGGGGCCGGCTGGAGCACCCGCACCCGCCATGGCAGGTCCAGCGCCAGATCGAACCCCGCTGTCACCACGGCTGAGATCGCGGCGGCGACCTCTGGCTCCGGAACCTGCTCGACCAGGCAGTGCGGTACGCCGGCGGCGCCCGTCAGGATCTCCTGCCGCGGCTCACCGTCCACCTGCGGAAACACCGTCCGCAAACTCTCATGACGACCCGCCACATCCCCCAACGCCGCCTGCAACGCCCCCACATCGAGCGTCCCGGTCAGCCGCAGCACGAGAGGAATGTTGTACGTCGCGGAGACGCCCTCCAGCTGGCCCAGGAACCACAGCCGACGCTGGGCGAACGACACCGGAAGAACCTCCGGCCGCGCCCGCACACCCAACCGCTCCCGAACCCGACCACCCTCATCGAGTCGCTCGACAAGGCCCGCAACCGTCGGCGCCTCGAACAACGCCCGGATGCCCACCTCGATCCCGAGCACCGCCCTGATCCGGCTCACCAAACGAGTCGCCAGCAGCGAATGACCACCCAGCTCGAAGAAGTTGTCGTCGATCGAGACCGACTCCACACCCAGCACCTCGGCGAAGAGGCCGCACAGGATCTCCTCCCGCGACGTACGCGGCCCACGCCCCACACCCGCGGCATACTCCGGGGCGGGCAGGGCATTCCGGTCCAGCTTCCCGTTCGGCGTCAACGGCAGCGCATCGAGCGTGACGAATGCCGACGGCACCATGTAATCCGGCAACCGCCCCGCCACGAACCCACGCAGCGCGGCCGGGTCGAGAACGCCGGTGGATGTGCCGGCACCCGGCACCACGTACGCAGCCAGGCGCTTGTCACCCGGGGCATCCTCCCGAAGCACCACAGCCGCTTGGCCTACGAGAACATGCTCTGCCAGGACGGTTTCGATTTCGCCGAGTTCGAGTCGCTGCCCGCGGATCTTGACCTGATGATCCCGCCGTTCCACGAACTCAAGACGACCGTCCGGGAGACACCTGACATAGTCACCCATCCGATACATCCGCGCCCCGGGCTGACCGGAGTAAGGATCAGCTACGAAGGCGGCTGCGGTGCGGTTCGCGTCACCCACATAGCCTTGCCCGACGCCCACACCACTCACGTACAGATCCCCAGGCATTCCCATGGCAACCGGCTGGAGTGCCTCGTTCAGCACATACAGCCGCATATTACGAATAGGGCGGCCGATGGTGACCTTCTTCTCCGCCGCGTAGTCCCCGCTCGTGATGATGGCGTGTGAGACATCGTCCGAGCATTCCGTCGACCCGTACGCGTTCACCAGAGGGATATCCGGATACCGCGCGAACCAGCGCTCGCACAGGCTCCCCGGAAGAGCCTCTCCCGTCACCACCAGCCAGCGCAGCCCCGGCAACACAACCCGCTCACCACCGGCATCCCACATGTCCAGAGCCGCCCGCAGCAGCGAGGGCACGACCTCCAGGACCGACACACCCTCGTCCGCCACGCGTCGGAAGAGCTCGCGCGGGTCGGCGGCCGTCGTCCGGTCGACGACTCGGATCCTTCCGCCGAGCATCAGAGCGGCGAACATCTGCCACACGGAGATGTTGAAGGTCAGCGGCGCGTTCTGCATGACACGGTCCGCTGAGGAGAGCTCCAGATCCCCGATCTTCGCCAGGAGATGGTTCTCCATGCCGGCCCGGTGAACCATCGCGCCCTTCGGCCGCCCCGTCGAACCCGACGTGAAGATGGAGTACGCGATGTCGTAGCCCCTGGATCCGTTCGGATACCACTCCGCGCCGTCCTGCTCGTCGTCCATGACCAGCACCTCGACGGCGCCCCCCGACGCACCAGCGATGGCCCGCGCACGTTCGAGATACTTCTCCTCCGTCAGGAGGCAGTTCGCACCACTGTCAGCGAGATACGTCACGCTCCGCGCCGTCGGAGCCTGCGGGTCCAGAGGGATATAACCCGCCCGACAACCGAACACCCCCAGCACCGACCCCACAAAGCCCGCACCAGGATCCGAAAGAATCCCGACAAGAGCACCCGCCCCTATCCCACGCCCCGCAAGACGCTTCGACAGAGCACTCGCACGGGACACCAGCACGCCATACGTGACGTCCCCCCCGTCGTCCGTGACGGCCACAGCATCGGGCTGCCGCCGGGCAACATCCCTGATCCTGTCGACGACGTCCCGGAACTCCCCGCCCTCAACACGCCCATGCAACGCAGAAAGCGCACGTTCACGCTCGGGCTCGTCGAGCATCCCGACCCGACCCAAAGGGATCTCAGGAGTCTCAGCAACGGCCCGGAGTACACGGACGAGCCGACTACCGAGTCCCTCCACCTCCGTACGGGCGAACAGATCAGGGCCGTACTCCATACGGAACTCAATACGATCCCCAGGCAGCACCCTCAAACTCATCGGGTAATGACCGGCATCATGAGCCTGAGCAGACGTCGCCTGCTCGAAGGCCTCGTCCTCAACAGGAGGATTCTCGAACACCACCACAGTGTCGAAAAGCTCACCGGCCGGAGTAAGGCCATGAATATCGGTCAGCTTCAGATGCTGATGCGCCAATAGGACGCTCTGCTCGCCCTGGAGCCGTACCAGCGCCTCCCGCAGAACCTCACCCGGCTTCAGACGCACACGCACCGGAACCGTGTTGATGAACAGATCCATCGACTCGACCCCGAGAACCTGGACCGACCGTCCGGAAACAGTCGCCCCGAACACCACATCGTCCCGGCCAGTCAAATGCCCCAGCACCACCGCCCACGCCTGCTGGACCACCGTATTCAGCGTCACCCCACAACGACGGGCAGCCGCCGACAACGCAACAGTCAACTCCTCCGGCAGAACCACCGTCACCCGCTCCGGAGCCACCGGAACCCGACCCACCCGCACCGGAGCCAGCCGCGTAGCCTCCTCCACACCCGCCAACGACTCCCGCCACGCCAGCTCCGCCGCACTCCGGTCCCGAACTCGAACTACCTCGTCGAGTCGGTCGACAAGGTGGGCAACGGTCGGCGCCTCGAACAGCGACCGGATGCTCACCTCGATCCCGAGCTTGGAACGGATCCGGCTCACCAAACGGGTCGCCAGCAGCGAATGACCACCGAGATCGAAGAAACTGTCATCGATCGAGACGGCATCCACGCCGAGGATTTCGGCGAACAGACCGCACAGGATCTCCTCCCGCGGCGTCCGGGGAGCCCGCCCGGACGCATCCGACGCGTACTCCGGCGCCGGCAACGCCCGCCGGTCCAGCTTCCCGTTCGGCGTCAACGGCAGCACATCCAGCACCACGAACGCCGACGGCACCATGTACTCCGGCAACCGCCCCGCCACGAATCCACGCAGCACCGCCGTATCGACAGCACCATCACCGTCAGATGCCGGCACCACATACGCGACCAGCCGCTTGTCCCCCGGGATGTCCTCCCGCACCACCACGGCCGTCTGAGCCACCTGCCCGTGCCCCACCAGGACCGCTTCGACCTCACCCGGCTCGATACGGAAACCCCGCACCTTCACCTGCGCATCCGCCCGGCCGACGAACTCCAGCACCCCGTCCGCGTTCCAGCGCACCACATCCCCGGTCCGATACATCCGCGAACCCGACACCACCGCGAAGGGGTCCGCGACAAACCGCTCAGCCGTCAAGCCCGCACGACCCAGATACCCCCGCGCCAACTGCGCACCCGCCACATACAACTCACCCGCAACACCCACCGCCACCGGCGACAGACCCGCATCCAGCACATACACCCGCGTATTCGCCAACGGAC
>NZ_JBSFCQ010000049.1:0-9103 GCF_053891435.1 Streptomyces sp. NPDC002276 | reverse complement strand
CGGATCAACGTGAACCGCACCAGCGGCGGAGCCGTGAGGTCGAAACGCCGCGCCCGGTCCCCCTCCAGCCACTCCTCGACCGCAGCCTCCCGCTCAGCCGGACCCAGCCCCGTGAAATCGACCTCCTCCCAGGGAACATCCACCTGCCTGGGGATCACCTGAACAGGCTGCCGCAGACCCTCATGCACGAACCCCGCGCGCAGGTTGGCATGCCGTTCCATCAGCGTTGACGCGGCACTCTTCAGTGCCGCGACGTCCAGACGCCCCTCCACCAGCGACGACAGCTGCGTCGTGTACACATCCAACGCCTGCTCGTCGTACAACGCATGGAACAGCAGACCCTCCTGCAACGGAGCCAGCGGAAGAACATCAGCGACGTCCTTCCACCTCGCCTCCACCACACCGATCTCCGCCTGACTGAGGGAGACCAGGGGCAGGTCGGAAGGCGTGAAACCACCCGCCTCGGGACCGCCCGCGGGCTGGGAGCGCGCCGCGAGACCCTCCACCGTCTTCCGCTCGAAGACGTCCCGCGCGGAGAACACCAGGCCCGCGGCCCGGGCCCGCGCCACCAACTGGATCGACAGGATGCTGTCGCCGCCCAGCTCGAAGAAGCCGTCGTCGACCGATACCGACGCCACACCGAGTACCTCGGCGAACAGACCGCACAGGATCTCTTCCTGCGGAGTGCGCGGCCCCTTGCTCTTGGCGCCGGAGACGAAGTCGGGGGCGGGCAGGGCGTGCCGGTCCAGCTTTCCGTTCGGCGTCAACGGCAGCGCATCCAGCGTGACGAACGCCGACGGCACCATGTAGTCCGGCAGCCGCTCCGCCACGAAGCTGCGCAGTACGGACGGGTCGCCCATGGCCTCGCCGGCGGCGGGCACGACGTACGCGACGAGCCGCTTGTCGCCCGGCGTGTCCTCACGCACGACGACCGCCGTCTGGACCACCTGGGCGTGCTCCGCCAGGACCGTCTCCACCTCACCGGGTTCGATACGGAAACCCCGCACCTTCACCTGGGTGTCGGCGCGCCCGACGAACTCCAGCACCCCGTCAGCGGACCAGCGCACCACATCCCCGGTCCGATACATCCGAGAACCCGACACCACAGCGAACGGATCCGCGACAAACCGCTCAGCCGTCAGACCCGCACGACCCACATAACCCCGCGCAAGACCGGCGCCCGCGATGTACAGCTCGCCCGCCACACCCACCGGCACCGGGGACAGACCCGCATCCAGCACATACACCCGCGTGTTGTCCATCGGACGCCCGATCGGCACCGACCCGGCGACGGCCACGCCCGCCGGAACCTCATACCGCGTCGCACACAGCGTGATCTCCGTCGGCCCGTACAACACCCGTACCGCAGTGTCCGGACACGCGTCCAACACCCGCCGCACCGCCACGGGCGACACCACATCACCACCCGTCAGCACTTCGCGGACGCCGCTGAAGCACGACGGATCCTGCTCAGCGATCACACGGAACAGACCGGCGGTCAGATGGACGGAGGTGATGTCCTCCTGCGTGAGGAGCTTCCTCAGGGTCACCGAGTCGATCGGCCCGGCCGGGGCGACAACGACCCTTCCCCCGGAAAGGAGAGGAACCCACAGTTCGTAGTTGGAGATGTCGAAGGCATGGGGTGCGTGGAAGAGGATCCGATCCCGCGGACCGCTCTTCCAGCACGAGTCCAGGACGAGTTCGGCCACGCCCCGGTGGGTGACGGCCACCCCCTTGGGCTCGCCCGTCGATCCCGACGTGTACATCACGTATGCCAGGCCTTCGGCCTCGACGCGGGTCCCGCCGGACAGCGCGTCCGCCCTCTCCCCGGACAGCGCCCTCGCGGCGACGCCCGCCACATCGACCACCTGAACGGCGTCGGCCAGCACGGCGGCATCCGTCGGGCGGTCCGTGAGCAGCAGCCGGGCACGGGAGTCCTCCACGACGAGCCGGCGTCGTTCCGCCGGGTATCCGTCGTGCAGCGGCACGTAGAACGCGCCGGTCTTGAGTACGGCCAGCAGCACCACCACCAAATCGGAGGAGCGCTCCATCCAGACGGCGACGGCCTGCTCCGGTCCCGCGCCCCTGTCGATGAGGTCACGGGCCAGGGCATTCGCCCGGGCGTCCAGTTCGGCGTACGTGATCTCCGTTCCGCCGCCGACCAGGGCGACCGCGTCCGGAGTGGCACACACCTGCGTCCGGAAGAGGTCGACCACTGTGCTGGCGGGCACCTCATGGACGGTGCCGTTCCCTGCGGCCAGGATCCGCTCGCGTTCGGCCGGGTCCAGGACGTCCACGTCACGGACTGGGGTTTCGGGTGCGTCGACAATCGTTTCGAGGACCCGGATCAGGCGCGCCGCCAGCTGCTCGACGGCCTCCTGGTCGAAGGCGTCCTCCCGGTAGTCGAGGCGCAGGCCGAGCTCCTGCCCGGGCAGGACCATGAGGCTCAGCGGGTAGTGGGTCGCGTCGTGACCGGCTACGTCGGTGACCTCGATGTCGGTACCGAGCCCGGCCGACGCGGCCTGGTCGACGGGGTAGTTCTCGAAGACGACGACGGTGTCGAAGAGTTCGGCCCGCCCGACGGTCTTCTGGATTTCGGCGAGCCCGAGGTGCTGGTGGGGCATCAGGCGTGCCTGTTCGTCCTGTAGGCGGGCGAGGGCCTCGATGACCGGTTGTGCGGGGTCGAGCCGTACGCGCACCGGCAGGGTGTTGATGAACAGTCCCACCATGGACCCGACCCCGGGGAGCTCCGGCGGACGTCCGGAAACGGTGGTTCCGAAGACCACGTCGTCCAGGCCGGTGAGGCGGCCCAGCAGGACACCCCAGGCGCCTTGGACCAGCGTATTGAAGGTGAGGTTCCGTGAGCGTCCCAGTTCGGTGAGGGCGCTCGTCAGTCGCTCGTCGACGGTGAAGGTGGCCCGCCGGGGGAATGATTCCGCGGCGGATATGCCCAGGTGGGGCACGAGGTGGGTGGAGTCCTCAAGTCCGCCGAGTTCGGCCGCCCATGCCCGGCGTGCGGCTTCGGCGTCCTGTCGTGCGGTCCAGGTGAGGTAGTCGCGGTACGGCGTGACCGCCGTGAGACGGGCCTCGCCGCGGCTCCGGTAGAGGCTGAAGAGCTCCTGGAACAGGACGGCGTTCGACCAGCCGTCGAGCAGGATGTGGTGGTTGGCCCACACGAACCGGTACTCGTCCTCGGCCACGCGGATCAGGGTGCAGCGGAGCAGCGGGGACCGGCTCAGATCGAACCTGCGGCTACGGTCCTCGGCGAGGAGGCGTTCGGCCTCGGCTTCGCGGTCCCCGGGCGCGAAGTGGGTGAGGTCGATGTCCCGCCAGGGGACTTCGACGTCCCGCATCACGACCTGTACGGGCTGTCCCGTCTTGCGGTGCTGCACACGCACCCGGAGGTTGGCGTGGCGGGTCAGGACATCGTTCACCGCCTGGCGCAGCGTGGGTCCGTCGACCTTGCCCCGCAGGGAGACGACGAGCTGAACGACGTACGTGTCCGCCGCTTCGTCGTCGAACTGTGCGTGGAACAGGAGCCCTTCCTGTAGGGGCGACAACGGAAGGATGTCTTCGATACGCGACCGCTTCATTTCAAATCCTTCCGTTCAGTCTTCCGTCTCGGCGAACTCGAATTCGTCGATCTCGTCTTGGCTCAACCCCAGCAGGGGCACGTCGGACGGGGTCAGTCCGCCGACGCCCGGGGAATCGGCCGATGCCGCCAGGTACGTCAGGCCCCGCGTGTAGGCCTCGGCGAGGCCTTGTACGTCGGCGACCGTCCAGAGCCGGTCGGGCCAGGCCCAGGTGGTCAGCAGCTCGGGTCCGCTACCGGTGTCCCGCGCCACCACGTTGATCGTCAGGGCGTACGCCATGGGCATGTCCGGGTCGGCACCGCCGCCGGCTTCGCCGTCATCGACGACCGACCAGGGTTGCGCTGTACCGCCCTGCCCCGTGGGGGCCGGGACACGTCCGAGGTAGTTGAAGAGGATGTGCGGTTCGGGGAGGGCTGCGAGGCGGTCGGTGGTCTCCGGGTTGAGGTACCTGAGCAGCCCGTACCCGAGGCCGTTGTCCGGAGCGGCCCGCAGCTGCTCCTTCACGTACTTGAGGGTGTCCTCGGCTGTCCGCCCGTCTTCCCGCCCGTCGCCGACCGCCCGCGGGTCGAGGCGGACGGGGGAGACGCTGGTGAACCAGCCCACGGTCCGCGAGACGTCCAGGGCGGGCGTGATCTGCTCCCGCCCGTGGCGCTCGACGTCGACGAGGAACGGCGGGGTGCTTCCGTCGGGCCGTGCCGTGCGGCTGCCGACGGCTGTCAGCAGGGCCGCGAGGAGAACGCTGTCCGCACCGCAGTTGAAGGCCTCGGGCAAGGAGGTCAGCAGCGGCGCGGCCACGTCCGACGGCAGCGTCACAGTGACGGTCCGCGCCGTGCCCCACGTGTCGTGTGCCGGGTCGAGGGCCGGGACGGAACTCCACGGCGCCTCGGTTTCCTCTACGACCCCCTCCCAGAAGGGCAGTTCGCCAACCCTCCGCCCGGCTTCCGCCGATGTGTGTTCGGCCCAGCGGCGGAAGCTCGTGTAGACGGGCTGGAGGTCCGGTCGCCTGCCGGCCGCGATGTCCTGCCACGCGGAGACGAGGTCGGGTACGAGGATGCGCCAGGACACGGCGTCGACGGCGAGGTGGTGAAGCGTGATCACCAGCCGGCCGTGCTCGTGCGGTCCCGCGTCGAGCCAGACCGTGTGCAGCATCCTTCCGTCCGCCGGGGACAGCAGGCTCCTCGCCTCTTCCTCCTGCCGGGCCACCAGCGTGCGGAGTTCGCGCTCGCCCAGGCCCGCGGCTTCGACGCGGGTGAAGCACGACTCGGCGGAGACGCTGCCCGGCGGCAGCACCTCCAGCTGCCAGGTACCGTCCGCGTCGGCGGTGGTGAGCCGGGCCCTCAGGAGGTCGTGATGGTCGACGACTTCCCGCACGGCGGCGATGAGGTCGTTCCGGACCAGTCCGCCCGGAGTCAGGAGGGTGACCGACTGGCTGAACCTCTCGATGGCACCGCCGCGTTCGCGCAGCTGGTGCATCACGGGAGTCAGCGGGACCACGCCGGTGCCCGGGTCGGTCGTCCCAGCATTCCGTGTGTCCACCTCGACCGCCACGGCGGCGAGCGCCTCGACGGTCTTCCGCTCGAACACCTGCTGCGGTGTGATCGTCAGTCCCGCCGATCGTGCCTTGGCGACCAGCTGGATGGAGACGATGCTGTCCCCGCCCATCGCGAAGAAGTTGTCGTCCGCGCGGACCTCGCCGACGCCGAGTATGTCGGCGAAGACGGCGCAGAGGATGCGCTCCTTGTCGGTACGAGGCTCCCGGCCGCCGCCTCCGGCGTAGTCGGGCACGGGCAGGGCCGTACGGTCGAGCTTGCCGGTCGGTCCGAGGGGAAGGGCGCCGAGTTGTATCAGGGCCGCCGGGACCATGTAGTCGGGCAGGGCTTCGGCAAGGCGCAGACGCAGGTCGTCGGGCTCGACGCGTACGTCGGCATCGGCGACGAGGTAGGCGACGAGCCGCTTGTCCCCCGGCCGGTCCTCCCTGACGACGACCACGGCCTGGGCCACGTCCGCGAACGACTCCAGCACTGTCTCGATCTCGCCGGGCTCGATGCGGAAGCCGCGTATCTTCACCTGGGTGTCGGTGCGGCCGGCGAACTCCAGGGTGCCTTCGGACCGCCACTTCACCCGGTCCCCGGTCCGGTACATGCGCGTCCCCGCGGCACCGAACGGGTCGGCGACGAAGCGCTCCGCGGTCAGGTCGGGCCGATCGACATAGCCGCGCGCCAGGCCCTCGCCCGCGATGTACAGCTCGCCGATCACTCCCCGGGGGACGAGCGCCAGCCCTTCGTCGAGCACGTACAGCCGCGTGTTGTCGAGCGGCCGGCCGATCGGTATGGAGGCCCGGTCGTCCGCACCCGGCGGCAGGGAGTGGTGGGCGACGCACAGGGTCGACTCGGTGGGACCGTAGCTGTTCGTGAACCGCATGCCGGAGGTGTGGTCCATCACCTTCCGCACCGCGGAGAGGGACACCGTATCGCCGCCGACGTAGACGTCGCGGAGGGTGCCGAAGCTCTGGGGTTCGCTCTCGGCGAGGAGCCGGAAAATCCCCTCGTTGAACAGGCCCACGGTGACTCGCGCCCCGGCCATGGTGCGGGCCAGCTCGGGGATGTCCGCGGCCACACCGCCCGATGTGACGAGGGTGGCACCGTTGAGGAGGCCGCCCCACACCTCGTAGGTGGAGGCGTCGAACGACGGCGAGGAGTGGACGAGGACACGGTCCTCGGTCGCGCGTCCCCAGTACTGGTCGGAGACGAGCGCGACGACGTTGCGGTGTGTGACGGCCACGCCCTTGGGGCGGCCCGTGGAGCCGGAGGTGAACATGATGTACGCCAGGTCGAGCGGCCGCACCACAGGGGCGGGAGCGGCTGCGGACGGCACGCCCTGTGAAGGCAGATCCTCGACCAGCAGCACGTCGATGCCGTGGCCGCGATGTTCCCCCGGGATCAGGGCCAGGGTCTTCCGGTCTACGACGACGGCGATGCTCCCCGAGTCACCGAGGATCAGTTCCAGGCGGGCGACGGGGCTCCTACTGTCCAGCGGCACGTAGACCGCTCCGACGTGCGCGACGGCCAGCGTCATGGCGATCTGGTCGGGCCAGCCGTCCAGCAGGAGCGCCACCCGGTCGCCCGGCCCGATGCCGCGCGAGACGAGCCCGCTCGCGAGTTGCCGTACGCGCGTGCCGAGTTCGGCGTACGTGAACTCGATCTCGCCGCTCACCACCGCGAGGGCATCGGGGGTACGCGTCACCTGCGCCTGGAAGAGTTCCGGCAGTGTCGCTCCGGGGATCTCGCGGGCCGTGTCGTTCCAGTCGACGAGCAGGCGTCGGCGTTCGTCGGTGTCGAGCACGCCGACGGTACGGATCGGCCGGTCGGGGTCTCCCGCGACGGCTTCGAGGAGCCGGGACAGCCGCTCGGCAAGCTGCTCGGCCGTGCTCCGATCGAACAGGTCGGTGCGGTAATCCAACTCGCCCTGGATTCCGGTGGGGGATCCATCGTGACCGAGGGTCTCGGCGAGGTTGAACGACAGGTCGAACCTGGCCGCCACATCACCGGCAGGCCCGACCTGGGCGTGAACACCGGGCAGGTCGAGGTCGGGTTGCGCGTTGTTGTGGAAGGCGAGCATCACCTGGAAGAGAGGGTGACGGGCCATGGAACGGGCCGGGTTGAGGACCTCCACCAGCCGCTCGAACGGCACATCCTGATGCGCGAAAGCCGCCAGATCCGCCTCCCGGACCCGCTCGACGACCTGCCGGAACGACGGATCACCCGACACATCGGTGCGCAGGACCAGTGTGTTCACGAAGAAACCGACGAGGTCGTCCAGGGCGTCGTCGGTACGGCCCGCGATCGGCGTCCCGATCGGGATGTCGTGACCGGCGCCCATCTTCGACAACAACACCGCCAACGCGGCCTGCACCGTCATGAACACACTCGCACCACACGCGCGAGACAACTCCACCAGCCGGGCATGCACCCCCGCAGGAACACGCACGCCCACAGACGCACCCGCATAGGAAGCGACCGACGGACGCGCATGGTCGACCGGCAACTCCAGCTGCTCCGGAATCCCGGACAGAGTCTCCCGCCAGTAGGCGACCTGCGCCGCGATCACACTCCCCGGGTCATCCTCGTCACCGAGAACCTCGCGCTGCCACAACGTGTAGTCCGCGTACTGCACCGGCAGCACGTCCCACGCCGGTGCGACACCCCGGCAACGGGCCGCATACGCCTGCGAGAGATCCCGCGCCAGAGGCGCCATCGACCAGCCGTCGGCCGCGATGTGATGGACCACCACCACCAGAACCCACTCGTCAACCGAATCCACGTCAAGCAGCGTCACCCGCCACGGCAGATCCCGCTCCAGATCAAAACCCGTGCCAGTCACACCGGCCACCGCCGAAGCCACCCCATCCGAGGACACCGCTTCCACGACGACCTCGGGGACACCAGCGGCGCCCGTCAGAATCTCCTGCCGCGGCTCACCGTCCACCTGCGGAAACACCGTCCGCAAACTCTCATGACGACCCGCCACATCCCCCAACGCCGCCCGCAACGCCCCCACATCGAGCGCCCCGCTCAGGCGCAGCACGAGAGGAATGTTGTACGTCGCGGAGACGCCCTCCAACTGGCCCAGGAACCACAGCCGACGCTGCGCGAACGACACCGGAAGAACCCCCGGCCGCACCCTCACACCCAACCGCTCCCGAACCCCACCACCCTCATCAAGCCGCCCGACAAGGCCCGCAACCGTCGGCGCCTCGAACAACGCCCGGATGCCCACCTCGACCCCGAGGACGGAACGGATCCGACTCACCAGACGAGTCGCCAGCAGCGAATGACCACCCAGCTCGAAGAAACTGTCATCGATGGAAACGGCACTGACGCCCAGGACCTCGGCGAACAGGCCGCAGAGCAGTTCCTCCCGCGGCGTCCGGGGAGCCCGCCCGGACGCATCCGACACGTACTCCGGCGCCGGCAACGCCCGCCGGTCCAACTTCCCGTTCGGCGTCAACGGCAGCGCATCCAGCACCACGAACGCCGACGGCACCATGTACTCCGGCAACCGCCCCGCCACGAATCCACGCAGCACCGCCGTATCGACAGCACCATCACCGTCGGATGCCGGCACGAGGTAAGCGACCAGCCGCTTGTCGCCCGGGATGTCCTCCCGCACGACAACAGCCGTCTGGGCCACCTGCCCGTGCCCCGCCAGGACCGCTTCGACCTCACCCGGCTCGATACGGAAGCCGCGTACCTTCACCTGCGCATCAGCCCGGCCCAGGAACTCCAGCACCCCGTCCGCGGACCAGCGCACCACGTCCCCGGTCCGATACATCCGCGAACCCGACACCACCGCGAAGGGGTCCGCGACAAACCGCTCAGCCGTCAGACCCGCGCGGCCCAGATACCCCCGCGCCAGCTGCGCACCCGCCACATACAACTCACCCGCAACACCCACCGCCACCGGCGACAGACCCGCATCCAGCACATACACCCGCGTATTCGCCAACGGAC
>NZ_JBSFCQ010000048.1:0-9160 GCF_053891435.1 Streptomyces sp. NPDC002276 | reverse complement strand
TCGGCGTCCACCTCTCCGAAGAATTCCAGCTCCACCCCGAACAATCCACAGACGCCATCGTCATCCACCACCCCGAAGCCAAATACTTCAACGCGGGAAGCCGGTCATGAGTTCTCTGCGGGAGATCCTCGCGAGTGGTGAGCCGTCCTTCTCGTTCGAATTCTTTCCGCCGAAGACGGAGGCGGGAACCAGGACGCTCTGGGACTCCGTCCGCCGGATCGAGCCCCTGGCGCCCGCCTTCGTCTCGGTGACCTACGGCGCCGGCGGCTCCTCTCGCGAACGCACGATCGAGGTCACCAAGCGGATCGCCGCCGAGACCACGCTGCGGCCCGTGGCACACCTGACCGCCGTAGGCCACTCCGTCGGCGAACTGCGGCACATCATCGGCCAGTACGCGGACGCCGGCGTGCGTGATGTGCTCGCCCTCCGCGGCGACCCGCCGGGCGACCCGAACGCGTCCTGGGTCCCGCACCCCGAAGGCTTCACCCACGCCCACGAACTGGTCTCGCTGGTACGCAGGTCGGGCGGCTTCAGCGTGGGAGTCGCCGCCTTTCCCGAGCGCCACCCGCGCTCAAGCGACTGGGACAGCGAGATCCGCCACTTCGTGGCCAAGTGCCGGGCGGGCGCCGACTATTCCGTCACGCAGATGTTCTTCCGCGTCGAGGACTATCTGCGGCTGCGCGACCGCGTCACTGCGGCGGGCTGCGACACTCCGATCATCCCGGAGATCATGCCCGCGACCGACGTACGGCAGATCGCGCGCTTCGCCGAACTGTCCCATGCCACGTTCCCCGTCGATCTGGCCCGGCGGCTGGAGTCGGCACGGGGCAACCCGGCGGACGGACACCGGATCGGCGTCGACCACGCCACGGCCATGGCCGAGCGGCTGCTGGCCGAGGGGGCACCCGGACTGCACTACATCACCCTCAACCGGTCCACCGCGACGCTTGAGATCCACCGGAACATCCAGAGTCGAACAAGGAGCGCACATGCCGTCACAGCCGCCCGTTGACTTCACGGACTTCAAGGTCGCCGATCTCTCCCTGGCCGAGTTCGGCCGCAAGGAGATCACGCTTGCCGAGCATGAGATGCCCGGCCTGATGTCGATCCGCCGTGAGTTCGCCGCCGCTCAGCCGCTGGCGGGCGCGCGGATCATGGGTTCGCTGCACATGACCGTGCAGACGGCCGTCCTGATCGAGACCCTGGTCGCGCTGGGCGCCGAGGTCCGCTGGGTGTCCTGCAACATCTTCTCCACCCAGGACCACGCGGCCGCCGCCATCGCTGTCGGCCCCAACGGCACGCCCGAGAACCCCCAGGGCATCCCGGTCTTCGCCTGGAAGGGCGAGACGCTGGAGGAGTACTGGTGGTGCACGGAGCAGGCGCTGACCTGGCCGAACACCCCTACCGGCGGTCCGAACATGATCCTGGACGACGGTGGCGACGCCACGATGCTCGTCCACAAGGGTGTCGAGTACGAGAAGGACGGCAAGGTCCCCTCCCTCGACACCGCCGAGTCCGACGAGCACCGCGTCGTCCTCCAGGTCCTGACCCGCACCATCACCGACGGCTCGCAGAAGTGGACCCAACTCGCCTCGGAGATCCGCGGCGTGACCGAGGAGACCACGACCGGCGTCCACCGTCTCTACGAGATGCACCGCGACGGCACCCTCCTGTTCCCGGCGATCAATGTGAACGATGCCGTCACCAAGTCGAAGTTCGACAACAAGTACGGCTGCCGCCACTCCCTGATCGACGGCATCAACCGCGCCACCGACGTCCTCATCGGCGGGAAGACCGCGGTCGTCTGCGGCTACGGCGACGTGGGCAAGGGCTGCGCGGAGTCCCTGCGCGGACAGGGCGCCCGCGTGATCATCACCGAGATCGACCCGATCTGTGCGTTGCAGGCGGCGATGGACGGCTACCAGGTCACGACGCTGGACGAGGTCGTCGAGACGGCCGACATCTTCGTCACCACGACCGGCAACAAGGACATCGTCATGGCCGCGGACATGGCCAGGATGAAGCACCAGGCGATCGTCGGCAACATCGGCCACTTCGACAACGAGATCGACATGGCCGGCCTCGCGCGGATCCCGGGCATCGTCAAGGACGAGGTGAAGCCGCAGGTCCACACCTGGACGTTCCCCGACGGCAAGGTCCTGATCGTGCTGTCCGAGGGCCGCCTGCTGAACCTGGGCAACGCCACCGGCCACCCCTCGTTCGTGATGTCCAACTCGTTCGCGGACCAGACCCTGGCCCAGATCGAGCTGTTCACCAAGCCCGAGGAGTACCCGACCGATGTCTATGTGCTGCCCAAGCACCTCGACGAGAAG
The DNA here is from genome assembly GCF_053891435.1 of Streptomyces sp. NPDC002276. Lineage (NCBI taxonomy): Bacteria > Bacillati > Actinomycetota > Actinomycetes > Kitasatosporales > Streptomycetaceae > Streptomyces > Streptomyces sp. NPDC002276. The sequence continues at coordinate 6,827 of NZ_JBSFCQ010000048.1, read as the reverse complement.
GTCGCCCGGCTCCACCTGGACGCGCTCGGCGTGAAGCTGACCACGCTGCGCCCCGAGCAGGCGTCGTACATCGGTGTCGAGGTCGAGGGACCGTACAAGTCGGACCACTACCGCTACTGAGCAGCGCGGGCCTGGGCGGGGCCGTGCCTCTCCCAGGCCGGCGTCAACCGGCCCCCGAGTGGGGTTCCAGCCCATCCGCATAGCGTCCGTGGCATGAAGGCTCTCGTACTGTCCGGTGGCTCGGGGACACGCCTGAGGCCCATTACTCATACATCGCCCAAGCAGCTGGTGCCTGTGGCGAACAAGCCGGTGCTCTTCTATGTCCTTGAGGACATAGCACAGGCCGGAATCACCGAGGTCGGGATCGTCGTCGGAGAAACCGCCAGAGAGATCGAGGAAGCGGTCGGTGACGGTTCCAAGTTCGGCCTCCAAGTGACCTACCTACCGCAGGAGAAACCGCTCGGACTGGCCCATGCGGTCCTGATCGCCCGCGAATATCTCGGTGCCGACGACTTCGTGATGTACCTGGGGGACAACTTCGTGGTCGGTGGCATCACCGGCCTGGTGGACGCGTTCCGCGCCGACCGCCCCGACGCACAGATCCTGATGACCCGCGTGCCCGATCCGGCCGCCTTCGGCATCGCCGAGTTGGACGAAGACGGCCACGTCGTGGGTCTGGAGGAGAAGCCGACGCAGCCCAAGAGCAACATGGCCGTGATCGGTGTCTACCTGTTCACACCGGTCATCCACGAGGCCGTACGCGCGATCGAGCCGTCCTGGCGCGGTGAGCTGGAGATCACCCACGCCGTCCAATGGCTGATCGACAACCGGCGCGACGTGCGGTCCACGGTCGTCCACGGCTACTGGAAGGACACCGGGAATGTCATGGACATGTTGGAGGTGAACCGTTCGGTCCTGGAGGGCATCGAGCCGTGCAGCGAGGGCCAGGTGGACGCGGACAGCGAGGTGGTCGGCCGCATCCGGATCGAGGCCGGCGCCCAGGTCCGGAATTCCCGCATCGTCGGACCGGCGGCCATCGGGGCCGGCACGGTGATCAGCGACTCCTACATCGGTCCGTACACATCCATTTCGGAGAACTGCCGGATCGAGGACACCGAGATCGAGTTCTCCATCGTGTTGCGCGACTCCAGCCTCACGGGCATCCGGCGGGTCAGGGGATCGCTCATCGGCCGCAACGTCAGCGTGGCGCCCGCACCACGGATGCCGTCCAGCAACCGGCTCGTTCTCGGCGACCACAGCGAGGTGCAGATCTCCTCATGACCACCAAGGCCATCCTGGTGACGGGCGGGGCGGGGTTCATCGGCTCGCACTACGTCCGGACTCTGCTCGCTCCGCGCGGCGCGAAGGACCTGACGATCACCGTCCTCGACAAACTGACGTACGCCGGAAGCCTCACCAATCTGACCGAGGTGAGCGACAACGGCCGGTTCACCTTCGTGCACGGCGACATCTGCGACGCGCCCCTGGTGGACGAGCTGATCGCCCGGCACGACCAGGTGGTGCACTTCGCCGCCGAGTCGCATGTCGACCGGTCCATTTCCGGCGCCGCCGACTTCGTACGCACCAATGTCACCGGCACCCAGACCCTCCTCGACGCGGCGCTCCGGCACGGCGTCGAGACGTTCGTGCACGTCTCCACGGACGAGGTCTACGGCTCCATCGACGTCGGATCCTGGCCCGAGACCTCGCCGGTCAGCCCCAACTCCCCTTATTCCGCGTCCAAGGCGGCCAGCGACCTCATCGCGCTGGCCTACCACCGCACCCACGGTCTGGACGTACGCGTCACCCGCTGCTCCAACAACTACGGCCCCCACCAGTTCCCGGAGAAGGTCGTCCCGCTCTTCGTCACCCGCCTGCTCGACGGAGGCCGGGTGCCGCTGTACGGAGACGGCGGCAACGTGCGCGACTGGCTGCACGTCGACGACCACATCCGCGGAATCGAGCTGGTGCGTACCGGCGGCCGGGCCGGTGAGGTGTACAACATCGGCGGCGGCACCGAACTCTCCAACAAGGAACTGACGCAACTGCTCCTTGACGCGTGCGGCGCCGACTGGGGCAGCGTCGACCCGGTCGCGGACCGCAAAGGACACGACCGGCGTTACTCCGTCGACTGCGCGAAGATCGGCCGAGAACTCGGGTACCGGCCGGCGAGGGACTTCGGGACCGCGCTGGCACAGACGGTCGACTGGTACCGCGACAACCGTTCCTGGTGGGAGCCGCTCCGCGAAACCACGGGAGGGCGGCCATGAAACGGCTGCCGCGCAGCAGATTTCACGCTCTCGTCGGCCAATGCCTGGCGCGGGTCTGGCAGTGCCTCGTAGCCCTCGGATACCTGCACACCGGGCCCCTGTACCCCGAGGACTCACAGCTGGTGTCCGCGCTGGGGCAAGTGGGCTGCTTCGTGGACCGGGCGACGGCGAGTCGTCACCGGACGCCCGCCCTTCCGGACCCGACGGATCCGACCTGAGGTGACGACGCGGGGCTCGGGACGAGGCTTGCGGGAGCGCAAGAAGCAGCGGACGCGCGAGCAGCTGGCGCGTGTGTCGATGCGACTGTTCGTCGAGCGCGGCTTTGAGGACGTGACGGTCTCGGAGATCGCCGAGGCCGTCGGCGTCTCGCCCATGACGGTCTTCAATTACTTCCCGCTCAAGGAGGACCTCGTCTTCGACCCGTACGAGCCAAGGATCGACTCCCTGGCGCGCGCGGTACGCGAGCGAGCCGCCGGGCAGTCGGCCCTGGGCGGTCTGCGGGAGGCCTACCTGACGGCCCTCGGCGACGGTGGCGACACCGTACTGACCGGACGTGAACCACCCCGGTTCGCCCGGCTCGTCCGTGACAGCCCACGACTGCGGGCTCGCGAGCGTGAGATCGGCGACCAGCGTGAGGACGCCCTCGCGACGGAGCTTGCCACCGCGACCGGCACCCCACCCGGTGGCCTCGCCGCCCGTCTGGCCGCCGCCCAGCTCTCGACGGCCCATCGGGTACTGATCAGCCTGATGCGCTCCTGGGTGCTCGGCGGCGCGTCCGCCGCGGAGACCGAGCGGCGCGCCGCCGCCGCTGCGACGGAGGCCTTCGGAGCGCTCGAAACAGTGCTCGGCAACTACGCGGTGCGCGACAGGTGACCGCCTCACCATGAGAGGAATCCGCTTGTGCCCACGGTGAGCCGTGGGCACAAGCGGATTCCTCGGTCCCATGTCGTCGGGCCCGTCCGGGGAAGCGCGTTCCGGTCGGTCAGCGACCGCCGGCCACCGTGACGATCTGGCCGGTGATGTTGCCGTTGGCCGCCGAGCCCAGGAAGAGGACCGTACCCGCGACGTCCTCGGGGCTGCTGAGCCTGCCGGTGGGAGTGGCCCGGGTCTCCCGCTCACGGACTTCGGCGGGCAGCCCGTCCAGTACTCGCCGTGTGGCGGTCAGCCCCGGAGCCACGACGTTGACCAGCACCCCGTCCGGCCCCAGGTCCCAGGCCAGGCTGCGGGCGAAGCCGTGCAGCGCCGACTTGGCGGCCCCGTAGAACTCCTGGCCCCGATGGCCGTCCAGAGCCACGTGCGAGGAGATGAGCACGACCCGGCCCCAGGACCGCTCGCGCATGCCGGCCACCGCCAGCTGGACGGTGCGCAGCGTCGGCCCGAGGTTGTCATCGAGGAAAGCCGTCCACTCGCCGGCCGGGACGTCCTCGAAATGTTCGCCCGGTGCCCGCCGGGGGGCCCAGCGCACCGCATTGGCGACGAGCACGTCCACGCCACCCCAACGTCCGGTCACCTCCTCCACGGCCGACTCGACGGTGTCCGGGTCGGCGAGCGAGTAGCGCAGCGCCATCGCCGAGTCCTGGTCGGCGCCGAGTTCACGGGCAAGCCGTTCCCCGCCCGCACCGTCATCGCGGTACGTCAGAGCGACACGGGCGCCTTCGGCCGCGTAGGCACGTGCTATGGCCGCTCCGATCCCCGAGGAGGCGCCCGTGACAAGCACCGTGCGGCCCTTCAGACCCAGGTCCATATGTGTCCGCCCTCATCTCGATCCGTCGGGTACGGGCCAGGCGGGCGCGAGCCGCAGTTGGGCCGCCGCCAGTGCTTGCCGCAGACCCGCCCCGGTGCTCTCCCGGCCACGGGCGGCGACATAGCCGTCCGGACGAACCAGCAGCCAGCCGCCCGATTCGAGTCCCAGCGCACCGCGCAGCCGGCCGCTGTGGTCGGCGAGCGGGTCCGAGCCCTGAGTGCCGTCGCCCAGCGTGCGAATCGACAGCCAGGCGTCCGACGCGGGCACCGAGGCCGCCGTGTCCGGTGTCACGGCCAGCGTCCACCGGACGTCGCGCAGTTCCTCGGCCCAGGCCCGGCAGCCCGGATCGGCCGGGTCCGCCCCGGCCCCGACCGAGGCGCGGGTGCCGGGGAGCGGCCCGCGACCGGTGTCCGCGGGCCGGGTCAGCGGTGAGTCGGGGTAGCCGAGCAGAAGCCCCGAGATACCTCCGAGCACCTTGCGCTGCACCTTCTTGCGCAGCGGTGTGACGTTGCGGATGACGCCGAAGACGACGGGCAGCGCGATCGGGGCAAAGGCGTTCTTCAGCTGGACCAGGAAGGTCGCCTTCTTGGTCGAGCCGAGGAGCGCTTCGCCGACCGGCACCCGTTCCAGGCTGTAGCTGTCCAGCAGTCCGCGCCCCGCATGGCCCTGTTCGACCAGGGCCAGCTTCCAGGCCAGGTTGTACGCCTCCTGGATACCGGTGTTCATGCCCTGTCCGGAAGCCGGGCTGTGCACATGCGCGGCATCGCCCGCCACGAAAACCCGGCCCTCGCCCATCCGGGGCACCATCCGCTGCTGAAAGGTGAAGACCGAGGTCCAGGTGGGCGTGCGGACCTCGGTCGCGCGGCCCAGGCCGGGGCCGAGCTTGCGTGCGAAGCGGTCCGCGATCGTAGCGGCGTCCGTGCCGGGCAGCGCTGTCGTGGTGTCCAGCAGGCGCCAGCGGCCGCCCCGTCTGAAGGGCACCATCATCAGTGCCTGGGAACCGGTGTGGATCCAGTAGATGCTGTCGCGTGGCAGATCCACGTCGACGGGAGCGTCGGCGAGCATCCACGTCTCGCTGGACTCGCCGAGCAGCGGCAGCCCCAGCACCTTGCGCACCGTGCTGTGCCCGCCGTCGCAGCCGACCAGCCAGGGCACCTCGACGGACTCCGTGGTTCCGTCGACGTGTTCGAGGTCGACGGCGACCTGCCCCGGGTGCTGGATGAAGCCCGTCAGCCGCGTTCCCCATTCGACCTCGATGCCGAGCCCGGCTCCCGCGGCACGCAGGACCGCCTCGGTGTCCGCCTGCTCGACGATCGCGGTGAACGGATAGCGGGTGGGCATGGTGGTGTAGTCCGCGTCCAGCCGAACGAGCCGACGGCCCCGGCTGAACATCGTGAACGCCCTGATCTGCTGGGCCTGTTCGAGGATCTCCTCGATGACGCCCATCTGGTCGTACGTCTCCAAGGTCCGCGGGTGGGTGGCCACCGCGCGGCTGGTGGTGGCCGGGTGGGGCGCGGCGTCGATCAGCCGCACCCGCAGTCCGCGCCGGGCGAGTTCGTGCGCGACGGTGAGCCCGACCGGACCGGCCCCCGCCACCAGCACCTGGGTCTCGTCAGCCACGGCCTGCCCCGTCCTCGGGAACCTCCTCGTAGAGCCCGGGTTCCGCGGAGGCCAGGCCGCTGAGGCCCTTGATGAGGTCCCGGAACTCGTTGCTGCGCAGGGCGGCCTGGTGGGACGCGGCGTCCTGCCACTCGGCCATCTCGATGAAGACGTTGTCCTGTCCGACCTGGCGCAGCGTCGAGGAGCCGCGATAGCCCGGCTGAGCGGACATGAACTCGGTCATGGAGTGCTTGATCCTCTGGAACTCCGCGAGGTCTCCGTTGACGGTCAGCTTGTTGATGAAGGTCACCATGGGGTTCTCCTGATGGGTAATCGTCAGAGGGGATGCGGGGCTTCGGTGCGCAGCCGCTCGCGCAGCAGACGCCGCTCGGCCTTGCCGTTCACGGACCGAGGTACGGCAGTGAGCCGTTCGGCACGGCGGATCCGCTGGTGGTCGGCCAGTCGGCCGTTGGTCCGTTCCACCACCAGCCGCAGATCCACCGTCCGGTCGGGCGCGGGAACGATGCCCGCCCATACGACGGCGCCGCTGAACTCGTCGGGGAGGTCCGCCACCACGCAGTCGGCGACGTCCGCGTCCTCCATGAGGAGCCGCTCGATCTCGCCCGGCGACACCAGCTCGTTGTCGACCTTGAAGACGTCCTTGATGCGGTCGACGAGGAACAGCAGGCCGTCCGCGTCCTCGTAGCCGATGTCGCCGGTGTGGAACCAACCGTCACCGTCGATGTCCGGCGCGTCCGGCAGGCCGAGGTACCCGGCCATCAACTGCGGTCCGCGCACGAGCACTTCTCCGGGACGCCCGGGACCGAGGTCGCCACCGGTCTCCGGATCGACGATGCGGCACTCGGTACCGGGAACGGGCGCACCGACCGAACCCGGCCGGTTCTGGTGCGGCCGGTCGTTGTGGCTGAGCGGGGAGAGCTCGGCGAGGCCGTACCCCTGGATGACGGGAACGCCGAGCTGTTCGCGCAGTCGGCCCGCGACGGCGGGGGCGAGCGCCGAGCCGCCCGAGGCGACCAGCCGCAGCGCGGGTCCGGCGAGGACCGAGGACAGACGCTCGTCGGCCGCCAGTCTCGTCAGCCGGGCCGGCAGCCCGAAATAGTGGGTCGCGTCGTTCGCGGCGGCCGCCGCCGGATCAGCGGGGACACGGTGGGGCTGCTCTACGAGGGCGGTGCCGTGTCGGCGACCGACGAGAT
>NZ_JBSFCQ010000047.1:0-11895 GCF_053891435.1 Streptomyces sp. NPDC002276 | reverse complement strand
GCCGACATCGACTTCGTCGCCCCGGCGTACGAGGGCGACGTCCTGGTGGCGACCGCGACGGAGCCACCGCCTCCTTCGAGTACAACAACACCTTGTCCAGCACGTGGGGCATCGCGACCAGCGTCGACGGGGCGCACTGGTCGATCACCGGAAAGATCTCCCGCAAGAACACCACCGGCCACGCGGTCGGCTTCTCGAACCAGGGGCCGCGCTGGGCCAAGCGCTTCCAGATTCCCATCGAGTACCAGGACGTCGACCACCAGGTCGCCTGCCCCTACAAGACCACGCATACGTACTCCATCGTTCCGGTGAAGTACGACATTCCGTCCGGAGGCGCCGTGGCGAGATACGGCGCCGACGTCAGTTCCAAGGACGGACCGACCCCCTACCGGAATTCCAACCCGGCCTACCGCGCCGTTCTCGGAAAGAAGCAGTACGCGACCATCACCTCCGGAAACTCGATCACCTACGGTGTCGCGGTCAAGGCGTTCGGGGTGTCGCTCAGCCTCGACACGGAGTATGGCGCGTCCCACTACCAGAAGATCTCTGCCGGATCGGGCGGCCAGGAGCACGACATCTGGGGTGCCAAGGGCAAGATTTCGGGGAACCCCGGTGTCACGGTTCCTCCCACCCGGGAGGAACCGCCCCTGTTCTGTTCGCCGTTGCTAGAGGGCCACGCCCAACAGGGCGTCCACCGCGCGGGATACGACGCCGGGGGCGCCCTCGTCGCTGCCGCCCCGGTCGCGCTGGACGGCGGCCCAGCGGTCGACCGCGGCGAGCGCGGCAGGGGCGTCGAGGTCGTTCGCGAGGGCTTCGCGCATCTCCTCGACGAGCTTCAGGGCGGAGGGGCCGTCGGGCCGGGAGACGGCGGCACGCCAGCGGCCGAGCCGGGCGACCGCGTCCGCGAGCACCCCGTCGGTCCACTCCCAGTCGGAGCGGTAGTGGTGGGCGAGCAGCGCCAGGCGGATCGCGGCCGGGTCGACGCCCTCGCGGCGCAGCGTCGAGACGAAGACCAGGTTGCCCTTGGACTTCGACATCTTCTCGCCGTCCAGGGCGACCATGCCGGCGTGGACGTACGCCTTCGCCATGGGGAACTCGCCGGTCAGCACCTGGGCGTGCGAGGCGCCCATCTCGTGGTGCGGGAAGGCGAGGTCGGAGCCGCCGCCCTGCACGTCGAAGCCCATGCCGAGGTGGTCCAGGGCGATGGCCACGCACTCGATGTGCCAGCCGGGGCGGCCGGGGCCGAGCGAGCCGCCGTCCCAGCTGGGTTCGCCCTCACGGGCGGCGAGCCACAGGATCGGGTCGAGCGGGTTCTTCTTGCCCGGGCGGTCCGGGTCGCCGCCGCGCTCGGCGGACAGCAGGCGCATCGCGGTGGCGTCGAGGTTCGAGACCCTGCCGAAGTTCGGGTCGGAGCCGACCGAGAAGTAGATGTCGCCTTCGAGTTCGTAAGCGGCACCGGCCTCCCTGAGACGCTCGACGAGCGGCACGATGCCGGGTATCGCCTCGACCGCGCCGATGTAGTGCTGCGGGGGCAGCATGCGCAGGGCGGTCATGTCCTCGCGGAAGAGGGCGGTCTCCTTCTCGGCGAGGGCGACCCAGTCGACGCCGTCGCGCACGGCGCGCTCCAGGAGCGGGTCGTCGACGTCGGTCACGTTCTGGACGTAGTGGACCTGCCGCTTGGTGTCGAGCCACACGCGCTGCACGAGGTCGAACGCGTTGTAGGTCGCCGCGTGCCCCATGTGGGTGGCGTCGTACGGCGTGATGCCGCATACGTAGAGACGGGCGACGGGACCGGTGTCAGGGGTGACCAGACCGCCGGTCGCGGTGTCGTGGATCCGGAGGTCGCGGCCCTTGCCGGGCAGGGCGGGGACCTCAGAAGCGGGCCAGGCATACATGTCATGAGCGTAACCGGACAGGTGTTTCGCATACGAACCGGACCAGGGCGGACGGCCGATCAGGCCCTCTTGCGCCCCGGTGATCGGCGTGCTGCTACACCGGCGGCCACGGAATGGCCGGCCACTCCCCGCTCGGTTCGGGATGCTTGCCTACGGCTAGCAGCGCGTCGACCCGCGCGCGCGTGGCGTCGAGTTCTACGGCGGTGATCAGCTCGGCGAGCTTCCCGGCGAGCCCGGCACCGTCCCTGAGCGCCTCTCTGAGCCCCTGGAGGACCTCGATCGACTCCGGCGTCAGAGACTCGCCCGCCCAGCCCCACAGGAGGGTGCGCAGCTTGTTCTCGGCGTTGAAGGTGACTCCGTGGTCGATGCCGTAGAGGCGGCCCTCGTCGGCGGGCAGCAGATGGCCGCCCTTGCGGTCGGCGTTGTTGATCACGGCGTCGAGGACGGCGAGCCTGCGCAGCCGTTCGTCGTCGGCGTGCACCAGGAGGGCGGTCTTGCCCTCGCCGACCTCGGCGAACCCGATGGCCTTCCAGCCCTCCTCGGGCTCCTCCGCGTCGACCAGGGCGAGCAGTTCGGACTCGGCCGCCGTCTCGATCCACAGCTGGCACATGCCCTCGCCGTACGGCCCGTCGCGCAGCACGGTGGTCGGGACAAGGCCCCAGCCAGTCGCCTCGGAGACCTCGTAGGCGGCGACCTCGCGCTGGGCGAGGTTGCCGTCCGGGAAGTCCCACAGGGGCCGCTCACCGGCGACTGGCTTGTAGACGCAGGACGCCTCGCGGCCCTCGTACGTCACGGAGCAGAACAGCACCGCGTTCGAGGCCTCGCGGATCTGTCCGCGTACCTTCAGCTCACCCTTGGCGAGCAGCTCGGCCGTGGTCACGCTCCGCGGCGGTATCCGTTCTGGCGCGGACATACGTGTCCTTCCGGGTCGAGCGGGAGGCTGCACAGCGGGCAGGGCGGCCGGCCGGCGTTGACGACGTCCAGGGCCCGCTTGGCGAAGGCGCGGGCCTGGGCGCCGGTGAGGCGGACACGCAGCATCGGGGGTCCGTTCTCGTCGTCCTGGAGCAGCCGCTCCTCGGCCTCGGCGAGGTCCTCCTCGGACTCCGCGTCGAGCTCCACGAGGGCCTGCGCCTCGACGATCATGCGCTGTTCCTCGCCGTCCCAGGCGAGCGCCATGGTGCCGACGCGGAACTCCTCCTCGACGGGGGTCTCCAGCGGGCGGGTGTCGGAGATCTCGGTGGGGGTGACGGCCGGGACGGCCGCGCTGCCGCCACTGCGCCGTACGACCTCGTCCAGAAGCTCGTCCATGCGCTCGGCGAGCGCGGCGACCTGCGTCTTCTCCAGGGCCACGCTGGTCACCCGAGGACCGGCGGCGGCCTGGAGGAAGAACGTACGGCGCCCGGGCAGACCGACCGTACCGGCTACGAAGCGGTCCGGCGGGTCGTAGAGGAACACCTGACGGGACACGTCCTGTCTCCATTGGAATCGACTGCTGACAAGTGCGGCGCTACTGCGACCGCTTCACCCTACTGCGGCCGACGATCACGGTGCGCCCGCGCCGCCCCCGACGGTGGCCTCGTCGCCCGGGGGCTCCTCGCGCGGCGCCAGGGAGGCGAGATCGCCGGTGTCCCCGAGCCGTACGAGAAAGGGCCTGAGACGGGTGTAACGGATCGCGGTGATGGAACACGGTTCTACGGAGATCCGCTGGAAGAGGTCCAGATGAAGTCCGAGTGCGTCCGCGACGAGGGACTTGATGATGTCGCCGTGCGAGCACATCAGGTAGACGGCGTCGGCGCCGTGATCGCGCTCCACGCGCGCGTTCCACTCGCGTACGGCCTCGGCCGCCCGGGTCTGCATCGCGCGCATCGACTCACCGCCGGGGAACGCGGCGGCCGAGGGATGCGCCTGGACGACCTCCATCAGGGGATCGCCCGACAACTCGGCGAGCTTACGGCCGGACCAGTCGCCGTAGTGGCACTCCCCGATCCGCTCCTCGGTGTGCAGCCGCAGGTCGGGGCGGGCGTCCAGGAGGGGCTGGAGGGTCTCCTGGCAGCGTTGCAGCGGGCTGGCGACCACTTCGGCGATCGGCAGCGCGGCGAGCCGTCCAGGGAGCGCTGCGGCCTGCGCGTTGCCCCGCTCGTCGAGGGCGACACCGGGCGTCCAGCCGGCGAGCACTCCCCCGGTGTTGGCGGTCGAACGTCCGTGCCGGACAAGGATCAACGTGGGCATGGGGCCAAGGGTAGGCGTACCCCAGGGTGCGGTTTCGGGCGGAGGGCGGGAGAATACGCACCGTGATCGTCGACTACGCCATCTACCGCGACGGACGCCGGACGGAGGGGCCCGGCGATTTCTCCGACGGCCTGGACCACTGCCGTCGGGTGGGTGACGCGTTCGTCTGGATCGGCCTCTACGAGCCCACCGAGGACGAGTTCGACAAGGTCACCCAGGAGTTCGCGCTGCACCCACTGGCCGTCGAGGACGCCCTGACCGCGCATCAGCGGCCCAAGCTGGAGGTCTACGACGACTCGCTGTTCATGGTCCTCAAGCCGGTGGGCTACGAGGCGGACAGCGACGTGGTCACCTCCGGCGAGGTCATGGTCTTCGTGGGCGACTCCTTCGTGGTGACCGTCCGGCACGGCGAGGAGGCCCCTCTGGCGGCCGTACGGCACCGTCTTGAGGAGGAGCCGGAGATGCTGCGGCACGGTCCTACGGCGGTGCTGTACTCGATCGCGGACGCCGTGGTCGACCACTACGTGGACGTGGCGGGCGAGTTGGGGACCGACCTGGAGGAGCTGGAGGCGGCGGTGTTCTCGCCGACCGGCGGCGGCTCGCGGACCACGGCGTCGCGGATCTACGCCTTCAAGCGGCAGATCCTGGAGTTCCGCCGGGCCACCGGACCGCTCGCGCAGCCGCTGTCCCGGCTCGCGGGCGCCGGTCTCGCCGGGGACCGGGTGCGGTTCGTGCACGACAAGGCGCGGCCGTTCTTCCGGGACGTGAACGACCACCTGATGAAGGTCAACGAGTCCGTGGAGGGCCTGGACCGGCTGGTGTCGGACGTCCTGGCGGCGCATCTCGCGCAGACCGGCGTCCGGCAGAACGACGACATGCGGAAGATCTCCGGGTGGGCGGCCATGGCCGCGGTGCCCACGATGATCGCGGGCGTCTACGGCATGAACTTCGACCACATGCCGGAGCTGCACTGGCTGTGGGGGTATCCGGCGGTGATCCTGCTGATGGTCGCCCTGGAGGTGCTGTTGTACCGGACGTTCAAGCGGCGCGGCTGGCTGTAGCGGCCCGGCCCTCCGCTCCGGCTCAGGCGAACTCGGCGGCGGTCGTGGCCGGTCCGCCGAGGGCGTCACGCCGTTCCGGCATCCTCAGGGACACCATCCGCCGCCAGCCGCCGAGCCGTTCGTACGCGTACACGGCGTGGATGCCCGCGGCGAGCACCGCCGACTTGGCCCGGGGCCAGCCGAGGACGCGTCCCATGTGGGTCATCACGGCGAGACTCACGTCCCGGTAGATGCGGATCTCCGCCAACGCGCACTCGCGGAGCGTCCGTTGGATGGCGCGGCCGTGTCCGGCGGCCGCGAAGCGCAGCAACTCCTCGTGGCAGTACGCGAGATGGTTGTCCTCGTCGTGCGAGATCATCCGCACCGCGCGGCCGAGGTCGGGGTGGTCGGCGAAGTGCCTGCGCAGCAGGTCCATCTGCTCGGAGGCACGCTGTTCGGTGACGCGGCTGTGGGCGAGGTAGACGACGATGTCCTGGACGGTGAGCGACTGGTCGCCCTTGAGCTTCTCGTGCGGGAGACCGATGCCGCGCCGCTCCAGGAGCATCGTGTAGTCGGTGTCGGAGGGCACCGGGACGGGTTCGAGGCCGCGCTTCTTCATGAGGGCGTTGAAAATGCGCCCGTGCTTGTCCTCGTCGGCGCCGTGCCGACTGATCTTGGGGGCGAGGTCGCGCTCGGTCGGCGGGACGAGCGCGGCGATACGCCCGTTCTCCCAGCCGCCCTGCGATTCGCCGCCGGCCGCGATGGAGCAGAACAGCCGGAAGGACTCGTCGTCGTCGAGGATCTCCTGGAACAGGCTCTTGGCCGAAAGCATCTGAAGGCACCTCCATGCAGGATTCCGCCGCATTCCGCAAAGAACGAGTCAAATGCGACGCCAGAGGTGCTGCAACAGCTGTGTCGGACAACTCCGCCAAAAGGAGGACGGCGGATGTCCCTCCGGGGGCGTAACCGCGCGGCCCGCCGCGCGTTGTTCCCCGTGACGGCCGTGGCGGGGAAGACCCCCCGAGCCCCCACCACGGCCGTAGAAAACTTCCGTACGGCAGGGCCGCGTTACGCGAGACCCGCGCGCTCCAGTGCGTCGGTTCCGGCGCGGAGGGCGGCGATCCGCTCCTCCAGGGTCCAGCCCGCCGGGGCGAGCGTCAGGGTGGTGACACCGGCCGCCGCGTACTCCTTCATCCGGTCCGCGATGCGGTCCACGGAGCCCAGCAGTGTCGTCCTGTCGATCAGGTCGTGCGGGATGGCGGCCGCGGCGCCGTCCTTGTCACCGGCCAGGTACTTGTCCTGGATCTCGGTCGCCGCCTCCTCGAAGCCCATGCGCCGCGCCTGCTTGTTGTAGAAGTTCTGCTGCCGGCTACCCATCCCGCCGACGTACAGCGCGGTGTACGGGCGGAAGGTGTCGGCGAGCTTCTCGACGTCCTTGTCCTCGCCGAGGGCGAGCGGGAGCGTCGGGACGATGTCGAAGCCTTCGAGGGTCTTGCCCGCCTTCTCGCGCCCGGCCCGCAGATGCCGTACGGCGGTGTCCTCCAGGTGCTCGGCGGACGGGAAGATGAGCAGCGCGCCATCGGCGATCTCGCCGGTCTGCTCCAGGTTCTTCGGGCCGATCGCCGCGATGTAGAGCGGGATGTGCTCGCGCTGCGGGTGGACGGTCAGCTTGAGGGGCTTGCCGGGGCCGCCGGGGAGCGGCAGCGTCCAGTGCTCGCCGTCGTAGGACAGCCGCTCGCGTGTCATCGCCTTGCGGACGATCTCGACGTACTCACGCGTGCGTGCCAGCGGCTTGTCGAACTTGACGCCGTACCAGCCCTCGGAGACCTGCGGGCCCGAGACGCCGATGCCGAGGCGGAAGCGGCCCCCGGAGAGCGAGTCGAGGGTCGCGGCGGTCATCGCGGTCATCGCGGGCTGACGGGCCGGGATCTGGAAGATGGCCGAACCGACGTCGATGCGCTCGGTCTGCGCGGCGACCCAGGTGAGCACCGTGGCCGCGTCGGAGCCGTAGGCCTCGGCGGCCCAGCACACGGCGTAGCCGAGGCGGTCGGCCTCCTGGGCCACGGCCAGATTGTCGCCGTCCATTCCGGCACCCCAGTAGCCGAGGTTGATCCCGAGCTGCATGGCAGACCCCTTACCCATCAGTAACGTCGCTGTTGTGCCGACCCTAGCGCGAGGTGGTCCCGGCGGACAGGACGGGTGCCGGTGAGTGGTCACGGAGCGTGCCGTGCGGAGGACTGTCGATCATCGTGCGAATCGGTTATCCACAGGCAACCACAGGCCAGGTTCAGGCCAGTAATCTCGGCGTTCATGGAGCAGAGGCATCTCGGCCGTACCGGCCTTCGTGTGTCCCGGATCGGACTCGGCACCCTCACGTGGGGACGCGACACCGACGAGCACGACGCCGCGGACCTCTTGAAGGCGTTCTGGGAGGCCGGCGGCACCCTCGTCGACACGGCGGACGTGTACGGCGACGGGGAGGCCGAGTATCTGCTCGGACAGCTCATAGAAGGGCTCGTGCCGCGCCGGGACCTGGTCATCTCGACGAAGGCGGGGAGCGTGCCCGACCCCGACCGCCGCTTCGACGGCTCGCGCGGCCATCTCCTCGCCGCGCTGGACGCCTCGCTGGCCCGGCTCGGCACGGACTACGTCGACCTATGGCACATCCACGCCTTCGACCCGTTCACCCCTCTTGAGGAAACCCTCCAGGCCCTCGACCTGGCGGTCAGCAGCGGCCGGGCGCGCTACGCGGGCGTCTCCAACTACTGCGGCTGGCAGCTCGCCAAGGCGGCCACCTGGCAGCTGGCGGCGCCGGGCTCGCGGACGCGGCTGGCCAGCACACAGCTGGAGTACTCGCTGTTGCAGCGGGGCGTGGAGCGCGAGGTGCTGCCGGCCGCGCTCGACCTGGGCATCGGGCTGCTGCCCTCCTCGCCGCTCGGGCGCGGGGTGCTCACCGGGAAGTACCGGCACGGCACACCGGCCGACTCGCGCGGCGCCTCGGACCACATGGGACTCTTCGTCGCGCCCTACTTGGACGACACGGCGAGCCGCATCGTGGACGCGGTGACCACGGCTGCGGACGGGCTCGCCGTGACCCCCCTTCAGATCGCCCTGGCCTGGGTCCGCGACCGGCCCGGGGTGGCCGCCCCGATCGTCGGCGCGCGCAACGCGCAGCAGCTCACGGCCGCATTGTCAGTGGAGGCGCTTAGTCTTCCTGACGAGATCTGCCGAGCGCTCGACGATGTGTCGGCGCCTCTGCACCGCTATCCCGATCACGACTGGAGCACGCTGTGAGCACGGACCCGGAGACCACGGCCCCGGACACCACGGAGCCCGCCGAACCCGGCCTGCCGGACGATGCGGCCGAGGAGTCGGGCACGGACGCGGCGGAGGGCGCCGAGGGCACGGAAGCCGCCGATGAGGCCACGGCCGCCGAGGGCACCGAGGGCACCGGTGAGGCCCCCGCCGAGCCTGCCGCCGCTCCCGAACTGTCCGAGGCCGCCGCCGAGTTGCTCGCGCAGCGGCTGGAGCGGGAGCGGATCGAGCGGCGGAAGGCGGAGAAGGCCGGGCCCATCGCGGCCGGCGCCAAGCTGAGCGGTACGGCCGCCGATCTCCTCGCGGCCGTACGCGCCGTGGAGAGCGGCGAGAAGCCCGTCGCCACCGCGTTCACCGGGCCGGAGCCCACCCCGCGCCGCGCCCCCGCCCCCGAAGCCGTGCGGCGGCCACAGCCCGTCACGGCCGAGCCCGGCGCCCCGGCCGGCGAGACCGTCGCGTCCGTGCGGCAGGTGCTGGTCGAGGGCGGCGCGCCCGAGACGCTCGCGGCACAGGTCGCGGCGGCGCTCGGCGAGGGCGCGGACGACCAACTCCGCGAGGATCCCTGGCAGTTGCTGCGCGTCCCGGGGGTACGGCCCGAACAGGCCGACGGTTTCGCGCGGGCACTGCTCGGCGCCGAGTGCGCGCCGGACGACGAGCGGCGGGGCCGGTCCGTCACCGGCTGGCTCCTGGAGCAGGCGGCCCTGGCTGGGCATACGGCCCTGGAGGCCTCGGCGTTGACGGCCGCACTCGCCAAGCAGGGCGTGCCCGACCCCGACGCGGCGACGCAGAGCGCCATCGCGGAAGGCGAAGTGCTGGTGTTCCAGGACGCGTTGGACGAACCCGCGGTCCCGGTGCAACGCACGGACGACGAGGCGGAAGAGGGCTCGGAGGACGCGGAGCGTCCGGTCCGGGTGCTGATCGGCCTGGAGCGGTACGCGCTCGCCGAGGAGAGCCTCGCCGACGGACTGGCCAAACTGATCAACTCCGTGCCGAAGGAGGACGGTTCGGCGGCGGACTGGGAGCGGGCCGGCGGCGCCAAGGGGTCCACCGGCGAGCTGATCCGCGCGGTCGCGGGGCACGGCCTGGTGCTGCACACCGGCGGGGAGGCGTCCCTCGAAGAACCGGCCGCGCTGCTGCACACGGCGGCGGGCTTCGGACTGCGCGCCTGGGCCGCCGCGTACAGCCCGGTGGGCCGGGACCGGTTCACCGCGCTGCTGACGCGGTCCGACGAGGCGGCGGGTGACGGTTCCGGTGACGGACCCCAAGTGGCGACCGTCGCCGGGTTGTTGGCCGGCTCGGCCGGCGGTGAGGGACCCGGGCGGGACGCGGACGGCGCCCTGGACCTGGATCTCCTCGTCGTGCTCGACGCGCCTCAACTGGACGTCGAGACGGCGGCGTTGCTCACCGAGTCGCTGCCGGACGGCGCCCGGCTGGTGCTGGCCGGGGACCCCGCGGTGCTGTGGTCGGCGGGCCCCGGGCGGGTCTTCGCCGATCTGCTCGCCGCGCGGGCCTGCCCCCACGTCGTCTCCCGCCGCCCCGACCTCGGTCCCGTGGGCGAGCTGGTCTCCGGCATCGGCATCGGCGAGCTGAACCAGGTGGAGGCCCCCGGCAAGGAGGTCGTGATCGTGCCGGTGCGGGACGCCGGCGAGGCCGTGCACCGGACCGTGCAGCTCGTCGCCGACTCGGTGCCGCGCGTGATCGGCGTCCCCGCCGAACAGACCGTGGTGATCACCCCGGGCCACGGCGGCGCGGCTGGCACCCGCGCCCTCAATGTGGCACTCAAGGAGCGGCTCAACCCCGGCCCCGGCCGGTTCGGCGGCTTCGACCCCGGTGACCGGGTGGCCTACTCCCCCACCCCGGGCCGTACCGTCGTCGGCCAGGTGGTGAAGGCCGACGCCGAGGGGCTGCACCTGTCGTGCGCGGGCGAACCCGTCGTCGTACCGAAGGAGCGGGTGGAGCAGTCCGTGCGGCACGGGTGGGCACTGACCGCGCATCAGGCGGTGGGGGCGCGGTGGCCCGCGGTGGTCGTGGTGCTGCCTGGGGACGCGGCGCAGGCACTCAGCCGGCCCTGGGTCTACACGGCGTTCAGCCGGGCGGACCGTCATCTGTCCGTGGTGCACGGCGTCGACCAGGCGCTGCCCCGCGCCGTCGCCGAAGTCCCGGCCAAGCCGCGCACGACCCGGTTGCCGGTCCTGCTGCGACCGCAGGTACCGGCGGGGACCTGAACCGGATGATCTAGCCCGGGGACGCTACGAGGGCGGCGGTCACGAAGGCGACTCCTTCGTGACCGCCGCCCTCGTCCCGTCCCAGCGAGGCGCGGTGCGGTGCGGCTCAGCGGTCCGCTTCCAGCACCTCCAGGTCCTCCTCCTCGTCGAGATCCGCGTCGAGGTCGGGATCGACTTCGTCCCCGATCTCGTCCTCGATCTCGTCCTCGATCCCGTCGTCGATCTCGTCGTCGAAGACCGCGCTGACGTCGAAGCGGCACACCACCCGCTGCGGGTCGACGCCCTCGAAGGGGGCCTCCAGCCAGGCGCCGGGTTCGGCCGCTTCGTCGGCCGCGGTCACCCACAGCGTGGAGTCGCCCTCCTCAAGGCCGAACTCCTTGGGCCGGGAGGCGATCTCGTCGGCCTCGAACTCGTCGAAGAGAATGCCGAGCGCGCCGTGGATCGTGCCGGAGGCCTCTGTGCCCGTGCCGTCGCCGACCGCCGCCTCGACCCGCTGCGCCTGCGCGAGCAGCCGCTGCGGTTCCGCCACGGCGTAGTCGCGACGGATCAGCACGCTCACCGCGTTCGGCTCCTCGGGGCCGGTGTACGGCGGCAGGGAGTCGTCGGTACCGGGGATCTCGAAAGGCGTGACCTCGTCGTAACGGTCGTAGAGCAGCTCGTCATAGACCTCGGCGGCAGCGGCGAGCTGGTTGAACGCCTCGTAGACGGCCGGGTCGTCCTCCCCCGACCGGCCTTCGACCGCGGCCAAGTGGCGGTCGAGCGCGGTCTTGACCGCCTCGGCGGCGGCGCGTACCTCGGCAGCGGTGGGCTGCGCAGCATCAGACATAGTGCAGACGCTATCCGTACCGGGGCTCTGCCCGCACAATAGATGCGATGCCGGAATACGAATTTGTCGACGTGTACGTACCGCGCGGGGTCTCCCGCAAGGACGCCACACGTCTACTGACGGACCACGCCGAGTACGGACACTGGGAATTGGACCGACTGAGCCTGCTGCGCGACGGCAGCCGCAGGGTGCGGCTGCGCCGGCGGATCATCCGCCAGGTGCGTGCCACGTGGTGAGCTGAGTCGGGCGAAACGGAGCGGGCCCCGGCTGGGCGAATTCCAGGGGTCGTTGCAACACCGTGGTGAGTTGATCAGGCCGCGATCAGTTTAGACAGGCGCTCGGCTGGGGTCTCCCAGTCGAGCGTC
>NZ_JBSFCQ010000046.1:0-12301 GCF_053891435.1 Streptomyces sp. NPDC002276 | reverse complement strand
CTCAAGGAACGGACGCTTCCTTTGTACTCACCCTCTCGGGCTTTCCTCCGGGCTTTTCCCTTCGGTCTTGCGTTTCCGACTCTATCAGACCGTTTTTGGTTCCGATTTCCTCGGTGCTTTCCAGGTTCCCGCTTCCGCGTTTCCCTTTCCGGCGACTCCGACTTTATCAGAGGTTCTGAGTCGGAATTTCCGGCCCTCCGGGAGTGGCTCCCGTACACGCGAAGTGTCCGGGTTCCCCCTCAGGCGGAGCCGTAAACGTACTGGAGCGGGCCGCCTCGATGCAAATCGAGGCGGCCCGCTCCAGGTTCACGCGTACGAGGGGGTCGTACGACGGTCAGACCTCCACGACGACCGGGAGGATCATCGGCCTGCGCCGATAGTTGTCGGAGACCCACTTGCCGAGCGTGCGGCGGATCAGTTGCTGCAGCTGGTGGGGTTCCACCACGCCGTCCTGGGCCGAGCGCTCCAGGACCTCAGCGATCCTGGGGACGACGTCCACGAAGGCGGAGTCGTCGATGCCGGAGCCGCGGGCCTGGATGTGCGGGCCGCCCGTGATCTTGCCGGTGGACGAGTCCACGACGACGAAGACCGAGATGATGCCCTCGTCTCCCAGGATCCTGCGGTCCTTCAGCGCGGGCTCGCCGACATCGCCGACCGAGAGGCCGTCGACGTACACGTAACCGGCCTGGACCTTGCCCGAGATCTTGGCCTTGCCCTCGATGAGGTCGACGACCACGCCGTCCTCGGCGATGACGATCCGGTCGTGCGGGACGCCGGTCAGAGCGCCCAGCTCGGCGTTGGCCCGTAGGTGGCGCCATTCGCCGTGGACCGGCATCAGGTTCTTCGGCTTGCAGATGTTGTAGAAGTACAGCAGCTCGCCGGCCGAGGCGTGTCCGGAGACGTGGACCTTGGCGTTGCCCTTGTGGATGACGTTGGCGCCCCAGCGGGTGAGGCCGTTGATCACCCGGTAGACGGCGTTCTCGTTGCCCGGGATGAGCGACGACGCCAGGATCACCGTGTCGCCGGCGACGATGCGGATCTGGTGGTCGCGGTTGGCCATGCGGGACAGGGCGGCCATCGGTTCGCCCTGCGAGCCCGTGCAGACAAGGACGACCTCGCTGTCGGGGAGGTCGTCGAGCGTCTTGACGTCCACGACCAGGCCCGGTGGGACCTTGAGGTAGCCGAGGTCACGGGCGATGCCCATGTTCCGGACCATCGAGCGGCCGACGAAGGCGACCCGGCGGCCGTACTCGTGTGCCGTGTCCAGGATCTGCTGGATGCGGTGCACGTGGCTGGCGAAGCTCGCCACGATGATGCGCTTGCGGGCACCCGCGAAGACCTGGCGCAGGACGTTGGAGATGTCCCGCTCCGGCGGCACGAATCCCGGGACCTCGGCGTTCGTCGAGTCGGCGAGGAGCAGGTCGATGCCCTCCTCGCTGAGCCGTGCGAACGCGTGTAGATCTGTCAGCCGACCGTCCAGCGGAAGCTGGTCCATCTTGAAGTCGCCGGTGTGGACGACCATGCCCGCGGGGGTGCGGATGGCGACCGCGAGGGCGTCCGGGATCGAGTGGTTGACCGCGACGAACTCGCAGTCGAACGGGCCGATGCGCTCGCGGTGCCCTTCGGCGACCTCAAGCGTGTACGGGCGGATGCGGTGCTCCTGGAGCTTCGCCTCGATGAGGGCGAGGGTCAGCTTGGAGCCGATCAGCGGGATGTCCGCCTTCTCGCGAAGGAGGTACGGGACTCCGCCGATGTGGTCCTCGTGGCCGTGCGTGAGGACGATGCCGTCGATGTCGTCGAGGCGGTCCCTGATGGACGTGAAGTCCGGCAGGATCAGGTCGATTCCGGGCTGCTCCTCCTCGGGGAAGAGCACGCCGCAGTCGACGATCAGCAGACGGCCGCCGTATTCGAAGACCGTCATGTTTCGGCCGATTTCCCCGAGGCCGCCGAGTGGGGTGACCCTCAGGCCGCCTTCGGGGAGCTTCGACGGAGGGGCGAGTTCAGGATGCGGATGGCTCAAAAGACTCTCCTACCCATGCGCGCCACGTACCTGTGGGCACGTGGCGCGCATGACGTTCGTGCAAATGCAGTTATCGGATGTGGGGTGCGGGCGCCGAAGCCCCGCGTATTCAGTTGTGAAGTCTGTTGTCAGAGCTGTACCCCGCCGGCGGCAAGATCGATCTTGAGCTGGGCGATCTCCTCGGAGGAGCACTCGACCATCGGTGAGCGCAGTGGTCCGGCGGGCAGTCCCTGGAGGGTGAGCGCGGCCTTGGTGGTCATGACGCCCTGGGTGCGGAACATGCCGGTGTAGACGGGGAGCAGCTTCTGGTGGATCTCGGTGGCCTTCTGGACGTCACCGGAGACGTACGCCTCCACCAGGGTGCGCAGTTCGGGTGTGACCACATGGCCGACGACCGAGACGAAGCCGACCGCGCCCACGGAGAGCAGCGGCAGGTTCAGCATGTCGTCGCCGGAGTACCAGGCCAGGCCGGTCCGGGCGATGGCCCAGCTGGCGCGGCCTAGGTCGCCCTTGGCGTCCTTGTTGGCGACGATCCTGGGGTGCTCGGCGAGTCTGACCAGGGTCTCGGTGCCGATCGGGACGCCGCTGCGGCCGGGGATGTCGTAGAGCATGACCGGCAGTTCGGTGGCGTCGGCGATGGTCGTGAAGTGTCGGTACAGGCCCTCCTGCGGGGGCTTGTTGTAGTACGGCGTGACGATGAGCAGGCCGTGTGCGCCGGTGCGTTCGGCCGTGCGGGCGAGTTCGACGCTGTGGTGGGTGTCGTTGGTGCCGACGCCGGCGATGACGTGGGCGCGGTCGCCGACCGCTTCCAGTACGGCTCGTACGAGATCCGCTTTCTCCGCGTCGCTGGTGGTCGGGGACTCACCGGTGGTGCCGTTGACGACCAGGCCGTCGTTGCCTGCGTCCACCAGGTGGGTAGCGAGCCGCTGCGCGCCGTCGAGGTCGAGCGCGCCGTCCGCCGTGAAGGGCGTGACCATGGCGGTGAGGACCCTCCCGAAGGGGGTCTGCGGAGTGGAGGTCGGAGCCATGGGTAACACGCTACTCGCTGCTCAATGCGGGGTCTGCCCTCGGGGCAGGCGACAAGTCGTGACAAATATGGAGCCCGGCACTGCCTGCTCGGGGGTTCAAGCAGTGCCGGGTCCGTTTGATCAGGCTAGATGAACTTCTCCAAATGCCGCAATACGGACACTTCGCACGACTGACCCGTACATGTGTGCCCGCTCGGCAAACAGAGGTGCGCTACGGGGCGACACGACCGTTGGCATTGAAGGCCGAGTGGGTGAGCGGCATGAGCTTGGCCCACTGCTCCTCCATCTTCTCGCCGACCATCTCGATCTCCCGCTGCGGGAAGGACGGCACCTTCGCCAGCTCGTGCTGCGTGCGCAGACCGAGGAAGTGCATCAGCGAGCGGGCGTTGCACGTGGCGTACATCGAGGAGAAGAGGCCGACAGGGAGCACCGCGCGGGCGACTTCGCGGGCGACGCCTGCGGCGAGCATCTCCTGGTAGCGCTCGTACGCCTGGATGTACGACTCCTGCATCGAGCGCTCGACGATGGCCTGCTGGGCCTCCGTACCCGACACGAACTCGTACTTGCCCGGGCGCCCCTGCTGGACGAGCTTTCGCTCCTCCCCGGGGACGTAGAAGACCGGTTGAAGTTCCCTGTAGCGGCCTGATTCCTCGTTGTACGAATTGTGTACGACGATCCCGTTCGCCAGGAAGTTGTGCCAAGGGCCTTCCACGGTGAGGTCGTACGTCATCTCCTCACCGTCGTCTTCAATGGACACCACTGGATCGGGAAGGGCCACCGCGATCTTCCCGCCCCGACGCGCAAGCTTCTCCTCCCCCGCGCTCTTGGCGGCGTGACAGGGCGCGCAAGCGGGCGCCAGGTTCCGCTCGTCCAGTGCTTGGGTCAGGTCTTCCGCGACGGGAACGACGTGATCGAGCGCGAGTTGCTCACGCGCGAAGGACTCCCCGCACATGTGGCACGTGTCGGTCTCGCCGATCAGGCGGTCGCGCTGCATCGAGGTCCAGACGCCGACACCACGACGGAGGCTCGGGGGAACCAGCCGCTCCGTGGGAAGCGGAGCCGTCCCGGCGGTCATCACGGCGTCTCCGACCGTGAGTTCACCGGCCTTGCGCCAGCCGTCCGGAGTGAGCACCGCGTGATCGACGGTGGAGCGGAGAACCTTTCCGCCGGCAGTCGTGATCTTGATCAGCGGCTTGACGCCCGACTGGATGACATCGACGATCTGGGCCCGCTGGGCCGTCAGGGTCTCCTCGTCGTAGCAACGGACGTGGTTGCGCCGGACCGATTCGAGTTTGCGCAGCCGGGTGGACGGGTGCTGCTCGCGGAATTCCGCGACGGCCGAGTCGGCCGCCTCACGATTGTCGTAGAGCCCCAGGTAGTGGTTGGTGTCCCCGCGCCGGACCTGCGCCATCCACTTCTGTGCACGGGCGTGCCAGGTCACACCGCCCGCCGAATGCGGCAGGCGGTCCTCCACTCCCAGATGCCACAGCTTGTACAGGTCCTCGATCGAGCGGCGCCGGAGGTTCCCCGCCTCGCTCTCCAGTGTGATCTCGGTGTCGCCGGAGACACACCAGCCCACCCGATGCCGCATGAACTCGCGGAAGACGAAGATCGGGGCACTGATGAAGAAGGTCATGGAGTTGTGCTCGAAAGGGCTGCCGTGCCGGTCGCGCATCAGGTAGTTGATCAGGCCCTTGGAGCGCTCGGGGTCCTTGCCCATCTCTTCCAGGGACTGTTCGCCGATCGTCGAGACGCGGGCGGCGAAGAGCACGTCCGCGTCGGACGCGGTGTGCTTGACCAGCTCGACGGTGACATCGCTGCGGAAACTGGGCTTGAGGTCGTCGGCGGGAGTGTCGGTCACGGCTCGGAGGGTCCTTCCATCACGTCTCTCGGGCGGCGCCCACTCTACGGCCCGGCACTGACAACGGGGCGTTCGGGCCGTGCCGCGACATTCGTTGGCGAACTTCTGCGAATTCGGCGAAACGGGGCACCTTTTGGGGCGTTCGCTCGTCTGTCTTGGTGAGAGCCACCCGTTCGATCCCGATTCGATCCCTGAGGGGAGATGCACCACCGATGCTCCGTCGGCGCGAACCCGTCCCGTTCGCCTTCATCGCCGAGACCGATCGCTTCCGCAGCAATGTCACCCCGCCGCCCCGTGAGCGCGCGTCCGCCGGTCAGATAGCCGGGCGTTGGCTTCTGGGGCTCACCATCGTCGCCGGCATCGTGGGCTCCCTGGTCCTCGGGATGCCTGCGCTGTCCCAGCACAACCTCTCGACCCAGAACCAGCAGTCGCAGGCAGCCGACAACCGCTGACCAGGCACGCGGCCACGCAGTCGACCATGACTCGTCCGGACCCCCAAGGGTGGTGAGCGGGAACACGGCCGGATAACCTCACCGGGCACAGCCCACGCATGGATTCAGTGAGGACACCAGCCGTGCCCCTGCCCTTCCTTACGGCCGACCGCGCATTCGAGGCCGCGGACGAGCTCGCGCTGCCGTTCGACGACCGCGACCGCTGGCGGCGCCCCTACCGGCCCGGACCGTGGCGGGTGGCGGTGTCGGCGCTCGTGCTGCTGCTCGCGTCGTACGTGCTCTTCGCCGCCGTCATCATCGCGTTGACCGGCTCACGGTCCGAGGCGGGGGTGATCCTCGGGATCGCGGCGGTCGTCATCCTCTGCGCCCTGCGGTTGCTGCGCATGGGCGTGTGGGTGAGCGCGCGCGGGCTGCGCCGGGTGCGGTTCTTCTACACCCTCACGGTGCGGTGGGACCGGGTCGCCGCCGTGCGCACGGTGCAGCAGCCGGTGCGCTGGCTCGGACTGCCGCGCACGGTGCAGGGACAGGCGCTGCTCCTCGTACGGAAGGACCGTGCCGCCGAGGACGTGGCCGCGTTGCTGACCACGCACGACATCGACTTCCTGGCGCGTGCCTCCGCCTTCGACCGGGCCGCCGACTCGGTCGAGGTGTGGTCCGACGAGTACCGGCGGAGCTGACCGCCCGAGAGCGACGCGAAGGGGCCGGTCCGCAGCGAGTGCGGGCCGGCCCCTTCGGCGTACAGGCGCACGGACATACGGGCGTTCAGGCTTGGACGGGGCGGCCTGCGTGCAGGGCGATCGCGCGTTGCATCGCCTTGCGGGCGCGCGGGGTGTCGCGGGCGTCGTGGTAGGCGACGGCGAGGCGGAACCAGCTGCGCCAGTCATCGGGGGCCGCCTCCGTCTCGGCCTTGCGCTTGGCGAAGACCTCGTCGGCGGAGTCGCGGTCGATCCGGCCGCCCGCCGTGCGCCTCAACTCGTCGACGGGCAGGCCGCCTTCGGCGTCGAGGAGGGCGGCCAGGCGGTTGGCGTTTCGGACGAACTGGGTGTTCTTCCAGAGGAACCACACGCCGATCACCGGCAGGATCAGGACCGCGATCCCGAAGGTGACGGTGATGACCGTGCCCGACTGTATGAGCAGGACGCCGCGGCTGCCGACCAGGACGAAGTAGAAGACCAGGACGGCGGCCGTGACGGCGTAGGTGAGTTTGGCGCGCATGTCGTGAGCCTCAGCCCAGGTCCAGGAAGTGTTCCAGGCCGAAGGTGAGGCCCGGGGTGGTCACCACGCGGCGGGCGCCGAGCAGGATGCCCGGCATGAAGCTGCTGTGGTGGAGCGAATCGTGGCGGACGGTCAACGTCTCACCCTCGCCGCCCAGCAGGACCTCCTGGTGGGCCAGCAGGCCGCGCAGGCGCACGGAGTGGACGGGGATCCCGTCGACGTCCGCACCGCGCGCGCCGTCCAGGGCCGTCTCCGTGGCGTCCGGCGCGGCGGGCGTGCCCGCCTTCGCGCGTGCCTCGGCGATGAGCTGGGCCGTGCGCGTGGCCGTGCCGCTCGGGGCGTCGACCTTCCTCGGGTGGTGCAGTTCGATGACCTCGACCGACTCGAAGTAGGGCGCGGCGATCTGCGCGAACTTCATGGTCAGGACGGCCCCGATGGAGAAGTTGGGCGCGATGAGGACGCCCGTCTCCGGGGAGGCGTCCAGCCAGCCGTTCAGCTGCGCGAGGCGGTCGTCGGTCCAACCCGTCGTACCGACGACCGCGTGGATGCCGTGCCGGACGCAGAAGTCGAGGTTGTCCATCACCGAGGCGGGGGTGGTCAGTTCGACCGCGACCTGGGCGCCCGCGGCCGTGAGCGCCTCCAGGGTGTCGCCCCGGCCGAGGGCGGCCACCAGTTCCATGTCCTCGGCGGCTTCGACGGCTCGTACCGCCTCGGCGCCGATCCGGCCC
The DNA here is from genome assembly GCF_053891435.1 of Streptomyces sp. NPDC002276. Lineage (NCBI taxonomy): Bacteria > Bacillati > Actinomycetota > Actinomycetes > Kitasatosporales > Streptomycetaceae > Streptomyces > Streptomyces sp. NPDC002276. The sequence continues at coordinate 4,997 of NZ_JBSFCQ010000046.1, read as the reverse complement.
TTGGCACCGAGGACCGCCACGCGCAGCTTGCTCATCGTTCTTGCTTCCTTACCGGATACGGGTTCCGAAGGCGGGTGTTAGGCGACGGCGTCGTTCAGTCGGGCCGCCTGCTTGTCCTTGAGCGGGCCGATGACCGCCAGCGAGGGTCGCTGTCCCAGGATCTCGCGGGCGACCTCGCGGACCTCGTCCGGGGTGACCGAGGCGATCCTGGCCAGCAGGTCGTCGACGGACATCTGTTCGCCCCAGCACAGCTCGCTCTTGCCGATGCGGTTCATCAGCGCGCCCGTGTCTTCGAGGCCCAGGACGGTGGAGCCCTGGAGCTGGCCGACGGCGCGGCCGATCTCGTCGTCGGACAGGCCGTTCGCGGCGACCTGGTCGAGTTCGTCGCGGCAGATCTTCAGCACGTCGTGGACCTGCGAGGGCCGGCAGCCGGCGTAGACCCCGAAGAGTCCGCAGTCGGCGAAGCCGGACGTGTACGAGTACACGCTGTAGGCCAGTCCGCGCTTCTCCCGGACCTCCTGGAAGAGGCGGGAGGACATGCCGCCGCCGAGGGCCGTGTTGAGGACCCCGAGGGCCCAGCGGCGCTCGTCGGTGCGGGCCAGGCCGGGCATGCCGAGGACGACATGTGCCTGCTCGGTCTTGCGGCCGATCAGCTCGACGCGGCCCGTGGTGCGCAGGGTGCGGCGGCCGTCGCGCGGGGCGATGGGTTCGGCCTGCGCGTTCTTGAAGGCACCGGCCTTGTCGAAGGCGGCACGGACCTGTCGTACGACCTTGTCGTGGTCGATGTTGCCCGCTGCCGCGACCACGAGGTGGGTCGGGTCGTAGTGCTTCTTGTAGAAGCGGCGGATGCGGTCCGCGGTGAGGGCGTTGACGGTGTCGACCGTGCCGAGGACCGGGCGGCCGAGGGGGTTGTCGCCGAACATCGTGCGTGCGAACAGGTCGTGCACGCAGTCGCCCGGGTCGTCCTCCGTCATGGCGATCTCTTCGAGGATGGCGCCGCGCTCTACGTTGACGTCCTCCTCGCGGATCAGGGAGCCCGTCAGCATGTCGCAGACGACGTCGATGGCGAGCGGCAGGTCGGTGTCGAGCACGCGCGCGTAGTAGCACGTGTACTCCTTCGCCGTGAACGCGTTCATCTCGCCGCCGACCGCGTCGATCGCGGAGGAGATGTCCAGCGCGCTGCGCTTGTGCGTGCCCTTGAAGAGGAGGTGCTCCAGGTAGTGCGTGGCGCCGTTCAGCGACGGCGTCTCGTCGCGGGAGCCGACGTGTGCCCAGATGCCGAAGGTCGCGGAGCGGACCGAGGGCAGCGTCTCGGTGACGATGCGCAGGCCGCCCGGGAGGGTGGTCTTACGGACCGTGCCGATGCCGTTGGTGCCCTGGATGAGGGTTTGGGTACGGGCGACGGCCCGCGCCTCCGAGGAGGTGCGGGCCGTCGTCGTGGTACTGGTCGACGTCACTTGTCGTCGTCGTCCTTCTTGTCGTCCTCGGTGTTCTCTTCGCCCTCGATGACGGGGATGAGGGAGAGCTTGCCGCGGGAGTCGATCTCGGCGATCTCGACCTGGACCTTCTGGCCCACGCCGACGACGTCCTCGACGTTCTCCACGCGCTTGCCGCCGGCGAGCTTGCGGATCTGCGAGATGTGCAGCAGACCGTCCTTGCCCGGGAGCAGCGACACGAACGCACCGAAGGTGGTGGTCTTGACGACCGTACCCAGGTAGCGCTCGCCGACCTCCGGCATGGTCGGGTTGGCGATGCCGTTGATCGTGGCGCGGGCGGCCTCGGCCTGCGAGCCGACCTGGGCACCGATGTAGATGGTGCCGTCGTCCTCGATCGTGATCTCGGCGCCGGTGTCCTCCTGGATCTGGTTGATCATCTTGCCCTTCGGGCCGATGACCTCGCCGATCTTGTCCACGGGGATCTTGACGGTGATGATCCGCGGGGCGTTGGGGGACATCTCGTCCGGCGTGTCGATCGCTTCCATCATCACGTCGAGGATGTGGAGGCGGGCGTCACGGGCCTGCTTGAGGGCGGCGGCCAGGACGGAGGCGGGGATGCCGTCCAGCTTGGTGTCCAGCTGGAGGGCGGTGACGAACTCCTTGGTGCCGGCGACCTTGAAGTCCATGTCGCCGAAGGCGTCCTCCGCACCGAGGATGTCGGTGAGGGCGACGTAGTGCGTCTCGCCGTTGATCTCCTGGGAGATCAGGCCCATGGCGATACCGGCGACGGGGGCCTTGAGGGGCACACCGGCGTTCAGCAGCGACATGGTGGAGGCGCAGACCGAGCCCATGGACGTCGAGCCGTTGGAGCCGAGGGCCTCGGAGACCTGACGGATCGCGTAGGGGAACTCCTCGCGCGTCGGCAGGACCGGGACCAGGGCGCGCTCGGCGAGCGCTCCGTGGCCGATCTCGCGGCGCTTCGGGGAGCCGACGCGGCCGGTCTCGCCGACCGAGTACGGCGGGAAGTTGTAGTTGTGCATGTAGCGCTTGCGGGTCACCGGGGAGAGGGTGTCCAGCTGCTGCTCCATGCGGAGCATGTTGAGGGTGGTGACGCCCAGGATCTGGGTCTCGCCACGCTCGAACAGCGCCGAGCCGTGCACGCGCGGGATGGCCTCGACCTCGGCGGCCAGGGTGCGGATGTCGGTGACACCGCGGCCGTCGATGCGCTTCTTCTCCTTGATGACGCGCTCACGGACCAGGGACTTGGTCAGCGAGCGGTACGCGGCGGAGATCTCCTTCTCGCGGCCCTCGAACTCCGGGAGGAGCTTCTCGGCGGCGAGACCCTTGACGCGGTCCAGCTCGGCCTCGCGGTCCTGCTTGCCGGCGATGGTCAGCGCGGCGGCGAGCTCCGGGCGGACGGCGGCGGTGAGGGCCTCCAGGACGTCGTTCTGGTAGTCGAGGAAGATCGGGAACTCGCCGGTGGGCTTGGCGGCCTTGGCGGCGAGGTCGGCCTGCGCGCGGCAGAGCACCTTGATGAAGGGCTTCGCGGCGTCCAGACCGGAGGCGACGACCTCCTCGGTGGGCGCCTCGGCGCCGCCCTGGACCAGGGTGATGGTCTTCTCGGTGGCCTCGGCCTCGACCATCATGATCGCGACGTCGCCGTCCTCCAGGACGCGACCGGCGACGACCATGTCGAAGACGGCGTCCTCAAGCTCGGTGTGCGTCGGGAACGCGACCCACTGGCCGTTGATCAGCGCGACGCGGACGCCGCCGACCGGGCCGGAGAAGGGCAGACCGGCCAGCTGCGTGGACGCGGAGGCGGCGTTGATCGCCACGACGTCGTACAAGTGGTCGGGGTTGAGCGCCATGATCGTGGCGACGACCTGGATCTCGTTGCGCAGGCCCTTCTTGAAGGAGGGGCGCAGCGGGCGGTCGATCAGGCGGCAGGTGAGGATGGCGTCCTCGGAGGGACGGCCCTCACGGCGGAAGAAGCTGCCGGGGATCTTGCCGGCGGCGTACATCCGCTCCTCGACGTCCACCGTGAGGGGGAAGAAGTCGAGCTGGTCCTTGGGGTTCTTGGAGGCGGTGGTGGCCGACAGCACCATGGTGTCGTCGTCCAGGTACGCCACGGCGGAGCCGGCGGCCTGCTTGGCCAGGCGGCCCGTCTCGAAGCGGATGGTGCGGGTGCCGAAGGAGCCGTTGTCAATGACGGCCTCGGCGTAGTGGGTCTCGTTCTCCACTAGCGTTTTCTCCGTTACTTGTCGTCTTTCGTCCCTCCCCGCCCGTGTGGCGGGGGGACGGTGGCGGAGAAGCGCTGTCTGGTGCGGGCCGGTCTTCGATCGAAGCACCCGGGGTTTCCTGCCCGGGGGCCACTACCGAGGACCGGCGGCTGCGAGGCGCGCTTCTCCTCGTTCGTTTCGTACGTTGTTCGTACGGTGTCGTGCTGTCCTGCGTTGTCGTGCTGTGTCGTGCGTATTGCGTTGTGCTACCACACTACAAAGCGGCAGTGACACTCCGCACGTTTCCGCACGTACGGGCAATCCGCACATACGGCAAAGGGAGCGGCTCCCGATCGTTTCGGGACCCGCTCCCCTCACGGCGTCTTACTTGGCGCCCGCCGCACCGCGACGGATGCCCAGGCGGTCGACCAGCGCACGGAAGCGCTGGATGTCCTTCTTGGCCAGGTACTGGAGCAGCCGGCGGCGCTGACCGACCAGGATCAGCAGACCACGACGGGAGTGGTGGTCGTGCTTGTGGGTCTTGAGGTGCTCGGTCAGGTCCGAGATACGGCGCGAGAGCATGGCGACCTGGACCTCGGGGGAGCCGGTGTCGCCCTCCTTCTGACCGAACTCGGTGATGAGCTGCTTCTTCGTAGCGGCGTCGAGCGACACGCGTACTCCTCGTAGTCTGAGATGTGCCACCGAGTGCCCCTGGTCCACTTCTCAGGGGAGCTTCCGTAACTCGGGAGGCGGGATCCGCTGGGCGCGGCCTCCGGAGCGGTGAGCTCCAGGGGTGCGTACACAAACGGCCGCTACACAGCGTACCAGCCTGGGGGGACACCTCGGTCCAGCTCTGTGAAGGGCCCTGACCGGGGCGGATACGGCCACTAGGGTGATCTGCATCTACGGGCAGTACCGGAAGATCGTAGATCACGTCGGTTCGTCGGGAAGGGGTCGCTTCGCCATGGCGGAGACGGAGCAGGAGATCAAGGCACGCAAGGAGCGGGAGCGGGACGAGCTGTACGCCCTCGACATCTCGGGCGTGGAGTGGCGCAGCGCGCCGGGCACGGAGGAGCACGAGGAGCGCGTCGAGATCGCCGACCTGCCCGACGGAGGGATGGCCATGCGCTCGTCGCTCGACCCGGACACCGTGCTCCGGTACACGGAGGCGGAGTGGACGGCCTTCGTGCTGGGCGCTCGGGACGGCGAGTTCGATCTGGAGCCGGCTCCGGAGGAGCAGCAGTAGTAGTCGTAGGCATGCGAAAGGGGGCGGCACGCGTGTGTGCCTTGCAGGCCGCCGCGCACGAGAAGGCGGACACGATCGTGCTGGACCTGGCCGGGC
>NZ_JBSFCQ010000045.1:0-16409 GCF_053891435.1 Streptomyces sp. NPDC002276 | reverse complement strand
AGCGAGTTGGTCACGAGTCTCATCCGGGATGCGCATGCCACACCAACGAGCTTCAGGACAGGAAGCAACACCTTGATTCCCTGCAAGCCCTTAGGTAGAGGGGCACCGGCGTATGCGCTGTCTCACCGGATCTTGCGGGGCCGGTCGTCTCGGCTCGGGGCAGGCGAGACTGCCCGCCGCCCGCTCCGCCTGGCGGCAGAAGGCGCGTGGTCGGGCATCGTGGTGGCGTCGGCGGGCAGACCGGCCATCTGGCGCAGCCGCCACACCAGCACGTCACTGATCGAGTCGGCGGTGCCCAACTCCCGCCGTCCGGCAGCCTCCGCCAACAGCGCCGCCGGATCGTGGCCGGCGCTTTCGGTGTCGGCGAGGGTGACCGCCAGGGCGTGCCAGCCCGGCTCGGCCAGGATCTGCTCGGCCAACTCGGGTACCGCCGCCCGCAGATGGGCGGCGTGCTTGTGTCGCAGGGGCTGCGACAGGCGCCGGCCACGTTGATAGAGCACGTTCATGGGGACACCGGCTGCGGCTCGGTAGGCCGTGCGCAGGTGTCCGGCGGCCTCGCGGGCTGCGGCTGCCTGTTGGGCGTGTTCCCTTTTGGCGTGCCAGTGGGCGGCGGCGGTGACGAGGAAGAACAGCATGTCGATCGCCATGGCGGTGGTGGCACCGTCTTCCCCGCGGCCGAGGGCGGGGCCGCTGTGAACCAGGTCGCGGGCTGCCCGGCGCAGGGCGCGGTCGTGCCCCCACGCGGCTTGGACGTGGGAGCGGGTGGCCCGCTCGAACACGAAGGCTACCTCGCGCAGTTCGGCGCGGGTGTGGGCGGCGGAGGTCTTGGCGAGCGCGTCCAGGACCTCTCCGGCGGCGGCAATGCGCGCGCCCACTTGGGCGTCCTCACCATGATCGATGACCAGCACCGCCTGCCACACAGCGGTGGCCGTCCGGCGCCGTGCCATCGCGGGCCCGCTGGGGACCTGGGCGGAGGGCGTGGTGTCCGGGCCCTGGTTCGGGGTGCCGTCGGAGAAGCGCTTGCGGATGCGGGGCAGGGACAGGTCGGGGGCGAGGGTGGAACCGGCGTAGTAGACGGGCTCCTTGTCCCCGTTGCGGTCGTCGGGCAGGGCGACCTTGTATCCCTGCAAGTCGCCGGAGGGCAGCACCTTGGTACGTACGAGGAGCCCGGCGTTCTTGAGACGGTCGAGGAACTCCTCCTCACTGCTCGCGCCGGCCACCGCGCGGCGCACGGTCTCGCGCAGTTCCTCGCGGGCGGTGCGGTCCCGGCCCTCGCGTTCGGCCTTGTGCCGTTCGGCGCTGGTCGGCCGCTTGGCGGCGGTACCGTCCCCGGCCGGGACGCGGCGCAGCCCGTAGTCCACTTCGATGCGGCGGCACTCGGCCTGGGCGCGACGGGCCTCGTTGTGCAGGCGGGGCCGGCGGCCGTCGTCGCGTACGAGGGTGGCGATGATGTGGATGTGATCGTCGGCGTGCCGGACGGCCGCCCAGCGGCAGGCGGCTTCGTCGCCGTCGGGGGCGATGCCGGTGGCGGCGACCATGCGGCGGGCGATGGCCGCCCAGTCCTCGTCGAACAGGATCGGATCCTCCGGGGCGGCCCGTACGGACAGGTGCCATACGTGCTTCTCGGGTCGCTTGCCGGCGGGCAGGGCGTTGACGGGCTGGTCGAGCAGGCGCTGGAGCTGTTCGTAGGTCGCCTTCGGGTCGCGGCCGGGGTCGGGGGTGAGCGGGTCGAAGGCGGCCACCAGGTGTGGGTCGATGTGCTCCTCTTTGGTGCCGGGGCCGTAGAGGTAGTTGATGAGCCCGATCGTCTCGCTGCCGCGGTCGTGGATGCTGGGGATCACTCAGGGGCACCGCCGTCGCGGTGGGCGAGCAGGGTGTCGGCGGCGTCCTCCATGCGGCGGGCGGCGTTGCCGACGGCTTGGGCCATGGCGTCCAGGTGGGGTGCGTCGGCGCCGGAGTTGAGGGCTTTGGCGACCTGGTTGAACAGGCCGTGGATGCGGCCCAGGTGCCTGCGGGCGGCGAACAGCTCGTTGATGACTTCGCGTTCCGTCGCGATCTCGGCGGCGGTGCGGTTCAGGTCGCGGGCGGCCTTGTCGGCGGCGTAGGCGAGGAAGGCGGCGTTGGACATCTGGCAGTGGGCGGCGGCGTCGGTGAATCGCTTGAACTCGGTGTCGTTCATACGGCAGCTGGGCTGCTTCAGTCGCTTGCGGGACTTCGGCAGACGGGCACGCTGACGTCTGGTCGACACGGCCTCGGCCTGCCGTCTACCTCCCTGCTGCGGTCCGCCCTCGGTCGCAGCCTGACTGCGCGGCGCCCCCTGGCGCCGGGCTGTTCCCGCCACCCTCGGGGCGGGAACTCCGGAAGCATCGCTTCCGGTACAACTTGCTGCGCTGTTCAGGCCGGTGGTCATCTCCCCTTCGGCTGCGGGGAGTTCGTAGTTCGGGTCGTGCATGGGCCGGTTCTCCGTGGGTGCTGTTGCCGGGTGCTTCGCTGTGCGCAATCCCCGCGCCCCGGGCTTGTCTGCCCGGGGCGCGGGGTGAGCTGGTAGGGCGGGGCGGTCGGTGTGATTGCGGGGCTCAGGTGGTGCCGACGGCGGCTGTGCCGCGTTGCCTCTGGCGCTCGGAGGCGGCTTCGTCGCGTCCGTCGAGAGGCTCGGTCTCGGAGCCGTCGTGGGCGGCGGGATCTGGCCGGTCGGTGCGCTCGGCCTGCAGCTGGTCGCGCAGGTCGCGGGCGCGGTTCTGGCTGATCCTGAGTTCGTTGCGCAGGCGCTGTGCGGTCAGGCGGTCGTCGCTCCAGCTGGCGGTCAGGCGCCGGGCCGCGTCGAGTACTTCGGCGTCGGTGCGCGTGCGATCGGCGGCCGACTTTGTGGTGGAGGGGACCCGACCGGTCGCACGGCGCGGGGCGGCTCCGCTCGACTCAACCGTGGCGGTCGACCGTCGCGGTCGGGTGGAGCGGGCTGCCCGGTCGGCCTCGGTCGGCTTGGGCACAGGCGTCTTGGCGGCCTTTGCGAGGGCCGACTCGGTCGGTGGCTCGGGGGCCGATAGGGCCTGGTCAGAGGTCGACCGTACGGCCTGTACGTCGGCGGCCTGCCGACCGACCGCTTCGGCAGAGTCGGCCGACTCGGGGTTGTGGTGCAGCACCTTCGCCACGAGGTCCGACCCGAAGTAGATCGACCCGACCGGGAGCGACGTGGCCAGCAGTACGAGGGCCCAGTTCGCCGGGTCCCAGTCGGTCAGTCGGCCCCACCGGGTCGGCATGGTGTGCAGGGCCGGGGTCAGGCCGTGCACGTAGTTCAGCAGGAGGCTGGCGATCGTGTAGGTCGCCAGGACCCGTAGGGCGAACTTCCGGTCGGCATCGGGCAGCACGAGTGTGGCGATCAGTGCGAGGGCCATCAGCCCGTCGACCACGATCGGGTAGAACAGGGCGGCGGTGGGGTCGGCGCCGATGGCGCGGGCGACGTCGGACAAGGCGTTCCACGAGACTCGGAAGGCCATGAGGACCACAGCCATCAGGCCGAGGACGAGGGCGGATCGTGCACCGCGGTTCGGGCGATGACTCCCAGCTCGTGCGTCGGCGCGGCGCCGGTAGAGAGCTCGGAGCCGGGCGAAGGGGGAGCGGTGGCTGTCGGCGCTGGGGATGGCGGCCGGGGGTATCGGGGTGGGGGAGGGCAAGTCAGATATCTCCAGGGTGGGCGTAGGCGGGCATGAGGTGAGGTCTCCGAGGAAGCCGTCCGGGCATGGCATTGGTGCTGCCGACGGGCGGTGAAGGTGGGATTCGGGTGCGCCGGAGGGGCCGTTGGTCAGGCACCGGCGCCGATACGGCAGCCGTCGGTCACGCGGCTTTCTGCCGGGCCAGCTTCGCTACGGCGAGGTCCACGCGGGTGGGGTGCGGCGTTGTGCGGGGTGCGTTGCCTCGGGCGTGGCCGTCGAGTCCGAGGCGCCGGCTGCGGCAGGGCTCGCCCTTGTCGGCGTGGCACCACCGGCACGGGACGCCGAGAGCGTCGGGCTGTCCGGCGGCGACGGCGGCCTCGCGGGCGGCACGCGCGGGCCGGTAGGGGGCGAGTGCCGCGCGGACGGCCGGCGGGATGGACGATCCGACGGTGGCGAGGCGGCCATCGATGTCCCGGTGCTGGCCCCCGGTGAGCTGTCGGTGCGAGGAGGGCGCGGCCATGCCGGTGGCGACGGCGTGCCGTGTGCCGAGGAGTTCGGTGCGCCAGGCGGCGGAGTTGTCCGGATCGGCGGCCGGGGTGGGATCGGTGTGCCGGTCCAGGCGGTCGCGGCGGTAGGCGCGCCACTTGCGGGCGACGTCCACCGGGAGGATCGGATACGGCGAGGCCAGGACGTGGGCCCGTATCGCCTCGCGGACGTCCCAGCCGTGGGTGGTGGCGAAGGGCACGTCGTCGAGCAGCTCCTGCCACTGGGCGACCTGGTCACGGACTTCGGCCGTGCCGGTGCGGATGGTGCGGGGATCGAGGCGTCCGATGTAGGCGAGGACGGCGGCGACTTCGCGTCGGTCCAAGGGCGGGTTACTCCGTTCCGGTGGGTTCGTCGAGGACGGCGAGCAGGGCGGCCGTGTGCGCCTCGCTGCGGGTCATGCCGGTGGTCGAGGTGGGGGTGGGTGGGCCACCGGGCAGGGCGTAGAGGATCGGGCGACCGAGGGCGGGGGTGCGTTCTCGGGCGATCCACGCACGCCAGTCGGCGGCCCACGCGTCGGCGCTGCGGGGATCCCACGAGCTCCGGAAGGTGCGCCACTTCGCGTCGGCGGTACGCAGGCCGCGCTCGCCGAGCCGGTCGAGATGCCCGTCGTGCTGGAGCCAGGCGTGGGCGCTGTCGTCGATCTGCCATTCGGTGGCGGAGATGAGCGGGGCAGAGCTGCTGCTGCTCTTACTACCGTTCACCTTCGGTTCTCTTCTGTTCTGGGGGTCGGAATCCGCACCCCTCTCGGGTCGGAATCCGTACCCCCTGGGGGCCGGATTCTGTTCCCCGGGGCCGGATTCCGATCCCCCCTCGAAGGGCTCGGCAGGGTCGGATTCTGACCCCCCGAGGGCCGGATTCCGACCCTGTTGGGGTGCCGGATTCCGGTCCCCTCCTGAGGCTCATCGGCGAGGAAACGGGCGGCGATTGGGAGGCGGTAGTACGTCTCGCCCCTGGGTCCCTTGCGGTCGGGGAGCTGCACCAGCTCGCCGTCGGCGATCAACTTGGCCAGCGCATCGCGCACCGCGGTGCGGGAGGCGTTGGCGCGTTTCATAAGGGTGGGCACGGACGCGTAGGCGACGCAGTGTCGGTCGCGGCACCGGTCGGCGATCAGGGCGAGGACCATGCGGGCGGTGCCCTTGCTGGGGCTGTGGTCCCACACCCATTCGCGGGCGTCGTAGCTCATCGGGCGGCGGCTCCTGGGGGTCAGTGCATGGAGGTGCAGTCGGCCCTTGTCGGGCGGTGCACAGGGAGGGGGTTGGCCCACCGCCCCGGCCGACGGCGCGGGGGAGGGCTGGTGGCGTCGTATAGCCAAGACAGCCACATCCATGCCGCTCAAGTCCAGCATTCCGCCGAGGAATTCAGACAGCTGACGGCGAACGCTTACTGCGAGCTAGGCATCTCCAAAATTATAAACCGGAATCGGCCGCTGCCGAAATAACGGACCGTCAGGCGAAGCCAGAAGCATCACATCGGCAAGCCGTTGACGTGCCGCCGACGGGGAAGCTACAACAGAACACCGCACGTCACAGCATCGATCGACGCATCCGTCTGCGCCCCTATCCCGACCCCCGGAAACCTCTCCCCGGCGTACGACGCGAGCGCAACATAGCCGACGATCGCCGGTTACCAAAACCGGCGATTGAGCCTTTCAATTGGAGCCATGCCCCCACGCTCATTGGAAATCGGGCCGGCAGGAATGCAGGCGGCCCGTGCCATCGAAATCCTCCGCGCCGAACGCGGCCTGTCACAAAGGCAGTTGGCCGACCGCGTGACAGCCCTCGGCCGCCCGATGTCCAACACCATGTTGTCCCGCATCGAGCGCGCCCAGCGCCGCTGCGACATTGACGACCTCGTCGCGATCGCCGAGGCCCTTCACGTCCCGGCATCCGCGTTCCTGCCTGGGCGCCCCGCAGTCTGAACTGCCTTCGCCGCGCCGCAACTCGCCCCATCCCGCACCCGAGTGAGGACCCACCGCCCTTGCGCCTGCCCGCAATACCCCCGGCTCCCGCCTGCCCCCAGCGCCCCTCCGCGACAGAGGTGATCGTGAATGGCTGACCGCCTCCTGACCGTCGCCGAGGCCGGCGAACTGCTCGGCACGGGCGAGCGCTTCGTCCGCCGCCTGATCGCCGAGCGTCGTATCCGCTACGTGAAGCTCGGCCGCCCGGTCCGCGTCCCCGAGAGCGCGATTGCCGAGTACGTCGAGGCGCGCACCGTCGAGCCGGTCCGTCGTATCCGTACCCGCTACGGGAAGGCTGCCTGATGGCGGGACGCAAGCCGCAGCGGCGGCGCGAGTTCGGCACGACCCGCAAGCTCCCCTCCGGTCGATGGCAGACCCGCTACATCGGCCCCGACGGGCAGCGGCACACCGCACCGGAGACCTTCGAGACCAAGTCCGACGCCCAGGAGTGGCTCAACCTCACCCGTGCCGACATCGAGCGGGACGTGTGGCGTGACCCGGACGCGGGCGCGGTCAACTTCGAGAAGTACGCGCTCCGTTGGAAGGAGGAGCGAGGTCTGGCCCCGACCACGCTCGACCGCTACGACGGGCTCCTCCGCCTCCACATCCTGCCGACCTTCGGCGGGAAGGACCTGGACGAGATCACCCCACCGTCCGTCCGCACGTGGCGCGCCGAGCGCCTGAAGGCGACCGGCGCCACCACGGTCGCCAAGTCGTACCGCCTGCTGAAGGCCATCCTCCAGACGGCGGTTGACGACGACCTCCTGCGCAGCAACCCGTGCCGCATCAAGGGCGCCGGCAAGGAGGAGGCCGACGAACGCCCCACCGCGACCATCGAGCAGGTCTTCGACCTCGCCGACGCCATGGGCCCGCGCTGGCGCTTGATGGTGCTGCTCGGCGCCTTCGCCTCCCTCCGCCCGGAGGAACTGGCCGAACTGCGCCGACACAGTGTCGATCTCGCGGCATGCTCCCTGCGCGTCACGCAGGCTTCTCCGGAGCTGACCAACGGCAAGCGCGTCACCGGCGACCCCAAGACCAAGGCGGGCAAACGCACCGTCTACCTGCCGGACTTCATGCTCCCGGAGCTGCGACGTCACATGCAGTGGTTCGCGGAGAAGGAGGTGGACGGCCTCCTGTTCGTCGGCGAAAAGGGTGCCCCCTTCCGCCGCTCGACCTTCGGTCGGAAGTGGCGCAAGGCGCGTACCAAGGTCGGCATGCCGGAGAACTTCCGCTTCTACGACCTCCGGCACACCGGCAACACCCTCGCCGCCGACACCGGCGCCAAGTTGAAGGACCTCATGGTCCGCGCCGGGCAGTCCTCGGAGCGGGCTCAGCTGATCTATCAGCACTCGACGGCGAAGCATCAGCAGAAGCTGGCGCAGGGGATCGACGTCGAGGTGCGCGCACAGCTCCGCGAAGCCTCGCCAAGAGCACAGCGAGATGCTCGCGAGGCATGAGCCTCTCCGGCCCCCTCCATATGGAGGACCGGCTCTTCAGTCGGTCCTCCCCGGCGGGAGGCAGCAAGACTTGCCCCTACCGTTCTGGTCCTGGTCTCGTGCCCTGGACCAGGACTGCGTCGTAAGCCTGCTGGCGGGCTCAATGATCATTGGAGTGCCACAGCAGCCCTATGCCGCTTTGGTCCTGCCTCTCCGTACTTCCTGTAGCGTCCTGAAGCGCACAACTGGGATGCTGGGGGTAGAAGATCCCGCGAGAGCTGGAGGGAGTGGACCATGGCGTACTCGACTCGTATGGCTGCGGCTCTCTCCGGGGCAACCACCGGGCAACTGCGCTCATGGCGGCAGGACCGAGGCAACGGTCCGATTCTCTGTCCTGAGCTCGCGGCCAAGCCTGCTCTGTACTCCTTTCGGGACGTCCTGGCCCTACGTGCGTTCGCGATCCTTCGGCAGGACGTGTCACTGCAGAAGATCCGCAAGGCGCTGGCCACACTGAAGCGATTCGGTGAGTTCGAGCACCTGTCCAGCTACTGCCTGGTGGCTGAGGGCGACTCCATCGTCCTTGTGGGCCACGACAACGACGACCACGCAACAGACCTCGTGAAGCACCCGGGGCAGCGAGTCATCGCGACGATGGAGGACATCCTCCAGGAGTTTGCGCCCCGCGCCGGCGTCGTGGTTCCGCACCTCCTGCGGCCGAAGCAACACGTCAGTGTGGATCCGGAGACGCAAGGGGGGCAGCCGGTCATCACCGGCACTCGTGTCCCGTTCGATGCCGTCGCGGAACTGGTGGAGGACGGCATCCCGCCTGAGAAGATCGCCGACTACTACCCCGGCGTGACAGCGGAGGCCGCCCGCGACGCGGTGTCCTTCGCACTGTATGTGGACAGCTACAGCCTGGGACCGCGCGCTGCCTGATGCGAATCCTCATTGACGAGAACGTCCCGGTGCAGATGCTGGAGATGCTCAGACGGTTGCTCCCCGGGCACGAGGTGCAGCACGTCAGCGAGATCAAGTGGGCGGGGAAGAAGGATCTTGCCCTCCTCCCCGACGCCGCGAAGAGAGGCTTCGAAGCCTTCCTTACCAAGGACGGGCGTCAGCTGGAAGACCCGTTGGAGACGACCGCCATTAAGAAATCCGGCATGCACCACATCCGGTTCAGTCACGGTCACAAAGGCATGGCCGGCCTGGGGCTGGCCATGGGTGCTGTGATCGCCGCCATGCCTCTGATCATCCGTGAACTCGACGCGGCGGAAGGCCAGCAACTCGTCCACATCAAAGGTCTGAACCCCGGCAGCAAGCAGCGGTTCGATCTGGTTGACCCTGTCAAGGAACCGCCTCGCTATTGGCCGCGATAGTCACGTCCGGCGACGCTGCTCGAACGATCTTGGCTGCAAGATCTACGTCGCATCAACTCCCCAAATGCGCAAGTTGCTTGCTCTGCGACGGCGGCATCAGATGGTACATACTGCGACTCCGCACCACATGAGGCACAGCTCAAGCGGGGGGATTTCGGGTGGCGTCGTACGACTTACGTCTGCAGCGCTGGGCCATGCGTCTCTGGGCTCGCCACCGTCTCTGGCTCAGGAGATCTGCCCAACAAAACGGCTGGGCAGGACTACGTAAGAGGGAGCTGGACGCGGCCCTGGAGAAGCTGGGTATCCCATTGAACGAGGCTGCAAGAGTCCGCGGCGTTCTCAGTTCGTGGCATCCGAACTGGATGGCCTGTGCGCTCGGAGTCGTCGGGGGCTGGATTGCCGCGTGGGCAGGTTGGCGGGTATCGCTAGCACTGGCCGAGGCTGGGGTCTCACACCTGCGCTGGACCTGGGGTATGCGGGCGATAGAGCATTTTCACTGGACGGCGGAGAAGGGGAACGCCCCAGCCTTGAGTCTCCTTGACTGGACGGTCATGCTCGCGGTCATGTCCGGCGTGTTCCTATGGCCCGTGTTCTGGGCCATGCGATGGAGCTCGACCGCTCGCTACCGCCTCGTCCTGGGAGTGATCGATGCGGTCGTGGTCGGAGCTAAGGTACGCGCTGCGCCTCGTGGCAGGGGTCGGTCCAGGGCACTGCGGCAGCTGGATCAGAGCTGTCGGCATGTCGAGAAGCGCCTGTTCAAAGTGCACAGCATCGCCGGCTCGGTTCCGCGCCGCTCCTCCAGGCTCCGGCTGATCAAACGGCATGCTGCGTTGGTCGCCGGAGCCCAGCGTGTGGCGCTGCATCAGGTGGACGTCGACCCAGAGCCCGCGCTGACTGAGTTGGCACGGCTGCAGCTCGTTATCGCCGAGAACCATCTGTACGGCCGACAGGCAGCGCTCTTGCCCGCCGAGCTGCTCCAAGATGTCCGGCCCGTGTCGCGCCTACGGAACACCTGGCGCGAGTCAGCCCACGTCGCCACGGCGATCCTCGCGGCCATGACTGCCGCAGTCGGCGCCGCGCGTGCTCTGCCATCGATGGGCGTGGGAGAAGACGTCCGTCCGTGGCTGATCCTGGGGGCGGCGGTTCTCGCCGCGACGTTGGTGGCCGGCTGGGGTCGGGTCACCCGCGTCCTCGAACTGTTTCCTGCCTGACGTGGAGCTGCTCGGCTCAGCGCTTCCGCGTTGACCGTGAACCAACTCCAGCTTTGCGTATGTGACTTCGCAGGTACATCCGACGGTAGTGGCCCAGGTCACATGAAATGCGTCTCAGGATCCGAGACGCCCGGCGCCCGCGATCCCCGCAATGGCGCCCGAGGGTCGCGAATAGGGTGCCCCACCTGCACTTAGGGCACGCGGAGGGCACGCCACCCCCGAATTGGTCTAGACAACAAACAACCCCCAGGCCGCTGACCTGGGGGCAAATTCTGGAGCGGGTGACGAGAATCGAACTCGCACTCTCAGCTTGGGAAGCTGATGTTCTACCACTAAACTACACCCGCGAAAGACGCCGGTTGAGCCGGTGTCGAATGCCTGGTCACTCTACCTCATGCCCGGGTCGCGGCGCTGAAGTCGTGGGGTGGCGGTCGTGTTTCGGAGGGTGGACGCGGCTGCGGGGGGCCGGAGTTGGGGCGTACGGTGGAGGCGTGGAAGAGGGTCCGGGTGGGACGGAGTGCCGCCTGGAGAGTCGTTCCTTTCATCCCGTAATGTGGCATTTGGCGTCCGGCGAGCAGCAGCCGGACGCGGCTCTTGGGGAAGGGACTCATGGACTTGATGGAGCGCACCGTCGTCCGTTGTGCCGATGGGCACGTGTTCAGCACCGCTTCGTTCCCGATGCAGCAGGCCGAGCGGCTCGGCCCCGGACGGCTCGTCCGGTGTCCACGGTGTGCCCGGCTCCGTAGCGCGGTGCCGGTGACCTTGGAGAAGCAGTAGCGGTGACACGGTAGGCAGTCGCTGGCGCGCGGGTCCGTCCGATTGTGGTCGGTCCGCGCGTCTTGCGTATCCTCGGGGCGTGCTTCTCTCTGACAAGGACATCCGGGCCGAGATCGACGCCGGGCGGGTCCGGATCGATCCCTACGACGAATCCATGGTGCAGCCGTCGAGTGTCGACGTGCGCCTCGACCGCTACTTCCGGGTGTTCGAGAACCACCGCTACCCCCACATCGACCCCTCCATTGAGCAGGCGGACCTGACGCGGCTGGTCGAACCGGAGGGTGACGAGCCGTTCATCCTCCACCCCGGCGAGTTCGTGCTCGCGTCGACCTACGAGGTCGTCTCCCTGCCCGACGACCTCGCCTCGCGGCTCGAAGGGAAGTCCTCCCTCGGCCGGCTCGGGCTCGTCACGCACTCCACCGCGGGCTTCATCGATCCCGGCTTCTCAGGTCACGTGACGCTGGAGCTGTCGAATCTCGCGACGCTCCCCATCAAGCTCTGGCCGGGCATGAAGATCGGCCAGCTGTGCCTGTTCCGGCTCAGCTCGCCCGCCGAGTTCCCCTACGGCAGCGAGCGCTACGGCTCCCGCTACCAGGGCCAGCGCGGCCCGACCGCCTCCCGCTCCTTCCTCAACTTCCACCGGACGCAGGTGTGAGCATGGGAGACACGGACATGAACGTGCGGGAGAACCTGACCTACGAACGTTTCGGCGTCGCCGTCCGCGAACTCGCGCAGACCATCGCCGACGACGGCTACGAGCCCGACATCATCCTCAGCATCGCCCGCGGCGGGGTGTTCGTCGCCGGCGGACTGGCCTACGCCCTCGACTGCAAGAACATCCATCTGGTCAACGTGGAGTTCTACACCGGCGTCGGCACCACCCTCGACATGCCCGTGATGCTCGCGCCCGTCCCCAACGCCATCGACTTCTCGTCCAAGAAGGTCCTGATCACCGACGACGTCGCCGACACCGGCAAGACCCTCAAACTGGTCCGCGACTTCTGCGTCGACACCGTCGCCGAGGTACGCAGCGCGGTCGTCTACGAGAAGTCGCAGTCGCTGGTGAAGTGCGAGTACGTGTGGAAGCGGACGGACGACTGGATCAACTTTCCGTGGAGTGTGCTGCCCCCGGTGCACAGGTCGGGCGAGGCGCCCAGGGAGAACCGGGAAGCGGTGTGACCTGGCGGTTCCGCGAGATCCGGGCATCGGGAAGGCGGGTGGCACCGGCAGGTCAGTTCGCGCGCAGGTTCCGCACGCCGTCCGGCTCGAAGTCGTAGATGTGGTTGTTGAGCCGGAGGCCGTCGACCGCGCCGATCCACATGTGGTCGCGGCCCTTGCCCACGGCCACCGAGTACACCGTCGGTGTCGCGTTGACGCTGGTGAACGAGGTCCTCAGCTGGGCGAAGGTGCACGGCGAGGAAGAGGTGCACACCGTCTCGCCGCCCGTGAGGTACCAGGTGCCGGTCGTCGTGGCGTCGAGGTAGGGGCTCCACTGGTTGGCCGTCGGGACCGCCGGGGGCACCCACACCAGCGTGGAGTAGTTGTCGCTGGGCAGCGACGGCCGGTTCGGATCGATCTCGAACCTGATGTTCGGCATGTTCGTCGCGCCGCCGTAGCCGATGTTCTCGCCCGTCTGGAAGACGCGGAAGCCGACCTGGCGGAGCGTCAGGATCCGGCTGCCGAGGAAGTCCACCTCGTTGCCGAAGTCGACCTTCTCGCTCGCCGTGCCGAGCGTGGTGGACTTGTCCGCCACCTCGATACCGAGGCTCCCCCGCCCGAACGGCGGTTTCGCGAAGGCGGCCGGTACGCCGGAGACGTACGGGCCGTTGCGCAGTTCGGCGATGGGGGAGCCGATCGTGTTGCGGGCGATCACACCCCAGTGGTCCGGGGTTCTGTCGCCGGTCCCGTCGGCGGCCGCCGATCCCGGGAGGATCGCGGCGATCAGGGCGGCCAGTAGCGCGGCCGTGAGCACGATTCCCCGGCTCACACCAAAGCGAGATCTCACGAACACGGAACACTCCTCACAGCGGGTGCAGGAGTGGTCACGCTAGCTGACTCTCAGTAACCATGAAGGGTGACATGGCGGGCATGTCACCCTTTTGTCCTACTTTCGTTTCGCTGATCGTGCCGGTCCTAGAACGTTCCCAGCTTCACGATCGACAGCAGCGCGATCAGCTGGATCGCCGACGCACCGAGCGCCTTCGGCCAGGGGAGGTCGTGGGAGCGGCTGACCATCATGGTGAGGAGGACGCCTGCCGCGACCCAGGTGGCCCAGCCGAGGGCCTGGACGAAGGTCGCGTTGCCGCCGAAGAACATGGCGAAGACCAGGCGGGGGGCGTCCGTGAGCGACATGATCAGCATCGAGAGGCCGACCGTGGGCTGCCAGGCCCCGTCGCCGCCCAGCTGGCGGGCCAGGGTGTGGGTGACCACGCCCAGGACGAAGGACGACAGCACCAGCGCCACCGCGGTGATCAGGACGATCGGGACCGCGTTCGCGAGCGTGGCGTTTATGGCGTCCGTGCGGGCGCCGTCGAAGCCGAACACCGCCAGCAGGCCGTAGAGGAACGTCACGATCAGGGCGGGAGCCCACATCGTGTAGTCCCGCATCTGGAGGAACGTCTGCTGGGGTGCGAGGACGATGCCTCGCAGCAGGTCCTTCCAGTGCAGTCGGGGACCCACCGGGCCCGTGGGGGCCTGCGCCGAGCCCGCGCGGTACGTACCGCCCTGGGTGTACGGGTCCTCACCTACGGAGAACGCCTGGGTGTTGCCCGGGTTGTTCGCCGCGTACGGGTCCGGGGTGCCGGGGTGGGCGCCCTGGGCGTATCCGCCGCCGTCGCCGAAGTACTCCGGCTCGTCGCCGTAGCCGCCGTTGCCGGCGTTCCCCTGGGACCACTGCCGGCCGCCGCCACCCGCGGGACTTCCGTACTGCGGTTGCTGCTGCGGGTACGGCTGCGGCGCCGCGGGGTAGCCGTACGGCTGTCTCTGCGGGGCTCCCTGCGGTGCCGGGGGAGCCTGCTGCCCGTACGGAGGTTGTTGAGGGCGCGCTTGCGGGGCCCGGCCGTCCCGGCCGCCGCGTCCGATCCTGAATCCAGCCACGTCATCGAACGTACCTGGTTCCGCAGAGTCACGGGCCGGGCCGGGGGTTTCAGGAGGGGCTTTGCTGCCGAGCTGTGACATCCCCTAAGGGACGGTGGGGGACGCCGGTCGGGCCCGTGGCGTGTACGGCCACGGGCCACCTGGTCGCTGATCGGCTAGTCGGCGAACAGCGCGCCGAACTGCGGTGTGCCCGCCGTCGAGACACCCGCCGCGCCCGCGGAGATGGCACGGGAACCGGTCGTCACGATCTTCGTGCCGTTGGAGGGCAGGTAGGTCACCGCGCCGTCGGCGCTGTTCTCGTACGAGCCCACGATCAGGTCCGCCTTGCCGTCGCCGTTGACGTCGTCGAGCTTGACGTCGGCGCCGAAGAGGTCGTTCTTCTCGTCGGCGCCGGGTACGCCGGCCGTGCTCTGGGCGAAGGACTGGACGCCCGTCGTGGTGTTGGCGCCGCTCGCGGAGCCGTAGATGACCGTGACCATGCCGGCGTTGGTGGCGGCGCCGAGGTCCTCGTTGGGGGCGGAGGCCACGACGTCCTGGTAGCCGTCACCGTTGACGTCCCCCAGGTCCAGGTCCCAGCCGAAGGCGTCGCCCTTCTCCGAACTGCCGGGTATGTTCCCGGAGTTCTGGGTGATGCCGGTGGTGGCGGCGGGGCCGGACGCGGAACCGTAGGTGATGTTCACCTTGCCGCCGGTCGCCGAGTCCGGGACGGTCGTACCGTCGCTGGTCGTGGCGTCCCAGCCGGCGCCGCTGACGATGTCGCCGTAGCCGTCGCCGTTGATGTCACCGATGCCGGTGACGACGCCGGGCTTCAGGGTCCGTACGCCCGCGATGCTCAGGCCGCTCGCGGCGCCCGGCACGTAGTAGTTGGTGTTCCAGCCGTTGGACGTCTGCGTCTCGAAGCCGTCGACCACCAGGTCGGTGCGGCCGTCGCCGTTGACGTCACCGGCCGTGAGGTGCTTCGGGCCGTACGGGAAGCCGGTCGTGCCGGAGTGGATGGGGGGCTTGATCGTGTAACGGCCGCCGGGCTTGCCGGTGGAACTGCTGAAGCCGCCCTTGTAGACATAGACGGTCGCGGCCGAACTGCCCACCGCCAGGTCCGCCTTGCCGTCGCCGTCGAAATCGCCGGCGGCCAGGGACTGGCCCCAGTTGTCGTGCCCGGACACGGCCGGGTCCGGTACGTCGCTGCTCTTGCCGGTGAGGCCGCTCTTCGAGCCCCACAGGATCGCGAGCGCGCCGCCGTCGGTGTCGGTGCCGACCTTCTCGTACGGCGAGCCCACGGCGAGGTCGTCGTAGCCGTCGCCGTTGAAGTCGGCGTATGCCGTCGAGTAACCGAAGTAGTCGCCCTTCTCGGCGGTACCGGGCACGTTGCCGGAGTTCTGGCTCAGCGTCGAACGCTTCGTGGACGACACTCCGGTGGCCGTGCCGTACAGGGCTACGACCTGGCCGGCGTCGGCCTTTCCGGCGACGTAGGCGCCGGGCGCGGAGGCGACGATGTCACCGATTCCGTCGCCGTTGAAGTCGGCCTTCGCGATTTTGAAGGAGTCGGCGGCGGTTGCTGTCGTCACCGAGAGGGTGAGCAGACCGCCCGTCAGCGTGGCCGCGGCGGCCGTCGCGAGGGCGAGTCGCAGGTACTGCTGCATGCGGGGTCTCCTGGCATGCGGGGGATGCGTGGCGGGCATCCGCGTCGATGGGGTGCGTACCACCTGTGTTTGCCGGGAATTGCCCTTGGCTTCATGGGTGGTTGGCGATCAGGAGACCCTTGGTGGGGCGTAAGGGTTGTGCGCGAGCTTGGTAAATCTCTGATGTTGGTGTGTCAGGGGTGGGCTCAGTGGGCGCGAGTTGGTGGGTGGACGTTGGGCCACTCGCTTCTTGTCAGTGTCGGGCTGGAACGGACCGAGTAAAGGGCGCTCCCTGCGGTCGCGTCGCCTGCGGCGATGACCCTTCGGGTCACCCTTGACTAGGTCCGTTCCAGCCCGGTTGAGAAGCGAGCGAGCGGCCCGGAGGAATGGGGGGCCCGGGTATGTCAGCCCTTCACGTGGGCTGCGTGCGCACCCGGCGGAGCGGATGCGCGTCCGCGTCTCGCCAGCACGCCGGGCCGGCTTAGCGGCCAACCCTGAGTGGGCCAACCCGAGGGGCAAGGTTATAGGAGCTTTCGCGCGGGTTCTGGCCCCGCCTGGCGGCTGGGATGAGGCCGATCGGGAGTGAGCATTGGTCTCATCCCGGCCTCACTCCGGAGGGTGCTGACTCCGGAGGGTGCTGGTTCGGTCGGCGGGTGGGGGTGGGGGTGGGGGGGTGTAAAAGTGTGTGATTGTGCGGTCGAATGGTGACACATTTTAAGACGTAGCCCCCCCCCCCCACAG
>NZ_JBSFCQ010000044.1:0-17406 GCF_053891435.1 Streptomyces sp. NPDC002276 | reverse complement strand
CGCCCTGCATGCCTCGGACGAGCGCCTCGGGGCCCAGCGCGCGGAGGCGCGCAGCGCCGAGCACGATGGGCCTCTCGACACCGGCTCAAGGCGCCCCGAAGGCGACCGAACCAAAAAAGGTGCCCGGCGCCTTTTCAACACCGGCCAGCCGCCCCGCACGCAACCAAGCCACACCGGATAAGGCAGTCTTGTTCCCGTGCCCGAACCCGAAACAACCAGACCCGCAGCCCCCGCCCCCCGCGCCCACTCGCACCCGGCGACCCTCAAGCGGCTGGAGCAGTCGTCCGGGAGTCTCGCCGCCCAGGCCATCGCGCGCATGGACGAGTCGCTGCCGTGGTACCGGGCGATGCCCCCGGAGAACCGTTCCTGGATCGGGCTGGTCGCGCAGGCCGGTATCGCCGCGTTCACCGAGTGGTTCCGGCATCCCGACGCGCCGCAGGCCATCTCCACCGACGTCTTCGGGACGGCGCCCCGCGAGCTGACCCGGGCCATCACCCTGCGCCAGACCGTCGAGATGGTGCGGACGACCATCGAGGTCATGGAGTCCGCCATCGACGAAGTCGCCGCCCCCGGCGACGAGTCCGTACTCCGCGAGGCGCTCCTCGTCTACGCCCGGGAGATCGCCTTCGCGACCGCGCAGGTGTACGCGCAGGCCGCCGAGGCGCGTGGCGCGTGGGACGCGCGGCTGGAGTCGCTGGTCGTGAACGCCGTGCTGAGCGGCGAGGCCGACGAGGGAGCCGTCTCCCGCGCCGCCGCGCTCGGGTGGAACTCGCCCGAGCACGTGTGCGTGGTCCTGGGCACCGCCCCCGACGGCGACAGCGAGTTGACCGTCGAGGCGATCCGCCGCGCCGCCCGGCACGCCAAGCTCCAGGTGCTGACCGGGGTGCTCGGCGACCGGCTCGTCGTGATCGCGGGAGGCAGCGACAACCCCCTCGCGGTCGCCAAGTCGCTCATCGGCCCCTACGCGGCCGGGCCGGTCGTCGCGGGCCCCATCGTGCCCGATCTCCTCGCCGCGACGCGGTCCGCGCAGGCCGCCGCGGCCGGGCTGAAGGCCTGTTCCGCCTGGCAGGACGCACCGCGCCCGGTGCTGGCGGACGACCTGCTTCCGGAACGTGCGATGGCCGGTGATCCCAGTGCGCGCGACCAGTTGGTGGAGGAGATCTACAGACCACTGGAGGAGGCCGGGTCCGCGCTCCTGGAGACGCTCAGCGTCTATCTGGAGCAGGCGAGTAGCCTCGAAGGTGCGGCGCGCATGCTGTTCGTGCATCCCAACACCGTGCGCTACCGGCTTCGACGTGTGACTGACGTCACCGGCTGGTCGCCGTCCGATGTACGTTCCGCGTTCACGCTGCGGATCGCGCTGATCCTGGGGCGTCTGGCCGATGGAGATCTCCAGACCTAGGTTTTTGTCGAGGCCCCACAAAACCCCCTCGTGTTCTTCGTCCCTGTCCCCACGGGCGGCCGTGCCCGTCCCCAAGAGAGAGTGTGAGAGTGCTCGTACTCGTCGCTCCCGGCCAGGGCGCCCAGACGCCCGGCTTCCTGACCCCCTGGCTCGACCTCCCCGGTGTCGAGGACCGTCTGCGTGCCCTCTCGGACGCCATCGGTCTCGACCTGGTGCACTACGGCACGAAGGCCGACGCGGACGAGATCCGCGACACCGCCGTCGCCCAGCCGCTGCTGGTCGCCGCCGGACTGGTCTCCGCGACCGCGCTCGGCGAGGTGTCCCCGGGCGCCGTCGCCGGTCACAGCGTCGGCGAGATCACCGCCGCCGTACTCGCCGGTGTCCTCGACGACACGGACGCCCTGCGCCTCGTACGCAGGCGTGGTCTGGCGATGGCCGAGGCCGCCGCGATCACCGGGACCGGGATGGCCGCGCTGCTCGGCGGGGACCACGACACGACCGTCGCGCACCTGGAGAAGCTGGGCCTGACCCCGGCCAACGTGAACGGCGCGGGCCAGATCGTGGCCGCCGGCACGCTGGAGCAGATCGCCGCCCTGGAGGCCGACAAGCCCGAGGGCGTGCGCCGGGTCGTACCGTTGAAGGTGGCCGGCGCGTTCCACACCGAGCACATGGCCCCGGCGGTCGACGCGCTCGCCGAGGCCGCGCGTGAACTGACGCCCGCCGACCCGCAGTCGACGTACATCTCGAACAAGGACGGCAAGGCGGTCGCCACCGGCGCCGAGGTGCTGGACCGCCTCGTCGGCCAGGTCGCCAACCCGGTCCGCTGGGACCTGTGCATGGAGACCTTCAAGGAGCTCGGCGTGACCGCGCTCCTGGAGGTGTGCCCCGGCGGCACCCTGACCGGCCTCGCCAAGCGCGCCCTGCCGGGCGTGAAGACGCTGGCCCTGAAGACCCCCGACGACCTCGACGCGGCCCGCGAGCTCATCTCCGAGCACGCCCACGCCTGACGAAGGAGCCGTACGAACATGTCGACGAAGATCAAGCCGAGCAAGGGCGCACCGTACGCGCGCATTCTCGGCGTGGGCGGCTACCGTCCGGTCCGGGTCGTCCCGAACGAGGTGATCCTGGAGACGATCGACTCCTCCGACGAGTGGATCCGCTCGCGTTCCGGTATCGAGACCCGGCACTGGGCGAACGACGAGGAGACCGTCGCCGCGATGTCCATCGAGGCGTCCGGCAAGGCGATCGCCGACGCGGGGATCACCGCCGAGCAGATCGGCGGCGTGATCGTGTCGACGGTCTCGCACTTCAAGCAGACCCCGGCCGTGGCGACGGAGATCGCGGACAAGCTGGGCACGAACAAGGCCGCCGCGTTCGACATCTCGGCGGGCTGCGCCGGCTTCGGCTACGGCCTGACCCTCGCCAAGGGCATGGTCGTCGAGGGCAGCGCCGAGTACGTGCTGGTCATCGGCGTGGAGCGGCTGTCCGACCTGACCGACCTGGAGGACCGCGCGACGGCCTTCCTGTTCGGCGACGGCGCGGGCGCGGTCGTGGTCGGCCCCTCCAAGCAGCCCGCGATCGGCCCGACCGTGTGGGGTTCGGAGGGCGACAAGTCCGACACCATCAAGCAGACCGTGCCGTGGAACGAGTACGACTCCACGGGCAAGTTCCCTGCGATCACGCAGGAGGGCCAGGCGGTGTTCCGCTGGGCCGTGTTCGAGATGGCGAAGGTCGCCCAGCAGGCGCTGGACGCGGCCGGGATCACCCCGGACGACTTGGATGTCTTCATTCCCCACCAGGCCAACGAGCGGATCATCGACTCGATGGTGAAGACGCTGAAACTGCCGGAGCACGTCACGGTCGCGCGTGACGTACGCACCACCGGCAACACTTCGGCCGCCTCGATTCCGCTCGCTATGGAGCGGCTTCTGGCGACCGGCGAGGCGAAGAGCGGCGACACCGCGCTCGTCATCGGCTTCGGGGCGGGTCTCGTATACGCCGCGACGGTCGTTACCCTCCCCTAGGCACTCCGTGCCGGATCATCATCGGATCCGCTGCGGAAAGCACCGCCACACCCTCTGGATCACAAAGAAGGAGCGCCTGACATGGCCGCCACTCAGGAAGAGATCGTCGCCGGTCTCGCCGACATCGTGAACGAGATCGCCGGCATCCCGGTTGAGGACGTCCAGCTGGACAAGTCCTTCACCGACGACCTGGACGTCGACTCGCTGTCCATGGTCGAGGTCGTCGTCGCCGCCGAAGAGCGCTTCGACGTCAAGATCCCCGACGAGGACGTCAAGAACCTCAAGACGGTCGGCGACGCGACCGACTACATCCTCAAGAACCAGGCCTGAGCCACCCCTTAGGCCCGGACCACCATCAGGCCCGAGCCACCCCCTAGGCACGGCTGCATGGCCCCGCCACCCGGCGGTGGCGCCGCTTAATCCTCGTACCGTTGGAGAGAGAATTCCCGTGAGCCCGACCAATCGCACCGTGGTCGTCACCGGTATCGGCGCAACCACACCGCTGGGTGGCGACGCAGCCTCGACCTGGGAAGGTCTGATCGCCGGCAAGTCCGGTGTGAAGGCCCTGGAGCAGGATTGGGCCGCCGAGCAGGCGGTCCGTATCGCCGCGCCGGCCGCCGTGGACCCCTCCGAGGTGATCCCGCGTCCGCAGGCCCGCCGCCTGGACCGCTCGGCGCAGTTCGCGCTGATCGCGGCCAAGGAGGCGTGGGCCGACGCCGGCTTCACCGACAAGGCCGGTGAGGACCCGGCCGTCGACCCCGACCGCCTGGGCACCGTCATCGCCTCCGGCATCGGCGGTGTGACGACCCTCCTCGACCAGTACGACGTGCTCAAGGAGAAGGGCGTCCGCCGCGTCTCCCCGCACACCGTCCCCATGCTGATGCCGAACGGCCCGTCCGCCAACGTGGGTCTGCTCGTGGGCGCCCGCGCGGGTGTGCACACGCCGGTCTCCGCGTGCGCGTCCGGCGCCGAGGCCATCGGCTACGCCATCGAGATGATCCGCACCGGCCGCGCCGACGTCGTCGTCGCGGGTGGCACGGAGGCGGCCATCCACCCCCTCCCCATCGCCGCGTTCGGCAACATGATGGCGATGTCCAAGAACAACGACGACCCGCAGGGCGCCTCGCGTCCCTACGACACGGCCCGCGACGGCTTCGTCCTCGGCGAGGGCGCCGGTGTCCTGGTCCTGGAGTCCGCCGAGCACGCCGCACAGCGCGGTGCCCGGGTGTACGCGGAGGCGGTCGGGCAGGGCATCTCCGCCGACGGCCACGACATCGTGCAGCCGGAGCCGGAGGGCCGCGGTATCTCGCAGGCCCTGAAGCACCTGCTCGCCAGCACCGACCTGGACCCGGCGGAGATCGTGCACGTGAACGCGCACGCGACCTCGACGCCGGCCGGTGACGTGGCCGAACTGAAGGCGCTGCGCAAGGTGTTCGGCGACGACGCCGACCACATGGCGGTCTCGGCGACCAAGTCGATGACCGGCCACCTGCTGGGCGGCGCGGGCGGCGTCGAGTCGGTCGCGACCGTCCTCGCGCTCTACAACCGCATCGCCCCGCCGACCATCAACGTCGACAACCTCGACCCGGAGGCGGAGGCCAACGCGGACGTCGTCCGCGGCGAGGCCCGCAAGCTGCCGGTCGAGGGCCGTATCGCCGCGCTGAACGACTCGTTCGGCTTCGGCGGGCACAACGTGGTGCTGGCGTTCCGCACGGTCTGAGAACTCCCTGTACGACACTGAGGGCCCCCACCGGTCGGTGGGGGCCCTCGGCGTGTACGGAACGAAACCTCAGACCACCTGGTGCAGCCAGCGCACCGGAGCACCCTCGCCCGCGTACCTGAACGGCTCCAACTCGTCGTCCCAGGGCTTGCCCAGGAGCTTGGCGATGTCGGCTTCCAGGTTGGATTCGCCCTGTTGGGACCTCGTCAGGGCGGCGCGCAGGCGGTCCTCCGGGATGAGGATGTCGCCGTGGATGCCGGTGACGGCGTGGAAGATGCCGAGTTCGGGGGTGCAGCTGTAGCGCTCGCCCTCGGCGGTGGGGCAGGGCTCGGCGGTCACCTCGAAGCGGAGGAGGTGCCAGCCGCGCAGCGCGGACGCCAGCTTGGAGGCGGTGCCCGCCTCCGCCTGCCAGGAGAATTCGGAGCGCCATGTTCCGGGCGCGGCGGGCTGCCGGATCCAGTCGAGGCTGACGCGTGTGCCGAGCACCCCGGCGACGGCCCACTCGACGTGCGGGCACAGCGCGCGCGGCGCGGAGTGGACGTACAGAACTCCACGTGTCGTCACCGGGACCTCCGGACAGAGCGGGGCATCTTGCTGACTGGCAAACGGCGGTGGCGGGGCAGCCACGTTGAGGGCGAGGCTACCGTGCGGCGGCGCGCGGAGTGTGACGTACCGTCCCTCCAGGTGCCAGGAAACCCCGCCATTCACCCAGGGGGACGCTTGTACGGGGGTGAGCCGTTGCATCGGGCGGCGACGGGAACCTTGGCGCGTTGTTATGGGTTGAGACCGTTATGGAGGGGATGGGTCTCAACATGCGAATGCGACGTACTCGTTCACAGGCCGCGCTCGCCCTCATCACGGCGGCCGTACTGGGCGCGGCCGGCTGCGACTCGGGCGGGGGCGCGTCCTCCGGCACCCACAGCAAGAGCGGTACGGCGGCCAAGGCGAAGCCCTCCCCCACCCCGGTCTGGGACCGCAGCCCGTCCTCGGTCGCGGCCGTGGGCGACTCCATCACCCGTGGTTTCGACGCCTGTACGGTCCTGTCGGACTGCCCCGAGGTGTCCTGGGCGACGGGCACCGAGGCCTCGGTCGACAGTCTGGCCGTACGACTGCTCGGCAGGACCGGCGCGGCCGAACGCAGTTGGAACTACGCGGAGACCGGCGCGCGGATGGCCGACCTGTCCGCCCAGATCACCCAGGCGGTCGCCCACAAACCGCAGTTGGTCACGGTCATGGTGGGGGCCAACGACGCCTGCCGCGCCTCGACCTCGGCGATGACCTCGGTCGCCGACTTCCGCACCGGGTTCGAGGACTCCCTCAAGTCCCTGCGCCGGGCGCTGCCGAAGACGCAGGTCTACGTCGCGAGCGTGCCGAATCTCAAGCGGCTCTGGTCGCAGGGGCGGACCAACCCGCTGGGCAAGGCGGTGTGGAAGCTGGGCATCTGCCCCTCGATGCTGGCGGACGCGGACGCCCTGGACTCGGCGGCGACCGAGCGGCGCGACACGGTGCAGGACCGGGTGGAGGCGTACAACAAGGTCCTGGAGCAGGTGTGCGCGACGGACGACCGCTGCCGCTTCGACGACAACGCGGTCTACGACTACCGCTTCGGCACGGACCAGTTGAGCCACTGGGACTGGTTCCACCCGAGCAAGGACGGCCAGGCGCGGCTGGCGGCGATGGCCTACCGGCGGATCACCGCGGCCGAACCCGTGACCTAGGGTTTCCCTCATGAGCGAACTTTTCGGCACCCTTCCCGACGGCACTCCCGTGCACCGCTGGACGCTGGAGCGGGCGGGCGTACGGGTGCGAGTGCTGTCGTACGGCGGGATCGTGCAGTCGGTGGAGGTGCCGGACCGGGCGGGCCACGCGGCGGACGTGGTGCTGGGATTCGCCGACCTGGACGGCTATCTCACCCACCCGGAGCCGTATCTCGGCGCGCTGGTCGGCCGGTACGCGAACCGGATCGCGGGCGGCCGTTTCCCGCTGGAGGGCGTGACGTACTCCCTCGCGCGGAACAACGCGCCCAACTCCCTGCACGGCGGCGAGCGCGGCTTCGACAAGCGGGTGTGGGACGTCGAGCCGGTCGAGCACGGGCTGCGGCTGAGCCGGGTCAGCGGGCACGGCGAGGAGGGCTTCCCCGGCCGCCTGGACGTCTCGGCGACCTACGCACTCGACGCGTCGGGCGCGCTGCGCATCTCCTACGAGGCGACGACGGACGCGCCGACGGTCGTGAACCTCACGAACCACAGCTACTTCGACCTGAGCGGCACCGGCAGTCCGGCCGATCACGAACTCCGGCTCGCCGCCTCGCGGTTCACGCCCGTCGACGCCGACCTGATCCCGACCGGCCCGCTCGACGACGTCACCGGCACCCGCTTCGACTTCCGCGAGTCACGCAAGATCGGCACCGGCTACGACCACAACTTCGCGCTCGACAAGGGCCTGACCCCGGCCCCCGTGGAGATCGCCGAGCTGCACGACCCGGCGTCCGGCCGGATCCTGACCATCTCTACGACCGAGCCCGGCATCCAGCTCTACACCGGTGACTACCTGAGCGACCCGTTCACCCCGAGTGCCGGAATCGCCCTGGAGACCCAGCACTTCCCGGACTCCCCGAACCGCCCCGAGTACCCGAGCACGGAACTGCGCCCGGGCGGGACGTACCGCTCGGAGACGGTGTACGCCTTCTCGACCCGCTGACCACGATCCGTTGACGACGGCCCGCTGATCATGACGGCGACGCGGGCATGAAATGAGCCCCGGTCCAGGGGTCAGGTCCCGGACCGGGGCTGTCTGTGGGGAGACGAGTCCCGGGTCAGACGTTAATCGTCGTGGCGACCCCGCGGTCCATGATCGAGCGGCCCGCCTGGATCTCGTACGAACCCTTTACAACTGCCCACCCGTTCGCCGTCTCATCCCAGATCTCGAAAGATCGGCGCGGGAGTTCGACCCGCACCTCGACGCTCTCGCCGGGCCCGGCCTCGACCCCGGCGAATCCGGCCAGCCAACGGGCCGGACGCTCAGGGTCGTGCTCGCTCGGAGCGAGATAGATCTGAACCACCTCACGCCCGTACCGGCCACCGGAGTTGGTGACGCGCACGGTGACCGACGCCCCGTCGGCCTTGATGTCGTCGTAGGTCCAGTCGGTGTAACCGAGACCGTGCCCGAAGGGGTACGACGGGACGCGGCCCGCCTTCTCCCAGGCCCGGTAGCCGATGAACACGCCCTCGGCGTAAGGGAGTTCGCCGTTCTCCGGGACCACCTGACTGACCGGGGCATCGGTGAGCAACCCCCAGGTGGTGGGCAGCCGGCCGCCGGGTTCGTGGGCGCCGGTGAGGACGTCGGCGAGGGCGGCACCGGCTTCCTGGCCGGGGAACCAGCCGAGCAGGACGGCGGCGACCTCCTCGCGCCAGGGCAGTTCGACCGGGGAGCCGGAGTTGACGATCACGACGGTGTTCGGGTTGGCCGCGGCAACGGCGTGCACCAAGTCGTCCTGCCGCCCCGGCAGTTGAAGATCCGTACGGTCGTACCCCTCCGACTCCACCCGCTCGGTGGTGGCGACCACGACGACGGCGGTGTCGGCGGCACGGGCCGCCTCAACAGCCTCGGCGATCAGTTCGTCGGGGTCGCGTTGCGGTTCCTGGTGGGCGAGCGCGAAGCCGACGACCCGGAGGGGGATGCCCACGGGACGGGCGACGGTGTGGCTCAGTGAGACCTCGACGGGACGGTCGGCGGCGAGTTCGACGACGGCGCGGGGCTCGGGGGCGCCGAAGAAGGATATGAACGGGTCGTCCTTGACCGGGCGTTGGACGTCGTCGTAGTACGCCGTGCCGTCGACGGTGAGGGTGAACGCGCCGATGCCCGTGATGCCGAAGGTGTGCGGGCCGGTGGCGCGCGGGGTGAAGGTGCCGGTGAGTTCGACGGTGTGCAGGGTGTCGTGGGTGACACCCTCGGGAAGGTCCGAACCGACCCATTTCACCTGCCCGTTGGGCACGGGGACGGTCGCGAGGACCCGGCCCGCCGCGTCCCGGCAGATCGCGCTCAGCGTGAACCCCTGGTCGGCGACGGCGAGTTCGGTGTTCGGGTCGGCGCCGACGGCGTAGCTCAGGGCGCCTTCGGGGAGGGCGGCGGTGAGGCCGTCGAGCGGGGAGACGATCCGGGCCGGGAAGACGGTGGCCGAGCCGCCGCCGAGGACACGGGCGTCGCGGGCGGCGGCACCGATGAGCGCGACCGTCGCATTCGGCTTCAGCGGAAGGGCGTCGCCCTCATTCCGTACGAGGACGAAGGAGCGGCGGGCGATCTCGCGGGCGAGCGCCTCGCCGTCGACGGGGGACGGGAGTCGGGCCTCCGCGACGACGGGTTCGGCACCGGCCAGGATGCCGACGCGGGCGGCGAGCCGCAGCACGTTCCGTACGGCCGCGTCGACGGCGGCCTCGGCGACCTCGCCGGCACGCACGGCCCGGGCGAGGGCCTCCCCGTAGACAGTCTTCGGACCAGGCATGGCGACATCGAGGCCGCCCTCGATCGCACCGACGGTGGAGCGGGCGGCCGTCCAGTCCGAGACGTTGAACCCGTCGAACCCCCATTCACCGCGCAGGATCCCGTTCACCAACTCACCGTGTTCGGTCATCGTCGTGCCGTTGACCGTGTTGTAGGCGGTCATGACGCCCCAGGGCCGAGCCTGCTCGACGATGACCTCGAAAGGCGCCAAGTACAGCTCGCGCAGGGCGCGTCGGGAGATGAGATTGTCGACGGTGAAGCGCTCGGTCTCGGCGTCGTTGGCGACGAAGTGCTTGACGGTGGTTCCCACGCCCCCCGCCTGAACGCCCGCCACATACCCGGAGCCGATCCGCCCGGTGAGGTACGGATCCTCGCTGTACGCCTCGAAGTGCCGCCCGCCGAGCGGGGACCGGTGCAGATTGACAGTGGGCGCGAGCAGCACGTGCACGCCCTTGCGGCGGGCCTCCTGGGCGAGCAACACACCGGCGCGGCGGGCGAGTTCGGGGTCCCAGGCGGCGGCGAGGGCGGTCGGTGACGGCAGCGCGACGGAGGGGTCGTCGGCGGTCCAGTGCCGCCCCCGGACGCCGATCGGGCCGTCGGACATCACGAGGGACGCCAGGCCGATCTCCGGGAGCGCGGGCAGCGACCACATGTCCTGACCGGCCAGCAGCCGGGCCTTGGCGTCGAGGTCGAGCCGCATCAGGGCCGCCGCTACAGCTTCCTCGCGGGCCCGGTCGGCCGGGGTTCCCGTGGTTCCCGCCATGCGCGGTGCCTCCTCGTTGAAGTCCGTTGACGCCTCAATCCTGCCTCGGCCGCCCTCAAAGAAATCGGAACCGCAACCATCAATTGGGCAACCCCCACGGCGAGCTACCACGTCCGCGAGAGCGGCGGCGGTTCAGCCGCAAAGGAGGGCGCGGCGCGCCGAGATCGTGCGGGCGGCGCTGGAGGTGATCGCCGAGCGCGGCTACCGGGGCGCGAGCCTGGCGGCGGTGACGGAGCGGGTCGGACTGACCCAACAGGGCCTGCTGCACTACTTCCCCACGAAGGACGCGCTGCTGGTCGCCGTCCTGGAGGAACGGGACCAGTGGGACGCGGTCCCGGACAGCCGCTGGCGAATCGACCTGCTCGCGTCCCTCGTCGAGTACAACGCGATGCGACCGGCGATCATCCAGACCTTCTCCGCGCTCCTCGGCGAGAGCGTCACGGAGGGACACCCGGCGCGGAACTACTTCACCGCGAGGTACGCAAGGGTGCGGGCGAGCATAGCCGGGGTACTGCGCACCGAGTACGGCGACGTCCTGCCGAACGGCCTCACCCCCGAGCGCACGGCCCCCCTGCTGGGCGAGACGTGACCCCGTCCAGCCCAACTCCCCTACACCTGCCGCCAGATGACGGCGAGCGTCTTGCTCGCCACGCACACCAGGCCGAAGACGAGCGCCCAGTCGTAGGCCCCGGCAAGGACCAACCCGGCGACCCCCGCCCCGAACCACACCACCTCGAACGCGACCCGACCGGCCCCGCGCGTCTTGTACTTGGCCTTCGGCGAACCGCACAGCCCCCACAACACGGCTAGCACAACGGGCGCGCCGAGACCGAGCAGCCAGGTCAGCGGGGTGGCGAGGTCCCGGCTGAACCCCCAATAGGCAACAGCGACAAGAGCGCCCAGCTCAATCACGAAGAGCACGCCGAGGTTCGCCGCCTTCGCGGTCTTCACTGCCGTCATGAGCGGCAGTATCACCCGGAGCGGATCACTCCGTCGCGGGTACGGCGGCCACGACTTCGACCTCGACCAGCGCCTCCGGCCGGAACAGCCGGGACACCTCGAAGGTCATGCTGGTGGGCGGGGTCCCGGTGAGGAACTCCCGTCGTACGGCGCCGTATTCACCGAGCCTGGTGATATCGGTCAAATAGGTGCGGATGTTGACGACGTCCCCCAGGGTCGCACCGTGCGCCCGGAGCAGGGCGGCGATCGTCTCGAAGACGCCCCGGCTCTGCTCGGCGAGCGTGGCGCCCTCCGCGATCTGGCCGGAGAGGTACAACAGGGCGCTCCCGTCGGCGTGTTGAACACGAGCGACCTGGGAGTAGTAGGGGCTCAGGGGCTGGGGCGCGGAGGCGGGGCTGTCCAGGGTGATGCGCATGGCGTCGACGCTAGGTCCGGCCCCGCGGTGCGACAAGCGAATGTCTAGCATGGCAGACATGCCCATCTCGCATGACGACGGTCCGGATCTCTCCACGGTGTGGCTGCGCGTGTTCCTGGAGGTGGCCCGGCACGGTTCGTTCACAGTCGCGGCCCGAACGCTCGGCTGGACCCAGTCCGCGGTCTCACGCCAGATCTCCTCGCTCGAATCAGCCCTGGACGGCGCCCAGTTGTTCGACCGGCTGCCGAGGGGCGTCCGGCTCACGGAGGCCGGCCGGGCTCTCGTACCGCATGCGGAGGCCGTCACGGAATCGCTGCGCGGGGCCAGGCGTGAGCTGGCGGCGCTGCGCGAACTCGTCGGCGGGCACGTGCAGTTCGGGGCGTTCCCCACGGCCGACTCGGCACTGGTCCCCCGCACCCTCGCCGCCTTCCGCGACCGCCACCCGGGCATACGCCTGTCCCGCGAGGAGGGCCTCACACCCCACCTCCTCCACCGGCTGGCGTCCGGGCACCTGGACCTGGCGATCGTCTCCACCACCGGACGAGCACCGCTCGAAGCGTACGAACTCCACCACCTCCTCGACGAGTCGCTGTACGTAGCCGTGCCGGCCGACCACCCCCTCGCCGCCGGGCAGGGCCCGGTCCGGCTCGCCCAACTCGCCGACGCCGACTGGATATCCGGCAGCGCACACCCCGAGGGCACCCTCCTCGAAGCGGCCCTGCGCGAGGGCTTCCGCCCGCGCATCGCGCACATCGTCGGCGAGTGGACCGCCAAGGAGGGTTACGTCGCCGCGGGCCTCGGCGTGACCCTGGTCCCGGCGCTCGCCGCGGACTCCGTACGACCGGACGTCGTACTGCTGCCGGTCCTGGACGAGGGAACACCGGCCCGGGCGGTGTACGCGGCGACGCTGCGCGGACGGTCACCGGCCCCGGCGACGAAGGCGTTCCTCGGGGTGCTGGCCGAAGAGTCGGCGCGGATCGGATCGTCCGCCGCACCCGTGGCGTAGACCACTCCCGTCACGCGATACTGCGGCCGTCCGGCACCGCACCCCACTGCGACGGAAGGCCTCAACCACCTTGAATGTCATACGAGTTCGGACAGGCGTCCTCGGACTGGCCCTGCTGGCCGGTTTCTCCGCCCCCGGCACCGGCACGGCGGCGGCCGACACCACGCTCCCCCCGACGGTCGAGGAGCAACGGCTCGACAGGGCAGTCCCCCAGGAGATCCTCGAACACTCCGGATTCGACACCGTGGCACCGGAGTTCACCCAAGCCCTAGAAGGGGCGCACAGCTACACACAGGCCCGCCACATCGTCGTACACGAGGGAACCGCCCTGTGGCAGCGGGCGGTCGACCGCGCGCAGGGCCGAGGACCGGCCGGCGGTGACCTCAGCCGGGACGACGACCGGCCGCTCTACTGGGCACGCTTGGGGCTGACCAGGGAAATACGGACCTGGGCACCGGAGTTCGACATCACCAGCGCCCAACGGGCCGCACTGCTCAGCCAGTTGGAGCAGACGTCACGCGGGCAGAGCAGCATCCGCTACCCGGCCCGCGACAAGGGGCTCAGGCGCATCCTCGTCACCGGCTTCGACCCGTTCACGCTGGACGCGGACATCAGGATCTCCAACCCGTCCGGGGCCACCGCGCTCGCGCTCGACGGCACGGTGATCCAGACGGCGGACGGCCCGGCGCGCATCGAGACGGCCATGTTCCCCGTGCGCTGGGCGGACTTCGCCGAGGGAACCGTGGAGCGGACGCTGCGGCCGTATCTCCCGAAGGTGGATCTGTTCACCACCGTGAGCCAGGGCCGAGTGGGCCGCTTCGACATCGAACGGACCAACGGGGCCTGGCGTGGCGGCTATCCGGACAACGCCAACATCTCGCGCACGGAGACCGTCCCGGTCACCGACCCGGCCTCGCAGCCCCAGTGGACGTCGACGACCTTGCCGTACAAGGCGATCATGGCGGCGCAGACCGGACGTTTCCCCGTCTACGACCACACCGAGGTCACCGAGATCCCGGCGGGCGGGACGACTCCCGTCGTACAGCGGGACGGCCCGACCCCCGGCTCGACGGCCCGTGCCGGTGGCGGCGGCAACTACCTCTCCAACGAGATCGCCTACCGCGCGACCCTGCTGCGGGACCGGCTCGGACTGCACGACTCGCTGCCGGGCGGACACATCCACACACCGGTATTGCAGTTCGGCACGGGCAACACGGACCCGGCGACAGGAACGATCACCGACCCGGCCTTCATACAGAACCGTTTGGACATCATCGCCCAGGTCAGAGCGATGGTGACAGCGGCAATGAACGCGTCACTGCCCAACTGACCCGGGCCCACCCCCTTCGTCACCCTCGTCACCCTCCTCGGCCCCCTCTCCCCTCAGGTCCCGGGCCATCATCGTCGCCCCCGCCACCGCACCCGGCATCAGGAAGACGGCGACGAACGGGACCAGGAAGGCGAGGCCGAGGGGGGTGCCGAAGCCCCAGATCAGGGTCTTGCGGGAGCGGAGGAGGGTGAGGCGGGCGCGGAGGTCGACGCCTCGGCGTTGCAGGGCGACGGCCGTCAGTTCCTCGGTGAGGAAGAACCCGGTGACGAAGAACCCGATCACCGGAACGACGGTCTGCCCGACGAACGGCAGGAATCCCAGCGCGAAGAGCAGAACGCCCCACACCAGCGCACGCACCAGCACCCGGAGGCTGTCGCGGGCCGAGACCCAGAGTTCGCGCCAGAGCGGGAGGCCCGACTCGGGGGCGGTGCCGTCGGGTGAGACGTCCCTGTCGACCTTCTCGGAGAGGGTCTCGTAGAAGGGCTGCCCTATCAGCAGGGTGACCGCCGTGAAGGTCAACACCGAGAGCAGCAGGGCCAGTACGAACAGGACCGCCGTAAGAAATCCCCGGAACAGGCCCTGCCAAGGGCTCGACCAGTCGTCCGCGAAGGGCGTCGCCCAGCTGACGAAGTCGTCGCCCCACACCGCGAGCGCGACCAGCACCGCGACATAGAGAACCAGCGTGATCAGCCCGGGAACCAGCCCGAACCCGTACTGCCGCCCGTGCCGGGCCACCCAGCGCTGGCCCTTCAGCAGATAACCGAACCCCACCCCAAGATCACGCATGGGGAGAACCTTACTCAGCGTCGAAGCCGACCACAGTGCCTAGCCCGCCGACACCGCCACCACGACCCCCTGATCCGCCGCGGGCGATACGGCCGCGGTCACCCGTACCGCGGTGGCCCGGGCCACCCGCCCCGCACGGAAGGCCGCGGCCAGCAGAACCGGCTGGACCCGCTCCACGGCGGAGACGAACAACTCCTCGCCCGCGACCAGCATCGGCCCGGCCGCCTTGGTCGCCGCCGCGGCGGCCTCCGTGAGGTCGGCGAGGGGCGGAAGGGTAGCCCGGAGCACCTTCGTGCCGGCGGTAGCGGCCCGTTGCGCGAGGGCCACCTGCGGGGGCAGCAGCGGAGCGAGCGCGGCCGTCAACGCCTCGGCGATGCGCCGGAGTTCGGGAGAGGAGTCGGCCAGCGCGTCGGCGCCCGCGCGAAGCAGCGGGGTGAGGGCGAGCAGGACACCGGCGGCCACGCCCGCCACCGCGGGCAGCAACGGCGAGGCCGCTTCCACCAGATCCCCGAGCGCGGCGGCGAACTCCTCGACCGCCGGTTCGACCGCGTCGAGAACCGGCAACAGACTGTCCCCCAGCACACCCAACAACACCTGCGCGGGCTGACTCACAGGGTGAACGGCCAACGGCGCACCGGTAGTCCCGAGCCGCGTCAGGGTGTCGACCATGCGATAGAAGGCCTCCTGGGCCTGCGGCGAGGCACTGGCCTCGGCCAGCTCGGCAGTGGTCTCCCGCAGCACCCGGAGCGCCTCGGCACCCGAACCGTCCCGTGGATCAAGGGTGTTGATGGCGATTCTGGTGATGTTCCCGGCGGTGTCCAGGAGTTGCCCGGTGATGTCGCCGGTGCTGCGCGCCATGCGCACCACATCATCCCGGCTGGGAAGCAAAGGAATAGTAGCCATGGGAACCCTCTCCACACACGCCCGCCACCCACACCCAACACCCAACACCCACCCGACGCCCGACGCCCGACGCCCACACTCATCCTGCCCACTCCCCACCCCCCTGAATGCGACATCCGGGCATCGCCGACACCAACACCTTCCCTGCGCCTTCCCTCGCCCATTGAGTCGAACGGGTGCCGCTCGCCGTACCGATCTCTGGAACCAGGAGGAGGTCCGAGGGGGAACTCCCGCAGGTCGGACAGGCGTTGTTCACCATGGCACACGCGAGCAGCGGATCAGTTGAGGAGAGCGGATGACCCAGGAGATCCACGGCACCGTAGCCGACGGCTTCGAAGCGGTCCGGGAGGAGTTCGCCGCGTTCGTGTCGACGGAACGCGCGGACTACGAAGGCCAGTTGTGCGCATACGTACACGGACGACAAGTCGTCGACCTCTGGGCAGGACCCGACACCACGGCCGACTCCCTCTACGGCGTGTTCTCGTCCACCAAGGGCGCGGCCCACCTCGTGGTGGCACTCCTGGTCCAGGACGGCACCCTGGAACTGGACCGCAAAGTCACCTACTACTGGCCGGAGTTCGCGTCGGAGGGCAAAGGCGCGCTGACTCTACGCGAGTTGCTGGCACACCGTGCGGGCCTGATAGGTACGGACACCGGCTTCACCCTCGACGAACTGGCAGACGACCGCGCGGTCGCCGAACGCCTCGCCGACCAGCGCCCGTTCTGGCGCCCCGGCACGACCTTCGGCTATCACGCCCTGGTCATCGGCGCCCTGACCGGCGAGATCGTCAGACGAGCAACGGGCCGTTCACTCCAGGACGTGTACGAGGAAAGAGTGCGCGCCCCCTACACCCTGGACTTCTTCCTGGGCCTCCCAACACCCCAGGACCCCCGCTTCCACCCCACCCAGCCATACCTCCCTTCCCCCCAGGAACAGACCCAACACGCCACCGACCCGGACAGCCGCCACAGCCTCGCAGGCATAGCCTTCAACGAACACGCGGCCGAGCCCCCAGTATTCGCGTCACTCCCCAACCAAAGAGTGCTCCGCGCCAAGGGCCCCGCATCGATAGGCGGAGTGGCCTCGGCACGCGGCCTCGCCGGCCTCTACGCGGCGGCGATCAGCGAGGTCGAGGGCCGGGCCCCGCTCCTGAAGCAGGACACGGTCGCGGAGTTCGGCCAGATCCACTCGGTCGGCCGCGACCTGGTCACCGGCACACACCGCTCGTACGGCCTGGGTTTCCAGGCGACGGCGGAGACCTGGTACTCGTTCCTGAGCGCGGGCACGATCGGCCACAGCGGTGCGGCGGGCTCCCAGGCCTTCGCGGACCCCCGCACCGGCCTGGCCTACGGCTACACCCGCCGCCGCTTCGCCCTGCCAGGCGGCCCGGCCCCAGAAAACACACGGTTCGTACAAGCCGCCCACCAAGCAACCCAGGCCCACTAAACCCACCGGTGGAGGCCCTCCCCCACGGCGAGGGCCCACCCACTCCCACTGCCCCCACGCCACCGGCCGAGAGGGCGCCGTAGGGGCGCGCCGGTGTCGAGAGGCCCAGTCCGTCACCGCCGAGGGGCGGCTCGTGGACGTGAGCAGGCT
>NZ_JBSFCQ010000043.1:0-18966 GCF_053891435.1 Streptomyces sp. NPDC002276 | reverse complement strand
CCGTCGTCCTTGCGGCCCTCCACGCTCGGGTCCTCGCTCAAACTGGCGAGCCCCAAAACAAGATCAAGACGACGCGTTAATGATCTGCAAGCCCTTACGGGCTTACGGGTTCAGCTCTTTCGGCGCCCTATCAGGTGCGGCTTCGACTCCAACCCGTCCAACCCGTGCCACGCCAGGTTCACCAGATGTGCCGCCACCTCCGCCTTCTTCGGGCGGCGGACGTCCAGCCACCACTGGCCGGTCAGGGCGACCATGCCGACCAGGGCCTGGGCGTAGAGCGGGGCGAGCTTCGCGTCGAAGCCTCGGCTCTTGAACTCTCGGCCCAGGATGTCCTCGACCTGCGTCGCGATGTCCGAGATCAGGGACGCGAAGGAGCCCGTCGACTGGGGGATGGGGGAGTCGCGGACCAGGATGCGGAAGCCGTCCGTGTACTCCTCGATGTAGTCGAGGAGGGCGAAGGCCGCCTGCTCGCAGAGTTCGCGGGGGTGGCCGGCCGTCAGGGAGCTGGTCACCATGTCCAGCAGGCGACGCATCTCGCGGTCCACGACCACCGCGTACAGGCCCTCCTTGCCGCCGAAGTGCTCGTAGACCACCGGCTTGGAGACCCCGGCCTTCGCCGCGATCTCCTCCACCGACGTGGCCTCGAAACCCTTCGCCGCGAAGAGCGTGCGACCGACTTCCAGCAGCTGGGCCCGGCGTTCGGCTCCCGTCATCCGGGTGCGGCGCGCGCGTCGGGGCTTCTCGTTGCTCGGGGTGCTGCTGGGATCGGTCGCCACGGCGTCAATCATGCCGCCTCCGCCGACTCCTTCCGGGGCCGAGAGCTGTCCGGACCGGAGATACGGCGCGAATCGATACGCGAGCGTGACGGCCAGCGCACGTCATAGGCCCAGCCGAGCTGCTCGCACCAGCGGATGATCCGCGCCGAGGAGTCGATCTGGCCGCGCATCACACCGTGCCGCGCGGAGGTCGGGTCGGCGTGGTGCAGGTTGTGCCAGGACTCGCCGCAGGACAGGATCGCCAGCCACCACACGTTGCCCGAGCGGTCACGCGACTTGAAGGGGCGCTTGCCGACGGCGTGGCAGATCGAGTTGATCGACCAGGTGACGTGGTGCAGCAGCGCGACCCGCACCAGCGAGCCCCAGAAGAAGCCGGTGAACGCGCCCCACCAGGACATCGTGGCCAGGCCGCCGATCAGTGGCGGGAGCGCGAGGGACAGCATCGTCCAGAAGATGAACTGGCGGGAGATCGCGCGGATCGTGCGGTCCTTGATCAGGTCCGGCGCGTACTTGTCCTGCGGGGTGCGCTCCTCGTCGAACATCCACCCGATGTGCGCCCACCACAGGCCCCTGATCAGCGCGGGCACGGTCTCGCCGTAGCGCCACGGCGAATGCGGGTCGCCCTCCGCGTCGGAGAACTTGTGGTGCTTGCGGTGGTCGGCCACCCAGCGCACCAGCGGCCCCTCGACGGCCATCGACCCGGCGATGGCGATGGCGATGCGCAGCGGGCGCTTCGCCTTGAAGGAGCCGTGCGTGAAGTACCGGTGGTAGCCGATCGTCACGCCGTGGCAGCCCAGGTAGTAGAAGAACACCAGCAGGCCGAGGTCCAGCCAGCTCACCCCGCCCCAGCTCCACGCCAGCGGCACCGCCGCGAGCAGCGCCAGGAAGGGGACGGTGATGAAGAGGAGGAGCGTCAGCTGTTCCAGCGTCCCCTTTTTCTCGCCGCCCAGGGTGGCGGCGGGCAGCGGAGTGCCGTCGTCGTTCGCCCGCGGGGCGTCGTCGATCACATCGGAGCTCGTGGTCATGGGCGTCCCCTGTGGGGTTCGGAGGTGGAGGCGGAGCGTCGGACGGCGGGAGCCGGGCAGCAACAGTTCAGCATGGACTTCCCTACGGTTCCGTAACCTACGGCGACGTAAGTATGGCAGCGCGTCGACCGGTGGACGAAGCCCGTGAGACCGCGCGTCAGAGTGGACACCTATCCTTGGTGTCGGTCGGACAGCGCGGTCCGCTCTGTTTTCTTCCCGGATGTCCGTCCCGTATGCGGCAGCCGCCGCGGGACCGCCGTCCGGGTTCCCTCCAGACGAGCTTCAAACACTGCAAGGAGCCGCACCTGTGAGCAGTGCCGACGACCAGGCCACCACGACCAACAACGAGCTGCGCGCCGACATACGGCGCCTCGGCGACCTGCTGGGCGAGACCCTCGTCCGCCAGGAGGGCCCCGAACTGCTCGAACTGGTCGAGAAGGTCCGCCGCCTCACCCGGGAGGACGGCGAGGCCGCCGCCGAGCTGCTGCGCGGCACCGAGCTGGAGACCGCCGCCAAGCTGGTCCGCGCCTTCTCCACCTACTTCCACCTGGCCAACGTCACCGAGCAGGTGCACCGCGGCCGCGAGCTGCGCGCCCGCCGGGCCGCCGAGGGCGGTCTCCTCGCCCGTACGGCCGACCGCCTCAAGGACGCCGACCCCGACCACCTGCGCGAGACGGTCAAGAACCTCAACGTCCGCCCGGTCTTCACCGCGCACCCCACCGAGGCCGCGCGCCGGTCGGTCCTCAACAAGCTGCGGCGCATCGCCACGCTCCTGGAGACCCCGGTCATCGAGTCCGACCGCCGCCGCTACGACACCCGGCTGGCCGAGAACATCGACCTGGTGTGGCAGACGGACGAGCTGCGCGTCGTGCGTCCGGAGCCCGCCGACGAAGCGCGTAACGCCATCTACTACCTGGACGAGCTGCACGCGGGCGCCGTCGGAGACGTCCTCGAAGACCTCACCGCCGAGCTGGAGCGCGTCGGCGTCAAGCTGCCCGACGACACCCGCCCGCTCACCTTCGGCACCTGGATCGGCGGCGACCGCGACGGCAACCCGAACGTCACCCCCCAGGTCACCTGGGACGTCCTGATCCTCCAGCACGAGCACGGCATCAACGACGCGCTGGAGACGATCGACGAGCTGCGCGGCTTCCTCTCCAACTCCATCCGCTACACCGGCGCGACGGACGAACTGCTGGAGTCCCTCCGGGCCGACCTGGAGCTGCTGCCCGAGATCAGCCCCCGCTACAAGCGGCTCAACGCCGAGGAGCCCTACCGGCTCAAGGCCACCTGCATCCGGCAGAAGCTGGAGAACACCAAGAGCCGCCTGGCCAAGGACACCCCGCACCAGCCCGGCCGCGACTACCTCGGCACCGCCGAGCTGCTGGCCGACCTCACCCTGATCCAGACCTCCCTGCGCGCCCACCGCGGCGGCCTCTTCGCCGACGGCCGCATGGACCGTACGATCCGCACGCTCGGCGCGTTCGGCCTCCAGCTCGCGACCATGGACGTACGGGAGCACGCGGACGCCCACCACCACGCGCTCGGCCAGCTCTTCGACCGGCTCGGTGAGGAGTCCTGGCGGTACTCGGACATGCCCCGCGAGTACCGCGCCAAGCTGCTCGCGAAGGAACTGCGGTCCCGCAGGCCGCTGGCTCCGACGCCCGCGCCCGTCGACGCGGCCGGTGAGAAGACCCTCGGCGTCTTCGAGACCGTCAAGAAGGCCCTCGCGGTCTTCGGGCCCGAGGTCATCGAGTCGTACATCATCTCGATGTGCCAGGGCGCCGACGACGTGTTCGCCGCCGCCGTCCTCGCCCGCGAGGCCGGGCTGATCGATCTGCACGCCGGGTGGGCCAAGGTCGGCATCGTGCCGCTCCTGGAGACCACGGACGAGCTGAAGGCCGCCGACACGATCCTGGAGGACATGCTCTCCGACCCGTCGTATCGGCGGCTGGTCGCGCTGCGCGGGGATGTCCAGGAGGTCATGCTCGGGTACTCGGACTCGTCGAAGTTCGGTGGTATTACGACGTCTCAGTGGGAGATCCACCGGGCGCAGCGGCGGCTGCGTGACGTGGCCCATCGGTACGGTGTGCGGCTGCGGTTGTTCCACGGCCGTGGCGGGACCGTCGGCCGCGGTGGCGGTCCCTCGCACGACGCGATCCTCGCCCAGCCCTGGGGCACCCTTGAGGGCGAGATCAAGGTGACCGAGCAGGGCGAGGTCATCTCCGACAAGTACCTCGTGCCGTCGCTCGCGAGGGAGAACCTGGAGCTGACGGTCGCCGCCACCCTCCAGGCCTCCGCCCTGCACACCTCACCCCGGCAGTCCGACGAGGCGCTCGCCCGCTGGGACGCGGCCATGGACGTGGTCAGCGACGCGGCCCACGCCGCCTACCGCGGGCTGGTCGAGGACCCGGACCTGCCGACGTACTTCCTCGCCTCCACGCCGGTCGACCAGCTCGCCGACCTGCACCTGGGCTCACGGCCCTCCCGCCGCCCCGGCTCGGGCGTCTCGCTCGACGGACTGCGCGCGATCCCGTGGGTGTTCGGCTGGACCCAGTCCCGGCAGATCGTGCCCGGCTGGTACGGCGTGGGCTCGGGGCTGAAGGCACTGCGCGAGGCGGGCCTGGACACCGTGCTCGACGAGATGCACGAACAGTGGCACTTCTTCCGCAACTTCATCTCCAACGTGGAGATGACGCTGGCGAAGACGGACCTGCGGATCGCCCAGCACTACGTGGACACCCTCGTCCCGGACGAGTTGAAGCACGTCTTCGACACCATCCGGGCCGAGCACGACCTGACCGTCGCCGAGGTGCTCCGCGTCACCGGTGAGGCCGAACTCCTCGACGCCACCCCGGTGTTGAAGCAGACGTTCACCATCCGCGACGCCTACCTCGACCCGATCTCCTACCTCCAGGTCACCCTCCTCAAGCGCCAGCGCGACGAGGCGGCGGCCGG
This sequence comes from Streptomyces sp. NPDC002276, assembly GCF_053891435.1. NCBI lineage: Bacteria > Bacillati > Actinomycetota > Actinomycetes > Kitasatosporales > Streptomycetaceae > Streptomyces > Streptomyces sp. NPDC002276. The sequence continues at coordinate 14,207 of NZ_JBSFCQ010000043.1, read as the reverse complement.
TGCGGAACCCGACCCGCTGCTGAGCCGCGCCCTCCTCCTCACCGTCAACGGTGTGGCGGCGGGCCTGCGCAACACCGGCTGAGCAGAGAAACGAAGGGTGCCCCCGAGCTGTCGTAGAAGCTCGGGGGCACTCGTCTTTTCAAGCGATCAGAGGGCTACGAACGCTGCCGTCAGCAACGCGATCCCCGACCAGGCCAGTACCCAGGCGGCGCGGGTCAGGTGCAGGCCGCCGGCGACCACCACCGAGGCCAGCAGGAGGGCGCCGCCGAGGGGGACCCAGGCGTAGAGGATTCCGGCGGGGCCGGAGCGCATGACCTCGTCGGTGCCCGGCTTCACGACCACCGCGTACGTCTTGCCCTTCTTCACCGCGACCGTGTGGTCGATGACGACGGTGGCACGGGCTTTCGATCCGGTCGACACCGGTGTGTACGGCCCGGTGCAGGTGTCGTCGCCGCACGCGGTGACCTGGATCGTGCCGCTCTCGCGGCCCTTGGTCAGCATCACGTTGTACGCGGTGGGCCAGGAGCCCCAGACCCCGGCGATCAAGATCAGCAGGGCGACCGTGCCCATCGCCGCGAGCCGTCCGAAGTTCATGGCGGGGATCATTGGCCATACCCGTACACGCGGTCAACTTCGGTCACCGACAAGTCGGTCAAGTCAGGAGTTGTACGCGCTCTGCGCCCGTTCCAGGCCCTCGCTCACCAGACACTCCACCGAGTCGGTGGCGCGGTCCACGAGGAAGTCCAGTTCCTTGCGCTCCGTCGACGAGAAGTCCTTCAGCACGAAGTCCGCCACCTGCATACGGCCCGGCGGGCGCCCGATCCCGAACCGCACCCGGTGGTAGTCCGGGCCCATCGCCTTCGTCATCGACTTCAGCCCGTTGTGGCCGTTGTCGCCGCCGCCGAGCTTCAGGCGGAGGGTGCCGTAGTCGATGTCCAGCTCGTCGTGGACCGCGACGATGTTCGCGAGCGGCACCTTGTAGAAGTCGCGCAGCGCGTTGACCGGGCCGCCCGACAGGTTCATGTACGAGGTCGGCTTCACCAGCACGACCCGGCGGCTGGCCGGACCCGGTGCGCCGAGCCGGCCCTCCAGGACCTGGGCCTGCGCCTTTCCGGCCCGCTTGAACTTCCCGCCGATCCGCTCCGCGAGCAGGTCGGCCACCATGAAGCCCACGTTGTGCCGGTTGTTGGCGTACTCGGGGCCCGGATTGCCGAGTCCCACGATCAGCCAGGGGGCGTTCGCGTCGGTCGTCACGTCCATGTCTCCTTCTCCTTCTCTCCTTGACACGCGCCAGCCGCCGTTCCCGGTGGGAACAGCGGCTGACAGCGGTGATGAAGGTGAGGATCAGGCCTCGGTGGCCGCGGCCTCGCCGTCGGCGGGCGCCTCTTCCGCCTGGGCGGCCAGCACCTGGAGGACGACCGCGTCCTCGTCGATGGCCAGCGTGGTGCCCTTGGGCAGCGGGATGTCCTTGGCGGCGATGGAGGCACCGGCCTCCAGGCCCGCGATGGACACGGTGACCGACTCGGGGATGTGCGTGGCCTCGGCCTCGACGGTGATCGTGCTGAGCACGTGCTCCAGCAGGAAGGAGCCCGGGGCCAGCTCGCCCTCGGTGTGGACGTAGACCTCGACGGTGACCTTCTCGCCGCTCTTCACGGTGAGCAGGTCGACGTGCTCAAGGAAGCCCTTGATGGCGTCGCGCTGGACGGCCTTCGGGATGGCGAGCTGGGTCTTGCCCTCGATGTCCAGGGTCAGCAGGACGTTCGGGGTACGCAGGGCGAGCTGAAGCTCGTGGCCCGGCAGCGTGACGTGCAGCGGGTCCACACCGTGGCCGTAGACCACGGCGGGAACCTTCTTCTCGCGGCGGATACGGCGGGCGGCACCCTTGCCGAACTCGGTGCGGGTCTCGGCGGTGAGCTTGACGTCGGCCATGGTCACTCCTCGTAGAACAGTTGGGGTGGGGGTCCCCCCGCTCGAGCGAAGTCGAGAGTGGGGGCGGTCACCCGGCCGAACATCGGCCTGCTACGAAGAGCGCGTCGATAACGGACCGCCGTACGAACTTCTTGCGAAGCGGTACGGCCTCCCTCGCCGAGCAACTTGGGCAGCTTACTCGGCGGGGAGGCCGTATCAGAAATCGATCTACGACTGGTTTACGACGGCGGGGGTCAGTGTTCGTCGAAGAGGCTGGTGACCGAGCCGTCCTCGAAGACCTCGCGGACCGCGCTGGCGATCGTCGGGGCGATCGACAGGACCGTGATCTTGTCGAGGTCGGCGCCCACCTCGCCCGGGGTGGGGAGGGTGTCGGTGAGGACGAACTCGCTGACCCGGGAGTTCTTCAGGCGGTCGGCCGCGGGGCCGGAGAGCACGCCGTGCGTGGCCGTCACGATGACGTCCTCCGCGCCGTGCGCGAACAGCGCGTCCGCCGCGGCGCAGATCGTGCCGCCGGTGTCGATCATGTCGTCGACCAGGACGCAGACGCGGCCCTTGACCTCGCCGACCACCTCGTGGACGGTCACCTGGTTCGCCACGTCCTTGTCGCGCCGCTTGTGCACGATCGCCAGGGGCGCGCCGAGGCGGTCGCACCAGCGGTCGGCGACGCGCACGCGGCCGGCGTCCGGGGAGACGACGGTCAGCTTGCTGCGGTCGACCTTGCCGCCCACGTAGTCCGCGAGCAGCGGGAGCGCGAAGAGGTGGTCCACCGGGCCGTCGAAGAAGCCCTGGATCTGGTCGGTGTGCAGGTCGACGGTGAGGATGCGGTGCGCGCCCGCCGTCTTCATCAGGTCCGCGATCAGGCGGGCCGAGATCGGCTCGCGGCCGCGGTGCTTCTTGTCCTGCCGGGCGTAGCCGTAGAACGGCACGATCACCGTGATGGAGCGGGCCGACGCGCGCTTCAACGCGTCGATCATGATCAGCTGCTCCATGACCCACTGGTTGATCGGGGCCGTGTGGCTCTGGATCACGAAACAGTCCGCGCCGCGCACCGATTCCTCGAAGCGGACGTAGATCTCGCCGTTCGCGAAGTCGAAGGCCTTGGTCGGGACGACCCCGACACCCAGCTGCTGGGCGACCTCCTTGGCAAGCTCGGGGTGGGCGCGGCCGGAGAAGAACATCATCTTCTTCTCGCCGGTCGTCTTGATCCCGGTCACAGCACTGTCTCCTCAGAGGTCATTCAACTGGGTGTGCGTTTATCACGGTACGCCGTGTTCGACGCACCCGTTTCCGGTCAGTCTTCGTTCTCGTCCTGGCGGGAAGCGGTTTCCGCGGCCTTCGCCGCCGCGCTTCCCGGGCGCTTGCGGGCCACCCAACCCTCGATATTCCGCTGCTGGCCACGGGCCACGGCCAGCGAACCGGGCGGTACGTCCTTGGTGATCACGGAGCCGGCGGCGGTGTACGCGCCGTCCCCGACCGTGACAGGTGCCACAAACATATTGTCCGACCCGGTACGGCAGTGCGACCCGACGGTGGTGTGATGTTTGGCCTGCCCGTCGTAGTTGACGAAGACGCTGGCGGCGCCGATGTTGCTGTACTCGCCGATCGTCGCGTCCCCTACATAGGAGAGGTGCGGGATCTTCGTCCCCTCCCCGATCGTCGCGTTCTTCGTCTCGACGTATGTCCCGATCTTGCCCTTCGTGCCCAGGCGGGTGCCGGGACGGAGGTAGGCGTACGGCCCGACGGAGGCCTGCGGGCCGATGTGCGAGCTGACGGCGACGGTGTTGTCGACGCGGGCGCCGGCGTCGACGACGGTGTCCGTGAGGCGGGTGTTGGGGCCCACCTCGGCGCCCTCGCCGAGGTGCGTGGTGCCGTGGAGCTGGGTGCCGGGGTGGACGATCGCGTCCTGGTCGAAGGTGACGGTGACGTCGATCCAGGTCGTCGCCGGGTCGATCACGGTGACTCCGCCGAGCATCGCCTCGGTCAGCAGCCGGTCGTTCAGGATGCGGCGGGCCTCGGAGAGCTGCACGCGGTTGTTGATGCCGGCGATCTCGCGGTGGTCGCCCGCGACGGAGGCGCCGACGCGGTGTCCGGCCTCGCGCAGGATGCCGAGCACGTCCGTGAGGTACTCCTCGCCCTGGCTGTTGTCCGTGCGGACCTTGCCGAGGGCGTCGGCGAGCAACTGCCCGTCGAACGCGAAGACCCCGGAGTTGATCTCCCGGATCGCCCGCTGCGAGTCGGAGGCGTCCTTGTGCTCGACGATCGCGGTGACGGCACCTGAGGCGCCGTCGCGCACGATCCGGCCGTAGCCGGTGGCGTCCGGTACCTCGGCGGTGAGGACGGTCACCGCGTTGCCGTCGGTGGTGTGGTTCGTCGTGAGGTCGCGCAGGGTCGCGCCGCGGAGCAAGGGGGTGTCGCCGCAGACCACGACGATGGTTCCGTCGATGGTTCCGAGTTCTTCCAGCGCCATTCGTACGGCGTGACCCGTGCCGTTCTGCTCGGCCTGGACCGCGGTCCGTACTCCGGGGTCCGTTTCGCCGAGGTGGGCGGTCACCTTCTCGCGGGCGTGGCCCACGACGACGACCAGGTTCTCCGGCTCCAACTCGCGTGCGGCGGCCAGCACATGACCGACGAGGGTGCGGCCACAGATCTCGTGCAGGACCTTCGGTGTGGCCGACTTCATACGGGTGCCCTCACCCGCTGCGAGTACGACGACGGCTGCCGGGCGAATGGCGCTCACGGGTATGCCCTTCGGCTTCGGAATGCTGGGGGGTGGACATTCGCAGGATACCGGGGCGTTTCATGGGGGACATGAGAGTGGGCCCTGACAGTGCTGTCAGGGCCCGAAGTGGGGTATGGGGGGAGGGAGTTGCCCGGGGATTGCTCGGGAGTTGATCGGTTGTTGTTCAGTTTGTGCTCCCCCGCCAGGACTCGAACCCGGACAAATGGCACCAAAAGCCACGGTGCTGCCAATTACACCACGGGGGATCAAACTCGATCGAGCCGGACATTTGGTCTGGTCGCCGAGTGGGCAACAAACACTATGCCGTACGCGATGGCCTCCGTGCGACGGTACTTATCGGTGGTGATCGGTTTCGTCATTGTTCGATTACGCGCAGTGGTATAGGCAACTCGTCGAAACTCGACGGAAAACCGGGGCCCTGCGCCCGTAGGCTGGAGGCATGACCACGACGGGGGAAGAGCACGCCACGGGCCGGGGAGGGCCGTGGTGGTGGACCAGGTGGCGTAGTGCGGTGCTCGACGTGGGGCTCGCGGCCGGCTCCGCGGCGGAGTGCGGGGCGGAGGGGGTCCGGTTCGCGCACGACGCGGGGGTTCCGGCGGCTGTGGGCGTCGTCTTCGGTGTGCTGGCCGGATCTACGTTGGTCGTGAGGCGGAAGTGGCCGATCGCTGTTGTTCTCGTGTCCATTGCTATTACTCCGGCCCAGATGGGCTATCTGATGGGCATCGTCGGGCTCTACACGCTTGCCGCGTCCGAGCTGCCTCGCCGGATCATCGGGTCGCTGGCCGGGATGTCCTTCCTCGGCATGCTGATCGTCATGTTCGTGCGGGTGAAGCAGGACACCCAGCGCGGGACCTGGGAACTCGGCGACTGGTTCGTGCCGTTCGCCTCCATCACGACCGCGGTCGGGATGACCGCGCCGCCTGTGCTGCTCGGGATGTATGTGGGCGCCCGGCGGCGGTTGATGGAGAGCCTCCGGGAGCGCGCGGACAGCCTGGAGCGGGAGTTGCAGCTTCTCGCGGAGCGGGCCGAGGAGCGGGCCGAGTGGGCGCGGGGTGAGGAGCGGACCCGGATCGCGCGGGAGATGCACGACGTCGTGGCGCATCGGGTGAGTCTGATGGTTGTGCATGCGGCTGCCTTGCAGGCCGTTGCGCGGAAGGATCCGGAGAAGGCCGTCAAGAACGCGGCGCTCGTGGGGGACATGGGGCGGCAGGCGCTCACCGAGCTGCGGGAGATGCTGGGTGTGCTGCGGAGTGGGGACGGGGTGGGCAGTCGGGAGCGGGCTGCTGTGCCGCTGGTCGCGGTGGGGGTGGCTGCCGCTGCGGCTGCCTCGCGGGCCGTGGACGACGAGGGTGGGGGCGAAGGCGGGGCTGAGGGGCCGTGTCTGTCGGACGTGGACGAGTTGCTCGGGCAGTCCGCGGCGGCCGGGATGGCCGTCGATCTGTCGGTGGAGGGGGTGACCCGGTCGTACGCGGCTGAGATCGAGCAGACCGCGTACCGGGTGGTGCAGGAGGCGTTGACGAACGTCCATAAGCATGCGGCGGGTGCGAAGACGCATGTACGGCTCGCGCACCGGGTGTCGGAGATCGCGATGCAGGTCGAGAACGAACCGCCGCCGGAGCCCGCGTCCGCCTCGGCGGCTCGGCTGCCGTCTGGGGGGAACGGTCTGGTCGGGATGCGGGAGCGGGTTCTGGCGTTGGGCGGGGTGTTTGTTTCTGGGCCCACGGATGCCGGTGGGTTTCGGGTTTCGGCGGTTATTCCGGCTGTCTGAGGGTGGGCTTTCGCCCTGCCGTTTGGTGTGGGTCGGTGCCGCGTCGGGGGGTGTCCGTCCTCGGAACGGCGCGGAATCGGTCTTTCAAGAGTGTCAGCGCGTTGACGCGCCAACCGCTGCGGGCGGACACCCCCCGACGCGTCACCTTCGCGCCGTACGCGGCTGTCGGCCGTCATTCCGGCGACGTAGCCGACGAGCGTTCTACGTCGGTCAGCCCGCCGTGAGCCGTACCGGCTCCATGCCTGAGACGAGGGCGGTCAGGGCCTGGTCGATGTCTTGGCCCAGGTACCAGTCGCCGGTGTGGTCCAGGGCGTAGACGCGGCCCTCGGCGTCGATGGCCAGGAGGGACTGGGTGTCGGGTTCCTCGCCGAGGGGGCTTACGTCGGTGTCGAGGGCTCGGCCCAGGTCGCCGAGGGTGCGGGCCATGTGCAGGCCGTGCAGCGGGTCCAGGTGGAGGGCGGTGGGGGCGATCTGGCGGCCGGGGCCGGTGGGTGCGATGCGCAGGCCGCCGAACTCGGCCCACGCCTCCACCGCTGCCGGGAACACGGCGTGCTGGTGGCCTGCGGGCGAGGTGTGGTCGCGCAGGGTGTCCGCCCAGATCTCGGCCTGCTTTATGTCCCAGCGGCCGGGCTGCCAGCCCGCGGCGCGCAGGGCGGCGTCGACGGGTACGGAGAAGCGCGTGGAGGAGTGGGAGTGGCGGTCGGGGTGCATCTGCCCTTCGATCGTCGGCGGCGGGGGAGGTGGTGCGGTTGTGTTGAGTGGTGCTGGGCGGGGGTGGGTGTCAGGCGTTCTCCGTCGTGGGGTCCACGACTCGGACGCCGAAGTGGGCGCTGAGGGCCGCGCAGGCTCGGCACGGTGCCGCGAAGCTGCCGTGCAGGGGGTCGCCGTCCTCGCGGATGCGGCGGGCGGTGAGCTTGGCCTGCTTGAGGGTCTTGCGGGCCTCGCCGTTGGTCATCGGCTTGCGCGCGGCGCGCTTGCTGCGCTCGGCGTCGGCGGCGGCGATGTGGCGGGAGATCAGGATCGCCTCGGCGCAGCGGCCGGTGAAACGGTCGCGCTGGGCGCTGGTGAGCGTGTCGAGGAAGTCCTGTACGAGCGGGTGCAGGGTGGGGGGCTGGTCGCCGCGGGCGGCGGTGCCGGTGAGGGTGGTCGCGCCGCGCACGGAGAGGGCGGCTGCGACGGTCGGAAGTATGCCGTCGCGGCGGTGGCTGAGGGTCGGCGTGTGTCGTCCCTCGGTGGCGCTCCAGCCGACCCTGGGGTCGCCGGACGGTCCGGTGTGCGCCCCGGTGTGCGGTCCCGTCTGCGTCGCGTTCATGATCGTCATCCCCTCCCGAGCATCCCCCGGCGGGTCTCAGAGTGCCAAATGCCGTGGCGGGTGCGGTAGCTGGGGCGGTGCGACACGCCAGGGCTTCGGCGGGCTGTCACGGCGGGGTGACGGCAGGTCACGGAAGTGAAGGTCCGGTGAGGGGCGGCGGCGACCGCTGCCGGTGACCGGTGCCGCCGTACCGCATAGGCTGTCCGCACCGCGATCCACGCGGTCGACGCGTGGAGACAGTCGAACAAAAACGTCAAGAAGACGAGACAGTCGATACGGGGCACAGTGGGGCGAGTTGGACATGCGCCTGCTGTGAATCGTACTGAATGCCGCAGGGGGCAACCGCCATGACGACAGGTCGGCTCGGGCAACAAGCCGCGCCACCGAACGCGGCCTACGCCGGGCAGGTCGTGCACTTCCCGGATCCGGTCCGGGCGGCCCGTCACCCCAGAGGGGTACGGATGGACGAGCGCGGCTACCCCGACTTCTCGCCGTACGCGCGCGCCGCGGCCGAGATCGCCGAGCCCCCGGAGGGTTTCGGCGTCGATGAACTGCGGCTGACCGACTATGTGTCGGCGAACGCGGCACTCGCGGCTGCCGGGCACCAACTGTGGGACACCGTGCCCGCGGTGGCCACCCCGCACGGCTGGACCTGGCACCACGTGGTCGGCACCCGGCGCCTCGAACTCGTCCCCGTCGAGGTCAAGGCGCTGCTCCGGCACCACGGCGGGATCGCCACGGCGGGCGTCGACCACAACAAGCGCGGCACCCGCCCGCTCCAGGAGACCCGCCCCGCGCACTTCGGCCTGCCGAAGTCCTCGCTCGCGGTGACCGAGGCGCAGGTGCAGGGCGTCGAGGAGGACCTCGGTTACCGACTCCCGGGCGCCTACCGGTCGTTCCTCAAGGCGGCCGGCGGGAGCGCGCCCATCGGCACCGCGCTGGACGCCGAGTTGGGCCTCCTGATCGACCAGCCGTTTTTCACGGTCCGCGACGAGGCGGCCGTCAACGACCTCGTCTACGTCAACAAATGCCTCCGCGACCACCTCACCAAGGACTACCTCGCCGTCGGCTTCGTCCAGGGCGGCCTGCTCGCGGTGAAGGTGAAGGGTGCGGCGATCGGTTCGGTGTGGTTCTGCGCCTACGACGACGCCCGCGACGTCGATCCGTCCTGGGCACCGGCCGACCGGGTGGAGCGGCTACTGCTGCCCGCCGGGGGCGACTTCGACCAGTTCCTGGGCCGACTCGCGGGAAATCCACCGGAGTTGGAGACGGTGGCGAACCTGATGGTGGACGGCGGGTTCGCACGATCTGTACCGGTGCCTTCGGCCGCCGCAGTGGGGGAGTGAGCGACGCGATGGTGACTTTCGCACAGGCGCAGGAGCGCGCCGAGGAATGGATCAACGGGGACGTGCCCTCGTACCAGCACCGCGAGGTGCGGGTGCGCGAGTTCGAACTCGGCTTCGTGGCCTGGGCCGAGGACCGCGCCGACGGTCCGCGCTTGGACGGTGGCGGGCAGCGGCTCGTCCTCGCCCGTGACAGTGGAGAGGCCACGCTGTGGCCCGCCCTGCCGGTGGGCGAGGTCATCCGCCGCTACGAGGAGGAGTACGGCCGCCCGGACGAGGTCGCCGACGCGGTGCCCGCCGCTCCCGCGCGCGTGGACCTCAACCAGACGTCCTTCCTGCTGAGTCCGCCGGAGTGGTTGCAGGAGGCGGCCGACAAGATCGGGATTCAGGATCGTCGGGGGGCAGGCACAGGGGTAGGGGCAGGAGCAGGGGCAGGGGCAAGTTCCGGTGCGGGGGCGGGTGTTGGGGGTTCGGGCTCGGCTTCGCCCTCGCCCTCGCCGTCTGGTTCGCTGCCGGAGACTCAGGCTGGGGTGCCTGCCGCTTCGGCATGGCCGGATGCCGGTGGGGGCGCCGAGGCGCCGGGTGCGCATGGTGTGCCGGCCGGGGCCACGCCGTGGGCGGGGACCGACACCAACGCGGATCCGGGCGAGGACCGTTCGGTACCGCTGCCCGCGACCGTGTTCGCACCGCCGCTGAGCGAACAGCGCGAGGACGAGACCCCGGCCGACGCCGAAACCGCGTTGATCTCCGGCGGCAGCCAACTCCCGCCCACGGCAGTCGCCCGGGCGCTGGATGACGCCAACCCCCGTGGGGGAGCGATGAGTTCGCGGCAAGGGCAGGGGCAGGGGCAGGGTGGTGGACCCGGTGGCGCTGGTGGTACGCCGCCTCCGTCGTCGTACGGGTATCCCCTGGGGGGCGGAGCAGTTCAGGGGCCGGGTGGGCCCGGTCCGCAGGGGGCGCCCGCCGCGTCGTCGTACGGGTATCCGCAGGGGGCCGGTGGTCCCGGTGCTCCGGGTGGTCCTGGTGGTCCTGGTGCGTCGCCCTCCGGTGGTCCGCAGGGTGGACCTGGGGCGGGGCCGTCGGCGTACGGGTATCCCCAGGGGCCTGACGGTGCCGACGGCGTGCCGCACGCTCCTGGGAGTCCCGGTGCGCCGGGACGGGCGCTCGCGCCCAACGCGGGGGACATCGCCGACGCGGCCACCAGCAAGGCCGCGCCTCCGCCGCGGCGGGCGCGGAGCGGTGGGTCGAACCCGCCGCCTCCGCCGGGTGCCCCGGGGACGCCGGGCGCGCGGCCGGGCGGCACGCCTGCTGGGCCTCCGCCGCCTCCTCCTCCGCCGCCGGTGGGCGGGTATGTGGCGACGCAGATGGTTTCGGGGCTCGGTCCGGAGGGGCTTGCCGGTCCGGGTGCTCCGGGTGCTCCGGGTGGGCCCGGTGGGTCGGACAGTCCCGGGGGGCCGCCTCCGGGTGGGGTTCACCATGCCGCGACGGTGTTCGCCGACCCCGGGCCGGGTGGGCTCGCGGGGTCGGTTGGTCAGCCGCCGCCGGGTGTCCCCGGTGCGCCCAGGCCGCCCGGTGCGCCCGGCGCTCCTGGTGTGCCCGGCGCCGCACAGCAGCCGTACGCCCCCGGCATGCCCGGCGCCTCCGGTGCCCCTGGCACGCCTCCGCCGCCGTACAACCCCGGTACCCCGGGTACGCCTGGTGTCCCCGGCGCTTCCGCCCCGCAGGGCGGTGCTCCCGGTGCCGTGCATCGGGCGGAGACCATGTTCGCCGGGCCTCCGGCGGGTGGACCCGGTGCTCCTCCGGCGCCGCAATTCCCGGGCGCGCCCGGTGCGTTGGGTGCCCCGGGGATGCCTCCGGGGGCTCCGCCGCAGTCGATGCCGCCGGGTGCGATGCCGCCCCCGGGGCAGCAGGTGCCCGGTCACGGTCACCCCGCGCCTCCCGGGCCCGGTCAGCCGTTCCCTGGTCAGCAGCAGCCCGCCTACGGTTATCCGCAGCAGGGGCAGCCGACCGTAGGACCGGGCTATCAGGCCGTGTTGCGGTACCGCGCGCCGGACGGGTCCGAGCAGCAGCTGATCCGGCGGTCCGCGCCGGGGACGCCGCACCCGGAGTGGCAGATCTTCCACGAACTGCGCGGCCTGAACATCCCGCCGGACCAAGTCCTGGAACTGCACACGGAGTTGGAGTCCTGCGAACTGCCGGGCGCTTACTGCGCGCGGATGATCCGCGAACAGTGGCCGCAGGCCCGCATCGCCAGCATCGCGCCGTACGGCACGGATCACGCGAGCCGGCAGCAGGGGATGCGTGAACTCATCGCGCACCAGGGCGAGTTGCACCAGGTGGCGGACGGACCGGCCCGACTCGCCCCGGTGCGGGCGCCGTTGCCGCCGGTGCAGCCGACGCCGCCGGTCCCGCCGGAGGCGATCGCGCAGGAACTGGCGGGCGCGTTCGGGCCGGGGGTGTTCCGGTTCGAGCAGGCGGCGGTGTCGCGGCAGGGCGTGCCGCCGGTCGTGGCGCACACGCTGGTCGCGGCGGGGCTGCCGATGGACATGGGCCCGTTCTTCTGGGCGCAGGCCCAACCGGGCCGCCCGGTACCGACGTTGGCCGAACTCGCGCAGGAGCGCGGGGTGCGGCCGTCCGCCGACGCGGGCTCCTATCTCGTCATGGGCAGCGACTTCGGCAAGGCGATCTGCGTCCAGTACGGCACGGCGAACATCGTCGCGGTGCCCGTGGAGGCGGGGCCGGGCGGTGCTTCCGTACCGCCGCAGTTCGTGAACACGGGGCTGCCCGAGTTCGCGCGCTGTCTGGCGCTGCTGGGCCGGATGTGGCGACTGCGGTACGGGCTCAACCAGGAGCAGGCGGGCCGCTGGACCGTCGACTTCCAGGCGCAGCTGGCCTCGCTGGACCCGGCGGCGCTCGGTTCGCCGGAAAGCTGGTGGTCGGTGCTGCTGGAGCAGATGTGGGACGGGTTGTTGTGACGTCGGCCCGCTGAACAGGCCGTACGGAAAAGGGCCGGACCCGGTCGCCCGACCGGGTCCGGCCCTTTTTGCGTGGAAGACGCCCGTGACCTGGCTGCGGAGTGTCGCGTTATGAACCCTTATGCCCGATACATCAAGATATGCGCGAAATCATCATTTCGTGTCCGTCGGGTGGAGAGGGGTTCCAGGATGAGCAGCGCATCGGTGTCGCCACGTGGCTTCGTGGCAGTACGGGGGCGCGGCTACCGCCCCGCCCAGGTGGACGCGTACGCGGCGGGGCTCTCGCGGCACCGGGACGCCGCGTGGGAGCGGGCCGCGCGGCTGACCGTACTGGCCAGGGACATGGAGGCGGAGGCCGAGCGGCTGCGCGAGACGGTGGCGCGGCTCGCCCCGCAGACGTACGAGACGCTCGGCGAGCGGGCGCAGCGACTGTTCCGGCTGGGGGAGGAAGAGGCCGCCGCCGTACGGGAGTTCGCGCGGAGTTCGGCGCGCGAAGAGGTCGCGCGGGCCGAGGCACGCGCCGCCGATGTGCTTCAAGAAGCCCGGGAACACGCGGACGCGCTCCGCGCGGAGGTGGAGGAACGCGCCCGGCAGCGGCTCCTCGTCGCCCGCGCCGAGGCCGACGACATCCGGATCGGCGCCCGGCGCGAGGTGAAGGAGGGGCGCACGGAGGCGCTCGCCGCGTTGCGCGAGGTACGGCAGCGCACCGCCGCGATGCTGGGCGAGCAGGCCAAGGAGCACGCCGAGCGGTGGGCCGAGGCGGAGCGTTCCGCGGAGGAGCGGGCGACCGCGGTGGACGCGCGGTGCGCGGAGCGGGTGGCCCGCGCGGAGGCGGCGCTGGCGGAGGCGGAACAGGCTTACGCCGAGGCCGAGTTGTCGGACCGGCGCCGCCAGGAGGAAGCCGCGGAGCGGGCGGCCGAGGTGGTCGCGGAGGCACGGGTCCGGGCGGAGCGGATCGCTCGGGAGACCGAGCGGGTGCTGCGTGAGCACGGGGAGACGTGGGATGACGTTCAGGCGCACATGGATCATGTGCGGAGCAGTTTGACCGCGCTGACCGGGCGGGCGCCGGCTGAGTGACGGGGCGTAATACCTGAGTAGGGGGGGAGGTGGAGAGCGTGGGCCGTTTTCGGTGCCGTGAAACCGGGGTACCTCGGGCTGACCGGCCGCCGGGTGCCCTGCTCGTCCTCGGCCTCGTGCAGGGCGCGCTGTCGTTCGCGCTGGGCGGCACGCTGATCACCTGGGTCCTCTACGAGGTGGCGGGCGCCCCCACGATGGCCGGCTCCTACGCGACGGCGGCACTCAACGCCGCCACCGTCGGACCACTCGCCGCTGGGACCACCCTCGGGACCGGGGCCGGCGACCTCGGCCCGCTCTGGTCCAGCGGACTCCTCGTCGCGCTGCACCGGCGCGATGTCCTCACCCCGGTCATTCCGGTCATCCCGGTCACCCCGGTTCCGGGTGGCGAGGCGCGCCGGTGACGTGGTCTCGCCGCGGTGCTCAGCTTGGGTGATCGGCGCAGCAAGGCGTCGGGTTGGGCACCTCGAACGGGGCCAGGGTGTTGCCCACCGCCGGGACCAGGGCCAGGACCAGCTCGCCCTCGCGCCACTCGGGTCGTACGTGGTCCTGGGTGTGTACGGGTGTTGTGGGGGCCGGGAGTTCGCCCGAGGTGGCTCCTACGACGGTCACCCGGTCGATCGCGGTCAGTGCCAGCAGGTCGGACAGGGGGATTGTCCCGGTGAGGTGTTCCGCGCCGGGGAACAGGACCGCCCGGCCCGAGCGGCGGGCCGTGTGGTCGGCGGCCGCCTGGGCGGCGGCTTCCCGGTCGCCCTGGAGCGGCTCGGACTCCGTGAGCTGCCGCCAGGCTGCCGCGGCCGATTCGCGGTCCGGGAACTCCAGGGATACGGCCGTCCCGCGGCGCGTGTCCGTGCGGATCAGGTGGGTGCAGGCGACGACCGTCCCCGGGGGGAGCGCGAGGGTGGTGACGAGGTCGCGGACGAGGTGGTCGGCCTCGCGGAGGGTCGTCGTGCCGGCGTCCACCCCGAGGACGGGGTGCCGGCCGGGAAATCGATGAAGTAGACGTTGTGCCGGACGTGGTCGCCGACCATCTCACGGACGGTCCGCAGGGTGCGGCCGGCGATCC
>NZ_JBSFCQ010000042.1:0-22281 GCF_053891435.1 Streptomyces sp. NPDC002276 | reverse complement strand
AACTGGACGTGTCCATACAGGAGGCCCTGCTTCGCCTGCGGGCCCACGCGTACAGCAGTGAGCGGTCCCTGCGTGAAATCGCGGCGGATGTGGTCGCCCGCAGGCTGCGCTTCACGGACGATCTCGACGACGATGTAAGCGGGCCGTACTCGCCCGACGGTGGAAAGGGATGATAGCCATGGCCCGCGAACGACGTCTGGCCGAGATCTTCGTGGAGGTCGCGGACTCCTTGGTCGAGGACTTCGATGTCATCGACCTGCTGCACCGGCTCTCCGCGCGCTGCGTGGAGCTCCTTGACGTTTCGGCGGCCGGGATCCTGCTCGTGGACGCGCACGGTGAGCTACAGATCATCGCCGCCTCGGACGAGCACACCCGCCTGCTGGAGCTCTTCGCGCTCCAGCACGACCAGGGTCCGTGCGTCGAGTGCTACCGCTCCGGCGCCGCCCGCACCAACATCGACCTGACCGCGGCGGAGGCGACCGGCGCGTGGCCGCACTTCGCCGAGCAGGCCCGCGCGACGGGATACGTGACCACGCACGCCATCCCGCTGCGGTTGCGCAACCGGGTCGTCGGCGCGCTCAACCTCTTCCAGACCACCCCGCACATCCTGGGCGACGACGACATCGCGCTCGCCCAGGCCCTCGCCGACGTGGCCACCATCGCGATCCTGCAGCAGCGCACCCTGGAGCAGTCCCATGTCGAGAACAGCCAGCTGGAGAACGCGCTGACCAGCCGCATCCTGATCGAACAGGCCAAGGGTTTCCTGGCGGAGCGCTGGAACACCTCCGTCGACGATGCCTTCGCCGCGTTCCGGACCTACGCCCGCGCCCGTCATCTGCGCCTCTCGGACCTCGCCGCGCAGATCGTCTCCGGCGACTTCGACACCGCCGCCATCCCGGCACCCGCGACGGCCCGGCCCGGGGATCACCACGACTGACCGTTGTCACGGGACGCCAAGGGAGGGACTCGCCCCCCCCGGTTCACTGTGGACACCACCCGCGCGGCAGAACCGGCGCGATCCCGACTGGAGACCAGCCGCCCCTCGGGCAAGGACGACCACCGGAAGGGAGGCGGGCTCAGGAAGCGGTCCGTTCGGCCGTTTCGGGGAGTAGCGTGAACGCGTTGGGAGCACTTCGCACACCGGACTCGATTCCGGTGTCGTTCCTGGTGAGCAACGACACCGGACAACTGCCCCCGCGCAGCGGTCCGGGGACGGGTTCGCACGATGTCCGCGATCACCGACCATCCGGCGCTGCGCGCCGCGCCGTTCAGGGCGCCGACCGCACGCCTCGCCCTCAAACCCGTGAGCCCTTCCCCGGAACGTGCCGAGCTGGACGGCGCCTGGTGGCCCCGCTCACGGGACCTGAGCCATGAACTCCCCGCACTGGCCGACGTATTGGACCCACTGTGGGGTCGGATCACCCGCATCGCCGTCAACCCCCGCTACTGGCCTATCCTTCCGCCCAGGATCTTCGTCAACGGCCATGTGGTGAGGGTCGGTTGGTTCACCTCGGAGCTGGATCCGCACATGATCCTGCTGCTGTCCGGCACGTCGGGCCGCTGGGACCTCCTGGTGGTTCCCCCGGAGACCACCGCCCCCTCGGCCGCCCGGCTGATGGCCGCCGCGAGTGCGAACACCGCCCCGCAGGTGGCCGCGAGCGACCTCGTGACGGCAGAACGGGCCGACAGCACGCCTCCGTCGTACGAAGCAACCACGCCTCCCCGTCACCAGGCGGTCGCGGGGAGGTGACCGGCCGGCAGTGCGGGCCGGTGCCGGGCCGGATCAGACGGGACCGCCCGCGGCGGCTGTCATGAGCGGTTCGGCCGCCTGCTCGGTCGTGTCCGGCGGCACCACCAGCAGATCCCAGCGCCCCCGGCCGGGCGCGAGCAGGACGATGGTGTGCGGGGTGGATTCCCCCTGGGTCCTGCGCAGTCGTACGACCTGGTTGGAAACGAGCATCTGGCCGGGCATGGTGGGCCATGGCGTCCCGTTGACCGTGGCGCTGGTGATGTGGCCCCACTTGCGCGGCAACCCCGCGAGCAGGCGCGGGAGTTCGACCAGCAGGTCGTACGAACGGGGCCACCACGCGCCGTCGATGGCCCGCGGCAGGTTCCCCGGGGGTGCCAGGCGCAGGCGGAGGACAGGATGGGAGGGAAGCGGGGGCTGTAGCACGGTGGTCATGAGGCTCCTGCCAACTGCCGTACGTGGATGAGCGTTTGACCTCAGGCGCGGCGGGCGGCGACCCGGTCCGGGGTCGGCCAGCGCACGTCGTGGACCCAGCCGGCGCGTTCCATGAGGCGGATGACGGCGGCCGACGGGTCGATCTGGCCGCGGTCGACGCCGTGCCGGGCGCTGGTGGGGTCGGCGTGGTGGAGGTTGTGCCAGCTCTCGCCGAAGGAGAGCAGAGCCAGCGGCCACAGGTTGGTGGCGCGGTCGTGGCGCCGGGTGCGGAAGGGTCGCTCACCGATCATGTGGCACAGCGAGTTGACGCTCCAGGTGACATGGTGGAGCAGCGCGATGCGCACAAGTCCCGCCCACAGCAGGCCCGTTACGCCGTACAGCCAACTCCCGCCGATCGCCCAGCCGAGCCCGAACGGCAGCGCGAGCGTGAGCAGGCACAGCCAGGGGAAGGCGCGGGAGACAGCCCGGATGTCGGGGTCGGCGACGAGGTCGGGGGCGTAACGCTCGGGCGGTGTCTGCTCGTTGCGGAACAGCCAGCCGACGTGGGCGTCGAGCAGGCCGTGCAACTGGCCGCCCAGGTGGGTGCCGTAGCGGTACGGCGAGTGCGGGTCGCCGGGCCGGTCGGTGAAGGCGTGATGGCGGCGGTGGGTGGCGACCCAGCCGATGACATCGCCCTGGAAGCTCATCGACCCGGCCACCGCGAGCGCGATGCGCACGGGCCGGATGGCCCGGTACGAGCCGTGGGTGAGCCCGCGGTGGAAGCCGACGGTGATGCCCAGGCCGGTGACCGTGTAGAGGACGGCCGCGAGCACGAGGTCGACGGGGTGGACGAGCCGCCCCCACAGCAGCCAGCCGGCCAGGCCGAGCGCCACGAACGGCAGGATGACGATCGCCGCCGTGATGCCGACGTAGATCCGTTCTCCGCCGTCCCGCGCGGGCGCCGGGCCCTCGTCTTGCGGGAAGGGGGTGGTGCCGTCGTAGGGCGGGGGCGGCGGATCTGTGCCCGCCGGGATCTCCGTCGTGGACGGAGTGGAGACGATCGACATGGCGGGACTCCTCGGCCTCGCTGCGGATGGCGCGGCCGGGGTCACGGGCTGCCCCTGGGAAGGGAAACGCGAGGACAGGACGCCGGACGGACACCGGCACGTCAAGAGACCTCGGTTACTCCACGGTACTCCTGCATGCTCCGGAACGGGCCGGGCCGGAGCGTACGGCCACCGCGTTGACATCGACCGTCGCGGGACGTCGACCGGCCGGACGGCGCGGGGCCACGTCCCTCCGGAGCAAGTAGGAACACCAGCGCCCCAGTCGGCGGCCACCATTCCGCGCTGTCGCAGAGCGCGGAGTACCGTGAACAGCACCGAGGGCACTTCGCACACCGGCTTCCACGCCGGGTCGTCCTCGGCGAGTGATGAAACCCGCGCCGCCGCAGAGGTGGCCCGGAGACGGGTCCGCATCATGTCGGCGACCTCGCACCCCACCCTGCCGCATCCCGGGCCCGGCGCAGCCCCGGCCGCCCGTCTCTCACTGAAGAGCGACGGCGCCACTCGTGGCCTCCTGGACGGCGCCTGGTGGCCCCGCTCCCGGGATCTGCTGAGCGAACTGCCCGCGCTGACCGCCGTGTTGGACCCGTTGTGGGGCCGCATCACCCGCATCGCCGTCAACCCGATGTACTGGCCGGCCGTCCCCCGCAAGGTTCCCGTGGACGGTCACATCGTCAAGGTGGGCTGGTTCGCCGCGGAAATCGACCCGCACAAGCTATTGCTGCTCTCCTACGGCATCGGACGATGGGATCTGCTGATCATCCCGCCGGAGACCGGGGCGGAGTCGGCGGCCAGGCTGATGGCTGCCGCGTCCGACCACGACGGCCCGCCGTTGACCGCGAGCGCGCTCATCGCCGCGGACGAGGGGCGGCACGGCGTCGCCGCGACCGAGGCGCCGCTGGATCCGGAAAAGGTGTGGGAGTACGAGGGTGGCGTGTCCGCGCCCGTCCCGGAACAGCCGGTCCGCCCGGCCGCCTGACGGTCGGCAGGTGAGGCGGCCCGTCATGAGCGCCTTCCTGACGGCCGTAGCCTTCGTCGTCCTCGTCGCCACGGCGGCTTGCACGATGCACCGGCTGAACATCCAGCACGCCGACAGGATTGCCGCGCCAGGGTTCGGCGTCGGTCTGCCTGGCCACCCTCTGATTGAGCCATACCCAAGATCGAGACACTCCGATCGCGGACCTCCGGCTCTGGTTCGCGGTGGTGTTTCTCGCGGCCACGGCCTCGGCCGCCCATCACACTACGGCTCCCGGGACCGCAACGAGTGCACTGCTCCGCAGCGGATCCGGTACGAGGCGGGCGAACGGTTCACACGCGGCGACAGGACCGTGGTGATCGTGAAGGATCTGCGGGTGAGCGGGCGGTCGGTGGAACGCCGGCGGCGTGCCTGGCGTGCCTGGTGGGAGGGCGGGATGGATGCTCTCGCCACCGCGGGGCCGCCGAAGTCGGCCAGGCTGTCCGACGGCCGGTTCGCCGAGTCGGAGAAGGAGTTGGCCCTCGGACCCGCCGGGCACGGTGGGGAGGACCAGGGGTGGACTCCGGCACGGATCACAGCTGTGATCGCCTTCAGATTCCGGACCGACTGCTCGATGGCGGCGGTACAGCGGCTGCTGCACCGTCACGGCTGGTCCTGGCAGTGTCCGTGGGTATACGCCCGTGGTGCGGGTGCGGGGCCGGTCCTGGCGCCGCGGGTCGATCGCCGCCATGTGCTGTTACCGGCCGGGCGGGGCATCCCGGTTGATCCACCGGTCCACCGGCCCCACCGCCACCGCCACCGCCAGTACAGGGGCACAGGACGTGACGGCTTCTCCTGGCGTGACTACCACGGCCTGGTCGTCCGCGCCCGCATCCAGCTCGGCGCCCCCACCGCCTTGACCCGGGACAGTCTCCACGTCCACCGGGCCGCCGGGATGCGTGAGTACGCGGCCGCACATGACTGGCTCACCATCGTGCAACTGCCCTCCTGCGCACCGGACTTGAATCCGGTGGAGGGCATCTGGTCGCTGTTACGGCGCGGCCCGCCGGCCGACACCGCCTTCACCGACGACGAGCATCTCGAACGCACCCCGCGCCGAAGCCCGCGTCATATCCAACTCCGACCCGACCTCATCGACGGCCGCCTCGCCGGCACCGGACTCACCCTCACTCAACGCCCGTAAACCATCCAGCGAGCTCAGCAACGGAGTCCTACTGGTAGGGGCTGCGGACGATGATCGTGACGTTCTGGGTGAGTTGGTGGGAGGGGGCTGCGGTCTGGCAACGGGCCCACAGCGTGGGCTTGTTGACCGCGGTGGTGGTCGGAATCTTGACTCTGGCCTCGAAGGACCCGGTCGCGAGTGCACTGACCGAGGACAGCTCGTATGTCCCGGCGGCCGTGGCGGTTGGTCGCGGTTGCTCCGGTGATCTTTTCTGTTCTTCCATGGAGAGGTTCTGCTTCGCGCCGCGGTTCCAGCGGATCCCGACGGTCACCGCCTTCCCGGGGGCGCAGTCCGTACCGGTCAGCGTGATCGTGCCGCCTGGCACGGTCTCGGACGGCGAGGCGAGCAGAGGTGTGGAGGGGCCGGTCACCGTGGGCTGGGGGGTGTGGGGCGCCGTCGGACTGCTGGTTCCGGAACGTTCCCAGGCGACCAGGGGGAAGGCCGCAAGCACCGCGGCGGCCACGGCTGTGACCATCGCGACCTCGCGGAGTGTGCGGCGGCGCCGGGCCCTGCGCCGTAGGTCCGCGAGGGGCGGCTGCCGGGCGGCCCGCGTGCCCTCCTCGACGAGTCGGCGAAGTCCGTGTTCAGGGTCGGCCATGGTGGGACAGAGCTCCTTCCGGATCGGCGGCGAAACGGCGGGCCAGGTTCGCGCGGGCTCGGGCGAGTCTGCCGCGCACGGTGCTCACCGGCAGGCCCAGTTGCTCGGCGACCTGC
This sequence comes from Streptomyces sp. NPDC002276, assembly GCF_053891435.1. Taxonomy (NCBI): domain Bacteria; kingdom Bacillati; phylum Actinomycetota; class Actinomycetes; order Kitasatosporales; family Streptomycetaceae; genus Streptomyces; species Streptomyces sp. NPDC002276. Next base: position 16,144 of record NZ_JBSFCQ010000042.1, on the reverse strand, counting down.
TCGATCGGCAGATCCAGTACGTCGTGCAGCAACAGCACCGGGCGCTGGTTCACCGGAACATGGCGCAGCATCTCGGCGACCTCGACGGTCTGCGGCGTGAGGTGGGGCAGCGGGCGTTGGGCACCCAGGCGCAGCAGAGCCGCGGCACGCCGGCGTAACCGGCGGATCTCGCTGACCGCGAGGTTGATCGCCACCCGGCGCACCCACAGCTCGGGCACGTCGTAGGCCTGGATCCGGGGCCAGCGGTCCAGGGCCCGGATGAACGCTTCCTGTACGACGTCCTCGGCCTGTTCGAGACTGCCGGTGACCGAGAACAGCTGACCGACCAGCCGCGCGTACGCCGACTGGTAGAACTCCTCGAAGTCCGTCACACCGGCCTGCTGCCCTCGGTCACCGTCACTGTCATGCTCCACTCAGTTCACGTTCACCGGTGCTGCCTCCACGCGCTTCTCGGCGGGAGTCAGCGCCAGCCATGCCAGTTGCGCGGCGGTGGCCTTGCCCTGCGCCTTCAACTGCCCTACCAGCTTGTCGGCTTCGGCGACCTGGGCCTTGGTCGGGCGGCCGGTCGTCACCTTGATCGCCCACTGGATCTTCACGAGTTGTCGGTTGAGCTCGGACGCGGACGGCTGGTCCTTGGTCTTGACGTCGGAGGCCGCCTTCGATTTCGCGGCCTCCTTGACCACGGCCTGCGAGTGCTTGACGCTCTGCGCTGTGGTTCCGTGGCCGGACGAAGCGAGCGCCGTCGTGGCCAACGCGGCGCACAGGCCCGCGGCGGCGACGCCGGCAGCGGCGAATCCCAACTTGCGGTGCTGCATGGTCCATCCTCACGTTCGTAGGGGAGGGAAGGTCCGAGGGCCTCACTCGCTGGGCGAGCCCGACCGCCGTTCCACCACCCCCACGCCCGGGCCCCCCACGAGGCGCACACTCCACAGGCCTTCGTTATCGAACCGTGACTGACCCGTCGCGGCCCAAGATCTGTCGACCGGGTTCGGTTTCGTCCCTGCCCATGCGACGGCGCGACGGCGCGGTGTGCGGGCGTATGGCGATTCCCTGGCGCGTCCTGCCCGGGCGGATCCCCACCTGGTTGCGCGACCATGACCCGTGACTGCTGGCGACTCGCCGCGCCGCGCCGCGTGCACCGCGCCGGTGATGCCGCTCTGTTCGCCCTGTGCAGTCAGGTGCTGCATTCCTCGACGAATGGCGAGCTTCGCGACGTTCGGTTCGTTCTCGATGCTCCTCCTGGTGGAGTTCACCGGCCCCATGGCGCAGAGCCTGCGGGCTCACGAGCATCCATCCCACCCTCCCGCCAGGCACGCTGCCGGCGTTCCACCGACCGTCCGCTCACCCGCAGATACTTCACGATCACCGCGGTCCTGTCGCCGCGTGTGAACCGTTCGCCCGCCTCAGGGCCGACGTGATCGAGGAATGTCGTCGGAGACCAGATGGGGGTCCAGGTGGGAGACCCTGTCGCTGGCTCAGCAGTTGTGGTCGGGGCCGCTGGGACCATGATTGTTGAGGGCGGGTGGCAGGAAGAGGGGAGGCCCAGCTCCCATCTCCCGTCACACCAGGTGGAGTCACCTCAGCCGAACGGCCGACGCGGCTGTGGAGCCAGTTGCGAGCCAGCTCCGTAGCTGTGTCCGTGTGCCGTCCAACTTCCTTCGGTGGGACCTGTGTTCTGCCCCCGCTATGCCCGGTGCCGGGCTGTGGCCGGCTTGCGGCGGTTCGACAGAAGGTTCGACAGAAGGCCGCCTGCGGCGCCGAGTGAGACCAGGCCCATTCCGGTCGCGGTCGCGATGCCCTTCACGCCGTCCATGGTCAGGTAGCAGGCCGCGGCCACGCCGCCGTTGAAGAGGAACAGGAACCACAGGGTGGAGGACTTCGACAGGAATGCCTTGATCTTCGGCTTCTTCGCGATGCGTGATCCCGCGAGCAGTGAGATGGCGATTCCGGTGTAGGTGGCCACGTTCTTCTGGGTGCCGTCGAGGACGGTGCCGGAGGCGGTGCTCGCGACGAGGCCGCCGACGAAGAACGACCAGAGCAGCAGATCGGCGACGAGCGACTTGACGGTGGTGAGCAGCGACTTCACGGGGTTTTCCTTCGGAGCGGGGGGACGCGGGGACGTTTTCGATCTCTGCCGACCACGATCCCGTTGCCCGCTCACCGCCACGAGAGAGCAGCCTCCCCGACCCGTGGTGGAGCCGGCTGCACCATCACTCCGGCTGGATGATCGACACGGTCTTGTAGCGCAGGAACTCGTCGATGCCCGCCCGGCCGCCCTCCTTGCCGTAGCCGCTGAGGCCCAGACCGCCGAAGGGGGTGTACGGGAGGTTCTGCCGGGCGCCGTTGACGTAGACGCCCCCGGCCTTCAGCCGCTCGGCCACGCGGTGCACGCGGGTGAGGTTCGTCGACTGGATGTTGGCGCCGAGGCCGTACGGCGTGCTGTTGGCGAGGGCGACCGCCTCGTCCTCGGTCGAGAACTTGAACACCAGCAGTACGGGGCCGAAGACCTCCGTCTGGGCGATCTCGTGGTCCGGGTCCACGTCGGCGATGATCGTGGGCTCGACGAAGTTCTTGTCGGCGAGGTCACCGCCGGCCCGGTTGCCGCCGATGGTGATCCGCCCGGCCTTGTCCCGTCTGGCGCGGTCGAGCATCCCGCAGACCCGCTCGACCGCGGCGGCGTTGATGAGCGGACCGACCTTGACCCCGGGATCGAAGGGATCGCCCATCCGGTAGGTCGCGGCGACCTCAGTGACCCGTTCCACCAACTCGTCGTAGATGTCGGCATGCACGATCAGCCGTGTCGGCACCACACAGCCCTGTCCGGCCAGCACCCCGATGCTGTCCCGTACGGCGCGGCTCGCCACCGCGTCGAGGTCGCCGGCGTCGGGGAAGACGATGCTGCCCGTCTTGCCGCCCAACTCCAGTACGGCGGGCTTTAGTTGCTCCGCGCAGGCGTGCATGATCCGGCGGGCCGCGACGGGTCCGCCGGTGAAGCTCACCTTCTCCACCTTGGGGTGGCGCACCAGGGCCTCTCCGGCTTCGGCGCCGCCGCTGAGGATGCTGCACACGCCGTCCGGTACGCCTGCCTCGCGCAGGAGTTGGCCGTACAGATGCGGTGCGAAGGGGGTGAACTCCGAGGGTTTGACCACCACGCAGTTCCCGGCCGCCAGTGCCGGGATGACCTTCATGCCCAGGGAGACGACGGGACCGTTCCAGGTGACGATGATGCCCACGACGCCGTAGGGCTCGGGTGTCGTGTAGGAGAAGTAGCCGCGGGTGTCGAGGGTCGAGAGCAGCTCGCCGGAGAGTTTGTCGCACCAACCGGCGTAGTAGCGCGTCCAGTTGATGGAGTTGTCGACGATCCGTTCGCCGAAGTGGGTCGGGGTGCCGCCGTCGAGGGCCTGGAGGTCGACGAACTCCTGACGGTGTTCGCCCAGCAGCTCCGCGAACCGCATCAAGATGTCGCGGCGCGCCTCCGGTGTCCAGCGGCGCCAGGACTCGGCCTGCGCGGCGGCCAGTTCGACGGCCTCGTCGATCTCGGTGGCGCCGGCCAAGGGGATCGCCGCCTGTATCTCGCCCGTGTAGGGGTTGCGGTGCTCGAAGACACCGCCGGACCCGGAGTCGAGAACCTTGTCGCCGTAGTGGAGTCGAACGCGCGGGGCGGTCACGGTCATGGGTGTTGTCTCCCGGGGAGTTCTTGGTCTGCGGGTGCGGTGCCGCGCGGCTCAGCGGACGGCGAAACCCGCGTCGAGGGGCAGTTGGACGCCGGTGATGTAGGCGGCCTCGTCGGACACCAGCCAGGCCACGGCGTTGGCGATGTCCTCGGCCCGGAGGACGTCGATCGGAAGGGCGTTCCGCATCTGGCTGATCGGGTTCTTCTCGCCCCTGGCGGCCTGCGCGTGGAGCTCCTCCATGACCGGGTTCTGCGTCATGCCCGACAACACCCCTGTGGGGTGAATGGTGTTGACCCGGATCCGCTCGCCCGCGTACTCGTTCGCGAGCACCTGCATGAGGCCCACCAGGCCCCTCTTCGCCGCTGTGTAGGCCTGGCCGCCCGCCTTGTCGTTCGCGCCGCCCTTGAGCCCGGCCACCGAACTCGTGATGACGATCGACCCGCCGCGCTCACCGGCGCGGATCGCCGGGAGGACCACCTCGACGGTGCGCCAGACGCCCGTCAGGTTCACGTCGATGATGTCGGTCCAGGTGCGGTCGCGGTCGCCGCCGGGGGAGAGGCGGATGATGCCGGCGTTCGCGATCAGGACGTCGACCCGGCCGAAGCGTTCGACGCCGTGGTCCAGGACCCGACGCAGATCGTCGAAGCTGCGTACGTCGCCCTTCTCGGCGACGATCGCCCCGCCCGCCTCCTCCACGGCCTTCACCGTCGCCCGGAGGTCGTCCTCGGTCGCGTTGGGGTAGTCCATCGACTCGATGTTCTCGCAGATGTCGAGACCGATGATGTCCATGCCCTGAGAGGCGAGTTTCACCGCGTGCGCGCGGCCCTGACCGCGTGCGACACCGGTGATGAAGGCGACCTTCCTGCCTGGCTCCATGGCAAGTCCTATCTGTAGGTGACGAGTTGAGGGGGCAGGTGGGAGTGCTCGTTGAAGGTGATGAGCGTGCTGCCCCGGCTGCCCACGACGACTTTCGTGACCCCGCTGTTGACCGCCACGCGGTTCAGCGCGGACCACTGCGGCTCGCCACCGCCGAGCAGGGAGGCCGCGACCCACCCGATCACCCCCGCGCTGGTGAAGACGACAGCGGTCTCGCCCGAGGTCAACTCGCCCGCCACCGTGCGGAACGCGTCGTCGACCCGCTTCGTGAACGCGGGGAACGGCTCCGTGTACTCGTGGTCGTACCGTCCCGAGGACCAGCGGGGAATGGCCCGGTCCAGCGGCTCGGAATCGGGGGTGTCGACCTTGCGGTGGGCCGCGACGACGTCCATGTGGTCGAACTCGTTCCACGCCTCGTCGACCTCCAAGGTCGTCGACCAGCTCGACGCGAGGCGGGTGCAACGGGCGGTCTGCTGTTGGCGGTTGAGGCGGCCGGTCAGGATCCGGGTCGCGGAGACTCCGCGCCTGGAGAATTCCGTCCCGAGCAGCTCGGACTGGCGTTCACCGGTGTCGGAGAGCACGTCGTAGTCGGCCGCGCCCACCGATGCCTTGCCGTGCCGGACGAAGAGGATCACGCCCATGTGCGCGCCCCCGCCGTTGAGGTGTGGAGTCGGGCAAGTCGCAGTCCCTCGGCCTGAGTTGGCGCCTCGATGGTCCAGACGCCGCAGGAACACCAGCACCGGTAGCGATCGCCGTCCGGAACGACGGCCTGGCCGTCGCAGGAACCCCCGCTGTTCGCCACGCTCGCCAGGAATTCGAGCGGCTTCTCCTCCAGGGCGCTCTCGTAGTCGTCGCTCATGCCTTGCCCTCCTCGGCCACGCGGAACACGGGCAGCATCCAGCCGTCGGTGATGGGGTGGAAGTCGACGGTCAGCGCCAACCCGATCCGTACGTCGGCCGGTTCAACCCCGACGACGTTCGTGACCAGCCTCGCTCCGGGCGCGTCCGGCAGTTCCACGACGGCGGGGACCAGGGTCAGTTCCGGCAGCCCGGGGTAGCCGTGCACGACGGCGAAGCTGTAGACCGTTGCGCGGCCGGACAGTTGGGGCCAATCGACCGCGCTGGACTGGCACTCCGGGCAGAACGGGGTGGGCGGCAGCCGGAAGGTTCCGCAGTCGCCGCACCGGGGTGCCACGAGCCGACGTTCCTTCGCGGCCTGCCAGAACGGCTCGGTGACATGGTCCGTCGCGATCCGTACGACGTCGGACGGCAGCGCCGTCGCGAGGCGGGCCGCGCTCACCGGTCGCGTCCCAGGATCAGTCCGCTCACCGGCAGGCTCGCCGGACCGCCGGTGCACAGCGCGAACTCGGCGTCGTCGACCTGGTTGATCGCGGTGCCGCGCATCTGCTCGACGCCCTCGACGATCTGGGTCATCCCGATGACGTACGCCTCGGAGAGCTGCCCGCCGTGCGGGTTCACCGCGATGGTCCCCGGCTTTCTGCGACGGGTGTAGCGGATCGCGCCGCTCTCGACGAACGGGCCGCCGTCGCCCTTGGCGCAGAAGCCGTAGTCCTCCAGCTGCATGAGCACCATCGGGGTGAAGTGGTCGTAGATCAGGGCCACATCGATGTCCTGGGGTGTGATTCCGGCCTGCTTGAAGAGGTGTCCGGCGATCGGTCGGTGGCCCGAGGAGGTGAAGGTCTCGTCGGGCATGCCGTACCAGGAGAAGCCGCGGCCCCAGTCCCGGGTGCCGCCGTGGGCGACGGCCACCACGGGGACCGGCTTCTGGCGCAGGTCGCGGGCGCGGTCGGCCGAGGTGGTGATCACGGCGACCGCTCCCTCGGTCTCCAGGCAGAAGTCGTGGACGCAGAGCGGTTCGGCGATCATCCGTCCGGCGAAGTACTCCTCGCGGGTGAGAGGGGTCTTCCTGATCGCCTTGGGGCGGTTGAGGGCGTTCTGCCGGGTGGAGATCGCGATCTCGGCGAACGCGTCCCGGGTGGTGCCGAATTGGTGCATGTGACGGCGGGCCAGGACCGACATCAGATGGCCGGGCCCCGCCAGTCCGGACGGTTGGAGGAAGGAGCTGACCGGGGTCACCGGCTTGGCCGCTATGACTGTGCCGAGGCGTTGCCTCTGCTGTTGCAGGGCCATGACCGTGACGACGACCGACGCGTCACCGGCGACGATCCCCGCGCGTGCCAGGCCGATCGCGCCCGCCGAGCCGCCGCCGCCGTTCGTGAGCGACGCGGAGAAGCGGACCTCGGGGATGCCGAGGGTCTCCATGAAGTCGACGGACTCCATCTTGTCGCCGTATCCGGCACCGGCGCCCGAGTAGTAGGCGAAACCGTCGATCTCCTTGACGGAGAGACCGGCGTCGGCGCAGGCGGCGAGGATGGCCTCGCCGGCGAGATGCGTGATGCTCTTGTCGGCGGACTCTCCGCGTCGGTAGTAGGGCGTGGCGCCGACGCCGACGATCGCCACGTCGCGCAGTCCGGAATCGCGCGGCATCGGCTCAGACTCCGCTCGTGGGGACCGGGGGTACCTGGGGGAAGAGTTCGAAGAACGCGCCCTGCGTGATGCGCAGTCGGGTCTCGTCCGGGACACCGTCGAACAGGGACTTCAGGGTGTCCTGCGTGTGACCGAAGGTGCCTTCCATGTGCGGGTAGTCGGAGCCGAACATGACGTTCCGGTAGCCCATCGACTCGAACGCGGCGACCGCCGTCTCGTCGTGCTGGAAGGAGGCGTACACCTGGGTCATCAGGGTTTCCTTCGGGTCCCGTTCGAGTGTGGGACGCACCGCCATGTGGTGCTGGCGGTAGCCCTCCCGCATGCGGTCGCCCAGGAACGGGATCCAGGTGGCGCCGCCCTCGGAGATCAGCACCTTCAGCTCCGGGTGCCGGTCGAGGGCGCCGGAGGCCACCAGCTTCATCGCGGCCCGCTGGCCGGAGAACGTGGTCTCCGCGTAGTTCATGACCGCGCCGCCGGGGCCCCGGTAGACCAGGCCCGCGCCGCCGGTCGTCATGTCCACCGGGTCGGTGCCGATGTGGAAGGCGAGGACCATACGGGCGCGTTCGGCTGCGGCCCAGAACGGCTCCCAGTCCGAGCGGTGCCAGTCCGGTGCGCTGGGGTGCGGGGTGGTGGGCAGGAACACGGCCTTGAAGCCCTGTCCGGCGGCCCACTCCAGTTCGGCGATCGCGTCTTCGACCACCAGCGTCGACACCTGCGCGGTCACGACGTAGCGGTCCGAGACCGCCGCGATCTCCTCCAGCGCCCACTCGTTGCTCGCCCGCATGCAGGCCTTGAGCAGCTCGGGCGTCCGGAAGGTGGAGGACCACATGCCCAGCGACGGGAAGATGACCTCGCCCCAGACGCCCTCCTGGTCCAGATCGCGAAGGCGGGCCCGCGCGTCGCGGATGCCCCGCGCCTTCCGGCTCTCCTCAAGGAAGTCCCTGGCCACCGAGGTCGGCAGTTTCCGGCGGAACGACTGACCGTCGACATGCACCGTCTCGTACTCCCCGTCCGGGTCCTTCTCGGACTTGGGCGTCAGATCGGCGAGCCGCTTGGGCAGGCGCGACTCCCAGAGATCGCTCGGTTCGAGGAAGTGGGAGTCGCCGGAGTTGGTCCAGATCTTCGGCATCGTGAGTAGTCCTCCGGACGTGGGGAGGGATGAGACCTGCGTCGGCAGGTCCTCGCATCGAACTGTTCCATCGCCCGGGCCCACTGTCCATACTTTCTAATACATCTCCATTAGTTTTGACGTTGCGTGTGCCGCGCCGCATCTACCACCATGAGGACCATGGCAGTGGACGAGAAGGCCGCGGGCCGCAGACGCCGGCACACCACGGGGGAGGCGACCCGCGAGCTGTTGATGACGACCGCCGAGCGGCTCTTCGCCGTCCACGGGGTCGAAGGCGTGACCCTGCGGGAGATCCAGCTGGAGGCGGGCCAGTCGAACTCGTCGGTCATCACGTACCACTTCGGCTCCAAGGCGGGCCTGGTCCGGGACCTGATCGCCTTCCGCTACCGCACCATCGACGCGCGCCGGGCCGTACTCCTGGAGGAGGCCCGCGCCGACGGCGTGGCCGAGGACCCCCTCGCGGCGGTGTGGCTGGTGGTCCGTCCGCTGATCGAGAGCATCGAGGCCGGCGAGATGTTCGTCCCCTTCCTCGCCCGGCTGGCACCCGCCACCTCGGACGCGGAATACTGGCCGCGACAGATCGAGGAAGCCACCGACGTACTCCAGGAGTTGGTGCCCGAACTGCTCGGCGCACTCCCCGACCGCGTACGGCGGGGCCGCGAGGTACAGCTCTACAACAGCGTGCTCAACCTCCTGGGCGACCACGCGCGCAACCGCCACCCGATCAGCGACGCCCAGCTCAACAACTACATCGACGGCTGGGTCGGCATGCTCACCGCGCCCGTCTCCGCGGTGACGCACGACCTCATGGAGGACGAGGCACGGGCGCGGCGCGAACGGCGCTGACACCCCATCGCCTACGACCTTTCCCTACGAACTTTCCCAACGGCCGTCACGTCACCGGACGACCCCCGCGTCCCGCAGACCGGCGATCCGCGCCTCGTCGTACCCGAGTTCCCGAAGCAGCGCGTCCGTGTGCTGGCCCACGGTGCAGCCCGCCTCCGCCTTCGTCGTCGAGCGGGAGAAGCGGTTCAGCGGTGCCAGCCTGCGGTGCTCGTCGAAGACGGGGCTGACGGCGTCGACCGCGTAGCCCGCCGCGTAGAACTCGTCGCCCTGCATGTGCCGTTCGGCCGGTTCCTGGGTCACGGCGACGCAGCCGACGTCCCAGGCCGTCAGGTCGGCCTCCCACTCGGCCTTCGTCCGGGTGGCGAAGACCTTGGCGAGTACGTCCGCGAGCGCGTCGTCATGGGTGGCACGCGCCCGGCCCGTGGCGAACCGCTCGTCCACGAGATCGCCGGGGAAGCCGAGGGCGGCGACCAGAGGAGCCCATTCCTTCTCCTTCGGCGCCGCGAGGAACAGCCAGCCGTCGGACGCGGGATACATCCGGTACAGGGCACCGGTCCCGCGGAAGTCGGGGTCGACCCGGGAGCGCGCCGGACGGCCCGGGTAACTGGTGTTGTGCGCGATCAGCGCCTGCGTGCTGGTGCCGAGCATCGTGGCCACGATGCCGGTCAGTCCGATCCCACGACGCTTCGCGTAGATCCCGAGCAGCAGGGCCGAGGCGACACCGAGCGCGGCCATCCCGTCCGACTGGACCGCTGGGACCGTCCCGCCGGCGTACAACTTGCGGGCCTGCGCAAGCAGTTGGTCACGGTCCGCCGCGGGACGGCCGACCACCTGCGCGTCGGTCACGGACACTCCGGACGCCGCGCCGATGGACGGCGCGTAGGCGGGCTTGGAGCCGTAGGGGCCGTCGATCCCGTAACCGGGCGCGTTCACATAGACCAGATCCGGGTTGACCGACTTCAGCGAGGCCTCGTCCACACCGATCCGGGCCGCGGCACCCGCCCGGTAGCACTGAAGCACCACGTCGACCTGTCCGGCCAACTGCCGCAGGATCTCCAGACCTTCGGGGGAGCGGAGGTCGACGGCGATGCTCTCCTTGCCCTGGAGCACCTTCGCGCCGCCCGCCTCGGGGAACGCCATGATCATGCGGATCAGGTCGCCGTCGAGCGGCTCGACCTTGATGACCCGCGCACCGAGATCGGCGAGGAGAGTGGCGCCGTACGGCCCGGCGTACATGGCGCCCAGTTCGAGTACGGTCACGCCGGTGAGGGGAGGGCTGCAACGGCCTTGCTGAGCCGCAGAGTTGGGGGGAGTCGTGGCGCGGGTGAAGGCGCGCAGCTCCCGGGTGTGTTCGCCGGGTCGGGGCGCGCGGCGGATTCTGGTGAGGGGACGTCCGGCCGCGTGGACCAGGGTCGAGGGCTGGCGGACCGGGCCGAGGTCGGGATCGTCCACCACGACGCTGCGGCCCTCGTGGACGAGTTGGGGGTGGTCGAGCGCCTCGTCCGGCGTACGGAACTGCTCGCCGAAGACGTCCGGATTGCGGGCGAACGCCTCCTCCCACTGCTTCAGCGTCCGCTCCCCGACCTTCGAGATCATCTTGTTCCACCACTCGAAGCGCAGCTCCGGCGTGGGCAGGAGAGGAAAGCCCTCCCACTTCGGATCGGTCAGTTCGGCGCTCAGGTCCAGCTCGTCCAGCCAGGCCTGCATGAGCCGGGGCGCCGTCTGCGCGAACTGGAGCCACGTGCCGTCCGCCGTCGCGGCGATGAGCAGCGCGTACAGCAACTTGGCCTGGGGCCTGCCCTGTTGGTCGAAGGCGGCGCCCGCCGGTTGGAACGCGTCCGGGTAGCGGCCGAGGACCAGCTCATAGAACCAGTTGTACGGGTCGTAGGCGCCGACGCCTGTCACCAGATCGGACTCCACCAGCTGCCCCAGGCCGCTCTCCTCCCGTTCGAGCAACGCCGCGAGGATGCCGTGCACTGTTGCCTGTGCCGCGGCGAACGACGCGTAGGGAGTGGTGACATGGGCGGGGTCCGGGCCGGTGGTGAGCTGGTGCTTGGAGTGCAGGACACCGCTCTTGGCCAGGATCAGCGCCTCGTAGCCCTTGCGGTCGGCCCAGGGGCCGCGGGTTCCCCAGCCGGTGATGAGTGCCGCGACCAGGCGCGGGTACCGGACCGCCAACTCCTCGGCGGTGAAGCCGAGTCGGGCCGCGGCGGCAGGGCGCAGCGTGGCGACGGCGACGTCCGCCCCGGCGAGCAGGCCGTCCAGCGTCGCGCGATCGGTGTCGTCGCGCAGGTCGAGGGTGATGCTCCGTTTGCCGCGCAGCAGGCCGGGCCAGCCGGGGTCCGCGCGCAACGGGCTTCCGTCGGGAGGCTCGACGAGGACGACGTCCGCGCCCGCGTCCGCGAGGAACTGAGTGGCTTGGGCGCCGGGCAGCGTCGTCGAGAGATCGATCACGACGAGGCCGTGCAGCGGGCCTTCGCCGAGGTCGGCGCCGTCGTTCCGGTCGGGCATGCTCAACTCCCTTGCAGATGGGGGTCCACGGCGCGGTCAGCTGAACCGGGTGGTCGCGAGGATGCCGCCGTCGACCAGCAGATCGGTTCCGGTGATGTACGAGGCCCGGTCGGAGGCGAGGAACTCGATGGCGTCGGCGGTCTCCGGCATCGTGCCCTCACGGCCCAGCGGCGACCGGCGCAGCATGCCCAACTTGACCTCGCGGTGCGGGCCTTCGAACTCCAGCGCACCCATCGGGGTGGCGATCGGGCCCGGCGACATCGACACGATGCGGGCCCCCTTCGTCCCCCACACCGCCGCCCGTCTCCTGCACATGCGCAGCAGCGCGAACTTGGTGAGGCGGTAGGCCTGGAGGGGTGTCCGCTCCGGGACCAGCTTCTCCAGGCGCTCGACGAAGTCCGGTGCGAGCGGCTCGTCGAGCACGGCGGTGATCTCCGGAGTGGGCGGCTCGGCGAGGTGTCCGGCGGAGGACGACACGAACACCGCGGCCGTGCCCGGTACCGCCCGCTCCAGGCTCATCCGCTCGACGAGCGTCGCCCCGACGAGATTCACCTTCAGCAGGGTGCGCCAGTCACCCATCGACGGGGACAGCGCCGCCACATGTGCCACCGTGCGCAACCGGCCCCGGGCCGCGACCAGTTGACCGAGTTCCGCGACCGAGTCGGGCTCCGTGATGTCGCACCGGGTCACCACCGCGTCGATCCCGTCCTCGCGCAACACCGCCTCGCGCGCCGGGTTCTTGGCGGCCGACAGGCTCGCCAGCACGAGCCGGTGGGACTGGCCGAGCCGGCGGGCCGCCGACATGCCGATGCCGCCCCCGCCGATCACCAACGCCACAGGCAGATCAAGACGTTCGCTCGTCCCGATCCGCAACTCGCCGTCAGACTCCATGCGTTGTCCCTTCTCGGCGCAGAGGGTTCATCACGTCAGCGCGAACTCGGCGGAACCGTCGACCACGAGCGCGCCGTCGTCCCTGCGCAGCCGGATCGCGAGCTCCAGGCGCCGTTCGCCGTCCTGCTCGAAGAGCCGTACGACCTCGGCCGACGCGATCAGCCGGTCCCCGCGGAACACCACCTGGGTGAAGCGGGTGCGGAAGCGCCGTACGCTCTCCTCGCCGAAGCGGTCCGTGCAGTACGCGGCGAGCCAGCCCGCGCCGAGCATCCCCACGCTGAACGCGGCGGGATACCCGGCGGAGCGGGCGAGTTCGTCGTCGTGGTGCATCGGGTTCAGATCGCCGCTCGCACCCTGGTAGCGCACGACGTCGGTCATCGTGACCGGCCCGAACACCCGCTCCGGAAGCCGGGCACCCGGTGCGAGGCCGGTCACGACGCCTCCTTGCGCACATAGGCGGACGTGTACCGGCACTCCGCGATCAGCAGCCCCTCGGCGTCGTGGAAGGACACCAGGAAGCGCACGATCACCATCGGCCCACTTCGGCCCTGCTTGATCCGGACGTCCTGGAGGCGCTCGGAGTTGTGCAGCGTTTCCCCCGCCCGTGGCACCCGGCCGTGGAAGACGTACTCCTGCTCCAGCGAGAGCAGATTCCGTACGTCGGGCTCGATCCCGACGCTCGCGCACGCCTCGGCGACCTCGGGCGCCCGGACCGTCTCGCCGATGGTGCTCCAGTGGACCACCGTGGCCAGGAAGGTCGGCGGGATCGGGGCGTTCGGGTCGTCGAGGTACGCGGGACGGGGCGCCGCCGTCGCGGTGGCGTACTCCCGCACCTTGCCCCACTCGATGGGCATGATCGCCATGTCTGCTCCTCGCCGGAGTAGGTCCGCGTCGAACTATTTCGCCGACGGAACCGAGCGTCAATGCTTTCTAAGAAATGTTCATTACCTTTTGCCGCCCCGGGTCAGGGCTGACCGGGCCTGAGGGTGACGAACAGGCCCTCCGCCTCCGCGCAGAGCACCCCGTTGTGCCGGATCTCGGCCCGCAGGACGCGCTTGCGGCCCTCCTCGCTCACGAACCAGCCGTGCACGTCGAGTTCGGCACCGATCGGAGTGATCGATCGGTAGTCGGTGTGCAGATAGGCGGTACGGGCCCGGCTGCGGCCGCCCGAGCCCGACAGCCGGCCCAGGACCTCGTCGAACAGCAGCGGGACGGCGCCGCCGTGGACCGCGCCGTTCCCGCCCAGGAAGTACCGGCCGAAGCGGACCGTGCCCCGGACGCTGAACCGGTCGGCCTCGTGGACCCGGAGGGCCGGTGCCATCGTCTGGCCCCGGCCCGGCATGTCGTCCCGGTGCCCGAAGACCTGCTCGCGCTCGGAAACGGCCAGGTCGGCGAGGCGCTCGGACCACGCGCCGAGGTCGTCCGACAGCGCGGCCAGCGTGCCGGGGTCCAGCCGCGCCGCCGTGACGTAGTCGAGGAAACCGCGCAGGCGCGCGATCATCTCGCCGTACCCGTCGGCGCTCCGGTCGTCCGGTCCCGCCGGTCGGCTCCACGACTCGATCCGCGTGACTCCCTCCGGTTCGGGGAGGTCCAGCCCGAGCGTCGGGTCGTCGTAGGGGCCGCTGCCGGGCAGCCCGGGCGCCCTCATGTCGACCCGTTTCGTGTGCGGTCGCCGTTGCTCATGGTCCACCCTTCGTTCGTGGGGTCTCCGGGTCGCGGGATCCGCGACGGTCCCTCACTACCCGATCGACCTAATGAGTATCCTCATTGTGATAATTCACGTGCGCGGCAGCTGCTCCGACCGCGGCCGTTTCGACTAGCGCGCGAACAGCGAACTGGGGTCGACGACCCGCGGCTGCCCCAACTTGCCGTCGGACGACACCGTGCCGGTGACCTCCTTCGCCGAGACCGTGCCGGTCGGTCCGTGCAGGGCGCGGGCCAGGCCGAGCACTCCCTGGTAGCCGATCGCCGCGTACCCCTGGGTCGGGGTGTTGGTGCTGTATCGCTTCGTGACCTGCCGGTAGAGCCGGGCCTCGATGTCGTTGCTCGCCACGTCGAAACTGCTGAAGACCTGAAGCCCGTTCATGCCCGCGCCCACCGCCTGGACGACCTCGGGCGCCACGCACGACTGGACGCTTATCCGGGCGATCCCGGCCCCGAGCGTGCTCATCGCCTGGAGCACGGAGGTGCACACCGTCGACTCTCCTACGACGGCGACGGGCTTGTCGCGCAGCGCGGCGCTCACCTGCGGCGAGGCGTCGGGCGTCCCCGCCGCTGTCGTCACGATCCGCAGGCCGACACCGGCCCTGGCGAAGACCGGCTTGCCGATGGCCTCGATGCCGCTCACGGCGGCCGGTGCGTCGATCACGAACACTGCGACCTTCTTGTACCCCTTCTCCTTGGCGTACGCGGCCATCGACGTCATGGTCGTCGGGAAACCGCCCGTCCAGGAGAAGGCGTTGGCGGTGGTGCCCTCGGAGTTGCCGGCCGCGATGGAGGTCGCCCAGGGGATACCGGCCTTCGTCACGATCGGCACCATGGAGTCGCCCAGACCGCTGCTGGTCAGGACCACCGCGTCGACCTTCGCCTCGACCATCTGGTTCGCGCAGTCACGGGCCGTCGTCGGCTCCTCCTTCGTCTTGCAGACCGTGAGCCGGATCGGCCTGCCCGCGATGCCGCCCAGCTCGGCGTTGGCGTACTTCACGGCCGCTTCGGCGGCCTCCCTGGTCTCGGGCTGACTGGTGGTCGGGCCGCCCTCGTTGGTGATGAGACCGATCCTGACCGGCGCACCAGCGGCCTTCGTGGTGGGGAAGGCGCTCGCCGGCGCGGCCGGGATCGTCGTGCTGTCCGCGCCCGCGGTGTCGTTGCCGGTGTCGCCGCAGCCCGCGAGCAGCAGCGTGGCCGACCCCAGCGCGAGTGAGGCTCGCGACCCTGGTGAGGGGAGTGCTCGTCCGATCGACTCGATCATGTCCGCTTCCCGATGTGTCGGCGAGTGCCCGGCACTCGCAGCGATCAGCGGACGGCGGCACCGCGCGGCGGGACTGCCGTCCGAGAAAGTGAAGAGAGAGCCGCGAACGGAGGTCGCGTGGCACGAGGGCCGGGCGTCGCGGCAGACCATGCCGGCCGGCGTACCGAGGACTCCATGACCGGCGACCGGACGGACCTGTTCAGATGCGGGCAGGGGCAGCCGATGTCTCGGGAGTAGCGGCCCGCGAGCCAGAAGAGTATACGTAATTGAGTCAGGCCGGAATGGGTCGTACGGGACTCGCCCATGTCGTCCGCCCGTCACGCGAGGTCATGCATGAAATGAGAGGGCGCAATGTGTGCGCGGGCTGGTCGTGGGGCGTCGCGAGCAGTCCCTTGGCCGTGGCCCCGGCTGTCAGGGTGCGGTCAGGTTGTGCACGCCTCGTGCGGTGATGCGTGGGAATGTCGTAGTCCGCCCCACTTGACGATGGGGGCGAGCGCGGGTTTAGATTAGAACGACCGGTCGATACATATATTCGGAATTCGGCAGAGAATCTCACTGCGCGGTAGTGATCGTCGGAATCGTGAGTGTTCCGTGCCGGAACATCGATTCTCCGCCGTCGGAGTCCGATTCGGTCGGTGTACGTGCTTTCCATCATCCAGGCGTGGGTTGTGGAACGAACAACGTGGTTCGGCGAAAGGTACGTCCGTGTTCAAGGAATTTGTCGTGTCCGGCGATTCGCACA
>NZ_JBSFCQ010000041.1:0-23060 GCF_053891435.1 Streptomyces sp. NPDC002276 | reverse complement strand
CGGAATCGGTCTCGCAAGATTTTGAGCGCGTTGACGCGCCAACCGCTGCGGGCGGACACCCCCCGACGCGTCACCTTCGCGCCGTACGCGGCTGACGGGCCACGCGGTGCGCCACCGTTCAACTCCCTTGCCGGGATGATGATCCGGAAAAGTTGGGGCCGGAGCGGCGGGTGGGGCGAGGTAACTCCCCGTTGTCTCGTAAGGTTTGAGCCGTGGGATCTCTGCGCAATCCGGTCGGGCCGCTTCCCTCCTCCATCTATTGGCGTCGGAGGGTCCTCATGGTGTCCGTGGTCGCCCTGTTGGCGCTGCTGATCACCTGGATCGTCACGTCGGGTGGCGGGGGTAGCAAGAACGGTGCCGATGGGGCGAAGAACGGCAGGACTCCCGCCCCTACGATCACTGCCGGGCCGTCCGGTACTGGGCCCGCCATCAGTCAACACCCCGGCGGCCGCGATGAGTCGAGCAGCGGGGCGAGTGGCGGGGCGAGTGGTGGCAGTAGTGGTTCCAGTGGTGGGGCGTCGTCTGGGGACAGTGGCTCGGGCGGGGGGTCCGGGGACGGTGGCGGTAGTGGGGCGTCCGGTGGTGGGAGTAGTACGGGGACTACGGTTCCTGCTGACTCCACCTTGCCCAACTGCACTGCCAGTGCTGTGCAGTTGAGTCTGCGGAGTCTGCACAACTCCTACTCGCCGGATCAGACGCCTACCTTTGTGCTGACCGCCAAGAACTCGTCGAGCAGTGACTGCAAGGTTGATCTCGGGCCCAAGAGTGCGGTGTTGACGATCACTGAGGCGGGCGGTGCCGCCGACTACTGGTCCTCCGCCGACTGTCCGAAGGGTTCCGGGAGTGTGTACTACCGGGTGTCCGCGGGGGGCGCTGTGACGTACACCTTGAAGTGGGACCGCAAGCCGAGTGCGCCTGAGTGTGCTACTCCTCCGGCCGGGTCGGCCGGTGCGGGGACCTATCTGGTGGAGTCGGCTGCTTCCGGGTTCGCCAAGGCGCAGACCTCGTTCGTCTTGGCGAGTGACTGACGTCAACTGGTGCCTGGTGCCTAGACGTAGCGTTCCAGGATTGAGGATTCTGCTAGGCGCGAGAGGCCCTCTCGTACGCTTCTTGCCCTTGCTTCGCCTACGCCGTCGACTGTTTGGAGGTCGTCGACGCTTGCCGCCAGGAGCTTTTGTAGGCCGCCGAAGTGTTCCACCAGGCGGTCGATGATCGCGCCGGGGAGGCGCGGGACCTTGGCCAGGAGGCGGAAGCCTCGGGGGGAGACCGCCGAGTCGAGGGCCTCGGGGGAGCCGGTGTAGCCCAACGCGCGGGCCACGGTGGGGAGTTCGAGGAGTTCGGCATGGGAGAGGGCGTCGAGTTCCGCCAGCGCTTCGTCCACCGTGCGGGAGCGTTTGGCCGTGGGTTCGGGGACGTAGTCGCGTACTACCAGTTCGCGTTCCGGGTGTACGCCCGCGATCAGTTCTTCGAGCTGGAGGGACAAGAGGCGGCCGTCCGTGCCGAGTTCTACTACGTACTCTGCGATTTCGGTGGCGATCAGGCGGACCATTTCGAGGCGCTGGACCACTGCTGAGACGTCCCTGACCGTTACCAGGTCTTCGATCTCCAGGGCGGAGAGGGTTCCCGCCACTTCGTCCAGGCGGAGCTTGTAGCGCTCCAGGGTGGCGAGGGCTTGGTTCGCGCGGGACAGGATCGCCGCCGAGTCCTCCAGGACGCGGCGCTGGCCGTCTACGTAGAGGGCGATCAGGCGCATGGACTGAGAGACGGAGACGACGGGGAAATCCACTTGCTTGCTTACTCGGTCCGCAGTGCGGTGGCGGGTGCCCGTCTCCTCTGTGGGGATCGTGGGGTCGGGGACCAGCTGGACGCCCGCTCTGAGGATCTTGGAGAGGTCGGAGGAGACGACGATTCCGCCGTCCAGTTTGCAGAGTTCTCGTAGGCGGGTGGCCGTGAACTCCACGTCCAGGATGAAACCGCCTGTGCACATCGCTTCGACGGTCTTGTCGGAGCCGAGCACGATGAGTCCGCCCGTGTTGCCGCGGAGAATTCGCTCCAGGCCGTCGCGCAGGGCCGTGCCGGGTGCCACGGCGCTCAGTGAGGCGCGCATCAGCCCTTCGGCACCGGAGCTCCCGCCGGACTTTCCGGGAGCTGACGCCCGGTCGTTGGCTGCCACTGCACTCCTCGGGTCGCAGGTTCTTCAGGCGCCGCCGTTTCGCACAGTTGGTTCGTACGGACGGGCGAGACCAGGGCAAAGTCTACCGGCGGTCCTCGCCGTCCCGTGGGGCGTCTCGTTTACGGGAGCGTGGAAGGACCTGGAGGGCGTCTCCTATGTCGGCCACTTCGAGGACCTTCATGCCGGGCGGGATCTTGCCCGGGTCGCTCGGGACGAGGGCGTGGGTGAAGCCCAGACGGTGTGCTTCGGAGAGTCTGCGCTGGACGCCCGTGACCCTTCTGACCTCGCCCGCTAGGCCCACTTCGCCGATCGCGACCAGGTTCTTGGGGAGGGGGCTGTCGCTCGCCGCGGAGGCCAGGGCCAGGGCGATGGCTAGATCTGCTGCCGGTTCTGAGAGTTTTACGCCGCCGACTGTGGCCGAGTAGATGTCTCGTTTGCCCAGTGCGCTGATGCGACCGCGTTGCTCCAGTACCGCCAGCATCATCGAGACTCGGGAGGTTTCCAGGCCTGACGTGGTGCGGCGGGGGGAGGGGATCTGGGAGTCGACCGTGAGCGCCTGGACTTCGGCCACCAGGGGGCGGCGGCCCTCCAGGGTGACGGTCAGGCAGGTGCCGGGGACCGGTTCCGCGCGGCGGGTCAGGAACAGGCCGCTCGGGTCGGCCAGGCCTGTGATGCCCTCGTCGTGCAGCTCGAAGCAGCCGACCTCGTCCGTCGTGCCGTAGCGGTTCTTGACGCCCCGTACGAGGCGCAGGCGGGCGTGGCGGTCGCCCTCGAAGGAGAGCACTACGTCCACCAGGTGTTCCAGGAGGCGGGGGCCCGCGATCGCGCCGTCCTTGGTGACGTGGCCCACCAGGAGGGTGGACATGGCGCGCTCCTTGGAGGCACGGATCAGGGCGCCGGCGACCTCGCGGACCTGGGCCATGCCGCCGGGGGCGCCGTCGATCTCCGGGGAGGCCACCGTCTGGACGGAGTCCAGGATGAGGAGGGAGGGCTTCACCGCGTCCAAGTGGCCCAGGATCGTGGCCAGATCGGTCTCGGCGGCGAGGTAGAGGTGGTCGTCGATCGCCTTGATGCGGTCGGCGCGCAGGCGGACCTGGCTCGCCGACTCCTCGCCGGTGATGTAGAGCGTGCGGTGCTCGTCGCTCGCCGCCTTGGCCGCCACGTCCAGGAGGAGGGTCGACTTGCCGACGCCCGGTTCGCCCGCGACCAGGACGACCGCTCCCGGGACCAGGCCGCCGCCGAGCACCCGGTCCAGCTCGGGCACGCCGGTCGAGCGGGCGGTGGCCTGACGGCCGTCGACCTGGCCGATGGGCACCGCGGAGGTGGTGACGCGGCCCGGGGCCGTCGTACGGACCGCGGGCGTGCCGTACTCCTCGACCGTCCCCCAGGCCTGGCACTCGGAGCAGCGGCCGAGCCACTTGGCCGTCTGCCAGCCGCACTCGGTGCAGCGGTAGGACGGACGGTCCTTGGTGGTCTTCGTACGGGCAGCCATGTGTGAACCGTAACCGGCGGGACTGACAGCGGGGGCGGGGGAGGGAGGGGTGTGGTTCGGTATCCGGCCATGGCCGTCGGGATCGAGCCAGGGAAGCGGGGGTTCCTGTCCCCTATTGAGGGATCGTTTCACCCGTACGGATTAAAAGAGCTCAAGGGGGCGGAAGGGGGCATCGCCCGCCGCCTACGGTCGCACGGGTGATGAGCAGCAGCCCGGAGACCTCGACCCGCACCACCGGCGCGCACCGGGCGCACCGGGAGGCGCGCGACCGCGCTGCGGCGCGCACGCTGGCGCAACGCCCGCCCGCGCGCTACGAGCCTTATCTGGACGGCCTGTTCACGTACTGCCTGTCCGTGCTGTGCGACCACGACGCGGCTACGGCGGCTCTGGGGGACGTGCTCGCGCTGGCCGAGCGCCGGGGCGCGCGCGTGCCGGAGGCGGCCGGGGACCGCAGGGCCTGGCTGTACGCGCTGGCCCGCTGGGCGTGTCTGCGCAAGCTGGCCGAGGCCAAGCAGAAACGTCAGGGCACCCACGCGATGGGTGGCCGGGTTCAAGCCGAGGAACCTGTCGTGTCCGAGGAGCTGCGTGAGCTGCGGCGGCGTGAACTCGCGCTGCTGGCCTGGCCGGAGGCCGCCGGTACCACCCCGGAGCAGCGCGAGGCG
Source organism: Streptomyces sp. NPDC002276 (assembly GCF_053891435.1). Lineage (NCBI taxonomy): Bacteria > Bacillati > Actinomycetota > Actinomycetes > Kitasatosporales > Streptomycetaceae > Streptomyces > Streptomyces sp. NPDC002276. The sequence continues at coordinate 18,733 of NZ_JBSFCQ010000041.1, read as the reverse complement.
CTCGAACTCGCCGTGCGCCACCGGCTCGCCGCCCACGAGGTCGGCGCCGTCCTCGGGATGGATCTCGCCACCGCGCGGGAGCTGCTGGCCTCCGCCGCCTGCGAGGTGGAACGCACGCGTGCCGCCCTCGCGGTCGTGGAGACCGGGACCTGCCCGAGCGTCGCCCGGCTCACCGGTGACCATCAACTCGTGCTCAGCAGCGCGCTGCGCCGCGAACTGGTCCGGCACGTCGACGACTGCCCGCGCTGCCGCCGTACCGCAGAGCGCGCGGTGCCCGGCAGTTGGCCCGGCGCCGGAGTCACGCCCGCCGAACTGCCCGTCCTGGAAGCGCCCCGCGCGGCCCTGCATGTCGCCATGGCGCACCTCCCGCGCGCGCGTGGAGCCGCGGCACCCCGCTTCGACCGGCGCGGTTTCCCGCTCGACCCCAAGGACCGCGCGGCCCGCAGGGACCGGCTACGCGCGCGTGCCGTCACGACGACTGTCGTCGCCACCGTCATCGCGGCACCCGTTCTCGCTCTGTGGGCCGCCTATCGGTCCACACCCACCGGCGAGGGCGTCGACGGCAGGGCCGCCTCCGCGAGCGAGCAGCACGGCGGTCCCGGGAGTCTGGAGGGCGAGGTCGCGAGCGGTGGTTACGAGAACACCGGTGATGCCAGTGCGGGGCCCCGCGCGCGGGTCGGCGAAGACGGTGGGGAAGGGGGCAAGAACGCTGTCTCCGTGGAGGTCGTCAGCGTTGCCGGGACCGGTGGGAAGGGGGCCGGGCGGCTCGCCGTCTCGGCCGCCAACAGCGCCGACACCACGCTCGTCACCCTCACCGCGTCCGGCGCGGCCCCGGTCCGCTGGTCCGCGACCACCACGGCACCCTGGCTCTACCTCAGCCAGTCCTCGGGAACCCTCGCCCCGGGCGAATCGTTGACGATCAAGGTGTACGTCGACCATCTGCGCGAGCCCTCCGGCCACTGGACCGCGCGCGTGGCCGTCTCACCCGCCGGCGCCGTCGTCTCCATCGAGGGCTACGGCAGCGCGCCCGCCCCGACCGAGCCGGGCGGGCCGGGCGAACCGAGTGGGCCGTCGCATCCCGATCCCGGCGGTCCGCCTTCGTCCGGTCCGGACCCGACGCCGACGGCTCCGAGTGATCCGCCGCCCTCGTCCGCCGATCCGACACCGACACCGACTCCGACACCTACGGACTCGTCCTCCGCCGATCCGGGGGGCTCGGAGTCGCCGTCCGACGGCGGCGGCGACCCGGGCCCGTCCTGAGCGGTCAGCCGACCGGGTCCGCCGGATGCGGTGCCAGCAGCGGGAGTTGCGAGGCCAGGCGCTCCTCGCACAGCTCGACCAGACGGTCGTAGCCGGCCTTGCCCATCAGCTCGGTCAGCTCCGGGCGGTAGGACACGTACACCGGGTCGCCCGCGCCGTGCGCCGAGGTCGCCGACGTGCACCACCAGTGCAGGTCGTGGCCGCCGGGACCCCAGCCCCTGCGGTCGTACTCGCCGATCGACACCTGGAGGATGCGCGTGTCGTCCGGGCGGTCGATCCACTCGTACGTCCGTCGTACCGGCAGCTGCCAGCAGACGTCCGGCTTGGTCTCCAGGGGCTCGCGGCCCTCCTTCACGGCGAGGATGTGCAGCGAGCAGCCCGCGCCGCCCGCGAAACCGGGGCGGTTCTGGAAGATGCACGAGCCCTTGAAGGGGCGGGTCTGGCGGTCGCCGTCCTCGTCCTCCGAGGTCCAGCCGTTCTGCACGCCCTCGTCGTGGTGCTGCCAGATGTCCGGCGTGAGCCTCGCCACATGCCCGGCGACCCGCTTCTCGTCGTCCTCGTCGGAGAAGTGCGCGCCCAGGGTGCAGCATCCGTCGTCCGCGCGGCCCGCCTGGATGCCCTGGCAGCCGCTTCCGAAGACGCAGTTCCAGCGAGAGGTCAGCCATGTCAGATCGCAGCGGAAGAGCTGTTCCGCGTCCGCCGGATCCGGGAACTCCACCCACGCGCGCGCGAAGTCGAGTCCCTTCTCGTCGGCTTTCAGGGCCTTCTTCGACATCGTCGACGTCTTCGGGGGCTTGGCCGACGTCGTCCTCGGGGGCAGGGCCGACGTCACCGGCGAAGAATCGCCGGGTGATTTGGCCGCCTTGTCGTTCTTCGCCTTTTTCGTCTTTGGCACGCGTCCAGGGTAAGTCGCCCGGGGCGGCCCCAGAAACCGCTCCGAGGACGGAGATCGGTGCAGGTGGCAGTAGCGTTCCGTATATGAGACTCGGTGTCCTCGACGTGGGATCGAACACGGTGCATCTGCTGGTGGTGGACGCACACCCGGGAGCGCGACCGCTGCCCGCGCACTCGCACAAGGTGGAACTCCGCCTTGCCCAACTCCTCGACGAGGACGGCGCGATCGGCCCCGAAGGGGTCGACAAACTCATCGGCGTCGTCCACGAGGCGTTGCAGGCGGCCGAGGACAAGGGCGTCGAGGAACTCCTCCCGTTCGCCACCTCCGCCGTCCGCGAGGCCAGCAACGCGGACGAGGTCCTCGCGCGCGTGCAGACCGAGACCGGCGTCGAACTCCAGGTCCTCACCGGCGCCGAGGAGGCCCGGCTGACCTTCCTCGCCGTCCGCCGCTGGTTCGGCTGGTCCGCAGGCAAGCTGCTCGTCCTCGACATCGGCGGCGGCTCCCTGGAGATCGCCTACGGCATCGACGAGGAGCCCGACGCGGTCGTGTCGCTGCCGCTCGGCGCGGGCCGCCTCACCGCGGGCTGGCTGCCCGGGGACCCGCCGGAACCGGCCGCGATAAGGGCCCTGCGCCGCCATGTGCGCGCCCAGATCGCCCGTACGGTGGGGGAGTTCAGCCGTTTCGGCGCCCCGGACCACGTCGTCGCCACGTCGAAGACCTTCAAGCAACTCGCCCGCCTCGCCGGCGCCGCCCGTTCCGCCGACGGCCTCTACGTCCAGCGCGAGCTGAAGCGCGGGTCCCTGGAGGCCTGGGTCCCCCGCCTCGGCGGCATGACCACCGCCCAACGCGCCGTCCTCCCCGGCGTCTCCGAGGGTCGCGCCGAACAACTCCTGGCCGGCGCGATGGTCGCCGAGGGTGCGATGGACCTGTTCGGCGTGGAGACCCTGGAGGTCTGCCCCTGGGCACTGCGCGAGGGCGTGATCCTACGACGGCTGGATCAGCTGACTTCGGTGTAGGCGATTGCAGCGGCTGGCGTGGGCGTAGGCAGGGAGGTGGGTGCGGGGCGGGGCGTGAGGCCGGGACCGTGTTCGTGTCGCACGCGCGCGTGGCCGTACTCCGAAGGCGCCCGCCTCCTGCCCCCGGACCGCGTTCGCGCCGCACGCGCGCGTGGCCGTGCTGAACACCCACCCCGCACCCGACGTATCAGACCCGCATGAAGTATCGCCACAACGCGGCCCCGCGTCGGAGATGGCCGGTTGCCGTACCCCGCACAGGGCGGGCACAGCAACCGGCTCCCCCGCGCAAAGCGCCGCCCCGTAGTCTGTCCTCCGTGGCAGAACCAGTCGTGCGCATCCCGGATGCGAAGGTCGCGCTGTCCACGGCGTCCGTGTATCCGGAGTCGACGGCGACGGCCTTCGAGATCGCCGCGCGCCTCGGTTACGACGGTGTCGAGGTCATGGTGTGGACCGATCCGGTCAGCCAGGACATCGAGGCGCTGCGCAGACTCAGCGACTACCACCAGGTCCCGATCCTCGCCGTGCACGCTCCCTGCCTGCTCATCACGCAGCGGGTGTGGTCCACCGACCCGTGGATCAAGCTCCAGCGCGCCCAGGCCGCCGCCGAGAAGCTCGGCGCGAGCACGGTCGTCGTCCATCCGCCGTTCCGCTGGCAGCGCCAGTACGCGCGGGACTTCGTCAGCGGGATCTGGCGGATGGCGAACGAGACGGATGTGCGGTTCGCCGTAGAGAACATGTACCCGTGGCGCTACCGCGACCGCGAGATGCTCGCCTACGCCCCCGAATGGGACGTCACGCAGGACGACTACCGGCACTTCACGATCGACCTCAGCCACACCGCGACCGCCCGCACCGACGCGACCGAGATGATCGGGCGGATGGGGGATCGTCTCGGTCATGTCCATCTCGCGGACGGCAACGGCTCGAACAAGGACGAGCACCTCGTCCCCGGGCGCGGCACCCAGCCCTGTGCCGAACTGCTGGAACGGCTCGCGCTGACCGGCTTCGACGGCCATGTCGTCATCGAGGTCAACACCCGGCGCGCGATGTCCGGCGCCGAACGCGAGGCCGATCTCGCGGAGGCGCTCGCCTTCACGCGGCTGCATCTGGCCTCGGCCCTGAAGGTGCCCCGGCGGTGACCGACGCCACCGCCAAGCGCCGGGGCCGACCCCCTCGTACGGAATCCGCCGACACCCGCGACCGCATCCTGGCCGCGGCCCGGGAGGAGTTCTCCGAACGGGGGTACGAGAAGACGTCCGTGCGTGGGATCGCGAAGGCCGCCGGGGTCGACCCGGCGCTCGTCCATCACTACTTCGGTACCAAGGAGCAGGTCTTCGAGGCGGCCATCGAGGTCGCCTTCGCCCCGGCGGCGAACGCGCCGGACGCGGTCGCCGAGGGGCCGCTGGACGGCGTCGGCGAGCGGCTGACCCGCTTCATCTTCGGTGTCTGGGAGAACCCCGCCACCCGTAAGCCGCTGCTGGCGGTGGTCCGTTCCGCCGTCAACAACGAGGCCGCCGCCGCCGTCTTCCGCCGGCTCGTGCTCTCCCAGGTGCTGAGCCGGGTCGCCGCCCAGCTGGACCTCCCGGACGCGGAACTGCGCGCCGAGCTGGCGGCGGCGCAGCTCGTGGGGACGGCGATGCTGCGCTATGTGATCAAGGTCGAGCCGCTGGCGTCCGCCGACCCGGAGCAGATCATCGCGCGGATCGCACCGGTGGTGCAGGGGCATCTGACCGGGCCGTGACGTCGTCCTACGACGGGATGCCCATCCCGCCAATGGCGATACGGACATCCCGCCAATGGCGAGATGGGCATCCCGTAATGCGGACACCGTGTCCGACCCCTGGATGACCGGCGTACGCTCAATAGCAGCCCTACTTGTCTTGAAGGAGCGATCGACGATGCCCGAGCTGAGGTCCCGCACAGTCACCCACGGCCGCAACATGGCGGGCGCACGCGCCCTTATGCGCGCCTCCGGTGTACCCGGTGCGGACATCGGCCGGAAGCCGATCATCGCGGTGGCGAACAGCTTCACCGAGTTCGTGCCCGGCCACACCCACCTCCAGCCCGTCGGCCGGATCGTCGGCGAGGCGATCACCGCGGCCGGGGGCATCCCGCGCGAGTTCAACACGATCGCGGTCGACGACGGCATCGCGATGGGGCATGGCGGGATGCTGTACAGCCTGCCGTCGCGCGACCTGATCGCGGACAGCGTGGAGTACATGGTCGAGGCGCACTGCGCCGACGCCCTGATCTGCATCTCCAACTGCGACAAGATCACGCCCGGCATGCTCATGGCGGCGCTCCGCCTGAACATCCCGACGGTCTTCGTCTCCGGCGGCCCCATGGAGGCCGGGCGCGCCACCCTCCAGGACGGCACCGTCCGCACGCTGGACCTGATCGACGCGATGGTCGAGGCCGCCAACGACAGCGTCTCGGACGCGGACGTCCTCAACATCGAGGAGAACGCCTGTCCGACCTGCGGCTCCTGTTCCGGCATGTTCACCGCCAACTCGATGAACTGCCTGACCGAGGCCATCGGCCTCTCGCTGCCGGGCAACGGCTCGGTCCTCGCCACGCACACCGCCCGCAAGGGCCTGTACCAGGACGCGGCCCGCACGGTGATGGACATCACCCGCCGCTACTACGAGCAGGACGACGAGACGGTCCTGCCCCGCAACGTCGCCACCTTCGCGGCCTTCGAGAACGCCATGGCCCTCGACATCGCGATGGGCGGCTCCACCAACACGATCCTGCACCTCCTCGCGGCGGCGCAGGAGGCGGGCGTTTCCTTCGGCCTGGACGAGATCAACGCGGTCTCGCGCCGCGTGCCCTGCCTCGCCAAGGTCGCCCCGAACGTCGCGAAGAACCGCACGTACTACATGGAGGACGTCCACCGCGCGGGCGGAATCCCGGCCCTGCTGGGCGAGTTGCACCGCGCGGGCCTGCTCAACGAGGACGTCCACTCCGTCCACAGCCCGTCCCTCGCGGACTGGCTGAAGACGTGGGACGTGCGCGGCGGATCGCCTTCTCCGGAGGCCGTCGAGCTGTGGCACGCGGCGCCCGGCTGCGTCCGCTCCTCCGAGGCCTTCTCCCAGTCCGAGCGCTGGGCCGCGCTGGACGAGGACGCGGCCGAGGGCTGCATCCGCTCCGCCGAGCACGCCTACTCCAAGGACGGCGGCCTCGCGGTCCTCAAGGGCAACCTCGCCGTCGACGGCTGCGTGGTGAAGACGGCGGGCGTGGATGAATCCATCTGGACCTTCGAAGGCCCGGCCGTCGTCTGCGAGTCGCAGGAAGAGGCCGTCGAGAAGATCCTCAACAAACAGGTCACGCACGGCGACGTCGTCGTCATCCGCTACGAGGGCCCCAAGGGCGGCCCCGGTATGCAGGAGATGCTCTACCCGACGTCCTTCCTCAAGGGCCGCGGCCTCGGCAAGACCTGCGCCCTGATCACCGACGGCCGCTTCTCCGGCGGCACTTCGGGTCTCTCGATCGGCCACGCGTCCCCCGAGGCGGCGTCCGGCGGCATCATCGCCCTCGTCGAGAACGGCGACCGCATCCGCATCGACATCCCGAACCGCTCCATCGAACTCCTCGTCGACGACGCCGAGTTGGCCCGCCGCGAGGCCGCGCTTGAGGGCCGCTACGCCCCGAAGCAGCGCGAGCGCAAGGTCTCGGCCGCCCTGCGCGCCTACGCCGCGATGGCCACCAGCGCGGACCGCGGCGCGGTGCGGGACGTCAGCAAGCTCGGCTGAGACTGTCGCTCTGTGGTTGGGCCGCCTCCGTTCCGACGGGGGCGGCCCTTTCGCTGCCCTGCCACGGCTACCAGCCCCCGGGCGTAAGGGAGTTGACGGCGAAGACCGTGCCGTCGGGGGCGGCGGCGTAGACGCGGTTGTCCGCTACGACGGGTTCGGGGAGCGTGGCGACAACCTGGCCGGAGTCCGTGCCGAGCCGAGCGGCTGTCTGCCCGACGAGTCGCCCGTTGCCGGCGTCGACCGCCAGGAGGCGCCCGTCAGGGGTGGTGACGTACACGTGCTTGCCGTCGGCGACCGGCACCGAACCGCGGCTCACGGACGTCTCCAGATGCCACAACCGCTTGTGGGTGTCCGTGTCGATCGCCTCCAGTGAACCGCCGGTCGCCAGTACGTACATGACGTTTCCGTACACGGAGGCCACGGGGTCCGCCCGCGGTACGGGCAGCTCCACCCGGCTCGTCGCCCTTGTCCCGGGGACGTAGCGGACGACGGCCTTGGTGTCGCCGGAACTCCAGTCGGTGGAGAGGAAGAACACGGATCCGCCTTGGACGCCGACAGGCCTCAGCATCCCCTGCAACCGCGCTTCCCACCGGATGTCGCCGGTGTCCGGATCGACCGCGGTGACCTTGGTGCTCGACCCGTCGTCGGACCATCTCTTCGCGTACGCCAGTGTGTCCCCGGCGAACGAGACGAAGGAATCGACACCAGGAATCCGGCGGCTCCACTTCGTCTCGCCCGACGCGGCGTCGACGCCCGTGACCGTGTCGTCCGCACGGATGAGCAGGGCCATACCGCCGACGTAGCGCACGGAGTCGTACCCCGGCGTGTTCCGCTGCCAGATCCGCGCGCCCGACGACGGATCGAGCGCCTCCAGGCGCCGGCTCCCGCTGATGTACGGGTGCACCAGCCCGCCCGCGACGACGGGTGCGCCGTCGGGTCTGTCGTCGGCGACCGAGTGCCGCCACAGCAGGGTGCCGTCGGCCGGTGCGAGAGCGTAGACGACTCCGGGCTGCGCACACAGCAACTCGCCTGCGCCGTACGAACATTGGGGCACACCCCCGGCCTTGGCCGCGGGTTTCGTCGCCCAGGCCTTGAGCGCGGCCGGTGAGGTCCCCGCGCCGCTGCTCCGCGGCGGGGCGCCGGCCCCTCCGGTCGGCGCGGTGTCGGCGCCTCCGGCCAGCTGAACCGAGGCGAGGACGCCAACGACGACCAGCCCGGCAGCCGCGGCCGCCAGCACCACCGCGCGACGACGCCGGGGTGTGCGCGCGGGCTCCTCCACCGGGTCCGAATCGGGAGCCGGCGCACCACCTGTCCGCTGCTCCGGTATGAACGCCTGAGTGTCGTACGAGGCCGCCACGGAGCGCAGCTCCCGCATCAACTCGTCCGGCGTGGGCCGGTCTTCGGGTTCCTTGGCGAGACAACGCATGACGAGCGGCGCCAAGTTGTCCGGCACCCCGGCCAAGTCCGGTTCGTCGTGCACGACTTGGTAGGCCACGACGTACGGGCTGTCCGAGTCGAACGGCCCTCGCCCGGTCGCCGCGTGCACCATCAGGGACCCGAGCGCGAAGATGTCCGCGGCGGGCCCGACCTCCCTGGGCCGCCGGAACTGCTCCGGTGCCATGAAGGGCGGCGTCCCGATCAACTTCCCGGTCTCGGTGCGCAGTTCGCTGTCTTTCGGCCGGGAAATACCGAAGTCGATGACCTTCGGACCGTCCTCGGCGAGCAGCACGTTGCTGGGCTTCAGGTCCCGGTGCACGACGCCCACCCGATGGATGTCACGCAGCGCCTCGGCCAGTCCCGCCATCAGCCGGCGCAACTCGCCGGGCGTCATGGGCCCGTTCCGCTTCACATGCTCGGACAGGGTCGGTCCGGGAATGAACAGCGTTGCCATCCAAGGCCGTCGGGCCTCAGGATCGGCATCGACCACCGGCGCGGTGAAGGCCCCGCTCACCCGTCGCGCGGCAGCCACCTCCTGCCGGAACCGCCCTCTGAACTCGGGATCCTGGGCGAACTCCGCGTGGACCACCTTCACGGCGACCTTCATCCCGGAGGTGCTCTGCGCGAGATGCACCACACCCATGCCGCCGGAGCCCAGGCATGACTCCAGGCGGTAGTGACCGGCGTACTCGGGAAGTTCCGCTTCCGCGCCCGCTCCGGTGTCGTGCTGTGGCGCCATGGAACCACCCCCGTGCTGATCGTTCGCGCGCGCGACGGACGGAGCCTAGTCGATGACCCGTACGGGACAGAGACGGCTTGCTGGCTTCCGAGTACGAGTTACGCACATGTGTTTCATGGCGTGTTTTAGGGGAATCATCGGGACCCCATGGCAGTCATGGGGACCAACGGGGGAGGTTTTTCATGTCTGTTGACCGCGCAGAAGAGGCCGAGGGCAGCGAGTCCGAGGCCGTGGCCACGGCAGCGTCCGTGCACTACTACACGACCGCCGACGTCCGTCTCAACATCCGCAGCGGCCCCGGCACGAACTACAGCATCGTCGGCAGCCTGCCGGGTGGCTCGCAGGTCCCGATCTACTGCCAGACGCCGGGCACCACGGTCACCGGCACCTACGGCACGTCGAACATCTGGGACAACATCAGCAACGGCGAGTTCGTGTCCGACGCATACGTACACACCGGCAGCGACGGCTACGTGGCCTCCCACTGCTCCTGAGCCCCAACGGGAGCCCGCGCCCGCCCTCGGAGCCATAATCGTCCCGTGAACGACGAGACCGGCACCCAGGACATCCCCGCGGGCTCCCCAAGCACAGACGCGGGCACAGGTACGGGCACGGGCCCCCGCCCCGAGCCCCTCCGCTTCTTCGGCACCACCTGGGTGAACCACGACAACGGCTACACCCCGCGCCGCATCGCCGCGGCAGTCGGCTCCCTCGCCGCCGCCGTCGCCTCCTGCCTGATCCTCCGCTTCGCCTACCAGGGCCTCCAGATCGCGGACGTCGGCAGCTTCGTCACCCTCCTCGTCATCGTGATGTTCGCGGTCTGTAGCGCCCTCGCCTTCGGCCACACCTGGGAAAGCTTCAAAAAGCGCCCCGACCCCGACCGCCAGGCCTCCCTCCGCGGCCTCCTGGGCATCGGCTTCGTCGGCTCCCTCGTCGCCTACTTCTTCCGCTCCCTCACGGAGGCCCCCGGCGAGCGACTCCACCGCGAGGAGTACGAGACGGCCGTGGCCCAGCACGAGAAGCGCACAACTCGCCGCACCCGCAACCCTTCGAAGAAACGCCGCCGGTCCTGACCGGGGAGAGGCGGCGCGGACCGGGCCGGGCAGCGCCGGGCACGCGTCGGGGCGGCTGCTCAAGGCTGCGGCTCATAGATCGAGGCCTGGGGGCAAGGGTCTGGGGGCAAGGGCCTGCGGTTAGAGGCCTGCGTCCAGTTGCTTGCGGTTTGGGGCGTGCGGTTTGGGGCGTGCAGGTTGGGGACTGCGGCTCGGAGTCCGCGGTTTGGGGCTAGCGGCTTCGCTTCGAGCCGGTCACGCGTTCCGGGCGGCTTGCGGTTCGTGGCCCGCGGGCTTGCGGTTCTTGGCTCGTGGCCCGTGACTAGCGGCCTACGGCTTCGTTTCCGGGCCGGTCCCGCCCGCCCTCGGCAGTCCAGGGCTCGCACCCCGGCCCACCGCGCCGCGCTCCCACCTTGCCCTGCCTCACCCCGCTCCCTCTCCTCTCCCCACCCCATCTCTCACCAAAATCCACCTGCACCCTGCACCCACCCCGGTAACCATGGCCGTATGACCACTTCGTCGAAGCCGCCCTCGCACACCGCCCGAGCCCACTCCTTCAACGCCGCCGCGGCCCAGTACGCCGAGAACCGCCCCTCCTACCCACCCGCGCTCTTCGACGCCATCGAGGAACTGGCCGGCCACCCCCTCGCGGGCGCACGTGTCGCGGACGTGGGCGCGGGCACCGGCATCGCGACCGCCCTCCTGCACACCCGTGGCGCCGCCGTGATCGCGATCGAACCCGGCGACGGCATGGCGGCCCAGTTCCGCCGAACCTTCCCCGACGTCCCGCTGGTCCGGGGCACCGGCGACGCCCTCCCCCTCACCGACAACTGCGCCGACTTCCTCACCTACGCCCAGGCTTGGCACTGGACCGACACCACCAAGTCGGTCCCGGAGGCCCTGCGCGTACTGCGCCCGGGCGGCGCGCTCGCCCTGTGGTGGAACACCAGCGCCGTCGACGTCCCGTGGATCGCCGAGCAGTCGGAACGCATCCGGATCCACTTCGGCATCGACCGCGTCGTGAAGCAGAACGGCAGCGGAGTGCACACCGCGCTCGCCGACCCCACCGGCCGTCTCGACTTCGCCCACCGCAAGGTCCGCTGGAGCCGCAGCGTCCCGGTCGACACCCACCTGGCCAACATCAGCAGCCACTCGGTCTTCCTGGTCCAGGACGAACAGGTCACCAACACCTTCCTCGCCGAGGAGCGCAACCACCTGCTCACCACGTTCCCGAACGGCACGGTGGAGGAGACCTACGTCGTGGAACTCGTCGTAGCCCTCGCACCATGACCTCCTGACGCCCTCAACGACAGGCCGGCCGCCTGCCGCGCGGCCAACCGCTGGTTGCTCCAGCGATGCGACCTCTGGCGACTCCAACGGCCAACCTCCCGCGTAACCTCCGACGCCCCTGGCGGCCAACCCCTGCTGCCCCACGCCCCAGCGGCACGACTTCCGGCCCCCTGGGCGGCCGACCTCCGGTGGGTCCCGGCGGCACGACTGCTGGATGCGAGGGCGTCCGTCCGCCGGCGGTTCCAGCGGCGCGATCCTGGGCCGCGCGGCGGGTCAACCGAGGGTGGCCCCAACTGCGTGACCCCTGACGACCCCGGCGCCCAACCGCCGACTGCCCCGGCGGCACGACTTCCGGCCACCAGGGCGGCCGTCCTCCGGCGATCCCGGCGGCGCGATCCTGGGCCGCGCGGCGGGTCAACCGAGGGTGGCTCCAACTGCGTGACCCCTGACGACCCCGGCGCCTAACCCCTGGCCGCCCCGGCGGCACGACTGCCCGCTGCGCAACTGGTCGACCTCTGGCCGCTTCAGCTGCGTGATCTCTGGCGACCTCGGCAGCCAACCCCTGGCTGCCCCAGCGGCACCAACACTGGCTGCCCAGACGGTCGAACTCTGGCGGCCCCAACGGTCAATCCCCGGCGGTCAATTCCCAGCGGTCATCCCCGGCGGTCCCGACAAACCGACCTCTGACGGCCCGCGCAGCCAACCCCCGACAACCCCAGCAGCACAGCCCCCGACAACCCACCCGGTGGACCGGTCAACCTCCGACGCCCCAGCAACGCAACCTCCGACAGCCCGAGTCCGACAACCCCACAACCCCACCCCCCACCGCCTGCCCCCCACCGCCTGCCCCCCACCGCCTGCCCCCCACCGCCTGCCCCCCACCCCGTCACACCCCTTCGACCGCAACCACCCCCGCACCACTCCCACCACTCTCACCGCTCCCCCCACTTCCCCCGCTCCCGCCACCCCCGCCGCTCCCCCCACCCTCACCATCCCGCCCCCGCCCGCTGACCCACCCCTCCAACGCCGCCGCGCACGCATGATCCACATGCCGCAACCCACCCAACTCCAGCCGCACCTCCCGGTCGTACGGCAGCGCCTCCAGCGCCTCCAACGCGTCCAACAGCTTCGGCAGCCGCAGAAACGTCGCATGTCCCAGCACCCGTACGACGACCCCCGCGTCCCCGAGGTCCTCCGTCTCCACCTGCACATGACTGATGTCCCACGCGGTCTTCGCCACCGCCACCGCCAGCCCGACCAGCACCCCCTCCAACAGATTCCCCACCACGATCACCACCGCGGTCACCCCGAGCACGACCACCTCACCCCGTTGCCCGACCCACAACCCCCGCACCTGCCGCACCGGCACGAGCTTGCACCCGGCATGCACGAGCAGCCCGGCCAACGCCGCCACCGGAACCAGCCCCAACACCAACACCCCCGGCAGCAGGGCCGTGAACAGCAGCAGCCACCCACCGTGCAGCACCCGCGAGGCCTTCGTCCGTGCCCCCGCCTGTACTCCCCCAGAGGGGGCACCCCCAGCCGCGCTCCGCACGATCACCGCGGTCATCGGCAACGCCCCGAGCACCCCGCACACCGCGTTCCCCGCGCCCTGCGCGATCAGCTCACGGTCGTAGTCCGTCCGCGGACCCCGGTGCAGCCGGTCCACCGCCGCCGCGCCGAACAACGACTCCGCCGACGCGATCAACGCGAACGCGACGACCGTCCCGATCACCCCCACTTCTGTGAGCCGCCCGAAATCCCCCCACTCCGGCACCCGCACGGCACCGAGCAAGCCCCGCACCTCCACCCGCCGCACCGACAGGTCGAACACCCCGGTCACCGCCGCCGCCAGCCCCACCGCCACCAACGGCCCCGGCACCAGCCGAGCCCCCCGCCGCCACCGAGGCCAGAGCACCAGTACGGCAATGGTGGCACCGCCCACTGACAACGCCACCGGATCCACCAGCCCCGGCAGCGACACCAGCCCCGTGAGCTTCCCGAGCCCGTCCGCCGGCGCGGCCACATCGCCGAGCGCGTACACCTGCCCGGCGACCAGTACGAGCCCGATCCCGGCGAGCATCCCCTGCACGACGGCCGCGGGCACGGCCCGGAACCACCGCCCGAGCCGCAGCACCCCGAGCCCCAACCGCACGACCCCGGCCGCGAACACCAGCACCCCGAGCGCCTCGACGCCGTACGCCCGCACGGCCACGTACACGAGCACGGTCAGCCCGACGGCCGGACCGCTCACCTGGAGGCTGCTGCCGGGCAGCGCCCCGACCACCAGCCCGCCGACGATCCCGGTGACCAGCCCCAGTTCGGCCGGCACCCCGGAGGCGATCGCCACGCCCACGCACAGCGGGAGCGCGACGAGAAAGACGACTAGAGAAGCGAACAGATCGGCCTTGCTCACACGACAGCGCATGACAACGGCACCTCCGAAGACAGGACAAAGCCGAACGGGAGATGCGTGGGCGCCGCACCGGGGGAGGGCACGGCGAACTGAAATCCATTGTCGGGAAAGGGAGTTGGCCCCGCACGCGATTCATGTGACCACTCCGTGAACGCGGAGGCGTCCATACCGGAGCGCCCCACTCCGATCACGCCGCCACGCGCCTGCGCCCTCGCGCGCACCCGCTTGACGGCCGCGTTCCGCGAGAGCATTATTCATCACATGATGAATTACCTTCCCGATCCGGCCGGATCACCGGACACCCCACCCGCGGTCCAAGCCGAAGCCCTCACCGTCGTCCGAGGCCCCCGTACGGTCCTGCGCGGCATCGACTTCACCGTCCCGCGCGGCCAGATCACCGGACTGCTCGGCCCCTCCGGCTGCGGCAAGTCGACCCTCATGCGCTCGATCGTCGGCACCCAGGCCAAGGTCACCGGCACCCTGAACGTCCTCGGCCGCCCCGCAGGCCACCCCGCCCTCCGCACCCGCATCGGCTACGTCACCCAAGCCCCTTCCGTCTACAACGACTTGACGGTCCGTCAGAACCTCGACTACTTCGCCGCGATCCTCGACCCCGGCCGCACCTCCGCCACCCGCCGCCACGAGGTCGACCGCGTCCTCGCCGACGTCGACCTCGCCACCCACGCCGACGCCCTCGCCGGCAACCTCTCCGGCGGCCAGCGCAGCCGCGTCTCCCTCGCGGTCGCGCTCCTCGGCACCCCCGAACTCCTCGTCCTCGACGAACCCACCGTCGGCCTCGACCCCGTCCTCCGCCGCGACCTGTGGACCCTCTTCCACGACATCGCCGCCTCCCGCGGCGCCACCCTCCTCATCTCCTCCCACGTCATGGACGAGGCCGAGCGCTGCCACCGCCTCCTCCTGATGCGCGAGGGCGAGGTCCTCGCCGACGACACCCCCGACGCCCTCCGTACCCGTACCGGCTCCGACACGGTCGAAGCCGCCTTCCTGCACCTGGTCGACGAGGCCGTGGCCACCGGCCGCCAGAAGGAGACGACCCGATGAGCACGCCAACGACCACGACCACGACCACGGGCCCTACGGCACCCAGCGCCCTCAGCGTCGCCCGCACCACCGCCACCGCGGCCCGCGTCCTGCGCCAGCTCCGCCACGACCCCCGCACGATCGCGCTGCTGATCCTCATCCCGTGCCTGATGCTCGTCCTGCTGCGCTATGTCTTCGACGGCAGCCCCCGCACCTTCGACAGCATCGGCGCCTCCCTGCTCGGGATCTTCCCGCTCATCACGATGTTCCTGGTCACGTCCATCGCCACCCTGCGCGAACGCACCTCGGGCACCCTCGAACGTCTCCTCTCCATGCCCCTGGGCAAGGGCGACCTGATCGCCGGCTACGCCCTCGCCTTCGGCTTCCTCGCGATCATCCAGTCCGCCCTGGCGACGGGCCTCGCCGTCTGGTTCCTGGGCCTCGACGTCACCGGCAGCCCCTGGCTCCTCCTCCTGGTCGCCCTCCTCGACGCCCTCCTCGGCACCGCCCTCGGCCTCTTCGTCTCGGCCTTCGCCGCCTCCGAATACCAGGCCGTCCAGTTCATGCCGGCCGTGATCTTCCCCCAACTCCTCCTCTGCGGCCTCTTCACCCCGCGCTCCGACATGCACCCCGTCCTGGAGGCCGTCTCCGACGTCCTGCCCATGTCGTACGCCGTCGACGGCATGAACGAGGTCCTCAAGCACACGGACATGACCGCCACCTTCGTCCGCGACGCCCTGATCGTGGCCGGCTGCGCCCTGCTGGTCCTGTGCCTGGGCGCGGCCACACTGAGGAGGCGTACGGCATAGAGGCGCACCACATAGACAGGACCGTTCCGCCAGCCGGACAGCCGTCTCAAGAGCGCAGTGCCGGTGCGAGGATGACCCCATGACCCAGAAAGTCGCAGTCCTCGGCACCGGCAAGATCGGCGAAGCCCTGCTCAGCGGAATGATCCGAGCGGGCTGGGCCCCGGCCGACCTCCTGGTCACCGCCCGCCGCCCCGAGCGCGCCGAGGAACTCCGCGCCCGCCACGGAGTCACCCCGGTCACCAACCCCGAGGCCGCGAAGAGCGCCGACACCCTGATCCTCACGGTCAAGCCGCAGGACATGGGCACCCTCCTCGACGAACTCGCCCCGCACCTCCCCGCCGACCGCCTGGTCATCAGCGGCGCGGCGGGCATCCCCACCTCCTTCTTCGAGGAGCGTCTGGCCGCGGGCACCCCGGTCGTCCGGGTCATGACGAACACCCCCGCCCTCGTCGACGAGGCCATGTCCGTCATCTCCGCCGGCAGCCACGCCACCGAGGCCCATCTCGCGTACGCCGACGAGATCTTCGGCGCCGTCGGCAAGACACTCCGCGTCCCCGAGTCCCAGCAGGACGCCTGCACCGCCCTCTCCGGCTCCGGCCCGGCGTACTTCTTCTACCTGGTCGAAGCCATGACGGACGCGGGCATCCTGCTCGGCCTGCCGCGCGACAAGGCCCACGACCTCATCGTCCAGTCCGCGATCGGTGCCGCCGTCATGCTCCGCGACAGCGGCGAACACCCGGTCAAGCTCCGGGAGAACGTCACCTCGCCGGCCGGCACGACGATCAACGCCATCCGCGAACTGGAGAACCACGGCGTACGCGCCGCACTCATCGCCGCCCTGGAGGCAGCCCGCGACCGCAGCCGCGAACTGGCCTCCGGCAACAACTGACCCGACCCCGCGAGCAGTTAAAGCTCAGGCAGGCAGAAGCCCGATGGCCCGATACGCGGCATCGACCATCGGCCTCGCCATCCCTCTCGCCTTCTCCGCCCCATCCCGCAAAACCCCCTCCACATAAGCGGGATCCGCGCACAACGCCTTGTGCCGCTCCTGCACCGGCCTGAGCAGCTCGACCACAGCTTCCGCGGTGTCCTTCTTCAACGCCCCGTACGACTCATACACACCGCTCAAGTCCTCGGGGTCCCCGCCTTCGCAAGCGGCCAGGATCTCCAGCAGATTGGCGACCCCCGGCCGCTCCTCCCGGTCGTAGACGACCTCCGCCGCACTGTCGGTCACGGCCCGCATGACCTTCTTCCGTACGGCGTCCGGCTCGTCCAGCAGATAGACGATCCCCGGCCCGGAGTCGTCCGACTTCCCCATCTTCGAAGTCGGCTCCTGCAGATTCATCACCCGCGCCGCCACCCCCGGCCGAGTCGCCCGGGGCACCACGAACGTATGGCCGTACCGCTGGTTGAACCTGACCGCCAGATCCCGGGCCAGCTCCACATGCTGCGTCTGGTCGTCCCCGACCGGCACCTCGTCCGTCCCGTACGCCAGGATGTCCGCCGCCATCAGCACGGGATACGTCAGCAACGACAGCCGCACACTCCCGCCCCGCTCCCGCTCCCGCACGGCCTTCTCCTTGTACTGCACCATCCGCCGCATCTCACCGTCGGTGGCCACACACTCCATGACGTACGACAGCCGCGTGTGCTCGTCCACATGACTCTGTACGAACACGGTGCACAGCTCGGTATCAAGCCCCGCCGCCAGCAGCAGCGTCGCCGCCTGCCGGGTGAGCCTGCGCACCCGCGCCGGATCGTGGTCCACGGTCAGCGCGTGCAGATCGACCACGCAGAACAGGGCGTCGCTCCGCCGCTGATCCAGATCGACCCAGCGCCGCACGGCACCCAGGTAGTTCCCCAGCGTCAGGTGCCCGGTCGGCTTGACCCCACTGAAGACCCGTGTCATCTCTCCACCTCCTGGTCGAGACCGCCGCATCCGGCCGGCCGACCCTCTGGAGGGAGAAACAAGAACGGCCGCCGAGGCGGCGGCCGTTGAGTACATACGTGTGTACGGCCGCCGTCAGGCGGCCCACCACTGCTGGGTGCACGTATGTGTAGTCACGTCACACAGCGTACGCCCCTACGAGGCTCTCCGGAGCGGAGTTGACACGTCCCGACCGCCTACGTAGTGTTCTCCGAGTTGTCCGACGTGAGCGCCGACTCCGGTCGGTCCCCGGACAGCCATTCCGCAAGTACCTACAGACAATCGACGATCCGTCGTCGCTTGTATTGGCATGCGTATTTGCGAAATGAGGAATCCGCGTTCGAAAGGACGCACCCCCCGATTCGCTCGGGACTCAGGAATCCGCTAAAGTCTCACTCGTCGGAACGGCCCAACGGCCGGGATGACAGCCCCCTCTGACTGGGAGTCAGGCCCGAAAGGATCTGATAGAGTCGGAATCGCCGGAAAGGGAAACGCGGAAGCGGGAACCTGGAAAGCGCCGAGGAAATCGGAACCGGAAACGGTCTGATAGAGTCGGAAACGCAAGACCGAAGGGAAAAGCCCGGAGGAAAGCCCGAGAGGGTGAGTACAAAGGAAGCGTCCGTTCCTTGAGAACTCAACAGCGTGCCAAAAATCAACGCCAGATATGTTGATACCCCGTTCATCGGACACTTTGTCCGGTGGCGAGGTTCCTTTGAAGAAAACATACAGCGAGGACGCTGTGAACGGTCGGGCTTATTCCGCCTGACTGTTCCGCTCTCGTGTATGTGCACCCGATTACGGGTAAACATTCACGGAGAGTTTGATCCTGGCTCAGGACGAACGCTGGCGGCGTGCTTAACACATGCAAGTCGAACGATGAACCACTTCGGTGGGGATTAGTGGCGAACGGGTGAGTAACACGTGGGCAATCTGCCCTGCACTCTGGGACAAGCCCTGGAAACGGGGTCTAATACCGGATAATACTCCCGCACTCATGTGTGGGTGTTAAAAGCTCCGGCGGTGCAGGATGAGCCCGCGGCCTATCAGCTTGTTGGTGAGGTAATGGCTCACCAAGGCGACGACGGGTAGCCGGCCTGAG
>NZ_JBSFCQ010000040.1:0-24019 GCF_053891435.1 Streptomyces sp. NPDC002276 | reverse complement strand
AACGGCTTGGTGGTGCTGTTCTCCCGGACCTTCCGGATCTCGAAGTCCATCGCGCCCCTTGAACAGGGGTGTTGCGACGACCACTAGAACGGAAGCTGTGCGGGGCCCCTCCGTCGCGCAGATCACATGCAGATCGCATGTTCCCGGGCGCTTGATCCCAGGCGCTAGGCCATGGCCTTCGCCTTGCGGTAGAGCACCGCGCCCGCGAGCAGCGCGCCCGCTCCGACCGGCAGCGCGAGGCCCAGCGGCAGATCGGCGCCGGTGTGCGCGAGTTGCGGGCCGCCCTGAGCCTGGACGGCGGACTGCGCACCGGGCCGGGTGACGTGGACCGCGCCGGTCGGCGTGTGACCGCCCTTGATCGGCGAGATGCCGCCCGGTGAGGCGGGGTGGGCGGGTGTGCCCGGGTGAGCGGGAGTTCCGGGGTGGCCGGGGGTCCCCGGGTGGCCCGGAGTGCCCGGGTGGTGGCCCGGCGTTCCCGGCGGGGTCGTCCCGTGACCGCCGCCCGGAGGCGTGCCGTGATGACCACCACCGTGGTGGCCACCGCCGCCGTCGTGACCACCGCCATGGTGACCGCCACCACCGTGATGGCCACCGCCACCGTGCTCGCCCCCACCACCGTGGTGACCGCCACCACCGTCGTGGCCGCCCCCATGGTGACCGCCACCATGGTGCCCCCCGCCAC
The DNA here is from genome assembly GCF_053891435.1 of Streptomyces sp. NPDC002276. NCBI lineage: Bacteria > Bacillati > Actinomycetota > Actinomycetes > Kitasatosporales > Streptomycetaceae > Streptomyces > Streptomyces sp. NPDC002276. The sequence goes on along the minus strand of NZ_JBSFCQ010000040.1, from coordinate 23,337 downwards.
CATCCTGACCGCCGCCATGGTGACCCCCACCATGGTGACCGCCACCAACGTGCTGCCCGCCGCCGCCCGGAGGCGTCCCGTGGTGGCCGCCGTCGTTCCAACCGCCGCCGTTGGCGCAGTCGTTGCCGGTGACGGCGTTGCCGATGCCGATGACGTCGACGCTGTTGCCGCACACGTTCACCGGCACGTCGATCGGTACCTGGACGTGGTTGCCCGAGCCGACACCGGGCGAGCCGGAGGTGTGTCCACCGGCGTGCGAGCCCCCTGAGCCGCCGTGCACGCCGTGTCCGCCGGAGCCCCCGTGCCCGCCCGAGCCGCCGTAGCCCCCGTGCCCGCCGGAGTTGCCGTAACCCCCCGAGTCGCCGTAACCACCGCCAACGGACGACCCGTACCCACCAGACGACCCATGCCCGCCACCGTGGTGACCGCCGCTGCCCCCGCCCTGGTTGGCGCACTTGTTGCCGACCGCCGGGTTGAGGATCCCGACCACATTCACGGTGTTGCCGCAGACGTTGACCGGCACATGCACCGGTGCCTGCACGGTGTTGCCGGACAGTACGCCGGGCGAGTCCGAGGCGGAGCCGTTCGCGCCCGAGTCGGCGTGGGCGACACCGCCCGCGGCGGCGATCACTCCGGTCGCCGCCGCCATGGTCATCAAACTCTTGCGCGTGACCTGTCGCATTGCTGAATTCCCCCCTGCCTTCATTCCCTGCTGTCATTCCTGACTGAATGACTGACTGACTGAATTCCTCGCGCGACTCGCCGCCCGATTCCCGGCGAAAAGACGCGCAAAGACCGTCGGCCCCGGAGCGCATGGCGCGCGCTCCGGGGCCGAGGACGTGGTCACCCCTCAGTGGGGCGACGTCACTTGTTGACGCAGGTGTTGCCGAAGGCGGGGTTCAGCAGACCGATCACCGAGATCGTGTTGCCGCACACGTTCACCGGGACGTGCACGGGAACCTGGATGACGTTGCCGGAAACGACACCCGGGGAGTGCACAGCGGCACCCTGAGCGCCCGAGTCGGCGACGGCCAGGCCCGCTCCCGCGAGAACCAGGCCACCGGTGGCAGCCGCAGCGGCGACGACCTTCTTGATCATTATTCCTCCTTGTTGGCAAAAGCGATCTCGTGTTGCCGATCGCATCACCTGTAACGAGGAGGGAGTAATGGAGCTACGAGCTTATGAGCACATTCACTCGTCCCAGTCGCCCCACGCACGCGCGGTCGAATTCACGCGTCAACCGGTGTCACCCGACGTCTCACGAGGCGTCGATGAACCGGTCCAGCACCCGCACCCCGAACTTCAGCCCCTCCACCGGCACCCGCTCATCGACGCCGTGGAACATGCCCGCGAAGTCCAGCTCCGGCGGCAGCTTGAGCGGGGCGAAGCCGAAGCCACGGATGCCCAGGTCGTCGAAGGACTTGGCGTCCGTACCGCCGGAGAGCATGTACGGGATCGCCTTCGCGGTCGGGTCCTCGGCGAGCAGCGAGGACTGCATGGCCTCGACCAGCGCGCCCTCGAAGGAGGTCTCCAGCGCCTTGTCCGAGTGCACGTCCTCGCGCTTGACCTTGGGGCCGAGGATCCGGTCGAGGTCGGCGAGGAACTCCTCCTCGTGGCCCGGCAGGAAGCGCCCGTCGATGTTCGCGGTGGCCTCGCCGGGGATGACGTTGACCTTGTAACCGGCGTTCAGCTGCGTCGGGTTGGCGGTGTTGCTGAGGGTCGCGCCGATCAGCTTGGCAATGCCGCCGAGCCGCTTGAGGGTCGACTCCATGTCCTCCGGGTCGAGCGGGGTGCCGAGCGCGTCGCCGAGTTCGTCGAGGAAGGCCCGGGTCGTCTTGGTGACCCGCACCGGGAACTTGTGCCGGCCCACCCGCGCGACGGCCTCGGACAGCTCGGTGATCGCGTTGTCCCGGTGGATCATCGACCCGTGCCCGGCCGTACCGGCGACGGTCAGCTTCAGCCAGTGCATGCCCTTCTCTGCCGTCTGGATCAGATAGAGCCGCCGCTCCTCGCTCACCGTGAACGAGAACCCGCCGACCTCGCTGATGCCCTCGGTGACACCGTCGAACAGCTCGGGGTGGTTGTCGACGAGGTGCCGCGCACCGTACGTACCGCCCGCCTCCTCGTCCGCGAGGAAGGCGACCACGATGTCGCGCGGGGGCCTGCGCCCGCTGCGCAGCCGGTCGCGGACGACCGCCAGGGTCATCGCGTCCATGTCCTTCATGTCGACCGCGCCGCGCCCCCACACGCACCCGTCGGCGACCTCGCCGGAGAAGGGGTGGTGGGTCCAGTCCGCCGCGTTCGCCGGTACGACGTCCAGGTGGCCGTGGATGAGGAGCGCGGGCCGGGAGGGGTCCGTGCCCTCGATCCGGGCGACCGTGGAGGCGCGTCCCGGGTGCGACTCGAAGATCTGCGGTTCGAGGCCCACCTCGGCGAGCTGCTCGGCGACGTACTCGGCCGCCTTGCGCTCCCCCGGCCCCGAGTGGTCGCCGTAGTTGCTGGTGTCGAACCGGATCAGCTCGCGGCAGAGGTCCACGACCTCGTCCTCACCGCTGACGCCCTTGGCCGTGCCCGTGTCGCTCACGCTGCTTCCTCCCACTGTCACTGCTGGCGGTTCTCCCCTTCATCCTCCCTCTCCCCGGCCCGCACCCCAAGGGCGGTCCGCGCCCGTCACACGCCGTTCACGCGGGAGGCGGGTGGGAACAGGGGGTGATCGGCCACCCCTGGAAGCCTGGTAATGTTTCCTTCGTCGCCGCGGGGGAAACCACGCGCGACAGACACCTTGTCCGGGTGGCGGAATGGCAGACGCGCTAGCTTGAGGTGCTAGTGCCCTTTACGGGGCGTGGGGGTTCAAGTCCCCCCTCGGACACATCGCAGGTGAGGGCCGCGACCACCAAGGTCGCGGTCCTCGTCGCATTTGTGGGGGATGTCTCCTTCGGACCGAAGATCACCAGGTCAGAGCGTTGCCGGACGCTCACGGAGTGCCCCCGTTCGGCTTCCCCGAGTGGCCGTCGGCAGGCGGGGCGCCTAGCGTCGTACTAAAATTTCCGGCTTGTTACGGAACGGAGCTGGAGCTGGACAACCCCAGGCATACCTGCGGGCCCGCCAGCACCCCGGATGTTTCCGGGTTCGAGACGCGAGGACCGATGGCAGCCATACACGAGAGCAGTGCTCTCGGGCTTGACGAAGAGATCCGCACACAGTTCGGCGATACGGCACGATTCTCCGCGGCACCCGCCGCCTCTGCCCGCACGCTCGTCGACATCTTCGACGCGTCCGTGCGGTCGTATCCCGACGAGCTCGCCCTGGACGACGGCACCGTCCGCCTCACCTACCGCGCACTCGCCGTCGAGGTCGAGACCCTGCGCCGCACCCTGGCCGCCGCCGGTGTCGGCCTCGGCGACCGCGTCGGTGTGCGCGTCCCGTCCGGGACCAACGACCTCTACATCGCGATCCTCGCCGTACTCGCCGCCGGTGCCGCCTACGTCCCCGTGGACGCCGAGGACCCGGACGAGCGGGCCGAGCTGGTGTTCGGCGAGGCCGACGTCCGTGCCGTGATCGGCGCCGAGCACGCGCTGACCGTGCTCGGGCACAGTGACGTCCCGGCCGCCCGGCCCGGTGTCGAGCAGGACGCGTGGATCATCTTCACCTCCGGCTCCACCGGCAAGCCCAAGGGCGTCGCCGTCACCCACCGCAGCGCGGCGGCCTTCGTGGACGCCGAGGCGGCACTGTTCCTCACCGACGACCCGATCGGTCCGGGTGACAGGGTCATGGCGGGCCTGTCCGTCGCCTTCGACGCGTCCTGCGAGGAGATGTGGCTCGCCTGGCGCTACGGCGCCTGCCTGGTGCCCGTGCCGCGCTCCCAGGTCCGCAGCGGCGCCGACCTCGGCCCGTGGCTGGTGGACCAGGACATCAGCGTCGTCTCGACCGTGCCGACCCTCGCCTCCCTGTGGGAGCCGGAGGCGCTCACCGACGTACGCCTGCTGATCTTCGGCGGTGAGGCCTGCCCGCCCGAGCTGGTGCAGCGGCTGGTCACCGAGGGCCGCGAGGTCTGGAACACCTACGGTCCGACCGAGGCGACCGTCGTCGCCTGCGCCTCCCTGATGACCGGCGACGAGCCGATCCGTATCGGACTCCCGCTGAACGGCTGGGAGTTGGCGGTCGTCGACGAGGCCGGGGTGCCCGTACCGATGGGCGGCAGCGGCCAGTTGGTGATCGGCGGAGTCGGACTCGCCCGCTACCTCGACCCCGAGAAGGACGCCGAGAAGTACGCGCCCCTCGAATCGCTCGGCTGGGAACGGGCGTACCGCAGCGGCGACTTGGTCAAGGCCGAGCCCGAGGGCCTGATTTTCCTCGGCCGGGCCGACGAACAGATCAAACTCGGCGGACGCCGGATCGAGTTGGGCGAGGTCGACGCGGCCCTCCAGGCACTGCCCGGAGTCGCGGGCGCCGCGGCCGCCGTACGAACTGCCCGCAGCGGCAACCAACTTCTCGTCGGCTATGTCGTCACCCAGGAGGGCTGGGACCAGCCCTCCGCCGTCGAGAAGCTGCGGGCCGAACTGCCCGCCGCCCTCGTGCCGTTGATCGCCCCGGTCGAGGACCTCCCGACCCGCACCTCCGGCAAGGTCGACCGCAACGCACTGCCCTGGCCGCTCGAAGGCCTGGAGACCGCCGGCGCCAAGGAGCAGCTCTACGGCACGGAGGCCTGGCTCGCCGAGCAGTGGGCCGAGGTGCTCGGCATCCCCGTGAGCACCGCCTCCGACGACTTCTTCGCGATCGGCGGCGGCAGCCTGGCCGCCGCCCAGCTCACCACCCGGCTGCGCACCCGCTACCCGAGCGCGGCCGTCCTCGACATCTACCAGCAGCCCACGCTCCGCAAATTGGCCCGGCACCTGGAGGACTCGGCGCAGGGCGACGGCACGGCACGCGTGATCGCGCCGGTCCCGACCCGCGCCAAGGTGATCCAACTCCTCGCGCTGGTCCCCCTGTTCACCCTCGTCGGCCTCCGCTGGACAGTGGCACTGGCCGCGCTCGGCAACGTGCTCAGTGGTTATGCGTGGCTGCCGAGCACGTCCTGGTGGCTCGTCGGCGCGGGCGCGCTGCTGCTCTTCAGCCCGCCCGGCCGCCTCGCGATCTCCGCGGGCGGCGCCCGCCTCCTGCTGCGTGGCGTGAAGCCGGGACGCTACGACCGCGGTGGCAGCGTCCACCTGCGGCTGTGGACGGCGGAACGGCTGGCCGAGTTCAGCGGCGCGACCGCGCTGACCGGCTCCTGGCTGGAGCGGTACGCACGTGCCCTCGGCGCCAAGGTCGGCCCGGACGTCGACCTGCACTCCCTCCCCCCGGTCACCGGCATGCTCAAGCTGGGCCGCGGTGCCGCGGTCGAGTCCGAGGTGGACCTGTCCGGCTACTGGCTGGACGGCGACCGGCTGGAGATCGGCCCGGTCAAGGTCGGCGCGCACGCCGTCGTCGGCACGCGCAGCATGCTGTTCCCCGGCGCCCGGGTGGGCAAGCGGGCCGAGGTGGCGCCGGGTTCGGCCGTCACCGGCACGGTCCCGACCGGCCAGCGCTGGGCGGGCGCCCCCGCCGTCAAGCTCGGCAAGGCCAAGCGCAACTGGCCCAAGGAACGCCCGCAGCGCGGCACGTACTGGCGGGCGATGTACGGCATGACGGGCTTCGCGCTCACCATGCTCCCGGTGGTCGCGGGCGCGGTCGCGCTCCTGATGACCAGCCTGTTCGTGGCCCCGGGCGACGGTCTCGGCGAGGCCCTGCGGGGCGCGTCCCTGGCCCTGGTCCCTGCGACGCTCGCCTTCGGGCTGACGTACGCGCTGCTGATCCTGATCGGTGTACGGCTGCTCAGCCTCGGCCTGCGCGAGGGCACGCACCCGACACACAGCCGCATCGGCTGGCAGGCGTGGACCGTGACACAGCTGATGGACCTCTCCCGCGAGACCCTGTTCCCGCTGTACGCCGGGCTGGTCACGCCGGTGTGGCTGCGGCTGCTCGGGATGCGGATCGGGCGGGGCGCCGAGGTGTCGACCGTGCTCGCGCTGCCGAGCCTGACGACCGTGGGTGAGGGCGCGTTCCTGGCCGACGACACCTTGACCGCGCCGTACGAACTCGGTGGCGGCTGGGTGCACATCGGGCGGGCCGAGATCGGGCGGCGGGCGTTCCTCGGGAACTCCGGGATGACCGCGCCCGGGCGGAGCGTGCCGGACGGCGGGCTCGTCGGGGTGCTGTCGGCGACGCCGAAGAAGGCGAAGAAGGGCACGTCGTACCTGGGCCTGCCGCCGGTGAAGCTGCCGCGCAGCACGAGCGGCGGCGACCAGAGCCGGACGTACGACCCGCCGGCCCGGCTGCTGTGGGCGCGCGGGCTCGTCGAGCTGTGCCGGATCGTGCCGGTGTTCTGCTCGGCGGCGCTGGCCGTGCTGACCGTGGCCGCGCTGTGCGCGCTGGGTGCGTGGGCGCCGCTCCTGTCGGGCCTGGTCCTGCTCGCGGTGGGTGGCCTGGCCGGGCTGATCTCGATCGTGGCCAAGTGGACCCTCGTCGGGCGGCACCACGGTGCCGAGCACCCGCTGTGGAGCGGTTACGTGTGGCGCAACGAGCTGGCGGACACCTTCGTGGAGGTCGTCGCGGTGCCGTGGCTGGCCGGTTCCGTGCCGGGTACTCCGGTGCTGACGGCGTGGCTGCGCGGGCTCGGCGCGCACATCGGCAAGGGCGTCTGGGTGGAGAGCTACTGGCTGCCCGAGACCGACCTGGTGACCTTGGAGGACGCCTCCACGGTGAACCGTGGCTGTGTGCTCCAGACCCACCTCTTCCACGACCGGATCTTGCGGACGGATACTGTGGTCCTCCGTGCGGGCGCGACGCTGGGTCCTGGCGGAATCGTCCTGCCCGGCAGCGAGGTCGGGGCGCGCACCACTCTGGGCCCCGCGTCACTCGTGATGGCGGGGGAGTCCGTTCCGGACGACACCCGCTGGCTGGGCAATCCGATCGAGTCATGGCGATCCTGAAGACAGGTCACGCGGCGTCGGCTTCGGAGGGCGGTGCACGGGTACGAGATACGAGCACAGCGCAGGGAGCAGACGCAGCAGTGACCGTTCAGCAGGCGGCAGGTCCGGACCCGTACTTCCCGGCAAACGGCGATGCCCGCTACCGGGTGCACCGCTATGAGCTGGCGCTGGACTACCGCCCCGGCCCCAACCGGCTGGCCGGCACGGCCCGTATCAACGCGATAGCGGGCCGTGCGCCGCTGCCCGAATTCCAGCTGAACCTGGGCGACTTCAAGATCGGCCGGATCCGGGTGGACGGCCGCCAGCCGCACTACACGCACCGCGGCGGCCGACTGCGCGTCCGACCGGCGAAGCCGCTGCGAGCCGGTGCCGCGTTCACCGTGGAGGTCCACTGGTCGGGCAACCCCAAGCCGGTCGCCAGCCCCTGGGGCGGCCTGGGTTGGGAGGAGTTGACGGACGGCGCGCTGGTGGCGAGCCAGCCGATCGGGGCGCCGTCCTGGTACCCGTGCAACGACCGCCCCGCGGACAAGGCGTCGTACCAGATCTCGATCACGACGCCGTCGGCGTACGCGGTGGTGGCGGGCGGACGCCTCCTGACCCGAACGACCAAGGCTTCCACGACCACTTGGGTGTACGAACAGTCGGCGCCGACGTCGAGCTACCTCGTCGGCCTGTCGATCGGCAAGTACCAGACGGTGCTGCTGGGCGACCCCGGTCTGGGCGGAGTCCCGCAGCACGGACACATCCCGTCGGACCTACTCCCGGAGTTCTCAAGGGACTTCGCCCGCCAGCCCGCGATGATGGAGCTGTTCCAGGACCTCTTCGGCCCGTACCCCTTCGACGAGTACGCGGTGGTGGTGACGGAGGAGGAACTCGATGTCCCCGTCGAGGCACAGGGGTTGTCGCTGTTCGGCGCCAACCACGTTGACGGGGCCCGGGGTTCGGAACGGCTGGTCGCGCACGAGTTGGCCCACCAGTGGTTCGGCAACAGCGTGTCCATCGCCGACTGGCGGCACATCTGGCTGAACGAGGGCCTCGCCAAGTACGCGGAGTGGCTGTGGTCCGAGCGCTCGGGCGGCCGTACGGCCCACCAACACGCCGCCGCGGCCCACCGGTTGCTCGCCACGCTCCCCCAGGACCTGCGCCTCGCCGACCCCGGCCGCAAGTCGATGTTCGACGACCGCCTCTACGAACGCGGCGGCGTCACCGTCCACGCGGTGCGTTGCGCGCTGGGCGACATCGCGTTCTTCCGCATGCTGCGGAGCTGGGCGAGCGTCCACCGCAACGGCACGGTGACAACAGCGACGTTCACGTCGCACGCGTCCCGGTTCACCTCGGAGCCGTTGGACCAGCTCTTCGAGGCGTGGGTGTACGGGACACGGTTGCCTCCGATGCCTTCGGCGGAGACGGGGATCGCGGTCTGAGTCGTCGGCTCCGTTGCGGGTGGGGAGCTGACGGAGTATCAAATTGCTTCATGGCAGCCACGTGGAGTCGGGGGTTCGCGGAGACGGGTGAGTGGCTGGAGGTCTACGGGGAGACCGAGCCGCAATCCGTCCCGCTGGAGCGGATGTTCACCACGGGATCGGACACAGGACGCCCTTTCACCGGGTATCTCTACGTCTGGTCGCTCGGGTACACGGGGGACGACGCGCCGTCCGTGAAGGTCACGCTGTTGTTCCCGGCCATGGGTGGTTGGCGGGTGAAGGACGTCCAGGCCGTCGTGTACCACCTGCCGCCGGTGGCGGACGAGCGGGCGTGGCGGACCACGCTGGCCCGGGACCTGCGGGCGGCCGGGCCCGTCTTGGAGGCAACCGGCAAACTCACGGCGGACCTGGTCGGTTTTCCCGAGATCAACGCGATGATGTCCGCCGCCGCGCACCTGAGGGCACGCAGCGCACCGCAGATGCGGGACGAGGAGTGGTTCGTCAGGCGCGTGCACCGCAGTCCCGGCGGGATCCTGCACCAGGGAGTCGAGTGGACGCTCCCGGCGAACTTCGTTCGGCAGATAGGGAGTCGGGTCACCGGCGCCCTCCTCGTGGAGTTCATCGGCGCCGCACCCACGCACGAGGACACCGACCCTCCTGCCGACGAGCCGCCCTCGCTCCTGGCCTGCGCGGCGCTCACCCGCGACAAGGAGACGAGGCTGCCCGAGGACGCCTACGTCCAACTGCCGCTCCGCGTCACCCCCGAGCGCCCGCGGGCGTAGGCCCGGCACAATGTCCTCCATGCCCAGACGCACCAACAACCCCACCTGCCCCTGCGGCCTCCCCACCCCCTACGACAACTGCTGTGGCCGCTACCACTCAGCCACCGCCCCCGCCCCCACCGCCGAGGCGTTGATGCGCTCGCGCTACACCGCCTTCGTGCGACTGGACGCGCCGTATCTGCTGCGCACCTGGCACCCCCGGACGCGGCCTGCCGAACCGCTCGACCTCGATCCGGGGATGCGGTGGACGGGGCTGGAGGTCCTGGAGACGGGCGGCGGGTCGGCGTTCCACCAGGCGGGGACCGTGACGTTCCGCGCGTCGTACACGGGCGGCGCGATCCATGAGCGGAGCCGGTTCGAGCGGGTCGACGGGGCGTGGGTGTACGTCGACGGGGAGTTCATCGAGGACTGAGCAACTACGGCGCCAGGATGTCCAGTTCCTGGAGTGCACCGATCGTGATCTCGCGGGTCAGGGTCTCGGCCCGGACCGCGTCGCCCTCGCGGACCGCCTCCGCGACCTGGACGTGGAGGGTGACGGCGGCCGGGTCGGGGTCCTCGAACATGACCTCGTGGTGGGTGCGGCCGGCCAGGACCTCGGTGACGACGTCGCCGAGGCGGGCGAACATCTCGTTGCCGGAGGCGGCCAGGATCACCCGGTGGAAGGCCACGTCGTGGACGAGGTAGGCCTCCAGTTTGTGGCCGCGCGAGTTGGCGACCATGCCGATCGCGCACTCGGTGAGTTCCGCACACTGCTCCGCCGTGGCGAACTTGGCGGCGAGCCCGGCCGCGATCGGCTCGACCGCGGAGCGCAGCACCGTTAGGGAGCGCAACTGCTGCGGGCGGTCGGCCCCCGCCAGGCGCCAGCGGATGACCTGCGGGTCGTAGACGTTCCACTCGGCCTTGGGGCGGACCGTGACGCCCACCCGGCGGCGGGACTCGACCAGGTGCATGGATTCGAGGACGCGGACCGCCTCGCGCATCACGGACCGCGACACCTCGAAGTCCTTGGCCAGCTCGTCCGTGCGCAGGACGCTGCCCGGCGGGTACTCGCCCGCGGTGATGGCGGGGCCGAGGGAGTCGAGTACACGGCCGTGCAACCCGCGGCCCGGAGTGGTCATGCACTCAGCGTACGGGGCGGGTCACCGAACCAAAAAGTCAGACTTATATGTCACAGACTCTTGAATTCGTCGTACCTAATCGGTTTCAGTGGGATCGACATCAGGTGTCGACGGAGACAGTGAGGCAGCGATGCGTACCCCCCATGTCGTCGTGGTGATGGGCGTAGCGGGCACCGGGAAGACCACCATCGGTCCCCTGCTCGCGGCCCGGCTCGGCGTGCCGTACGCCGAGGGCGACGACTTCCACCCGCAGGCCAACATCGCCAAGATGTCGGCCGGGCACCCGCTGACGGACGAGGACCGGTGGCCCTGGCTGGACGCCATCGGCTCCTGGGCGCACGGGCGCGCGGGACTCGGCGGGGTGGTCAGCAGCTCGGCGCTGAAGCGGTCGTACCGCGACCGGTTGCGGGCCGCCGCCCCCGGGGTCGTCTTCGTGCATCTCACCGGCGACCGCGCGCTCATCGAGGACCGGATGGCGCACCGGCACGGGCACTTCATGCCGACCGCGCTGCTCGACTCGCAGTTCGCCACGCTCCAGCCGCTGGAGGCCGACGAGGCCGGTGTCGCCGTGGACGTCGGCGGCACCCCGGAGCAGATCGCCGAGCGGGCGACGACCGCGCTGGAACAGGTCCCCGAGCCGACCGTCTGACACCCCTAATCCCTCTCTCATATCCGCAAGGAATCCACCGTGACCAGACTCAGCGTCGAGATGCTGGCAGCGGACCCCGTCGAGCCCATCACCTCGGCCGGCCACGCTCAGCTGGGCATCGCCGTACTGGCGGGCATCGCCGTCATCGTCCTGCTCATCACCAAGTTCAAGATGCACGCCTTCCTGGCGCTGACCATCGGCTCGCTCGCGCTCGGCGCGTTCGCCGGGGCGCCGCTGGACAAGGCCATCACCAGCTTCACCACCGGGCTCGGCTCGACGGTCGCCGGTGTGGGCGTGCTGATCGCCCTCGGCGCGATCCTCGGCAAGCTGCTCGCCGACTCCGGCGGCGCGGACCAGATCGTCGACACGATCCTCGCGAAGGCGAGCCCCCGGTCGATGCCGTGGGCGATGGTCCTGATCGCCTCGGTGATCGGGCTGCCGCTGTTCTTCGAGGTCGGCATCGTCCTGCTGATCCCGGTCGTGCTGATGGTCGCCAAGCGCGGCAACTACTCCCTCATGCGGATCGGCATCCCCGCACTCGCCGGTCTGTCGGTCATGCACGGGCTGATCCCGCCGCACCCCGGGCCGCTGGTCGCCGTCGACGCCGTCAAAGCCAACCTCGGTCTGACCCTCGCGCTCGGCGTGCTGGTCGCGATCCCGACCGTGATCATCGCGGGCCCGCTGTTCTCGAAGGTCGCCGCCCGCTGGGTGGACGTCCAGGCGCCCGACCGCATGCTCCCGCAGCGCCCCTCCGAGGACCTGGAACACCGTCCCGGCTTCGGCGCGACCCTCGCCACGATCCTGCTGCCGGTCGTGCTGATGCTCTCCAAGGCGCTGGTCGACATCATCGTGGACGACCCCACGCACACCGTGCAGCGCGTGTTCGACGTCATCGGTTCCCCACTCATCGCGCTGCTCGCGGCCGTCATCGTCGGCATGTTCACGCTCGGCCGCCCGGCCGGCTTCACCAAGGAACGGCTGTCCTCGACCGTCGAGAAGGGTCTGATGCCGATCGCGGGCATCCTGCTCATCGTCGGCGCGGGCGGCGGCTTCAAGCAGACACTGATCGACTCCGGTGTCGGCCAGATGATCCTGGACATCTCAAAGGACTGGTCGATCCCGGCGCTGCTGCTGGCCTGGCTGATCGCGGTGGCGATCCGGCTGGCGACCGGTTCGGCGACGGTGGCCACGATCTCGGCGGCCGGTCTGGTGGCGCCACTGGCCGCCGACATGTCCTCGACCCACACCGCCCTGCTCGTGCTGGCGATCGGCGCGGGCTCGGTCTTCTTCAGCCATGTCAACGACGCCGGATTCTGGCTGGTGAAGGAGTACTTCGGCCTGAGCGTCGGCCAGACCCTCAAGACCTGGTCCGTCATGGAGACGATCATCTCGGTGGTCGCCGGCGGACTGGTCCTCCTCCTCTCGCTCGTGATCTAGGGGTACGGGAATGAGTCATCCTCTCTTCGACATCAGTGGCCGTACGGCCCTGGTCACCGGCTCCAGCCGGGGCATCGGACTCGCCCTCGCGCAGGGCCTGTTGGAGGCCGGCTGCACGGTCGTCCTGAACGGCCGGGACGGCGACCGCCTCACCAAGACAGCCGCCGGACTCCCAGGTGACGTCCACACCGCCGCCTTCGACGTGACTGACGGCCCGTCAGTGACCACCGGAATCAAGGACATCGAAGACCGGGTCGGCCCGCTGGACATCCTGGTCAACAACGCGGGCATGCAACTGCGCGCCCCGCTCCTGGAGTTCACCGACTCCGACTGGCACCGCATCATCGACACCAACCTCACCAGCGCGTTCCTGGTAGGCCGTGAGGCGGCTCGCCGCATGACGGAACGCGGCCACGGAAAGATCATCAACATCTGCTCGCTCCAGAGCGAGGTGGTCCGCCCCGGCATCGCGCCCTACGCGGCCACCAAGGGCGCGTTGAAGATGCTCACCAAGGGCATGTGCGCCGACTGGGGCCCGTCCGGCGTCCAGGTCAACGGCCTCGGCCCCGGCTACATCGAGACGGAACTGACCCAACCCCTCGTCCAGGACGAGGAGTTCAGCGCCTGGGTCCGGAAGCGCACGCCCGCCGGCCGCTGGGGCACCACGGACGACCTGGTCGGTGGAGTGCTGTTCCTGGCGTCCCCCGCCGCGGACTTCGTGAGCGGACAGGTGCTGTACGTCGACGGCGGCATGACGAGCGTGCTGTAGAGAACGGGAGTCCGGACATGCTGGGTTGTGTGATTCACGGTCAGGAAGATCTGCGCGTCGAGGAGTTGACGGTCCCCGAGCCCGGCCCCGGCCAGGCCCTGGTCGCCGTCCGCTACGGCGGCGTCTGCGGCTCCGACCTCCACTACTGGCGCCACGGCGGCGTCGGCGACTTCCGCCTCAAGGAACCGATGCTGCTCGGCCACGAGGTGGTCGGCACGATCCTGTCCTACGGTCCCGGAGGCTCAGGTCCCGCCCCCGGTACGGCAGTTGCCGTGCACCCGGCCACTCCGTGCGGGGTGTGCCCCGAGTGCGCGGACGGTCGGCGGAACGTCTGCCGGGACACCGCGTATCTGGGCAGCGCGGCCCGCTTCCCGCACGTACAGGGCGGTTTCGCGGCCCAAGTCTCAGTCCCCGCAGACCAGTTGAGGGCCATCCCAGCAGGCCTGAACCTCCGCCGGGCCGCCCTCGCCGAACCCCTCTCCGTCGCCCTGCACGCCGTACGGCGGGCCGGGGACGTGACCGGACGCCGGGTGCTGGTCACCGGCGCGGGCCCGATCGGCTGCCTGGTCGTCGCGGCGGCGAAGGCGGCCGGCGCGGCACACGTCACGGTCACCGATCTCCTTCCGGCAGCCCTGAGTTACGCCACCGCGGCCGGTGCCGACACCGTCGTACGGGCCGATGATCCGGAGGACTCCGGGTGGCCGTCGGAGGTCGACGTGGCCATCGAGGCGTCCGGGGTGGCGGCCGGGCTGGACACCTGTCTGCGGCTCGTGCGGCGGGGCGGGGCCGTCGTGCAGCTCGGGATGCTGCCGCCCGGGCAGAGTCCCTTCGCGGGGAATCTGGTCGTCAGCCGGGAAATCGAACTGCGGGGCGCGTTCCGCTTCGACACGGAGTTCGACGACGCGCTCCAACTCCTCGCCGTGGAGCCCGCGTTCGACGCGCTCGTCAGCGCGGTGGTACCGGTCGTGAACGCCGAGTCGGCGTTCACGCTGGCGGCCGACCGGAGCCGGTCCTGCAAGGTGCTGCTGGACTTCGGGGGGGGTGAGCGGGTCCTGCGGGGTGCGGCAGGGCTGCGCGCCTTGAACCGAACTCACCCCACCCGACTCGCCTCCTGAGCCCGGGCGTCAGCCCCCTGCCTTGCCCCCCGAGCATCGATTCGCCCCTGCTCTCGCATCTTGGGCGCATTGCCTTCCCGGGCGCGGCGGGCCGTCCCATCATGAGGGAACCCACTGGGGTCCGCGCGCGGCCACCGGCCCGGCGAGGCAAGCCCGGGGGCGACCGCAACGGGGGGCGTCATGGGGGTTTCGCTCGGCGTGCGCATATCGGCGCTGTGTTTCGCGGGGGCGTTGGCCATCGGGACCGCGGCCGCGTGCGGCGGTGGCGACGGAAACACCGCGAGCAAGTCGTCCGAAGGTGGGAGCGACGGGGGCACGAGCGCCGTCGGCGGGACCGCGAACGGAGGGCAGGACGGGGGCGGGACCGGGAACACGGGCGGCGCGGGCAGCACCGGAAGTACTGGCAGCACTGGCAGCACGGGTGGCACCGGCAGTACAGGTGGCGGCATGCCCACCTGGAAGCCGCCCGACGGGAACGGTGGCAGTGGATCGAGCGGCTCGGGAAGTTCAAGCGGATCCGGTGGCTCGGGCGGATCCAACGGGTCTGGCGGTTCGGGAAGTTCAAGCGGTTCCGGCGGATCGGGCCATACAAGCGGCGGCGGAGGCGGAGGCAGCATAGAAGGCCCCGCCTGGTTACCCCCCGGGCCGCACTCGCCCAACACCGACACGCAGATCGACCCCGAGGTCGTCTACGACCTGCTCGGTGAGAAGCCGGCGAGCTGCGCGGACACCGCCCAGCAGATCCCGGCCGATCTCGACCACAACAAGGACAACTGGCGGGTGCTCCGCGGACTCGCCGAGGCGTGCAAGGCCGTGCAGGGCCAGGGCGGCGACTGGGATCTCGCGGCCTCGGACTACGCCGCGCTCCAAGGCAAGTTGAAAGGCTGCAAGGGCAGTGCCGCTTACACCGCACTCGGCGGAATCCTCCGCTTCCACGGGCAACACCCTTCCACCACCGTGAAGTTGAAGGCTTCCGCGGCGGGCGGCGGCGGAGCGGTCTGCCGCTTCCGGATCGATTCCGTGCACGCGGGCGCCGACGGCGCGGCCAAGCCGGGCGACACGATCACCGTCACGGTCGGCGGCATCTACTTCGACAAGGCGGAACTTCTCGGCGGCGCGAGCACGATGACCATCGCCGACGTCCCGGCCGACCTCCCCGGGGACGACCCCGACCCCACGACCGAACCGCCCGACCAGGAGACCTTCGAGGTCGTCGTCCCAGATCCGGGGCCGGGAGGCTACGGACAGAAGGTCACCGTGAGCCTCTCCCACAACGGGGGAACGCCGGTGACCCTGAAGAACGCCTTCACCCTCACCGCCCCCGCCTCCCCCGACGACTCGCCGGTCACCTCCCCGGGGACATCCCCCTCGACCGACGCCGCCCACTCCCGGTGAACGCCCCCACACCAGAACCACCGAGCCCACCCGACCCCCCGAACCCACCACTCCCGCCCGACCCACCGGCCCCAACCCCCGAACCACCCCCCACGCCCACCCCCACTCCCACCCCCGGCCCCCCGAAATGGGTCGAGTTCCTCGGCACCGTCGGCTCGCTGCTCTCCCTCTTCACGGCCGTGCTGTTCTACTTCGGCTGGGCCAGCACGGACGCCGAGACGCGGGCCCTCGGGCTGCGGGACACGCTCTTCCGGTTCTCCACCGCCGACTACCTGCTGCGCAGCGTGGACGCGCTCTACTTCCCCGTGCTCGTGGCGGCGGCCGTGTGGATGGCGGCAGCGGCCCTCCACCACCGGGAGGATCGCGACCCGGAACGCACCGCGAGGGTCCTGCGCGTCCTGCGGTACGCCTGGCTGCCGTCGCTCCCGCTGCTCGCCCTCTACTACGTCGCTCCGGGCGCCCTGAATCTCGTCGTCCCGCTGGCGATCCTCGCGGGCGTGCTGCTGAGCGCGTACGCGTACACGCGGCCCGCGGACCGGCGGAGGGCGGCGCGTATCTGGGTTCCGGCCCTGCTGGTCGCCGTGGTCTCGCTGTTCTGGGCGGTGTACGCGTACGCGGAGATCGTCGGCCGGGGCCGCGCCGCCGAGACGACCGCCACAGTCGACGACGGATTCCCGGCCGTCGTCGTGTTCAGCAAGCAGGACCTGCTGATCCGCGGCGGCGGCAGCTGCGTATCGGCCGTCGCGGAGAAGGGCAGCCCCTACCACTTCCGGTACGCCGGGCTGCGACTGTTCCATGTCTCGGGCGACCGCCTGTTCCTCGTACCGCGGTACTGGGCCCCCTGGGACGGCACCCTCTACGTACTGCGGGACGGGGACCCCGGGCTGCGCGTGGAGTACGTCAGCGGGCGCGCCTACCGGGCCAGGGAGTGCTGACCGCCCTCACGGCTTCCACAGCGGGTGTTCGCGCTTGGCCCACTCCCTGCTCACAGTCCCCGTACGCAACCCCGCCCGCGCCTCCGGGTCGCCGAGCGCCATGCCGATGTGGCCGCCCAGCACGATGCCGATCGTGAGGGCGAGCCAGTCGTGGACGAAGGTCGCGCTGGTGCGCCACATGATCGGGGTGAGGTGGGTGAACCACATCATCAGGCCCGTGCCGAGCATCACCAGGGTCGCGCCGGCGATCCAGTTGGCGTAGATCTTCTGGCCGGCGTTGAACTTGTCTGCCGGGCGCGCCGATCGGCGTTTGTCGCGCATCAGGGCGCCGCGCAGCCAGACGCGGTCGTGCGGGCCGAAGCGGTTGAGGAAGCCGAGGTTGACGCGGAAGCCCCGGGAGAAGAGGCCGAAGAGGACGGGTACGGGGAGCGCGACCCCGGCCAACTCGTGGATACGGACGACGAGTTGGCGGCGGCCGACGAGTTCGGCGAACTCGGGGATGTAGAGGCAGGCCGCGGTGGCCACGCAGATGCCCATGAGCGCGGCGGTGGTCCGGTGGACCCAGCGCTCGGTGCGGCCGAAGCGGCGGATCCGGGCCGAGGGCTCCGTCTGCGGGGCGTGGGCTTCAGCTCGTAGGGTCATCGTCGCGTCCGTTCGACTTGCCGACCCAGGCGTCGACGTCGTAGCCCCGATCTTCCCAGTAGCCGGGCTTGACGTGCTCGGTGACCGTGATGCCGGAGAGCCACTTCGCGGACTTGTAGAAGTACATGGGGGCGACGTAGAGGCGGACCGGGCCGCCGTGGTCGTGGCCCAGGGGTTTGTCCTGCATGCGCAGCGCGACCAGGATGTCGGAGCGGCGGGCCTGGTCGAGGGTGAGGCTCTCCGTGTAGGCGCCGTCGAAGCAGGTGAAGCGAACCGCCCCGGCCTTGGCGCGCACTCCCGCGGCGTCCAGGAGCCGGGACAGTCGCACCCCCTCGAAGGGGGTCCCGGGGACCCGCCAGCCGGTGACGCACTGGACGTCCTTGACCAGCCGGGTCTGCGGCATCGCGCGCAGATCGGCGAGGGTGTAGGTCGCCGGTCTGTCGACCAGGCCGTCGACGGTCAGCCGGTAGTTCTGGGCGTTCTTGTTCGGCACGGACGCGGTGACGGAGTAGTAGCGGAAGCCGCCGCCGTTCGGGAGCAGTCCGGTCAGCCCTGTGGGGTCCTTGCCGGAGACGGCACCCAGGAACCCGTCCATGCCCTTCTGTAGAACGGGCGCGGACACGACACCGAGGGCGCCCAGGCCGAGGGTGCCGAGAAGGACACGGCGGCCGATGGGCCGGCCCTGTGCTTCCTTCTCCTCCTCCGACGGCTCGGGCGACTCGGTCGGTTCAGGGTTCACGCACTCATTCGAACACCCGCGACCCCGGCGCGGCCAGGGATCGCGGATGCTCGTCAGACTTCCGTAACCACTTCTTACGTGCTTCTCAGCGACGACAGCTCGGCGACAGCCCGGCAACAGCTCGCCCACGGCTTCCTACGGCGTCTCCGTGGCCGCCTTGTCCAGCTGGAACGCCTCGTTGCCGAGCCCGATGCGGGCGTGCGCCTCGGGGTTGCGGGAGCGCAGGAACAGTCCCTGGGCCAGGCCGACGAGCAGGGCGAGGCCGACGATGCCGGGCAGGATCCAGCTCAGGGACGAGCCGGGGCCCGCGCCGACCAGGACGTCGAAGTCCTTGACGGTGTAGACGGCGATGACGACGAGCGCGATGCCGGAGAGCGCGGAGGTGACCAGCCGCCAGGCCTGGGCGCCGGCGGAGCCGCGGCGGGCGAAGAAGACGATCACCGAGAGGGAGGCGGCGGCCATCAGCACGATCACACCGAGGGCGCCGATGTTGCCGAACCAGGTGAACAGGTGCAGGACCGGTTCGGTCGGGTCGCCGGTCGGCTTGTCGTCCACCACCGCGAAGACGATCACGATCACGGCGGACACGGCGGTCTGCAACAGCGAGCCGGTGCCGGGGGCGCCGCTGGAGCCCGTCGTACGGCCGAAGGCGGACGGCAGCAGGCCCTCGCGGCCCATGGCGAAGGCGTAGCGGGCGACGACGTTGTGGAAGCTGAGCATGGCGGCGAACATCCCGGTGACGAACAAAACGTGAAGGATGTCGGTGAAGGTGCCCCCGAGCCGGGACTCGGTCAGGTAGAAGAGCAGGCCCGCGCTCTGCTTCTGGGAGACGCCGACGACCTGGGAGGGCCCCGTCGCCACGGTGATCGCCCAGCAGCTGAGCGCGAAGAAGACGGCGACCCCGCCGACCGCGAGGAACATCACGCGGGGCACCAGGATGTGCGGGCGGCTGGTCTCCTCGGCGTACACCGGGGCCTGTTCGAAGCCGAGGAAGGCGGCGATGCAGAAGCACAGGGCGGTGCCGACCCCGGCGCCGCTGAGGGTGTCGGGGTTGAAGGCGTGCAGGGACAGCCCCTCCTTGGCCGGGTCGGCGACGGCCGCGACATCGAAGATGACAACGAGCGCGACCTCGACGATCAACAGCACACCGAGCACGCGCGCGTTGACGTCGATCTTCAGCCAGCCCAGTCCCCCGACGACGGCCACGGCCACCAACGCCGGTATCCACCAGGCGACTTGGGCATGGGCGTAGGTGGAGAAGAGCCCGGAGACCTCGAAGCCGAAGATGCCGTAGATGCCGACCTGGAGGGCGTTGTACGCGACGAGCGCCACCAGGGCCGCGCTCGCCCCGGCGGTACCGCCGAGCCCCCGGGAGATATAGGCGTAGAAGGCACCCGCGTTGTGGACGTGCCGGCTCATCTCGGCGTAACCGACGCTGAAGAGGACCAGGACAACCCCAAGAAGGACGAAGAGCAGCGGCTGCCCCTCGATCCGCATCACCGCAAATGTGGTGGGCATGACACCCGCAACCACCATGAGGGGCGCGGTAGCCGCAAGCACGGAGAGCAGCAGACCCCCCGTGCCGAGGCGGTCGGCACGCAGGGCGCGCTCCTGCCCCCTAAAGGTACTGATGCCACTGCCACTGCCACTGCTGCTGCCGCCGTCCGCGGTGGCGCTGCTCGTGCTGGAACTGCCCGTCGTCATGGCGGGAACGTCCTTTCGGGGTCGCTACGGGGGGGCGTTACGTCGTACCGAGCGCATGGTCGCGCGCGGCACGGAAAGCGGTGAGCGGGTCGCGGTCCGGGTAGGACCAGGGGGCCGGGGTCGGGTGTTCCCCGATGCGGTGGAACAGGGCGGCGGCCTCGGCGGCGCGACCCTCGTAGTACTTGGCGTGGGCGAGGAAGTTGAGGTCGACCAGGCGGCGCGGATGGCCCTCGTGCTCCCACTCCAGCCACCAGTCGAAGGCGGCCTTCATCACCTGCCGGGCCCGGCGTCCCGACCAGTGCTCGGAGGCGGCCGGGTCGGCGGGTTCCAGGCCGACGGCGGCCAGCACGCGGTAGCGCTCGGTGTGCGCGACGACCGGCAGGATGGCGAGCGGGGAGTCGGCGGGGGCCTGTTCGGCGGCCCAGTAGGCGAAGTCGTAGACCTCGTGCAGCGGGTCGAGGCCCGCGGTGGCCCGGCGCTCGGCCAGCCTGGCCACCATCAGATGGTGGGCGTGGTGGTGGTCGGCGTGCCGGTGGCGGACCTCGTCGAAGAGTTGGACGACGCCCTCGTCGGTGCCGAGGCTGTGCTCCAGGAGGAGCAGTCCGAGCCAGGGCGTCGGATCAGCGGGCACCCGGGCCGCCGCCATACGGCACGCCTCACGGGCCCGGACCGGCTTCTCCTTGCCCGCCAGCACGCGCTGGACGAGGGCGACGGCGAGCAGCACGGAGGCATCGGCGGACTCGGGCTCGGCGAGCAGCCAGTCCCGGGCCCAGGCGGCGGTGTAGGACTCCTGGGCGAGGACGGTGACCCGGTGGGCGCGCAGATCCCACTCGTCGCCCGTCTGGGCGAGCAGACCACGCACCGCCTGCCAGCGTCCCTGGGCCAACGCGGCTCGCGCGGTGACGAGTTCCCCGTCGTCGAGGGCGGCGTCGAATGCCTGGGCCGCACGTTTGTTACGGCGTCCGAGGGGTGGCGGGGGTGGGGACACCCGGGTATTCCTCACGATCCTCACGCGACGCTGCGGGACATCGGCGTGCCATCGGCCGATCACGCACAGCAAACCCCCAGCCAATACTTCGCGTCAAGTGCCGTACGGCTGTTACTCCTGTCAACTACCTTTTCACAAAAGGCACTTGTGGCCACAACCCCTACCCGGGACGGTACGCGCCCAAGCGTTCACGGGTAACCGATGTGTCGTACGCCATGGCGCTCGGGCGCGCGGCGACGGACCATGGCAGCACGGTCCCGCTTCCGGGAACTTCCAGGGGCACGCCGGACCCCGGGGCGCTACAGTCGCCCAAACGCACCCCGTAGCCCGGCCCAACGATCGAGGTACGCAGCGTGTCGGTTCTGGTTCTGATGCTCTCCGTGAGTGCGGCCTGTTGCCTCGGCTTCGGGTTCGTACTCCAGCAGAACGCGGCCCAGCAGGCACCCCTCAGCGACTTCCTCTCCCCGAGAATCCTCCTCGACCTGATGCGGGTACCACGCTGGCTCGGCGGCATAGCCCTGATGATCGCGGGCATGGTACTGGGCGCGATAGCCCTGTCCCAGGGCGAGGTCTCCCTGGTAGAGCCACTCCTCGCGACGAACCTCCTCTTCGCCCTGGCCCTCTCCCGCAAGCAGACAAAACAACCCCTGGGCCGCCAGGGCTGGACAGGCCTGGCACTCCTGGCCGGCGGAGTGACGACGTTCATCGTCGCGGGCGAACCGCACAGCGGCACAGCGGTGACGGACCCCTTCCGCCACTGGCTGATCATCGGCGCGATGGTGGGCACGGCCCTCCTCCTCACGACCTACGCCAAACGCTCCCGCCTCAGCGCGGCCCCGGTCCTCCTGGCCCTGGCCGCGGGCCTCCTCTACGGCGTGCAGGACGCGCTGACCCGGGTCAGCGGCCAGCGTTTCACCGAGGGCGGCCTCACCGAACTGGTCACCGGCTGGCAACCGTACGGAGTACTGGCACTCGGCGTGACGGGCCTGGTCCTCGTACAGAGCGCATTCGAAACGGCCCCCCTGCGCATGTCGCTCCCCGCCCTCACCGCGGCCCAGCCGCTGGCCGGGATCATCTGCGGAGTGGGCTTCCTGGGCGACCGACTGCGCACCGACACCGGCGCGCTGGCCTGGGAGGCGGTGGGCCTGGCCGGAATCGTCGTAGGCATCCTGCTCCTGGGCATGCACCCCGCGATGCCGAGCGGCACGACAAAACCGCGGCCGACCCTGAACCTCCAGCCCCGCTGACCCCCTCCCCCCTCTGTTTGGATGGGGCCATGAGCGCAGCAGACGAAATCCTGGACATCGTCGACGAACACGACCGCGTGACCGGCCAGTCCCCACGAGGCGAGGCCTACGCCCAGGGCCTGCGCCACCGCGCGGTCTTCATCCAGACCCGAGACGCCCAGGGCCGAGTCTTCGTCCACCGCCGCACCCCCACCAAACTGGTCTTCCCCTCCCTCTACGACATGTTCGTCGGCGGAGTGGTCGGCACAGGCGAGTCCTACGACGACGCGGCCCTGCGCGAGGCAGAGGAGGAACTCGGCGTCACCGGCCTCCCCCAACCCGGCTTCCTCTTCAAGTTCCTGTACGACGACGGCGCCGGCCGGACCTGGTGGTCGGCGGTGTACGAGGTGCGCTGCGAACTACCGATCAGCCCCCAGGTCGAAGAGGTCGACTGGCACGCCTTCCTGGAGGAAGGGGAGATCGAACGACGCCTGAACGACTGGGAATGGGTACCGGAC
Source organism: Streptomyces sp. NPDC002276 (assembly GCF_053891435.1). Lineage (NCBI taxonomy): Bacteria > Bacillati > Actinomycetota > Actinomycetes > Kitasatosporales > Streptomycetaceae > Streptomyces > Streptomyces sp. NPDC002276. The sequence goes on along the minus strand of NZ_JBSFCQ010000040.1, from coordinate 886 downwards.
GGCCTGGCGGCCTACGAACGACTCAGGGAGTACCACTCCAAGACGGCCGGATAGGGTCGCTCCCGTGATCGATTTCGCACGGAACGTCCGACTGTGGTTCGCGCCTCAGCAGATCAGTGAGGAGGGCAGCACTCCCGACTACCGCTTCTCCCTGGCCAACGAGCGCACCTTCCTCGCCTGGCTGCGCACCGCGCTCGCACTGATCGGCGGCGGCTTCGCGGTCGACCAGTTCCTCCCGGACCTACGCTGGGCCTGGCGAGTAGGCCTGGCCCTCGCCCTCCTCGCGGCAGGCGTCCTGTGCTCACTGCGCGCGGTCAACCACTGGGTGCGCTGCGAACGGGCGATGCGCCAGGGCAAGGACCTGCCCGTGTCCCGCTTCCCCGCACTGCTCGGCATCGCCGTGGCGATCGTGGCCGTAGCCATGGTCATCGTCGTACTGGCCGGCTGGGAAGGATGACCAGCCCCCCGAACCGCGACCCGGGCCTACAACCCGAACGCACCCGCCTGGCCTGGCGCCGCACGACCCTGTCGAGCACAATCGCCGCGGTCCTGGCAGCAAAAGCGGCACTGCACGGCGGAATCAACGCCGAAGGCATCATCATCTGCGCCCTGTGCTGCGCACTCTGGCTGGGCTTCCTGACAGTGGCCCACATCCGCATCACCACCCTCGCGACCACCAGCGCACCCCCACCCCTGACCCCCCGCCAAGCCACCACGGCGGTGCTGTGCACGGTGGCCGTGGCGATATGCGCGGCGGTGCTCGTGTATTGAGAGGCGGAATGGACCACGGCCCGGCACCCGCCGACGCACGGGAGCGGGGCGTGGCGGTACGGCGAGCCCGCCGCTTAGCTGGTCCCCACGCCGTCCACTGTGACAACACCAGAGG
>NZ_JBSFCQ010000039.1:0-25592 GCF_053891435.1 Streptomyces sp. NPDC002276 | reverse complement strand
GTCTCCACGATCAGCGCGTCGGCGCCACCGGCCAGCAGGCCCTCGGCGTTCGCCTGGAAACCGTCACGCAGGGTCGCGTAACCGATGTGGCCCAGAGTCGGCAGCTTGGTGCCCGGGCCGATGGAACCCAGGACCCAGCGCCGGCGCCCGTCACGCGCGGCGAAGGCATCAGCGGTCTCCCGGGCGATACGGGCACCCGCCACGGAGAGCTCATGGACCCGGTCGGCGATGTCGTACTCGGCCATCGCCGAATGGTTCGCGCCGAACGTGTTCGTCTCCACGCAGTCGACACCCGCCCGGAAGTACTCCTCGTGGACCGAGCGGACGATGTCCGGGCGGGTGACGTTGAGGATCTCGTTGCAGCCTTCGAGATCCTCGAAGTCCTCAAGCGTGGGCTCCTGCGCCTGGAGCATGGTGCCCATCGCTCCATCGGCGACCACCACACGGGTGGCCAGCGCCTCTCGGAGCTCGGACACACGGGTCCGGCTGTCGGCAGAAGGGGTCAGTGGCGACGAGGCCATGAAGGGGCTCCCTGGAGTGCGACGGCTGTCGGCTTTGCGGCTTCCCTGGGAACCTCTCACGGAAGTGCCCGGGGAGCTTGCACGCCGCCAGGGTAACGGGGTCGGGCAGGAGAATGCTCGGACGTCCATGGGGCGGACCGGGGTGACGGGCGGATCAACCCCGTCTAGGTTCTCGCGACGAGTGACGTAACAGGTGTCGACCGACCATTGGCGGGAGGTCGGCATGGACCGGTAGTGTTCGACATTGCCGAACGGCGGCGGCAGCGTCGCGCGTCGGCGGTCGAACGGGACGGAGGCAGTACGGCGATGGCACGGAACATCCAGTCGCTCGAACGGGCGGCCGCGATGCTGCGCCTGCTCGCGGGCGGCGAGCGACGGCTCGGCCTCTCGGACATCGCCTCGTCGCTCGGCCTGGCCAAGGGCACGGCCCACGGCATCCTGCGCACCCTCCAGCAGGAGGGCTTCGTCGAGCAGGACGACGCCTCCGGGCGCTACCAGTTGGGCGCGGAACTGCTGCGCCTGGGCACCACGTACCTCGACGTGCACGAGCTACGCGCGCGTGCCCTGGTGTGGACGGACGACCTGGCCCGCTCCAGCGGCGAGAGCGTGCACCTGGGGGTCCTGCACCAGCAGGGCGTCCTGATCGTGCACCACGTGTTCCGGCCCGACGACAGCCGACAGGTCCTGGAGATCGGCGCCATGCAGCCGCTGCACTCCACGGCCCTGGGCAAGGTGCTGTCGGCCTACGACCCGGTCGCGCACAGCGAGGTCCTGGAGGCCGACCGCAAGTCCTTCACCGAGCGCACGGTGTCCGAGCTGGCCGACTTCGAGCACGTCCTGGACGTCACCCGCGCGCGCGGGTACGCGGCCGACGTCGAGGAGACCTGGGAGGGCGTCGCGTCCATCGCCGCGCCCATCCACGACCGGCGGCGCATGCCGGTGGGCGCGGTCGGCATCACCGGTGCCGTGGAGCGGCTGTGCCGGCCCGACGAGGACGGCGCGCTGCGGCCCGAGCTGATCGCCGCGGTACGGGACTGTGCCCGCGCGGTGTCGCGGGACCTGGGCGCCGGGCGGTTCTGACCTCGGCGGATCCACAGCCGGATTCACAGCAAAAAGACCGGAACATCCTGGGGGATGTTCCGGTCTTAGTCGTACCCTGAACGACAAAGTCGGCCAAAACGCCAAATCGCCACACACGGTGTCCACCCGAACGCCGTCCGCATCGGTCGCGGGATCGATAGCTCACAGCGATCAATAACGATCGTGTTTTCGATAACAGCACTCTTGACGCGCCTGTAACCCCAGAGCAAGACTCCCGTCCATCGGTCGGCATTGCCGAACACCTAACGGCAATACGCGCTAGAGTGTGGCAACGCCAAAGGCCGGTATCGCTCTCACCCCCGAGGGCGCACGAATCCCCGGCGGGACCCGGGGTTCGGCTTCCCTGGACGAAGGACAAAGGAGTCGCGGGTGTCCAGCTCCGACATCTTCATCGGCGAGACCATAGGTACCGCCGTACTCATCCTGCTGGGCGGTGGCGTCTGCGCCGCCGTCACGCTGAAGGCCTCCAAGGCCCGTAACGCCGGCTGGCTCGCCATCGCCTTCGGGTGGGGTTTCGCCGTCATGACGGCCGTGTACATCTCGGCACCGCTCTCCGGTGCCCACCTCAACCCGGCCGTGACGCTCGCACTCGCGATCAAGGACGGTGGCTGGGACAACGTCCCGATCTACTGGGCGGGCCAGCTGCTCGGCGCCATGATCGGCGCGACGCTCGTCTGGGTGGCCTACTACGGCCAATTCCAGGCGCACCTGACCGACAAGGAGATCGTCGGCGAGCCGACGGCCAAGGCCGTCGAGGCCGAGGAGAAGGGCGCGGGCCCGGTCCTGGGCATCTTCTCCACCGGCCCCGAGATCCGCAACGTGGTGCAGAACCTCGCCACGGAGATCATCGGCACGATCGTCCTGATCCTCGCCATCCTGACGCAGGGTCTGAACGACAAGGGCAACGGCCTCGGTGTCCTGGGCGCCCTGATCACCTCGTTCGTGGTCGTCGCCATCGGTCTGTCGCTCGGCGGCCCGACCGGTTACGCGATCAACCCGGCCCGTGACCTGGGCCCGCGCATCGTGCACGCGCTCCTGCCCCTGCCCAACAAGGGCGGCTCCGACTGGAGCTACGCGTGGATCCCGGTGGTCGGTCCGCTGATCGGCGGCGCGATCGCTGCGGGTATCTACAACCTCGCTTTTGCTTAGAAGCAGAATTCCAAGCACTTCCAAGCACTGAAGCAGCCGTAGAACCAGTCCTCATGACCACGGAACCCCTCAGGAGCACACAGTGACCGACGCGCACACCGCCGGACCGTTCATCGCGGCCATCGACCAGGGCACGACCTCCAGCCGTTGCATCGTCTTCGACCGGGACGGCCGTATCGTCTCCGTCGACCAGAAGGAGCACGAGCAGATCTTCCCGAAGCCGGGCTGGGTCGAGCACAACGCCACCGAGATCTGGACCAACGTCCAGGAGGTCGTCGCCTCCGCCATCGAGAAGGCCGGCATCACCCGCGACGACATCAAGGCCATCGGCATCACCAACCAGCGCGAGACCACGCTGCTGTGGGACAAGAACACCGGTGAGCCCGTCCACAACGCCATCGTCTGGCAGGACACCCGCACCGACGCGCTCTGCAAGGAGCTGGGCCGCAACGTCGGCCAGGACCGCTTCCGCCGCGAGACCGGCCTGCCGCTCGCGTCGTACTTCGCCGGACCCAAGGCCCGCTGGCTGCTCGACAACGTCGAGGGCCTGCGCGAGCGCGCCGAGGCCGGCGACATCCTGTTCGGCACCATGGACACCTGGGTCATCTGGAACCTGACGGGCGGTGTCAACGGCGGCAAGCACTACACCGACGTCACCAACGCCTCCCGCACCATGCTGATGAACCTGCACACCCTGGCGTGGGACGACAAGATCGCCGAGTCCATCGGCGTCCCGCTGAACATGCTCCCCGAGATCCGCTCCTCCGCCGAGGTCTACGGCGAGGTCACCGGCGGGCGCCTCGGCGAGCTGCTCGGCGGCATCCCGGTCGCCTCCGCGCTCGGCGACCAGCAGGCGGCCCTGTTCGGCCAGACCTGTTTCGCCGAGGGCGAGGCCAAGTCCACGTACGGCACCGGCACCTTCATGCTGATGAACACCGGCGAGAAGATCATCAACTCCTACTCGGGCCTGCTGACCACGGTCGGCTACCGGATCGGCGACGACGCGCCGGTCTACGCCCTGGAGGGCTCGATCGCCGTCACCGGTTCGCTGGTGCAGTGGATGCGCGACCAGATGGGCCTGATCTCCACCGCCGCCGAGATCGAGACCCTCGCGCTCTCGGTCGAGGACAACGGCGGCGCCTACTTCGTGCCGGCCTTCTCCGGTCTGTTCGCCCCGTACTGGCGCTCCGACGCCCGCGGTGTGATCGCCGGTCTCACCCGGTACGTCACCAAGGCGCACCTAGCGCGCGCCGTCCTGGAGGCCACCGCCTGGCAGACCCGTGAGATCACGGACGCCATGACGAAGGACTCCGGCGTCGAGCTGGCCGCGCTCAAGGTCGACGGCGGCATGACCTCCAACAACCTGCTGATGCAGACGCTCTCGGACTTCGTCGACGCCCCCGTGGTGCGCCCGATGGTCGCCGAGACCACCTGCCTCGGCGCCGCCTACGCCGCCGGTCTGGCCGTCGGCTTCTGGACCAACACCGACGACCTGCGCGCCAACTGGCGCCGGGCCGCCGAGTGGACCCCCAACATGGCCGCGGAGAAGCGCGACCGTGAGTACAAGAGCTGGCTCAAGGCCGTGGAGCGGACCATGGGCTGGCTCGACGACGAGGAGTAAGAACCCCACATGACCAGTCAGTCCACCCTGCAGTCCGTGCCTGCCCTCGGTACGCACCCGGCCTCCGGCTCGAACCCGAGCCGGGCCGAGACCCGGGAGCAGCTCTCCAAGGCGACGTACGACCTCCTCGTCATCGGCGGCGGCATCCTGGGCATCTCCACCGCCTGGCACGCCGCGCAGTCCGGGCTGCGGGTGGCCCTGGTCGACGCCGGCGACTTCGCCGGCGCCACCTCCTCCGCCTCCTCCAAGCTCCTCCACGGCGGTCTGCGCTACTTGCAGACCGGCGCGGTGAAGCTGGTGGCGGAGAACCACTTCGAACGCCGTGCGGTCTCCCGCCAGGTGGCCCCCCACCTGGCGAACCCGCTCACCTTCTACCTGCCCGTGTACAAGGGCGGTCCGCACGGCGCGGCGAAGCTCGGGGCGGGCGTCTTCGCCTACTCCGCGCTCTCCGCGTTCGGCGACGGCGTCGGCCACCTCCTGTCCCCCGCCAAGGCGGCGCAGGACGTGCCCGAGCTGCGCACCCAGAACCTCAAGGCCGTCGCCGTGTACGGCGACGACCAGATGAACGACGCCCGCATGGCGCTGATGACGGTCCGCGCGGCCGTCGAGGCGGGCGCGGTCGTCCTCAACCACGCCCAGGTCACCGGCCTGCGCTTCACCCAGGGCCGGGTGACCGGCGCGGAGCTGCGCGACGCGACCTCCGGCGACGAGTTCGGCGTGAGCGCCCGTCTGGTGCTCAACGCGACCGGCCCGTGGGTCGACCACCTGCGCAAGATGGAGGACCCGAACGCGGCCCCCTCCATCCGCCTCTCCAAGGGCGCGCACCTGGTCCTGAAGCGCACGTCCCCGTGGAAGGCCGCTCTCGCCACCCCCATCGACAAGTACCGCATCACCTTCGCCCTCCCCTGGGAGGACATGCTGCTGCTCGGCACGACCGACGAGGAGTACGAGGGCGACCCGGCGGACGTCTCGGTCACCGAGAAGGACATATCCCAGATCCTGGACGAGGCCGCGTTCTCGGTCCGCGACCAGCAGCTTTCCCGCGACCTGATCACATACTCCTTCGCCGGTCTCCGCGTGCTGCCCGGCGGTCCCGGCAGCACCGCGAAGGCCAAGCGCGAGACGGTGGTGACCGAGGGCAAGGGCGGCATGCTGTCCGTCGCGGGCGGCAAGTGGACCACCTTCCGGCACATCGGCCGTACGGTCATGCAGAAGCTGGAGGCTCTCCCCGGCCGCCCGCTCGGCGAGGACTTCGAGCCGATCTCCTCCCTCCCGAAGAAGCTCCCGCTGCCGGGTGTCGCCAACCCGCGCGCGGTCGCCCACCGTCTCCTGGTCGACAACCCGGCGCCGGGCCCGCGCATGGCGGCCGACACGGCGAAGCACCTGGCCACGCATTACGGTTCGCTGGCCTTCGACATCGCCCGACTCGCCAACGAGAACCCGGAGTTGGGCCAGCGGGTACACCCGGACGCGCCGGAGATCTGGGCGCAGGTCGTGTACGCCCGCGATCACGAGTGGGCGGAGACGCAGGACGACGTTCTGCGGCGCCGTACGACGTTGACGATCCGTGGGCTCGCTACGGACGAGGTGCGGGCGAAGGTGCAGGATCTGCTCGACAAGAAGTAGGCGGTACGACGGTGAAGGGGCGGTTCCTTGGTGGAGGAGCCGCCCCTTTGACGTGTCGTGATGGGTTGTGTGTCGGGTGCGGGTGAGTGGGGGCTGGTCGCGCAGTTCCCCGCGCCCCTAGGTGGGCGACCCCAAGGCCCTTACATCGTCCACGTTGCTCAACTCGGCCCGGCGGACGACGAGTTCACGCCCTAGCAACAGTGCCCTGCGCGACGCCGGTACCGGATCCGGCAGCGTCGTCAGGTCCGTCAGGTGGGCGAAGCCGATGATGCGGCGGACGATCTCCGTGCCGGCGTAGCCGACGGAGTCGGTCCATACGCGCCGCAGGAAGCGGTCGAGGAAGGCGTCGTCGAAGAACGTGTCGACGCGGGTCGGCCACAGTCGGCGGAACTCGGTCTCGAACGCCTCCCAGGACAGCCGGAGTTGGTCGCCGTGGTCGGACAACGTGCCCAGCTCACGCGCTCGTTCCTCCGACACCAGCACGTTGGCCCAGTAGAGGCCGAGGTCGTAGCCGATCGGCCCTACGAAGGAGAACTCGGGATCGAAGACCCGTACCACCGGGGCGCCTTCGCGCTCGCCGACCATCACGCTGCCGGTGTGCAGGTCGCCGTGGAGGAGTGCCTGCGCGCTGGTCATGAAGGTGTACCGGAGGTCCGCGACCTCCGTGCGCAGGCGGCCGTCGGCACGGAACTCGGCGGCCAGGTCCATCAACTCCGGTAGCCAGTGGTTGTGTTCGTGCTCGATGTACGGCTCGGACAGCACCACGTCTTCCGTGATCTTGCACAGCTCCGGGCTCACCGAGGCCGCGATCAACGCCTTGCGCTCGGCGGACTCCATCCCGAAGTCACTGGTCGCGAAGGCGAGTTGCGCGACGAACTCGCCGATCCGCGCCGAGGTGTCCGGGCCGTAGGACGCGCCCTCGTTGAGGACCGTGCGCAGGACCTCCAGGTCGGACATGTCCTCCATGACGAGCGCGTAGTTGTCGGCGTCGTAGCCGTGGATCGACGGGATCTTGTCGGGGGCCACGCGGGCCACCTGCTCGTACGCCCGCGCCTCCGCGTCGGCGCGCTCGGGGCTCATCGGCCAGGAGGGCCCGGCGACCCGCACCCACGGCAGCGCCTGCTTGACGGCGAGGCTGTGGCTGCCGTCGGCGTTCGACGCGAGGAACACCCGGTTCATGTTGCCGTCCGACACCTCGCGGACCTGGATGTCGGTCACGTCCGCCCAGTGGCCGCGCTCGTGCAGGTACGCCGGGATGTCGTCGGTCTCCAGGATGCGGTAGCCCATCGTACGAACTCCTCGAACTTCCTTATGCGGTGCGGCGCTTGGACAGGGTGAAGCTGAAGACGAGGGCGAGGATGAGGACCGCGCCCTCGACGACGTCCTGGGTGTAGTAGGGCAGGCCCTTGATGGTCAGGCCGGTGGTGATGATGCCGATGAGGACGGCTCCCAAGGCCGTGCCCCAGACGTTCGGGCGGCCCCGGCCCAGCACCGAGGTGCCGACCAGGGCTACGGCGACCGCCTCCAGCAGCTGCGACGTGCCCGCGCTCACGTCTCCCTGGCCGATGCGGGAGGCAAGGATCAGGCCGCCGATGGAGGCGAGGACGCCGGAGAGGACGTAGGCCAGGGCCCGGTACGCGCCGACGCGGATGCCCGCCAGGCGGGACGCCTCCGGGTTGGCGCCGATCGCGTAGAGCACGCGGCCCCAGCGGGTGCGGGCCAGGAACACCCAGGCGATCACCGTCAGCGCGCCGAAGATCACCACCGAGATGGGGATGCCGAACAGCGTGCCGCGGTCGATGCGGAGGAAGCCGGCGGTGAACTTGCCGGGGGCGGTGGTGCCGTCGGACTGGGTCATGCCGGCGGAGATGGACTGGCCGTCGACCAGGATGAGTTTGGTGCCCTGGATGACGAACATGGTGCCGAGGGTGGCGAGCATGTCCGGGATCTTCATGACGACGATCAGCAGGGCGTTGAGCAGACCGGCCAGCGCGCCCGCCGCGATCACGGCGAGGATCGCGACCGTGCCGACCTGGTTGTACGTCACCATCGTCTTCGCGGCGACGGTGACGCCGAGCCCGGCGACCGCGCCGACGGACATGTCCATTCCGCCGACGGCCATGGTGAGGGTGACGCCGAGCCCGAGGATCGCGGCGACGGAGACGTACCGGAGGGTGTCGAGGAGGGTCGCCGATTCGCGGAAGGAGCCCTCGGTCAGCGCGAAGTACAGGAACAGCGCGACCGTGACGAAGATGAAGCCGTACTTGATGACGGCGTTCTGCACGAGCACGGCGGTGGAGACGGCGGGCGAGGCCAGGGCCTTCGGCGCGGCCTCGGAGCTCTCGGTGGTGGTCATCGGGTGCTTCCTGAAGGGGCCGGCATCACACGGACGCCGAGATGGTCTGGATCACGCGGTCGCGTTCCGCGTCTTCGCCGTAGGCGTCGAGGTGGACCTCCCCGGCCGCGAGGACCACGACCCGGTCGGCGATCTCAAGGACCTCGTCCACGTCGGCGGAGAGGACGAGCACGGCCGCGCCTTCCGCGGCCAGCGCACGCGCCCGGCGGCCGATGTCGCGCCGCGCGCCGATGTCCACGCCTCGGAACGGCTCGTCCAGGATGAGGACACGAGGGGTGTGCGCGAGCCAGCGGCCGACGACGACCTTCTGCTGGTTGCCGCCGGAGAGTTCCTCCACCGTGCTGTGCTCGTCGCGGGCGACGACACCGAGGGCGTCGATGGTCTCGCGGCCGAGGGCGTCCTCCTTGCCCGTGTTCACGAGTCCGCCCCGGGACAGGGACTTGAGGAACGGCAGCGAGATGTTCTGCGCCAGCGACCAGCCGGGGACGAGCGCGTCGGCGTGCCGGTCCTCGGGGACGAGGTGGACGCCGGCGCGGATCGCGTCGGCCGGGCGGCGGGGCGCGTAGGGCTTGCCGTCGAGCGTGACCGTGCCGGTGGTGAAGGGCTCGGCGCCGAACAGGCCGCGGGCGAGTTCCGTCTTGCCCGCGCCCAACAGGCCTACGACGCCGGTGACTTCACCGGCGCGGAGGTCGAGGTCCAGGGGTGCGCGTCCCTCGAAGAGGTGGACGCCGTGCAGGGCGAGGACGGCGTCCCCGTGCTCGCCGGAGTGCTGCGGGCGGGCCGTCGTCACCTCGTGGGCCTGGGCGAGCATCGCGCGCAGGGCGCTGTCCCAGTCGAAGGGCTTGACCTGGTCCTCGGTGAGACGGCCGTCCCGCAGGACGACCAGGCGGTCGGCGAGGGCGTCGATCTCGCCGAGGCGGTGGGAGACGTAGAGGACCGCGATGCCGTCGTCGCGCATCTTCTCGACGAGGGCGAAGAGCCGCTGCGCCTCGGCGGCGGAGAGGGCGGAGGTCGGTTCGTCGAGGATGAGCAGTCGGGGGCGGGTGGCGAGGGCGCGGGCCAGGATGAGCAACTGGCGGTCGGAGATGCCGAGTTCGGTGACGTCGCGGCGCAACACGGCGTCGCTCCAGTCGAGTTCCAGCGCGGCCTGGATCTCGCGGGCGCGGGCCAGGACGCGGCGGCCGTTGAGGAACGGGTTGCCGCGCCGCTGGGCCAGCTCCTCGAAGACCAGGTTCTCGGCGACGGAGAGGCCGGGCACGATGCCCTCGCCGATCCGCTGATGGACCGTCTGGATGCCCAACTGCCGGGCGGCCGACGGGGACTGGAGAGCTGCGGACTCCCCTGCGACCCGCACCTCCCCGCCGTGGTCCGTGTGCACGCCCGACAGGATCTTGATCAGCGTGGACTTTCCGGCGCCGTTCGCGCCGAGCAGCGCGACCACGCTGCCCGGTGCGATGTCGAGCGAGACGGAGGCCAGCACCGTCTTGCCGCCGAAGGCCATGCTGACGTCACGGAGACTGACAGCAGAAGTCTCAGTGGGCGACATTGGGGATCCAGTCGGCGGTGCTCACCTTGGAGAGGTTCAGGGCGGGCAGGGCCGCGCGCAGCTGGTCCATGTTCTCGATCTTGTTCTCGCGCAGGAAGTCCTGGGTGATGGCGACGGCCGGGAAGTCGACGGAGGTCTTGTTCAGCTGACCGGCCAACTCCAGTGCCGCCGTACGGACCACGGCCGCGCCGACGGCGGACGGGTCGGTGCCGGCGGTGGCGACCCACGGGCTGTTCGCGGCGGTCATGTTCTGGATGTCGGCGTTGGAGACGTCCGCGCCGAAGACCTTCACCTTGCTCTGGAGCTTCTTGTTCTGGACGGCGAGGACCGTGCCCTTGGCCAGCTCGTCGTAGGGGGCGAACACGCCCACCACGTCGGAGTGCTGGGTCAGCGCGGCGGAGACCAGGGGAACGTTGTCGGTGGCCGTGGAGTCGGTGACCTTGCCGACCTTGAACTGCTGCTTCCAGCCCTGGGCGGCGACCTCCTTCGCCCAGACGGTGTTGCGCTTGTCGAGGGCCGCGTAGCCGGCGACGTTGACGTAGCCGACCTTGGCGTTCTTGCCGACGGTCTTGGCCATCACGTCGAGGACGGCCTGCGCCATGCTGGCGTCGTCCTGCTCGGTGCTGATCACGGACTTGTTGGTCTGGTCGACGTCGTAGACGACGACCTTGATGCCCTTCTTCACCGCCTGGTCGATCTCGGGCTGGATCGTCGACGGGAAGCCGTGGTCGATGATGATCGCCTGCGCGCCGGAGTTGATGGCGGAGGACAGGTCGGTGGCCTGCTTGGCGTTGTCGGCCTGGGCGTCGTACACGGTCAGGTCGATGCCGAGGGCCTTGGCCTGCGCCTTGGCGCCGTTGCCCCACTGCTCGAAGTAGTCGCCGGCGCCGCTCTGCCGTACGAGGGCGACCTTGACCGTGCCCTTGCTGAAGGGGGCCGGCTTCTTGCCCGTGGCGGCCGAGGCCGAGGCGGCGGTGTCGGCGGTGTTCTTCGACGCGTCGCTCGACTGGGAGCAGCCCGCGAGGAGGAGGGCCGAGGCGGAGGCCAGCGAGAGCGCGGCGAGGGGGACACGGGTGCGGGACATGAGGGGCTCCAGGTGCAAGGTGGTGCAGAAGGGGTGAAGGACGGGCGTGCGTGTCCCGGAGCGTGGGAAAAGGAATCAGCCACCGCGGAACGGGTGGTGGACCGCGGCGCGAAAGGCTCGCGGGGCTCCGGATGTGGTCAGCGACAGCTGGCTGTGGTCGACCGGAGCAAGTCCACGTACAGCCGCCGCACGAGCAGCAGCGTCTTCATAGGGAGATCATGAGAATGTTTTCAGCCATTGGTCAAAGGGATGGAAGCGGTTTCTCAGCTGGTGAGACAACGACTACGTCACATCAGGCCTGTTCACCGGTGGCGGTTACCATCACATAACCGGTCCCGACGCAGTACAACGGGCCGCCCAGTAGCCGCTTTCCGCCCCCCACCGGTCCGGTGTCTGTCTCGGTATCCGGACATCACGCCCACTTTTTCGGAGTTGTTCCCATGACCCTGCTCACCACGTGGCCCGAGTCCGGTCCCGAGAACCTCGTGCGCCGCACCGCCGACCCCGTCGAGATCGCCGCCGCGCTCGCGCCCCTCGGCGTGCGCTACGAGCAGTGGCCGATCCGTGAGGACGTCCCGGCCGACGCGGACAGCGACACCGTCTTCGCCGCCTACGGCCCGGAGATCGACAAGCTGAACGCGGAGGAGGGCTTCACCACCGTCGACGTCCTCGGTCTGCACCCCAGCGACGACCCGGAGTACCCGGCGAAGGCGGCCGGCGCCCGCGCGAAGTTCCTCCAGGAGCACACGCACGACGACGATGACGAGGTCCGCTTCTTCGTCTCCGGCTCCGGCATCTTCTACCTGCACGTCAACGGCGAAGTCCACGCCGTCTACTGCGAGAAGGGCGACCTGCTGGGCGTGCCGCGCGGCACCACCCACTGGTTCGACATGGGCACCACGCCCGCCTTCACCGCGATCCGCTTCTTCCACGAGGAGGACGGCTGGGTCGGCAACTTCACCGGCTCGACCATCGCCTCGCGCTTCCCCGACTACGACACGATCGACGCGGGCTACCAGCAGGACAAGGCCGCCGCGTGAGTTTGCGGTACACCGTGGACGCCGTGGTGCTCGACATCGAGGGCACCACGAGCGCCACGGGTTTCGTCGTCGACGTCCTCTACCCGTACTCGCGCTCGCGGTTCGCCGCGCTGCTCGCCGAGCGGGCCGACGACCCCGCCGTGTCCCGCGCGATCGCGCAGGTCCGCGAGCTGACGGACACCCCGGACGCCGACGCCGTACAGATCGAGAAGACCCTCAACTCCTGGCTGGACGAGGACCGCAAGGCCACGCCCCTCAAGACCCTCCAGGGCATCATCTGGTCCGAGGGCTTCGCCCGCGGCGACCTCGTCTCGCACTTCTACGACGACGTCGTACCGGCCCTGCGCACCTGGCACACGGCGGGACTTGGGCTCTACGTCTACTCGTCCGGCTCGGTGGCCGCGCAGCGCGCGTGGTTCACATCGAGCCCGGAGGGCGACCTCCTCCCCCTCGTCTCCGGTCTCTACGACACGGAGAACGCCGGTCCCAAGCAGGAGCCGGAGTCGTACCGCCGTATCGCGGCGGCGACCGGCGTCGAGCCGTCCCGGCTGCTCTTCCTCTCCGACCGGCCCGGCGAGCTGGACGCGGCCGTGGCCGCGGGCTGGCACGCCGTGGGTGTACGGCGGCCGGGAGAGCCGTACTTCGAGCAAGGCGTCGGCGACCACGCGCAGGCGGGGGCGTTCGACGAGATCGGCATCACCAGTTCAAGGAGCACCACGTGACCAGCGAGATCAGTGACCTCGACCTGAAGGGGGCGGGGGCCCAACTCGCCGCCGAGTCAGCCCGGTTCGCCTCGTTCGGCTGGATGCGGGGGACCTCCGGGAACCTGTCCGTGGTGCTGGGCCGGGACCCGCTGCGGCTGGCGGTGACGGCCAGCGGGCACGACAAGGGTGAACTGACGCCCGCGGACGTGGTGTTGGTGGACGGGAACGGTGCGGCCGTGCGCGGCGGCAAGCCGTCCGCCGAGGCCGAACTCCACGCCCGTGTCGCCGCGTTGACCGGTGCCGGTGCCGTCGTCCACGTGCACACCGTGGCGTCCGTCGCGATGGGCCGGCGTGAGCCGGGCGGGATCGTGTTCAAGGACGTCGAGATGCTCAAGGGCGTCGGCCAGCCCGCGCACGATGTCGAGGTGACCTTGCCGGTCATCGCCAACAGCCAGGACATGAAGGTGCTGGGCGACCGCCTGGAGGCGGCCCGGGATCCTCGGATGCCGGCGGTGGTGGTGGCCGGGCACGGGCTGTATGTGTGGGGTGCCGACCCGCGTCAGGCACGGCATCACACCGAAGTCGTGGAGTGGCTGCTGGAGTTGGAGCTCACCCAGCGCTGACCGGCGCCGGGGACGTGCGTGGTCGCAGGCGCTCTCCCTGTGGCCCGAACATGATGAGGTACTCGACCGGCCCGCCGGAACCGGCGTTCGCGACGCCGTGCGGGGTGCGGGTGTCGAACTCGGCCACGTCCCCGGCGGTCAGGACGAGGTCCTGGTCGCCGAGCGCGAGCCACAGCCGCCCGTACAGGACGCACAGCCACTCGTAGCCGTCGTGCGAGACCTGCCGCGGGCGCGTCGGCGGTTCCTCGACGGCGGGCAGGACGTGCTTGTGGGCGTGCAGTCCGCCGACGTAGCGGGTCAGCGGCAGGACCGCCTTGTCGTCGCCGAAGCTCAGCGGCACCGAGGTGCGGCGCTCGGCCGCGGGGGCGGGCGCGGTGCCGGCCAGTTCGTCCAGGGAGACGCCGTACTCCTTCGCCAGTTGCAGCAGCACCTCCAGGGTGGGCTTGCGCCGGCCGGTCTCGATCCGCGACAGCGTGCTCGGCGAGAGGCCGGTCGTGCGGCCGACCTCGGTGAGTGTGGCGCCGCGACGCTCGCGTGCGGCCCGCAGCCGGGGGCCCATCGCCGCCAGCGTCGTGGCCACGCCGTCGCCTGTCATCGCCCCTGCGCCTCCCGAACTCGGTCCTCCGCTGCGGTGTCCTGCGAGTTTGCCAGATTGGCAACGCTCATCGCGTCGGGCGGTCGTCACGCCGCATGATCGACGGGTACCCGCGACCGCCGGCGAACCGAGGAGAGCCCCCATGCAGTCCGAGCCGTCCGACGCGCTCCGCCACCGCACCGTCGAGGGCCCGGCCGGGCGCCTGCACCTGGTCGAGCAAGGCACCGGCCCACTGGTCCTGCTCGTGCACGGCTTCCCCGAGTCCTGGTACTCGTGGCGCCGGCAGCTCCCGGCCCTCGCCGCGGCAGGCTACCGGGCGGTGGCGATCGACGTGCGCGGCTACGGCCGCTCGTCCAGGCCCGCGGCGACCGACGCGTACCGGATGCTGGACCTGGTGGCGGACAACGTCGCCGTCGTGCGCGCCCTCGACGAGGAGGACGCGGTGGTCGTCGGTCACGACTGGGGCTCCACCATCGCCGCCACCTCCGCCCTGCTCCACCCCGGGGTGTTCCGCGCGGTCGGCCTGCTGAGCGTCCCCTACGCACCGCCCGGCGGGCCCCGCCCCACCGAGGTCCTCGGCCGGATCGGCGGCCCCGAGCAGGAGTTCTACGTCTCCTACTTCCAGGAGCCCGGCCGCGCCGAGGCGGAGATCGAACCTGATGTCCGGGGCTGGCTCGCCGGCTTCTACGCGGCCCTGTCCGCCGACACGATGCCCGCCCCGGGCGAGCCCGACCCGCACTTCGTCGCCCGCGGCGGCCTGCTGCGCGACCGCTTCCCCGCCGGTGTCCTCCCCGCCTGGCTGACCGAGGACGAACTCGACGTCTACGCCGGGGAGTTCGAGCGCACCGGCCTGACCGGCGCCCTCAACCGCTACCGCAGTATGGATCGCGACTGGGAGGATCTCGCTCCCCTCCGCGGAGCCCCGATCAAGCAGCCGTCCCTGTTCATCGGCGGTGCCTCGGACGCCTCCACCACCTGGATGTCCGACGCGATCGCCGCCTTCCCGGCCACCCTCCCCGGCCTGGCCGCCTCTCACCTGCTGGACGACTGCGGCCACTGGATCCAGCAGGAACGCCCCGAGGAGGTCAACCGCCTGCTGACCGGCTGGCTCACCACCCTCACGGGCTGAGGGTCGGGTGCCCTGTCGTCCGGACCGGGTTCACGATTCGTCGCGGTGGGTGAGATGGCCGTCGGTGAGCCGCCAGTAGTGCCGATGAGGGGTCAGCTGCCAGGTCTCGTCGGCGTCGATCGCCCGCGCGACCCATTCGTGGAGTTGCGGAAGGGCATGCGCCCGCAGAACGGCGCGGGTGGCGGCACGTTCGACGGCATCGACCGGGTGCACGTCTATGCGGAAGCCGACCATGTCCGGGTGCACGCCGCGGCCGTACTTGCGGGTGATCGGAGCTATCCACTCCGCGCCCAGAACGATGGTCCCGCTGTCCTGTCCGGTGAGGAACCCCAGGTCCGTGACTCGGGTCATGAAGGGGCCGAGACACTCGTCGATGTCGGTGGTGGTCAGTGGCCAGGCACGGTGCCTGGGCAGTCTTCGATTGCGTGCGGACATGGCACGCAGAATGACAGAACCGGCCGGACGAGACGAGGGAGAATCTCCTGACCGCGGGCCCGGGAACTCAGCGGAGCCCGGACGAACTCACAGCGAACCTCCCAAGTCCAGCCGGTCTCGGGGGAGTTCACCGGCCGACACCTCCAACACACCCCGCTCCGTGACCAGTCCGGTCACCAGGCGGCCCGGCGTCACGTCGAACGCGGGGTTGTGGCCGCGCGACTCGGCCGGAGCCGTCCGGACCCCCGCCCACTCCAACACCTCGTCCTGCCCCCGGAGTTCGATGTGGATCTCGGCGCCGGTCTTGGTTGCCAGGTCGACCGTCGTGGTCGGGGCCGCCACCAGGAACGGGATGCCGGCGTCCGCGCAGGCCAGGGCCACGCCGACCGTGCCGACCTTGTTCGCGGTGTCGCCGTTGGCCGCGATGCGGTCCGCGCCGACGATGGCCGCGTCGACCTCGCCGCGCAGGATGGTTCCGGCCGCGGCGCCGTCGGCCTGGACGTAGTGCGGGATGCCTTCCTGGACCAACTCCCAGGCGGTCAGGCGCGATCCCTGGAGGAGGGGGCGGGTCTCGTCGGCGTAGACGACCTCCACCAGCCCACGTGCGTGCAGTTCGCGGATGACGCCGAGCGCGGTGCCCCAGCCGGCGGTCGCCAGCGCGCCGGTGTTGCAGTGCGTCAGAAGCCTCAACGGCCGCTCCACGCCCACGCGTTGGACCAGCCAGTCCGCACCGAACGCGCCCATCGCACGGTTGGCCGCGACGTCCTCGCGCTGGACGGCGGCGGCTTCTTCGAGGACCGCGTCGAGGCCCTCGTCGAAGCGGGACATGACCCGGTCCACACACACCATCAGGTTGACCGCGGTGGGCCGGGCCTCGCGGACGCGGGCGACCGCCGCACGCACCTCGGCCTCGGTCCAGCCCTCGCGCTCGCCCTCGATGATCGCGAGGGCGACACCGAAGGCGCCGGCCGCCCCGATCGCGGGGGCGCCGCGCACCACGAGGCGCTGGATCGCGTCGACCAGCGTGTCCACATCGTGGACAGTCACCGTCTCGTGGCGGTGCGGGAGCAGGGTCTGATCGATTAGCGCGAGGCCGCTGCCGGTCCAGTCGACCGCACGCAATTCCTGGGGCATAACGGGACACTCCTGCTGTTCCGATGGTGTCGGACACCGTACATGACCTCGAAGAACCACAGTTCGAGACAGTCGAGCAGGTGTCTCAAAACGAATGTTAAAGTCCAGCACCCGCAGCCCGAAGGCCGAGACGAAGGAGGACGTGTGCTGCTCACCATGCGCCGTTTCCTCGATCACGGCCGCTGCGCGAGCGACTGCTGTCGACGCTGACCTGCTCCCTCTCGCGTCCACCCCTCGTCTCCCCGTCTCACCATCTGGTCGCACGCGCTCCCGCCGGAGCGCGCCTTGCCGTACCCCGGAAGGTCCCCATGCTCCACAGATCACGTCGCACCCTTCAGCTCGTCGCCGCGACCACGCTCATGGTCACCGCCGCCACCGCCTGCAACGCCGCCGCGAAGACCGACGCCTCGGACAGCGCGAGCGGCGGCAGCGGGAAGTCGTTCACGCTGGTCACGCCGGACGCGGTCGGCCAGAACGAGTTCCTGAAGCTCGCCGTCACCGGTGTGAAGGCCGCCGCGAAGACGCACGACGGGACCGAGAAGGTCTACGAGTCGACGGACACCGCGTCCCAGCAGCAGAACGTGCAGGCCGCGGTGGACGCGAGCCCGAACGTGATCGTGCTGGTCGGCTTCGAGTTCGCCGACATCGTGGCGCAGCAGGCCAAGGCGCACCCCAAGCAGCAGTTCCTGATGATCGACGCGTGCACGACGAAGACCTTCGCGAACGTCACCTGCGCGGTCTTCCGTGAGCACGAGGGTGTCTATCTCGCGGGCGCCGAGGCCGGGTTGCTCAGCAAGAGCGGCAAGGTCGGCGCGGTGGACGTGCTCGACACGCCCCAATTCCGGCGCTACAGCGACCCGTTCGCGGCCGGTGCCAAGAAGGTCGCCGCGAAGACGTCCGCGTCGACGCGCTTCGTCGGCGGCCAGTCCCCGTTCGACGACTCGGCGCGCGCCAAGGAGCAGGCCAACTCCCTGCTCTCCAAGGGCACCGACCAGATCATGGCGGCCGCCGCGGCGGGCAACTACGGCGTGTTCGAGGCCGCGAAGGCCAAGGGCGCATTCGCGTACGGCGTCGACGTCAACCAGTGCGTCTCCTCCCCCGGCACGGTCGTCGACAACGTGATCAAGAAGACGGACGTCGCCGTGGAGAAGGGCGTCGAGCAGGTCCTCGCGGGCAAGACGGGCACCTCGGTGTCGTACGGCCTGAAGGAGGGCGGCATCAGCCTCACCGGCCTCGAAGCGGGCGTCGACTCGTCGAAGTGCGTGATCGCCCAGCACAAGGACGTCCTCGCGAAGGTGAAGGCGCTGCGCGACCAGATCGTGTCCGGAAAGCTGAAGGTCGATGACCCCGCCGCCAGTTGACCCAGCGGTCGAGCTCCGGGGAATCACCAAGCGGTTCCCCGGCACGCTCGCCAACGACTCCGTCGACCTGACCGTCGGACGCGGCGAGATCCACGCCCTGATGGGCGAGAACGGCGCCGGCAAGTCCACCCTCATGTCGATCCTCTACGGCATGGAGCGCGCCGACGCCGGGTCGATCAGGATCGACGGGCGCGAGGTGACCTTCGGCGACCCGAGCGCCGCGATGGCCGCCGGGCTCGGCATGGTCCACCAGAGCTTCAAGCTGTTCGACTCGCTGACGGTCGCCGAGAACGTCGTCTACGCCGCCGAGCCGCGCCGCTTCGGCCTGGTGGACCGGGCCGCCGCCCGCCGCCGGGTGCGTGAACTGGCCGAGGAGCACGGCCTCTCCGTCGACCCGGACGCCAGGGTCGGGGAGCTGCCGGTCGGCCTGCGCCAGCGCGTGGAGATCCTGAAGCTGCTGCACCGAGGCGCCCGCACCCTCATCCTCGACGAGCCGACCGCCGTACTGACGCCCGCCGAGGCGGACGCCCTGTTCGCGGTCCTCAAGTCGCTGGCCGCGCAGGGTCGTACGGTGATCCTTGTCACGCACAAGCTGCGCGAGGTCCTCGAAGGCAGCGACAACGTGACCGTGCTGCGGGACGGCCGGGTGATCGCCCGCCTGGTCACCGCCGACACCTCCGCCGACGAGATCGCCGCCGCGATGACCGGGCGCGCGGTCGAACTGGACCGCGTGCACGCACCCGGGACACCCGGTGACGTGGTCCTGGACGTGAGAGACCTCACCACCGACGCCGTCCACGATGTGGGACTCGCCGTCCACGCCGGGGAGATCGTCGGGATCGCGGGCGTCGCGGGCAACGGCCAGAGCGAGCTGATCGAGGCACTGGCCGGACTACGGCCGGTCGCCTCCGGACAGGTGCGTCTCAAGGGGCGGGACATCACCCACGCCTCGGCCACCGAGCGCCGCGCGCAAGGCCTCGCCTACGTCCCGGAGGACCGGCACGCGGTCGGTACGGCACCGGCGGCCACCGTCGCGGACAACCTCGCGATGGGCCACCACCGAACGTCCCTCTCCACAAAGGGACTTCTGCCGCCCGCGTCCGTACGCGCCCACGCCGGACGGCTCATCGAGCGCTTCGGCATCAAGGCGGCCACCCCCGAGGTGCCCGCCTCCGCGCTGTCCGGCGGCAATCTCCAGAAGTTGCTGATCGGCCGCGAACTCGCCCATGAGGCACCGCTGTTGCTCGTCGAGCAGCCCACGCGCGGGGTCGACATCGGCGCCATCCAGAACATCCACGACCAGATCGTCGCCTACCGCGACGCCGGTCACGCCGTCCTCCTCGTCTCCGCCGAACTGAGCGAGATCCGGGGCCTCGCGGACCGGGTCCTGGTCATGTACGAGGGCCGGGTCACAGCGACGTACACGAAGGACGAGGCCGACGAACGGGCGCTCGGGCTCGCCATGGCGGGCGGGGCCGTGGCGCCGACGAAGGCTGTCGACTGACATGACACTCACCCGGATATCCGGAGCGCTGCGCTCCCCCATCACCTTCTCCGTGCTCGCGGGCCTGGTCATCGGCGCGCTGTTCCTGGTCGGCACCGGCGCGGACCCGCTCAGCGCCTACAGCGCGGTCCTCACCGGCTCGCTCGGCGCCGACGGCATCGGCTCCACGCTGAGCACCGGCACCAGTGTGCTCGGCATGGCCCTCGCGCTGGCGATCCCGCTGCGCGCCGGGCTGATCAACCTCGGCGGCGACGGGCAGATGGTCCTCGGCGGCATCACGGCGGCCGTGACCGGCCTCTACTCCCCGCTGCCGGCGCCCCTGACCGTCGTACTGGCGCTGCTCGCGGGCATGGCCGCGGGCGCCGCGTACGCCGCGCTCGCCGCCCTGTGCGAGAACAGCCTCGGCGTCCCGCTCCTGGTCAGCAGCCTGCTGCTGAGCTACCCGGCGGTCTCGCTCGCCTCCTACCTGGCGCGCTACCCGCTCAAGGAACCCGGCTCCAGCCTCCCCCAGACCCGCGCGATGCCGGACGGTGTGGCGCTGCCCGCGTTCGGCGACTCGACGGTGACAGTGGGCCTGCTCCTCGTCGTCCTCGCGGCGGCCAGGTACTGGTTCACCGACAAGCGCACGGCCTTCGGCTACGAGATCCGCATGACCGGCCTCAACTCCCGTTTCGCCGCCTACGCGGGCGTCGAACGCCGGGGCCTGACCCTCAAGTTGATGTCCGTCTCGGGCGCGCTGGCCGGACTCGTGGGCGCCATAGGGGTGTTGAGCTTCCCGTACCGCTTCGTCGACGGCTCGCTCACCGCACCCGGCTACACCTGGACGGGACTTACGGCGGCCCTGCTCGCCGCCGCGGCGCCGCTCGGCACGGTCGTCGCCTCCTTCTTCTTCGCCGTCCTCGCGGTCGGCGGCCTGGCGATGGAGCGGACGACGGAGGTGCCGCGCGAACTGACCCAGGTGCTCCAGGCCATCGTGATCGTGTTCCTCGCGGCCCGACTCCGCTTCCCCACCAAGTGGTTCAGCAGGCGTACTCAGGAAAGCGGGGCCGCGTGATGTTCTTCGACTCCGATCTGCTGATGTCGGCGCTGCGCGCGCTGACCCCGATCCTGCTGGCCGCGCTGGGCGGTGCCCTGTGCGAGCGGGCGGGGGTCTTCAACATCGGCCTCGAAGGCATGATGCTGATGGGCTGTTTCACGTCGGTGGCCACGAGCTGGTTCACGGGCAGTGCCTGGCTCGGCGTCCTCGCGGCGGCGCTCGCGGCGGCCGCCTACTCCCTCATCCTCGCCGTCGGCGCGGTGACTCTGCGCGGGGACGCGGTCGTGCTCGGAATCGCCATGAATCTCCTGGCGGTTGGCCTGACCAGCTTCCTGTTGCGTACGGTCTTCGGTGTGCAGGGCACTTTCGACGATCCGTCACTCGCCGGGCTGCCGTTGATCGGTGGGTTCACCCCGCTCGCGTATCTGGCGTTCGTCGCGGTCGCGGTGGCCGCGGTGATGCTGTCCCGGCATGTGTGGGGGCTGCGGCTGCGCGGGGTCGGCGAGGCACCGGACGCGGCGGCGACGCTGGGGGTGAGCCCGGCGAAGTACAAGTACGCGGCGGTGCTGATCTCCGGGGTCCTCTGCGGACTCGCGGGGGCCCAACTCGCCCTCGGGAACGTCACGTTGTTCTCCGAGAACATGACGGCCGGCCGGGGCTGGATCGCCGTCGTCGCGGTGATGCTCGGCCGTGCGGCACCCGTCGGCGTACTGCTCGCCGCGCTGCTCTTCGGTCTCGCCGAGGCCGCGGGCTTCCGCCTCCAGGGCGTCGGCCTGCCCCAACAGGCCACCGATGCCGCGCCGTACGTCGTGACGCTCGTCGCCCTCTTCCTCTCGACGGCCCGCCGCCGTCGCCGTACCGTCAACTCCCCTTCCGGAGCCACCACATGACGCAGGATCTGTTGCCCATCACCCGAGTTCCGCGGACCGGTCTACCGGCGCACGCAGTCGTCGTCGGCGACCCGGCGCGTGCCGCCGCCGTCGCCGCGCTGCTCGACGGTGCCGAGGAGGTGTCGTACCACCGCGAATACCGTGTGTTCAGCGGGAGTTGGAAGGGTCTGCCGGTCACCGTCGCCTCGCACGGGGTGGGCGGTCCCGGCGCGATCCTGCTGTTCCAGGAGCTGGCGGACGCGGGGGTCCGCACCTTCCTGCGCTTCGGCACGGCGGGCGCGATGAGGCCCGGCATCGGCGACGGCGACCTCGTCATCGCGGAGGCGGCCGTACGCGACGACGGTGTCACGCAGCAGTTGCTCCCGCCGGAGTACCCTGCGGTCGCCGCCCCCGAGGCGGTCCTCGCCCTCCAGCGCGCGGCCCGCGAGACCGGCGCCCCGCACCACCGGGGCATCGTGTGGACCCGGGCGGCCTTCCAGCCCGGTCTCATTCCCCTCTTCTCCTACGACGGCGCCGGGCTCGCGGCGATCGAGATGGAGCTGTCGGCTCTGCTGGTGACGGCCTCGCTGCGGGGGCTGGTGGCGGGTGGGGTGCTGGTCATCGACGGTGCCAACGCCGATGAACTCGTCGACGCGGACGCGACTGGTGGGTACGACCCGCACCGGGACGTCGTCGCGGCCGGTGTCGAGCGCGGTGCGGTGGTCTCGCTGGAGGCGCTGCGACTGCTGGCGGAGGGGAACGAGGCATGAGCATCGACCTGTTGGTGCACGGCGGGGACGTCCTGACCGTCGACGAGGCCGGAACTGTCGTACGGGACGGGGCAGTTGCCGTCCACGAGGGTGAGATCGTCGCCGTAGGACCCGCCGAGGAGTTGAAGGCACGGTTCACGGCCGCGGAGTCGATCGACGCCGAGGGCTGTCTCGTCCTGCCCGGGCTCATCAACACGCACACCCACCTCGCGATGACCCTGCTGCGCGGTCGTGCCGACGACGTGACTCTCCAGGGCTTCCTGGAGCGGGTGTTGAGGTGGGAGGCCGAGCTGCTGGCGCCGAAGAACGTGGCGGCGGCGGTGCGGCTCGCGGTGGCGGAGAGCGTGCGGGCGGGGGTGACCTCGGCGCTCGACATGTACTGGTTCCACGAGGCGGCCGAGCAGGCGGCCCGTGAGGCGGGCTGGCGGCTGCACTCCGGGCCGACCTTCATGGACGTGCCGGAGCCGCCGGACGGTATGCCGTACGAGGACCGACTCGACTGGGCGCGAAGGGACTTGGCGGCGCGGGGTGCGGCACAACCCGGTCGGCGGCCGGTCCTGTTCGCGCACTCGACCTACACCCTCTCCCCCGACCAGCTGGTCGAAATCGCCGCCCTGGCGCGGGAGTTCGGGGCGCTGCTGCACATCCACGCGGCGGAGAACGCGACCGAGGTCGCCACCGTCGAGGTCAAGTACGGCAAGCGGCCTGTGGAGTTGCTCGACTCGCTCGGGCTGCTCGGTCCCGATCTGCTGCTCGCGCACGCCGTGGACCTGACCGGCCCGGAGATCGCGGCGCTGGCCCGCACGGGCACGTCGGTGGCCCACTGTCCGGTGTCGAACCTGAAGTTGGGCTGCGGGATCGCGCCGGTGCCGCGGTTGCTCAGCGCGGGTGTCACCGTCGGGCTCGGCACGGACGGGGCCGTCAGCTCCAACACACTGGACCTGCTGGGCGCCGTACGACAGGCGGCGTTGGTGCACAAGGCGGGCGGCGATCCGACGGCGGTCGGGGCCGAGCAGGCCGTACGGATGGCGACGATCGAGGGCGCGCGGGCGCTGGGGCTCGGGGAGCACCTGGGGTCCCTGGAGGTCGGCAAGCGGGCCGACCTGATCGTGCTCGACCTGGGCGCTCCGCATCTGCGGCCGCTGCACGACCCGTGGTCGACGCTCGCCTACGCTGCGCACTCGGCGGACGTGCGGGACACGGTGGTGGACGGCCGGGTGCTGATGCGGAACCGGACACTGGGCACGCTGGACGAGGAAGCCGTGATCGCGGAGCTCGAATCACTTGCCTGAGCTGTGGATTTCCCTCCCGTTCAGCCCGCTGAACCCGCATAATGTGCCTGATACATCGGATGTCTGAGCAACAGGGAGGCCGGTCATGGCAGTGACCGACGAGGCGATCGAGAAAATCAAGGGAATGATCGTCTCGGGCGCGCTGCGTCCCGGGGACCGGCTGCCAAAGGAGAGCGAACTCGCCGCCGAACTCGGCCTGTCCCGCAACTCCCTGCGGGAGGCCGTGCGCGCGCTGTCGCTGATCCGCATCCTGGACGTGCGGCAGGGCGACGGCACGTACGTCACGAGTCTGGATCCCCAACTCCTGCTGGAGGCGCTGAGTTTCGTCGTGGACTTCCACCGCGACGACACGGTCCTCGAATTCCTGGCCGTACGGCGGATTCTGGAGCCCGCGGCCACGGGGATGGCGGCGCTGCGGATCAGCGAACAGCAACTCGACGCGCTCACGCTTCAGTTGGACGCGCTGGGCGGTGCCCCCTCGGTGGAGGAACTGGTCGCCTGCGACCTGGAGTTCCACCGGGGCATCGTGCAGAGTTCCGGCAACTCGGTGCTCTGCTCGCTCCTCGACGGTCTGTCGGGCCCCACCACGCGGGCCAGGATCTGGCGCGGGCTGACCCAGGAGGACGCGGTCAGCCGCACTCTGCACGAGCACCGGGCGATCCTGGGCGCGCTGCGCGACCGGGACGCGGAGGCGGCGCGGTCGTGGGCGACGGTGCACATCGCGAGCGTGGAGCAGTGGCTGCGTTCGACCCTGTGAACGAGTGGGTGGGTCCGCTGATCCATCGGAGGAGTGACCGGCCGGTCCAGGTCCGCACCGGGTGGCGATCTTGTGTGTTCGACCGGCTCGGACGGGGCAGGCATGGGGTCACTCCCCCGTGCAAGGGGGCTGCGGGCGCCCCCGTCGGACGCCGTAAGGTTGGGGCGTACGCGAGGGCAGATCGGAAGGAGGCGCTGGGTGATCGAGCTGGAGGGGGTTCCCGAGCTGATCGACCCAGTGATGGTGGCCGCGTTCGAGGGCTGGAACGACGCCGGCGACGCCGCCTCCACCGCGGTCGCGCATCTGGACAGGGAGTGGAAGGGCGAGGTGTTCGCGGCGCTGGACGCCGAGGACTACTACGACTTCCAGGTGAACCGGCCCACGGTGTGGATGGATTCCGGTGTGCGAAAGATCACTTGGCCCACGACCCGCCTCTCGGTGGTCCGGGTCGGCGGTGAGAAGCCGCGCGATCTCGTACTCGTCCGAGGTATCGAACCGTCGATGCGCTGGCGCTCGTTCTGCAACGAGCTGCTGGGCTTCGCGCACGAGCTGGGCGTGGAGCTGGTGGTGATCCTGGGCGCGCTGCTCGGTGACACCCCGCACACACGTCCGGTGCCGATCAGCGGGACCACGTCCGACGCGGACCTGGCGCGGCGGATGGACCTGGAGGAGACCAAGTACGAGGGTCCCACCGGGATCGTCGGCATCCTCCAGGAGGCGTGCACGCACGCGGGCGTCCCGGCCGTGTCGCTGTGGGCGGCGGTGCCGCACTACGTGTCGCAGCCGCCCAACCCGAAGGCCACCCTGGCGCTGCTGAACCGCCTGGAGGACCTGATCGACGTGCGCATCCCGCTGGGCGAACTGCCCGAGGACGCGCGCGCCTGGCAGGTCGGCGTGGATCAACTGGCCGCCGAGGACAGCGAGGTGGCCGAGTACGTGCAGACGCTGGAGGAGGCCCGCGACACCGCGGAGCTGCCGGAGGCGTCGGGCGAGGCGATCGCCCGCGAATTCGAGCGCTATCTGCGGAGGCGGGACGGCGGCGGCAGTCCGCCGCCGGGTGGGCATGCCACGGCTGACGGCAGCGACAGCGCGTCGTATCTCCGGGACAACCCCGGCGGTCCCGGCGGCCGTGCGAAGCCGACGCGGCCCGCGAAGCCGGACACGGAGCCTGAAGCCGGGCCCGACATCGAGGCCGACGACGAGGATTCCTCCGAGGAGTGAGTCCGTCCGTCAACTGGGCGTGAAGCAGGGGCGGTTCCTCCCACCCGGGACACGGGCACAGCACCGTCTTCAGACCGTGCGGGGCGAGCACCGACTCGATGCGCTCGGCGACATCGGC
>NZ_JBSFCQ010000038.1:0-30314 GCF_053891435.1 Streptomyces sp. NPDC002276 | reverse complement strand
GAGCAGCGTGTCGATCACGGCACCCGACGACCGGGGCCCGACACCCCGCCGACTGTCCACAGGTGGTCTGACCTGCGAAATTCACCCGTCCAGAGTATGAGAAAACTAGCGCGAGACACCCCAGATATGGTTCAATAGACATGTCGGGAGGGGAGGGCAACCCCCACCCGGCGCCCCGGCCGCCACCGGCGACCGGCCTTCACGAGACGAGGAGCCCCACCATGAGCGACGCCACCGCGACGGCCGACGGCATCACGTGGATTGACCGCACGTACCTCATCCCCGCCCGGCTCGCCGCGCCCGGCGGCATGACCGGCGCCCAGGAGCTCGCGCGGATGCAGCTCGACGCCATCGCCGCATGGGGGCACCAGGTCACCGAGGAGCGCTACGTCGAGGAGACCGCCCAGAGCGCCGAGGGTCTTCTCATCTGGTTCCGGGGGCCGCGCGCCCTGCGCACCGAGTGCACGATCGCCGGGCGCCGGGCCGTCATCCGCTACGACGGCGAGATTTACTCGCCCGACTGCTACACGGTCACGGTCGACGGCCTGCCCCAGCCCGTCCCCTCGCTGTACGGCAGCACGAGCGGCGAGCGGGTGCGCCTCCTCGCCCTCACCGTCCACCGCGCCCTCACCGACTGACCGACCCCCCCCGGCGGGGGCGGAGGGCAACCCGCCCCCGCCGCCGGACGAACCACCCACCTTCACGAACCAGGAGACACCGCACGTGAGCACCACGACCCGCACCGCCGCCAAGACCCGCAAGGCCGCCGTCACCGTGTGGCCGACGCTCCCCGTCGCCGACCTCATGGCCCACGCCGCCGCCCCCGTCCTCAGCACCGATGACCCGCTTGTCAAGGCGATCACGGCGGACGGCATCACCGATCCCCTCTACGTCGCCACCCTGGGAGACGGCACGTACCGTGTGGTCGACGGCCTGCGCCGCCTCGCCGCCGCAGCCGCCGCAGCCCTGGAGAGCGTGCCGGTCACCTACCGGCCCGTGATCAGGGTCGACGCCCTGACCAAGCACCCCGGCAACGTCCGCCGAGACCTCAGCCTGACCAAGGAGTTCCGCACCTCCATCAGGGAGACGGGCGTACGCACCGCCGTTCTCGTCCGCCGCAACGGCGCCGTCCTGGAAGTTGTCGACGGACACCGCCGCCTGCGCGGCGCCGTCGCCGAGGGACTGACCCACATCCCCTACACCTACGACGAGGTGACCGACTCGGGCGCGTTCGTCGACATGGTCACCACCGCAGTGCACCGCGAGAGCCTGACCGACGCCGAGCAGGCCAGCGCCCTTTTCCAGGCCGCTGAACTCGGCGCCAGCACCAAGCAGCTCGCGGCCGCCGCCGGACGCACCCAGAAAGACACCAAGACCCTGGTGAAGGTGGGAGGGTCCAAGGCCGCGCGGGCCGCCGCCGCTACGGGCCTCACGCTCACCGATCTCGCCCGGCTGGCCGACCTCGAAGAGACTGCCCCGGATCTCGCCGAGAAGGTCGAGGCCGCCATGGCCAAGGACCCGGAGGGCCGCCACGCCTGGCTGATCACCGATGCTGTCTACACCGCCGAGCGGCGCCAGGAGTGCGCCGCCCACCGCGCCCAACTGGAAGCGGAGGGAGTCCAGTTCCGCACCCTGGGGGAACTCTCCGAGAAGGCCCTCCCCGTCCACCAGATCAAGGGCATGGCGTACCAGGAGGACCAGCACGCCGACTGCAAGGGTGACGTCTGGGTCCTGGAGTCCCCCGACAGCAGCAGCTACACCCGCTACTGCGCCAGCGTCGCTCTCTACGGCCACGAGATCAGGGGCGAGGGGAAAAAGATCACGACCGCCGAACGCAAGCGGATCATCGCCGGGAACGCGCACTGGGACGCGTCCGTGACCGTCCGTCAGGAATGGCTCGCCGGATTCCTCGGCCGCAAGACCCACGCCCGCGCGGCGGCGGACATCATGCTGCGCATCACGGCCCAAGCGCTCCTCGGCGCGGACGACATCATGCAGACCAAGCAGTCCCACCCCCGTCGTGACAAGGTGCTCGGCGTACTGCTCGGCATCGAGCAGACCACCCACGCGAACATCACCAAGCGGGCCGCCAACGTCCGCCGCGCCCCCGGCAACCTGTTCGCCACCGTCGCCGCCTGCTACGAACTGCACGTTCCCCGCACCGCGTGGCGCACCGACGGCGAGCACGCCAGGGCCGGAGTCCGCCGCGACGCCACCCGCTACCTGGGATGGCTCCAGGAACTCGGCTACCAGCCCACCCCCATCGAGACCGCCGTCATCACGGGCGCCGACTACGACCCCGCCGCCCAGACCGCCACCGCCGAGGACACCACCGGCACGCTCGACGGCTAGCCGGAAACTGGCCGCAGGTGGGGCGGCGAAACACCGCCCCACCTGTGCAGACACCACCCGGTCGGAGCAGTGGAAACCTCACGAACACCACCGTATGTATGGTTCAATAGACATGTCGGGAGGGGAGGGCAACCCCCTCGCGGCGCGGGCCGCCGGATCAGCCGGCTGACCCGGCACGCCTTCACGAGACCAGGGAGTTTTCATGGCGCAGTTCACTGCTGGCCAGCACATTTCGCGTGACCACCACCGCGACAGCGTCAGCACCGTGCGGGTCACCGGCGTCAGCCGCTCGCGCCTGACCTACGTGTGCGGCGACGGCGTAGGCGAGGCCATCGAGGCATCGCAGTGGCGGAGTCTCGACGAGCAGCTGACCGGCTACCGGCCCGCCACCGAGGAGGAGGCCGCCGCGTTCGAGGCCCGCTACCGGCCCGCCCCGGTCAACTACCTCTGAGCCGCACCCGCACCAGGACGACCCCGGCCCGGCGAGGGCGGAGGGCAACCCGCCCCCGCCGGGCCCCACTTCACGAGAATCCGGAGACACCCCACCATGAACACCACCGCCCGCACTGCCCAGCCCGGACCGGCCGCCGCAATCGAGCTGTTCGACCTGGTCGTCAGCGGCGCCCTGCGGGCCGTCACCGCCAACGCGGACGGCTCATGGACGATCACCCCCGTTGTCGGCCGCCCGCTGCTGCTCACCGGCCCCGCCGAGGTCTACGCCTACGTCGACCAGGCCCACGGCACCGGCCCGGCCGCACTCACCCCCGTCCGCGCCGCCCTCCCGGCCATGCCCGCCGAGACCGCCGAGCCGGAGCCCGCAGGATGCGGATGCGTCCCCGCCGCCCCCGCCCTCCCCTCCGGCGCCGCCGTCGACCTCATGCAGGCCCGTGCGATCAGCGCCGCACTCGGCGATCTCGGCATCACCCCCGCGCGCCGGTCGGCCGCCTACGACGAGACCGCCCAGGCCGCCGCCGTCCGGGTCGCCAGCACCCACGGCGTCTACGCCCTGCACGTCCCCCCGGTCGGCCGCCCGTTCAGCGTGTGGCGCAACGGCGCCCGTGACGGATCGCTCGGCGCCCGGCGCGTGCCCGCCAACACCGACTCCTACCTCGCCACCCTCTACGCCGCCTACCTGCGCGAGCGCGGCGAACTGTAACCGCGCCGCACACCACCCCGGCCCGGCGAGGGCGGAGGGCAACTCGCCCCCGCCGGGCCCCACTTCACGAGACCAAGGACAGACCCATGATCACGACCACGGCCTCCGCCGTCCGCCTCGCCCCGCTCGATGTCATCCGGACCGCCGCCACCGTCATCCGGGCACGCGGCTACTACCAGCCCCTTTCCCGCCAGTGGGAGAAGGCTGTACCGACCGTGATGGACGTCGAGCACCTCCTGTACGGGCGAGGGCCCATCCTCAACGGTGACGGCGCCCTGATGGCCCGCGCCGCCAGCGAACTGCCCGCCACGCTGCCCGCCGCCGTACTGGAGTGGGCCCGCACCGGCACCGCCGAGCAGGGCGACTACCGCGCCAACCTCGCCCGCGCCGCCCGAGCGGCCGAGGCGACCGCCCGCGATCTCCCCTTGCTGTGCTCGGCCCCCGAGGTCTGGCAGCGCGAGCAGACTCGCCAGGCCCGGAAGACCCAGGCCGCCAGCGATGCCGTTCTCTCCCGCCACCAGGGCGAGAAGGGCGAACGGCTGGTGCGCATGGTCGAGGTGGCCGTCATCGTTGACCAGCGGCCCCGCACCTACGGCTACCACGTCCAGGAACGCCGTCTGATCAAGCTGCGGGACGCGGAGGGGAACGTCTACATCTGGGAAGCCAGGGTCAAGGACGTGACCACGCTCCCCCAGCAGGGCGCCCGCATCGAGATCCGGGGCAAGGTCAAGAAGCACGACACGTACCGCAACACGGTCCACGGCGACACCGCACAGACCTACCTGAGCAACTGCCGTTGGAAGCTGGCGAGTTGATGCCCGCCCTGGGGACCGGACCCACCGGCCCCCGGCGGCGACACGCCACCGCGCGACAGGCGGGAATCCCGCACCCGCCACCCTATATATGGTTCAATAGACATGTCGGAAGGGGAGGGCAACCCCCGACCGGCACCGGCCGCCCCTTTGGCGACCGGCCTTCACGAGACAAGGACACACCCATGCGCACGCACATGCCTGCACCGGTCGCCGCAGCCCCCGCCGACGCGTCGAACCTGACGCCCGGAACCCTCGTACAGGTCCTCCCCGCCGAGCGCTGGAAGCGCGTCCCCGCCCGCACGGCGATCGTTGCGGGCACGGTCGGCAGCGGCAGGCCCGGCCTGTTCGCGCTGCTGTGGTTCTGGACGCTCGGCCAGCCCGAGTTCACCCGGACCCTCTTCACGGTCACCCCGGACGAGGTGGTCGTGCCCCTGCACACCACGCTCGCCACCCTCCCGCAGGACAGCTACCGCATCCTCGCGGCCCGCCACGCCGCCGCCCGAGGCCAGGCCGCCCGCATCCTCGCCGCGCTCGCCGAGCCGATCGCCTGCGCAGCCCACTGACCCACCCCGGTCCGGCGAGGGCGGAGGGCAACCCGCCCCCGCCGGGCCCCACTTCACGAGAACCCGGAGAACCGCGAACCATGAGCACCACCCAGGTCATCCACCGCATCGGCGAGGCCGACCACCAGTGTCACTACCCGGTCTACGTCCACGACGGAGGCCCCGAGCGCCTCGCCGGGACGATCTACCGGTGGCACCGCGTCTGGTACGCCCGCCCGGTCGGCACCGACACCGAGACCCGGATCACGGGCGCGTCCAAGGGCGACCGCACCCCGCTGTCCCTCGCCGCCGCCCAGCACCTTGCCGACGAGGTCGCGGCGGGCCGGATCACCCCGCAGACCCCCGCCGAGGACGCCACCGCCGCGCCGACCCTCCCCGTGGGCCCCTCGCCGCTGCTGCACCCGCGCCTCAAGATCAACGACACCAACGTGACGTCCGCGCACCGGGCACTGGACGGCCTGGCCCTCCACCTGTGGCGCCCGCTGGGCGGATACCCCGGCGCAGACAACCCGTGGGCCCTTCAGTGCCTCATGCCCGGGTGCGAATGGTGGGGGCCCCGCTACTGGTCCCACCTGCGCGGACGCAACGGGAACCCGCCCAGCACCCACCGGCACGACCGCACGGACGGCAAGCCCGGCACCGGATGCGCGGGTGACACGGCCGTCCGCGCCCTGATCCCCGCCTACCGCAGCTAGCCCGAGGAAGCCACCGGGCCCGGACACGCGCCGGGCCCGGCAGGCGGCCCCGCCGAACGGCGTTCATACGACCGGCGCGGGCGGCGGCCGCTAAAGGACACCCCTTCGGGGCGGCGCCACCCAGCCCGGCGCGCTAACCACCGGTGCGCGGCCCGGCCGCAGGCGGCCGAACCACCCACCGGCGGGCGCCGGGCGCGTGGGTGGCGCCGAGTGGCTAAGTACCCGGCCGGGCACCACACCCGGCCCGGAAACGACCGGCCCGGCCCCGGCCGCACCCCGGCCGACCCGATCACCCACCAGACCCCGCGCCACCGGCGCGAGAGCGGCGGAGGGCAACCCGCCGCACCACCTTCACGAGGAGCAACACGCCATGTCACAGCCCGAGTTCAACCGCGACGAGTGGAACGAGCGCGCCATCCCCACCGTGCCCGGACAGCGCCGCCCCGAGCCGGCCGAGGAGTGGAACCCCGACGCCGCCCGCCGCCTGCCGCGCCAGCCCGGCCCCGGCGACACCGACCACTGACCCCCACCGCACACCACCCCCGGCCCGGCGACGGGCGGAGGGCAACCCGCCCCCGCCGGGCCCCACTTCACGAGAACCGGAGAACCGCACACCATGAACACCGCTCCCGTCACCGAGGCCGACCTCATCGAGGCCGTACGGATCCAGCTCTGCACCTGGGCCACCAGCGAGACCGGCGTCAGGATCCCCGAGACCGTCCCCACCACCGGCGACCTGCGCGACCTCGTGCGCCACTTCGTCGAGACGGCAGAGGAGGAGTGGGGCGAGTTCGACGACGACGACACCCATCGCGGACTCGCGCATTTGATCAACGCCGAGGCCGAGGTCACGTGGGCCGCCCACGGCCGAGGAGACCGTCACCTCCTCGCGGCCCTCACCTCTCTCATCCTCGCCGCCCCCGCCCTGTCCTAGCCCGCGCACCCCCGCCCGGACCGGCCGGCGAGGCCGGTCCGGGTCCCCACCCCGGAAGACCCATGAGCATCTACTACCTGCCGCCCACCTGCGGCGCCTACGCGTCCAGCGCCTACGACGCCGGATGCCGCATCAGCCCCGGCCGCTGCCACCAGCCCGCCACCCGCCGCGTGATCGCCTACGCGCTCACCAGCCCCGAACTCTTCGCCACCCACACCGAAGAGACCTGCGACGCGCACGCCGAGGACCTCGCCGAGCACTGGCACCGCCACGGCGTCCGCCGCCCCGGCAAGCGCCAGCTCTGGCGGGTCGTCGCCCAGGTCACCGAGTACCAGCGGTCCCACGTCGGCACCTACCCCACCCAGCTCCTCGCCCCGCTGCCCGAGATGCCCCACGCCTACGAGCTGCGCCGTGACCGCCCCGGCCGTCCCGCCTTCACGTCCTCCCCGGTCGTCTTCTACGACGACGACCACGGGCGCATCGACATCGAGCCGTCCGACCGCTCGGGCTTCGGCAGGGAACGCCGCACCATGATCGTCTCCCTGGCGGGCGCCTACGGCTGCCAGGCCTCCGCCGGGTTCGCCGTCGGCGGAGTCCTCCGCCACCGCCTCAACCTCCAGGTCTTCGGCGCCCGCCCCAACATCACCGCGTTCGCCTCCGCACTCGCGTGGACGATGAACGCCGCCGAGTCCGAGTGCACGAACGCAGCGCGCGGCTACACGTCGTGGCTCCGGCAGCGGCCGGACGGCGACCATGACCCGGCCTGGCGCCCCAGTCTCCGCCGCGCCTGGAAACGGCACTTCCTGACTTCATGGGTGAACCGGTGGTGTGCGCGGATGTACGCCGCCGAGCGCGGCGAGGCGGGCCCGATGCTGGCCGGAGCTCCCCGCGCCGACGCCGACGCCTACCCTGCCCACCAGGCCGCCGACCGCAGCGCGGACGAGCGATGGCGGGACCTGCGCATGTGCCACCAGGACCGCGTGCGCTACGCCACCGCGGCCGCCGTCCTCCAGGCCGAGGACGACAAGACACTCGGCCGCGAACCCACCACCCCGGCCGTCCCGATGCCGCCCGACCCCGGGGGCACGCTCACCGCGCCCGGCGTCACCCAGCCCCCGCGCAGCACCGGCCCGGCCGCCTACGGCCACCGCGCCCGCCACCTCCGGCCCCTTCTCCCCGACCGGCTCGACCAGCAGCTGAGTCTGTGGCCCGTCCCCGCCACCGTGCTGCCCGTCCCCGCGATCCCCCCGCGGCACGAACCCCCGCGAGGGCGACCGCTCCTCGAAGTCCTCTCGGGTATGGTTCAATAGACATTCCGGTTGGGAGGGCAACCCCGACCGCCCGGTCCTTCACGAAACCCAAGGAGACACCGTGACGTCCTGGCCGCCGTTCCCGCAGCCCATCGGCCCCCTGCGCGCCGTCGACCCCCGCACCGGCCGCACCGCGAAGCCGGGCGACGCCGTCCGGCACATCACCGCCGGCACCGGCACCGTGACGGGCACGGCATGGCACGGACTGGCAGGGACGGCCGTCCCCGTCGTGCAGCTCGACGGCACCCCCCACGCTCACCCCTACGTGTGGGACGTGATCGTGTTCCGGACCCCGACCCCCTGAAACAGCCGTGGCCGCCGTCCGCAGAGGACGGCGGCCACACCGCACGTTGATGGCACCCGGCGGACAAGTGGGCAACCGCCGCCGGGGCCGTGTCTGCCTTCACGAGAAAGAGACGTTCACATGCTAGACCCCCAGAACCTCCCGACCGGCACGACCGACCCCCAGCCCTACGACTTCGTACGGCTGCACCCCGGCAACCGGCTCGGCGTTGACCCGGCCGTTCTGTTGACCGTCGTCGACCTCGTCGACAACGCGCCCGGAGTCCTCGAACTGCACCATCAGACGGACCACCCCGATTACATGGACTGGGCCGGCGCCGTCACCGTTGAGGACATCGCGACCGTTGTACGGATCACCGGCACCACGGCCCACAGCTGGAGCCCCCGACCATGACCGTGCAGGAGATACCCCGGATGACCACCGACGACGGCCACCCCACCCCGCCCGAGGGGTGGCTCACGCGCGACCAGCTCGCCGCCGCACACGGCACCAGCCGGGAGACGCTGAGCCGTCTGTGGCGAGCCCGTACGGCCAACGCGCACCCCGAGCCCGTCCGCTACGGCGGCATCATGCACTGGCACAGCCCCACCTGGGGCAGCTGGTACGACGAGCTCCAGCGGCAACAGGCCGCCGCCGCCGAGCCGTTGCCCGTCCAGGACGACGGCGGCGACCCCGACGAGCTGATCGGCCCCGCCGAGTTCCGGCGGATCCTCGGCCACAAAGACAACTCATGGGTCAGTAAGGCCGCCGTCAACCCGCCGCCCGGATTCCCGGAGCCGGACACCTGGGGCGACCCCGTCAACCGCAAGCGGCCCAAGTGGCGCCGCCGCCGCGCGCTCGAATACGGGCGTACCCGGCACTCCGAACCGCGTTCCCACGGGCCGCGTGCCTACGGCCGCCGCGCCGGCAGCCGCAACAACGCGCCCCATCTCTACGCCGGCGACCCCCGCCTAGACCTCGCCCGCCAGGTCCTCGCCGAGCACCCCGACGATCGCCCCGCCCAGCACATCGAGCGCCTGCACGAGCTCTCACCCCAACCGGCGTCCACCAGCACCTGGACCAAGATCCTCAAGACCGCCCGCGAACACCCCACGGAGAGCTGACGTGTCCTCAACCGCCCGCTGCCCGCGCTGCACCGCCTCCTACGACCCGGCCACCGCGGCGACCTCGCGCGTCACCCTCGCGCGGACCATCAGCATCTGTTCACCCTGCGGCATGGACGAGGCCGAGCGCGACGCGCACGGCAGTGCCCCGATCCCCCACGGAGAATGGCCGATCGCCTGAAACTGATATCTGACCTGCGGAGTCACTCCATCCAGTGGTGTGATCGCGCGTCAGCGGCCCGCGCAGGGCCGTGTGCGGCACGGTGAAGGGATGCGCCGCCGCTTCCTGCCCCTCGTCCTGGCCGCCGTGTTCGCCGTTCCCGGGTGCGTGTCGGTCACCCCACAGGCCACCACGCACCCGCAAGCGCCCGCCCTCGCCCCCGCGGCCCTGCGCACGGCCCCGGCGCCCACCGCCGAGGAGAGCGCCGCTCTCGCCCCCGACGATGCCCAGCCGTCGGCGCGGAGCGCGCTGGTCGACACTGGCCCACGGTCCCCGCAGACCCGCCACGACCGGCACGAGGAGCCCCGCCGAGCCGAACACCCCGCCGTACCCGAACCCCGGCGACACCGAGACCGCCCCCGCGCCGCCGTCCCGCCTCCCCCTCACCGCCGCCAGGCCGCCCGACCCGAGCCCCGCCCGCGGCACCGAGCCCATCCGCAGCACCGGACGCAGCCGCAGCACCGGACGCCCCGTACGGGTCCGGGGAGCGGCTACGACATGCGCCCGCTGTGCCGCGCGGCCGCCGACCACTCGGTCAACTCCGGGATCGTGACCCTGTGCCGGAACTCCTACGGGTGACCTGAAACGCCGCCACGGCCTACGCGGGACCAGGACTGACCGGCGGCTCGCTGAGTGGGGCGAGGGCGGTGTAGCAGGGGGCGCACACCGGAAGGGCATCGGTGATCTCGGCGGGGCGTCCCTGCCCTTCCACCCCAGGTGTGACCACGCGCAGCAGGCGGCCCGGATCTGCGGCGGCCAAGCACGCTTCCTGTCCACCGTGGTAGAGGCCGCACAGGCAGCGGCAGCCGCCAGGCCGGTGCTGTTGCCAGGTGAACAGCCAAGTCTTCGTCAGGTAGAGCACGGGGTGCTCTGTCTCGCCTGCCATCCCGGAAACGGTAGCGGCTCGACCATTATCTAGGGGGCGGAGCCTCTTTGCGCAGTTCAGGCCACTGATCGCGAGTGCGGGCAAGTTAGACGAGTACGCCTTGTCATGTCCGAGGAAGGTGTTTCAGTCGAAACACCTTCCTGCACTCGCGTTCGGATCGGGTCAGCGTGTCCACGAAGCGGTTCGGTCGAACCGCTTCGTGGATTCCCGTTCGGGGCGCCGTACCGTGCTGCGGGTGTACGCACGGACCAGCAGAAACGGGAGGAGCTGAGTAGGAGCTACGACGCGTACCCGGCCCGCGTGCTGGTCAGCGGTTTCGTCAAAGCTGCCCATCCTTACGATCGCGCCAACGGTCCTGCTCGGCCCAACAGGCGACCAGCTGCTGACGAAGAGACTCGGCAGCCTCGGCCGCCAGGGTCACGGCGGCAGCCAGCTCGCCAGTGGTCGAGGGCATCAGATGGTCGGGCAGGCCGGGCTCTTCCTCGCGCAGTTCCTCATGCATCTGCACGACGGTGAGCTGATCGAGGCCGCGACGGTTGTTGTACCAGACCTCGCCATACGCTCGGGCCGTCTGCTCGGCGGTGTGGAGCAAGCCCTTGAGGAGGCGGGCTCGTGCCCGCCAGGCGCTTTCCGCGACATGGGCAGCAGCGGGCCTGTCGCCCTCGGGGAGTTGGCGCCACTCGTCGGCGGTGAGGACTGCGTCGCCGGCGGTCGCAAGCTCGACCTCGATGTAGGTGACCGGCAGTTCCTCGATGGTCGGGCGGGTTGACGCCTGGGTGATGGCCTTGGAGACGGCGGCACCGCTGGTGCCCAGGCGGTCGGCAACGGCTTGCTGGGAACCGAGGCAGTCGGCGGCGTCTTTGAGGTAGCTGGCGCGGCGCTGGGCGGAGGTGGTGCGCTGGTGACGGCCGCGGGCCTCCTCGCGACGGATGCGGCGGACGGCAACCTCGTCGGTGTTCTGGAGAAAACGGGCGGCGGGGTTCTGCGTCATGACGGTCCCTCCCTGGGCGCGGCTACCCCCTATTAACCTTAGAGTTGAGATCATTGTCAACCCTAGGGTTGAGGTGCCGGATCGTTGGGTCGAGCGGCGACTCTGTCCAGCGCCAGGGGGCGCACCAGCAGGCGTGACCAACGTGCCTGAAGCACCCTCAGGGCCCGACTCACCCTCGACAACGAGGGGCTCGCCTGGATCAGCGGGTACTGACGGGCAACCCTTCAGGCGGTGCCGGTCCCCTACGAGGAGAGTTGACAGCGGCAACATTCCGATTTATCTAGCTTGATTTCACGCCTTTGCCCAGCTCGAAGACCTCTCGACAGGACCTGTCAGCTGATGGCTCGGAGCATCGCACTGCGGATGATGTCTCCGGTCGTGATGATCATTTCTTGGAGCTTCGCTTTCTCCAGGATCGCGTCCGCGCTGGGGCGCGGCGCGAGCGCTGCGGCGAAGAGCGTGAACACGCCTACGGCGCCCTCTCGCTGGGCTTGCCGCATGATGACCTCTGGACCGTCTCCCCATCTGTCCTGCCATTCCTGCAAGGCCTCCACGGCGGGCTTGCTCTTCCAGTAGCAGGCCCGCACGAGCTGTTCGCCGAGGTCTGCCGGGAGCCGCACGAACATCCTCTCCGTGAGCTCGGTCGGCTCGTCCATGCCGCCGCGGCGGCCGGTACCCGTCGGGCGTCCAGGCTTGCGCTCGCCCGCAGGGACAGGCGCAAACTCGCCGTCCAAGGCGCTCGCCTTCAGCTGCGCGCGGACCTCACGAGTCACGACCAAGTCGCGCGTGCCGCACAGCGTCCCCTCCGCCCGGAGCCTGCCGAACTCGGTCCGTACCCGCCGGCGCGCATAGCGGCCCGCCGCTCCCCGCAGGAATCGCAAGCCCTCCCGCTCCCGAGCCGCGCGGAGCCAGTCAGTCTCAGCTTTCGCCGCGCGCTTCACCACATCGTTGAGAGCCAGGAGCACGTCAGACTCGACGGCGACCACGAAGGACTTCTCTACCATCCGATAAATCTAGCTAGATTTATCGCCGCTCTCTCTGCCGGGCGGCACCAGCCGGACGAAATAGGGCAGTTGGAGGGGCGCGTCAGCAGCAGAGAGCGCGGCTGGGCCCGCGTGTGCCCCCCGGTCCGGCGGCGCCCAATTCCGTCACGCCAACGACGGTGACGGCTGTTTCGGCGAGCACCTGAGACGGCCCCGGCGACCAAGATCTCAAAAGCGTGGGTTAGTGCTCTCTCCGTAACCGAAGTAGCCCCAGCGTCCCCCGCGTTCCAGGTTCGGCCCGGCCGCCGTATCCCGTGGACCCCGGCGAACGCCTCCGCCAGGTCCAGCGTGTGACATCTTCCCCGGAACCATCCGCCGAGGCCCCGAGCGGCTCTATGACCTGTGGGAACGTTCCTTAACCCGCATTTTTGAGATCTTGGTCGCGGCGGCCGCCCGGTCCCGTTTGGGCGGGGAGATCATGCAGGCACCATTGCGCGTATATATGCTCAACTCGCCGCCGAGATCGAGGAGTTCACGTGCCCCAACTCACCCGTCGTGCCCCCGACACCACGGCAGCCCGTGAGGCCCTGTACCGCGCGCTGCGGCTCCTGAACGACCGGGACAACCCGGAGGCACTCGCGGAGGCCAGGGCGGCGGCCCAGGAGGCTGTGGAGGCAGTGCCGTACCCCTGGGAAGCGAGGTACTGCGCCGAGTACCGGCGCAACGCGCAGGAATCAACCTGCCGCAGCCGCACGTGCACCCGTTGCGCCGCTCTCAAGGCCGGCGACCCCATGCCGATCGAGGGCTACTGATCAGCGGCTGACTTACCGTCACCGATAGCTTGGTGACGCCGACGTCGGCGTCACCGTCGTACCGACGCCCGCAACCCTGATGCACAGTCAGGCAAGCGTATTGGCCTACGAATTACTCAAATCGGGTATCGCCGAACCGGAAAGTGGAAATTAGTCCGGCGAGTCGGCCCCGTTGTGACTCACAACGGGCCACGACGGGTTAGGATCTTGTCCATGGCAGCACCACGTGGGCGAGCACAGAACGGCCGGACGGGTTCCGATCCGGCCAAGCCGGTGCGCGCGCAAGTCACGTTGCAGCCGGGTGACGCCGTACGCGTTGCGTATGACGAGCTGGTGGACGTGTTGGGCATCAGCGGGGCAGAGGTGATCCGGAGGGCGATTCTTGCTCTCCGCAAGACCGAGCAGGCCCGCGCTGGGGCAGCCCTCCGGGAGGCCGGAT
Organism: Streptomyces sp. NPDC002276; assembly: GCF_053891435.1. Classification (NCBI taxonomy): domain Bacteria; kingdom Bacillati; phylum Actinomycetota; class Actinomycetes; order Kitasatosporales; family Streptomycetaceae; genus Streptomyces; species Streptomyces sp. NPDC002276. Next base: position 16,751 of record NZ_JBSFCQ010000038.1, on the reverse strand, counting down.
GAAGTGAGGGGGACAGCGGCCCTCGTCCGGACTTCCTACCCGTGACGTACCGCCCAGCCCCGCGCCCTTCGGGCCCTCAGCTCCCTGGTTTTCCAAACTAACCAGGCTGGCCAAGCGGCCCGATCCTTCAGAACCCAGTTAAGACGCCGTTCGCCGGTTTCCTAGGCCGACGGCCGGGGCCTTTCTGTGCCCTGAGTAGCACCGAGGCGAGAACTATCGTAGCAAGTCGCCGCGGTGGCGGTACCCCCATGTCTGAATCCGGTGTGTCATCACCGGGTCGCCATGTCGACATTGCCTCCGCGCTCAAAAGTACTCCTCGGGCAGTCGCACGGCCGTCAGTCCTGCGCTGCCCTGAGCTGCCGCTGCCCGCCTACTTCCGGGTCGCGGCCCTCGCGCATGCCCGCGGACTCATCCCAGACGGCCGATTCCGGCTGATCAAGTTCCTCTCTCAGCAGGCCCTCGACCCGGCCACCGGTCACGTCGTGGGCCGTTGGGGCACAGACCAGGTCGACGGGGGCCTGACACTGGCCGAGCGGTACGCCTACGTCCACGGAATCGGCGAAGACCGCTTCTGGGACGACCTCAAGGGCGTGTACCGACTCGGGTTCGCCGAGCGCGCCATCGCGCCGGCACCGGGCCGCCGGGCCGTCTACGCCCTGTGCCTGCGGACGGACGCGATCCCCGCGCACGACCTCCCCGAGGACTTGGCGCGCGCGCTGCATGTGTGGGACATGCCGGAGGAGGCCGAGGACCCCCACGAGGGCGCCGTGTACGGCCGTCTGACGTCCCGTCCGGCCCCGAAGGTCACGCCGCACGTGGTCGAGGTCCGCAGGCCCGAGCAGCGGGCCCAGCTCGCCGAACTGGCCGCCGCTGCCCGGTGGGAGCACCCGGCGGGCAGCAGGGCCGCCCAGGTCGCCGCAGAGATCTACGGGACGGCCAAGTGGCTTGCCTCCGGCCAGGCCCCCGACCTCCGGTGCACGGCCGTTGCCCCCAGGGACCGGGCAGCCGAACTGACTGCCCGCATCCACCGGATGATGACCCTGGGCCCTAATGGCAAACCGTCACCTCTATACGCGAAGGGGTTTAACCAACTATCTGGTGCTTTGTCTACCGGTAGTCTTTGGCCTGTGCCGTCGCAAAAGATGGCAACAGCCAAAACGACGCCTTCGGCGGCGCCTGGAAAGAGAGTCGGTGCCGCGTTCGGGGATGACCTCGCCTCCACCGCCAGAGGGGTCATGCGGCGCGTGTGGCACGAGTGGAGGCGCGAACTCGGCCGGGGTGAAGTGTTTTTGCCCCAACTCCCCCCGGAGGAGCAGAGCCGGTCCGTGACGGGTTCGACCTGGGATGATCTGCACCGCACGGCCGCCATCGCCCTGCGCCGTGGAGCCACCCCGACGCTGCTGGTCGAGCTGCTCACCCGCAACATCGTCCGCCGTGACGAGTGGGGCGTGATCGTCGAGAAGCCGTCGAACGTGGGACGCCTCGCGGGGTGGAGGCTGTGGAACTACATCAAGACCCACGACAACCCGCACTTCGTACGCCGCCGTCACGTCCCCCAGGCCGCTCACGTCACGTGGTGGGACGAGGCGGCTGCCACCCAGCGTGACGCGGCCCGGCGCCGGGCCGACCAGCAGCTCGAAGAGCGCAAGGCCGAGGAGGCAGCCCGGTTGCAGCGGACTGCCGAGGAGTGGGCCGAGACGCGCGGACGGTGGGGCCTGGACCGGTTCGAGCAACCCGACGCCGAGGCCTCCGCGCCGGAGCCAGAGCCGCGCCGGTGGGCCCAGCAGCCCGAACACGTCCACCTGGACGAACTCGCAGGCCGACAGCGCCCGTTGCCGTCCCGGTCCTCACGCCAGGCGGAGGCCGAATGGCGGGCGGCCCGCGACCAGGCCCGCAGGGACAAGCGGGCCCGCCGCGCCCGCGACGAGCGGTGACCGGCGCGGCCGCAGGTCGCGGACACCGGCACCCACCACCCGATACAGTCGGCCCAACACCATCTGAGAGAGGGCGGAGCGGATGAGCGAGGACCAGGCCGACCGGGTCGAGCGGGCCCGCCACTTCCTCCTCAAGGTCGAGGGTCCCCGGGTCGACGACGAGACCGCCGGCCTGCGGATGCTCGCCGACCTCGATGCCGAGGGCACGGATCTGATGAATCGCGCCGTGTCCGGCGAGGAGACGCCGACGGCGTACGAGGTGGCCAACCACCTACGGCGGCGCGCCTATGTGTGGGTTCGCCTCGCCGAGCTGCGGCCCGAGGAGTTCGAGACGACCGCAGCCGCCGCCGTGGCGGCATGGCAGGCGGCCGAGGACGTCGAGACCTTCGAGGTCCTGTCGTCGTCAGCCCGCCGGTGATCACGGGCGCGACGTGAACCTAACGGTCGCCGAGAGCTCACGCCCCGCCGAGGATGTCGAGTTGGCCGGGCACGGACTCCCCGCCGTTGGTCAGGTCCTGCAGAGTCCTGCGCCTGGCCGACTTTCCGGCCGCGGCCGTCGACTCGGCGCCATGATCCGTGGCGGCCGACGCGCGGTCGAGGAACTCGCGTACGACGGAGGCCTCCCGCTCCAGACCCGCCCGCACCACGGCGTCCAGCTCCACGAGGGCGAGGGCCTCGACGATGCGCAGGGCCGCCCGCAACGGCACCTCGAACTGACTGCGCGTCCAGTCGAGTTGAACCGCGTGCAGGTCTGCGGTCTGCCGCTGGTCGAGGGCCGCACGCTCGGCGTCGCGCCGCATGGCGGCCACCGATCGCGCGGCCGGCGCCGGTACCACGGCGGCCACCGCCCGGCCGTGCCGGGTCAAGTAGGTCACGCGGTCCCCGTGCTGGGCCGCCGCCGCCAGGTCGCCGACGACCGCACGTGCCTCGCGCAAGCCGATCTCATGCCGGTCCCCGCCGCCCGGGGTGCCCACTGTGCTCACTGTGTACACAACGCGCACCCGGGCACCGCGGATACGGCCGCCGCGTCCCGTCCGGTGCGTTCGTGCTCAGGTCAGAAGCCCTGCGTGGGGCGACGACGTCCGGCAAATTGGGGGTTGAGGAACATCGGAACGAAAACTGGCGCTAAGCCTTGATCGGCCCTGGTGGGCGGCTGACGGTGCGTTGGCTGCCCGGCCCTTCTGAAGTTGTCCCACAGATAACGCCCTATTATCTGCGGGATAGCCGATCGCGGCCTGCGGGAACAGCTCGGAGATCGTGCGTGAAGCGGCCCCGTTATCTGCGGCAAGAGAGGAAGCGGTGTCAAGCCTCGTACGACTACCCGCCGGAAAGGCGTTGACCGTACGGAGCGCGGCGGATGCGTTCCTCGACTCGCTCGGCAACGCGAACACGGTCCGCAACTACGGGATCGGGGTCGGCAAGACCGCCGAACGGCTTGGCGAGGCCCGCCCGCTCGCCGCGGTCGCGGACGACGAGATCGGCGGCGCCCTCGAACAGTTGTGGGGCGAGGCGGCGGTCAACACCTGGAACGCCCGCCGGGCGTCGGTGCTGTCGTGGCTGGGCTGGTGCGGCGAGCACGGGTACGACGGCCCGAAGGTGCCGGTGTGGGCGAAGCGGATGACCCCGCCGGACTCCGAGACTCCGGCCCGCTCGAAGATGGCCGTCGACCGGTTGATCGCCCGCCGCGATGTCCACGTTCGGGAGAAGACGCTGTGGCGGATGCTCTACGAGACCGTGGCGCGATCGGAGGAGATCCTCGGCGTCAACATCGAGGAGCTGGACCTGGCTGGCCGCCGGGCCCCGGTGAAGGCGAAGGGCGCCCGGCCGCGCACCCGCCGCCGCGGCGCGGTGCGCGAGGACTTCGTGCTGGAGCCCGTGTACTGGGACGCCGGGACCGCCCGGCTGCTGCCCCGCCTGCTCAAGGGCCGTACGCGCGGGCCGGTGTTCGTCACCCACCGCCGCCCTGGCCCGGGGAAGGTCGTCAGTCCGCGCGACGTGTGCCCGGACACCGGGCTGGTCCGGCTGTCATACGGGCAGGCCCGCGCTCTGCTGGACTCCCACACTGCGGTGCACGGGCCGGGGACGGGCTGGGATCTGCACGAGTACCGCCACTCCGCTCTGACCCACCTCGGCGAACAAGGCGCGAGCCTGCTGATGCTGATGGCGAAGTCCCGGCACAAGAAACCGGAGAACGTCCGCCGCTACTTCAAGCCGTCCCCGGAGGCGATTGCCGAGCTCACGAGCCTGCTTGCTCCAGGCGACAGCAGCAGGTGAACGTCATCTCCCGATCGGGCCCGGGCGAGGCTGCGCGCCTGTCTCATGCGCCATAGCGGCGTTGCCGGGCCGAGTAACTACGCAGGGCACGCAGAAAGTCGATCTCTCGGAAGGCGGGCCAGTAGGCCTCGCAGAAGTACAGCTCAGAGTAGGCGCTCTGCCACAGGAGGAAGTTCGACATGCGCTGTTCTCCGCTGGTGCGGATGACGAGATCTGGGTCAGGCTGTCCCGCTGTGTAGAGGTGACGGGTGATGTCGTCCACCGTCAGGCGTGCTGCGAGGTCTTCGAGGGGGGTTCCGGCTGCTGCCTGTTCGTGGAGCAGTTCGCGCACGGCATCAATGACTTCCTGCCTTCCGCCGTAGCCGATAGCGAGGGTCACTTGTGATCCGGTGGTGCAGCCGCGCGTCGCCTCGGCTGCTTCCTTGAGAGCGTGGGCCGTGGAGTCAGGCAGGGCATCGAGGGTTCCTGCGATGCGCACCTGCCAGCGGGCGTCAGGGCGAGCGAGATGAACTGCCACCACCTGCTCGATCACCTGCATGAGAAAGGACACCTCGGTGTCGCCGCGGCGCTGCAGGTTCTCCGTGGAGCAGACAAAGACCGTCACATGCTTGATGCCGGCCGCCTCGCACCAGGACAGCACGTTCTCGACGTGCTCGGCACCGTAGCGATGACCGATGCTCGGGTTGGCCATGCCCATCTGCCGGGCCCACCTGCGGTTTCCATCCATGATCAGGCCGATGTGCTCGGGCAGCGGCCCCGCTGCGGTCTGCCGACGCAGCCGACGGGCGTACAGGGCGTAGAAGAGATCGGTGGTGCGCATGGTGAGGCCTTTCGCATGGTGTCCAGGGCAGGGATGAGAGTTCTTGGCGCGCTGCAGGACCGACTTGTCACGGTGTCTGGCCTCGCCCCGTGGCACCGGCCCGGAGGGGCCAGGCCGGGGACTCGTGCAGCCGCTTTCGCCGGCGTCCGTCGTTCACTCTTCGGATACTACGCGGCGCGTACTACGCGCTGTGTAGCATCATAGGAACGCATCCCGGAGGCCGTCCACAACTGGAGAAGCCATGCGCACCAATGACGCCCAGATGCTTGTCCTGTGCACACTGACCGACGGGCCGCTGCACGGGTACGCCATCAACGCGGCCATCGAACAGGTCTGCGGTCATCGCCTCGGGCCCGGAAGCCTCTACGGAGCCCTGGCTCGGCTGGAGGCGAAGCAACTGGTGAAGCCCTTGGAGGGCAAGGGTCGCCAACGTCCGGTCTGCCTCACGCCGGCGGGGCGGGAGTTGCTTGAGCGAGAGGCGCACTCCATGGCCCGCCTGTCCGGGCGCGTATTCGAAAGCGCCGTTCCTGACGAGATCAGCTTCCTCGACCGACTGGCCGCGACGGACACAGCGCGTTCCTACAAGAGCGTCATGCTCGACGCACTGGATGCACAGCCAGGCGAGACCGCACTCGATCTGGGCTGCGGACCGGGCACAGATCTCAGCACCCTCGCCAAGGCGGTCAGCCCGTCCGGCAGGGTGATCGGCATCGACTCCAGCCAGGAGATGGTCACCCAAGCACGCAGGCGTACAGAGGATCTGCCCGCGGTCGAGGTACAGCTGGGCGACATTCACACGCTCCCGATCGAGGACGGCAGCATCGACCGTGCCCGGACCGATCGCGTGCTTCAGCACGCGGTGGACCCGGCCCGGGCACTTGCAGAGGCCCGGCGTGTACTGCGCCCAGGCGGCAGACTCGTCATGGGTGAACCCGACTGGGATTCGCTGACCATCGACTACCCCGACATCGAAATCGCGCGGGCTTACACCCGACACGTGACCGACAAGGTCGTGCGCAACGGAGTCATCGGCCGTCAACTCGCCCGGCTTGCACTGGATGCGGGACTCGCGGTGCCAACCGTCGTCCCGATGACCTCGGTATTCCGTGACGTTCAGGCCGCAGACCAGATCCTCGGCCTTCAGCGCAACACCGAGCGCGCCGTGTCCGCGGGCTACCTGCCCGCTCTGGCGTCGCAGAGGTGGCTCGACCATCTCGCCACGGGGCCTTTCTTCGCCGCAGTGACGCTGTACGTCGTCGTCGCGGAAGCCACCTCGTAGTCGTGGATGCTGGCCGCCTCTGCTGCGGACTGGTCACGGGTGCCGTCTGTACTGGTCAACGAGCCGAGCCGGGGAAGGCCCGGCGCGACTTCCCCCGCGCCGACCGCAGGCGCTCACTCGTCGTCGGCGGCGTGCTTGTCGCGCAGGGGCCGCATCCCACCAGGCAGGTCGGGCAGCTGGAAGCTGTACCGGCCGTGCATGTTGATGTGCTGCCGCACGAACGGTGAGAGGCGGGCGACGTCCTCGTCGCGGACGTCGAAGCCGTCCGCCCGCAGCTGGTTCACCGCCGCGTCCATGTACCTGGTGTTGAAGAGGACGACGGCGTTGAGGACCAGGCCGAGCGCGCCGAGCTGGTCCTCCATGCCGTCCAGGTAGCGCTGATAGAGCTGCCCGGAGCGGCCGTGGAAGATCTTCCGGGCGAGCGCGTGGCGGCCCTCCTGGAGGTTGGCCTGCGCCTTGATCTGCCGCCGGTAGCCGGGCTCGTCGGCCAGGCGCAGGATGTGCAGGGACTTGGCGATCCGCCCGTAGTGGGCGATCGCGTCGCCGAGCGGGGTGGGGCGCCCGTCCCGCGACAGCATCCGGATCACGTCGTACGCGCGCACGGCACCGGTGTGGATGGAACCGATGATGCGGAGGATGTCCTCCCACTGGCGTTCGACGCGGGCGAGGTCGACCCGGCCGCGGGCCGCTTCCTGGAAGGCGCCGTAGTCGGCGTTGCGGTCGATGCGCCACATCTTCTGGTCCGGCAGGTCCGCGAGCTGCGGCGCGTACGCGAACCCCGCCAGGGTCAGCAGGCCGAAGACGATGTCGCTGTACGAGGCGGTGTCCGTAACGATCGTCTCCGGGCGCTTGCCGCCATCCCGGTCGTAAAGGACGTCCAGCACGTACAGGGAGTCGCGCGGGGTCCCGGCCACCACCCTCCCGCCCAGCCCCGCCGCCTGGTCGTTGATCATGTTCAGCCAGGTGGCGCCGCCCCGGCGCCCGAAGTACTTGGGGTTGGGGCGGGCATAGACCGAGGGGACGGGGACGACGAACCGCATGCCGTCGACCGAGGCGACCAGCCCGCCGCCCCACGCCTGCGCGAGGCCGATGGACGCCTGGTGCTCGATGAGCGTGGCGTTCGCGGCCCGGTAGGTGGCCAGCCGCAGATACGTCTGGTCGACGTGGGACAACGTGCCGTACTTCAGCGCGTCCACGGAGCCGATGACCGGCGTGTAGCCGACGTTGCAGCTGTGCGCGACCAGCAGCGCGGCGACCGTCACGTGCAGGTCCCGCAGCCGCGCCTCGCCGCCGGTGATCGAGGTGAACGCCTGGTCGGCGCCGGTCCACGAGAACACTTCCAGCAGCACCTCCGGCAGGTCGACGCGGGGCATCATCGCCTCCACCGCCTTCCGCAGGTCCAGGAGGGAGGCGGGTTCGGGCTCCGGTTCCAGGGCGGCGAAGTGAAGACGGCCGTCGTCGTCGAAGACGATCTGGGAGTTCGCCGGCACCCGCCCGGCCACCTCCCGGTACGTGCCGTCCAGCAGCGCGGCCCGCGCCGCGAGGTGCTCGCCCGCCTCGCCGGGCAGGTTCAGGGAAGCCAGCACGGTCGGGCGGACCTGCTCCCACGCCTCGCCGTCCAGCAGCTTCGCCCGCGGGTCGCCCCACTTCGAGGAGTTCTTCGCGAACACCTCCCGCCGCCGCAGCAGCCGGTGAAAGGACTCCAGCACGCAGAACACGTACGCCTTCCAGTCCACCGTGCCCGGCTCCATGTGCGGCGCGGACAGGACCAGCCGCCGCCATGAGCCGGTCAGCAGCGACGTGTCGATCTCATCTGGGCTCACCTTCTTGCGCCCCATCAGGTCGGGCAGCGACTTCAGCGCATTGAGGACCGGCAGGCCCTCCGGGGTGGCGCCGAAGTCGACGACCTGGACAAGGAGCGCCAGGAACGGCCGCACGGTGGGGAACCGGGTGACCAGCATCGTCCGCCATGCCTCGTCCGCGTCGGAGTCGATCGGCGGCGCCAGCTCGAACAACGCGGCGATCGCGGCGGCCAGCTCCTCGCGCGGCACCACCTCCTCGATCCGCTCCCACATCGCCGTAAGTGTCGCCACCTCCGGCGGACTGATCTCCCCGGACTCGGTGTCGACCTGCTCGCTCGTGGTGTCGAACACGACCCGGAACGCGGTCGCCAGCCGTATTCCGGCCCGCTCCATCCTCGGCAGCGTCTTCAGCTTCTGCTTCGCCGTCTCCCGCTCCGCCCGCGCCAACAGCTTCGTCGCGATCAGCACCTCCAACAGATCCAGCGCGTCGTCGACCGCCCTGCTCGTCAGGTAGACCGCGGTGGCCAGCAGGGTGGCCAGGCGCCGAGAGTCGCCGTGGCGCCGCAGCAGGGACGCCTTGCCGTCCACCCCGTACCGCGACAGCTCCGCCAGCCGCCGCGGCGGTATCCCCGACACGTCCAGCTCGCCCATACCGAACGCGTCGATCTCCGCCGCCCGCTCAAGCGCCCACTTCATCTGGGGCCCGGAGATCCGCACCGGACCGCGCCGCAGCCTGTCCAGCTCCGACACCCGGGCGCCGGGCGGCACGGTCAGCAGCGAGTCGAGCACCGCCCGCTGACCGGTGCTCAGCAGTCCGTAGAGGCTGTCCCACAGTCGCTGGTTCGCCGCCTCCCGCACCGAGGCCACCAGCCGCGCGAGCGTCGTCACGCCGGGCAGCAGCACCCGGCGCTCGCGCAGCCACCCCACCGCCGCGTCGAACAGCGCCTTCGGGCCCTCCCCGGTCGTCCAGGCCCGCGCGTCCACCCACACCCGCAACTCGGCTTCCGCCTCGGCGAACTCCGTGTACTCCAGCAGTTCGCGCAACTCCCACACGTGCTCGAACCGAGTCTTCCACCGCTGCTCGCCGTACGCCTTGAGCACCGAGGAGTCCTCGATGCCCAGCTGCTCGGCGAGGTAGTCGACGACTTCGGCCGGCACGTTGGTCGGGTCGTCCAGGAACACCCCGAGATACCGCGCGGTCGTCAGCTGGACCGCGAAGCCCAGCCGGTTGTGGGACCGCCGCTTCGCCTCCACCAGCTCCCGGTCCGCGTCGTCCAGGAAGAAGAACCGCTCCAACTCCGTACGGGACGGCGCCCCGTCAAACGCCGCGTACGCGGCGGCTTGTGCATCCGTCAGAAACTCGACCGGCACCCCGGACCTCCACACAGTCAATGATCAACACGACTGTCGAAGGTTCCGCCTCCACCAAAGCCCAGGTCAAAGCGCTCTCAGGCGCGCGAGGGGCTTAGCGCCAATTTTCGTTCCGATGTTCCTCAACCCCCAAATTCTGAACGATGTACGGGTTTTCCGGCACGGCGGCCGAGGCCTACGGCCCGGCGGGGCCGAGCCGGGCGTACAGCCGACGGGCCGCGCCGGGGTCGCCCATGTACAGGGTGGGGTTCTGCTCCCAGGGGATCTCTCCGACCCGGTACCGGGCCAGAGCGCGGGAGCCCGGCGCGAACCGCGCGTGGGCCTCGATCACATGCCGCGGGGCGCCGTTGCGTTCCATCCTGCGGATGCAGCCGCGCCGCATACTGTGCCCGGTGATCCGTACGAGCCTGCGCCGCAGAGCCCGCCGCTCAAGGCGCCGCTCGACCCGGATCGTCTCCCGCTCGGCGTCGGTGTCGACCGCCGCCAGCGCGGCCCGCTCGGCGCACACGCTGAGCAACTCCCGCTCCTCCGGCCGCAGTTCGCGGACCAGGTTGGCCGCCTTGGCACGGTCGCGGAGGATGTTCCGCAGGGTGCGGTCACCGATGCCTCCCGCCCGGCGCGTGTCGGCCGGTTGGCGGCCGGCGCACTGACCGGTCCCCCCGAGGCGGCCCCACCGGTCGACCCGGCGAAGCAGGGGCCCGGTGTGGGCGACCCCTTCGGCCGTCAGCAGCGCCATCCAGGCCCGCCACAGCACGACCGGGCACAGCGCCGCATCGTCCTGTGCGACCAGGCGCACGGTGTCGCGCAGCTTCCCGTACGGGTTGGTCTTCGACCGGCGCACGATCACGTGCAGCGCCGGTCTGGCGATGACCTCGCCCGTGGTCAGGTCGACGATCTCGGCCGACACCTCCGTCACGTCGTGCACGGACAGCGCCACCGGTTCGCTCGCCCGGCCCGCCATGTACCAGTCGATGACCATCGCCACGGCGTCCCGCAGGCCGCGGACCGTGGTCAGGTCGCAGGTGGCCACCATCGCGGCCAGGTCCTCGCGGGTGCACTCGGTCGCCTGGAGGACGTCCCCGGCATTGTCCGGGTCGGTCGCCTCCTCCGTGGAGCGGCTGGCCAGCACCCGGGCGATCAGGTCGCGTTCGTCTTCACGGACCGGGTGGCCGTTGAGCGCGCGCACGCTGGACACGGTGGTGACGTACGAGTTGATGGTGTCGGTGGGGTGCTGCTGGTCGGCAAGGTGGTTGGCCCAGTCGGCCAGTACACCGTGATCGGTGGGCACCCGGCCGTGGCCGTTGCACCAGGCCACGTACATCCCGGCCCGCGAGGCACGGCCGCGCCGGGTGTTGGCGGGCTCCGCGGCCGCGGCCCGGCGCGCGGTCGTCTCGTCCACGGTGAAGCCGCCGGGCGTGCGGACCCGTCCGGCGCCCGCTGCGGTGTAGTGGCCGGGCAGCACCAGGCCCCCGGCACCCGGTCGGCGTCCGCCGACCGGCACGAGTGCGCCGGCAGCGTCGCCGTCCGGGCGACCAGCGGTCAACTCGTGAGCCACGGCGGCCAGTTCGGCGGCGACGTCTTCACCGGAGGCGGCCCGCGCGGCGAGGCCTGCGACCCGGTCGGCGAGGTCGAGGGCGGCCGTTTCCGTCACGGGACTCGGGGTGACGGAAGCAGAGGGGTACTCGGTCACCGTTCAGCCCCTGTTCTCGACGTCGAAGGCGCGGTTCCAGCCCGATTCCGCCACGGCGTACAGCGCCGGGTCGTCCGAGACGGCCTCTTCGCCGCGCGCGGCGCGCAGCAGCGCGGCCGTCACTGCGTCCGGGTCGGTGGTCCGGGTGTCCGCCATGGTGTCGCGCCCCTTTCGCCGGGTCTCCCCCGGTTCGTCCGGATGTCTCGCGGTTCCTGATTCAGCGTCACTGAACGTGCACACCCAACGCTACCAGTGATTACCGATTCTGGGGGCGTATCGGAAATCAAGCCTCCGGCTGACATGACATGCCCCTGTCAATTTTGAACGATCTTCAATTAGGTAATTCAGTAAGGTCGTTTGGTCGTTTAGTTAGGTTTGGTAAGGTGCTACGATTCTGACGAAGCATCGGAACGACGGAGAGGGGCGGACCGTGCGCCGCATCGAGGGACTGCCGGAACCGGTGTCGATCGAGTCGCCGCCCCTGCGGGACGACGCGTACGGCCGCGACCAGCTCGCGCACGGCGAAACCGACACCGCGCTCGCCGCGCTCCACGCCGACCGCGTCGCCCCTGGCCGGACGCGCGCCGCCGGAACCGTCACCGCCCGTCCCGTGACGCGGACGCCCGCCGCGGTGAGTGCCGTCGGCACCGACCCGGACGAGGCGCACGCCGCCTGGCTCGACCGCCAGGCCGAGCGCTCCGGACTCCTGACCATCGACGGCCCCGGCATCGTCGGCCCCGGCACCCACGTCACCTACCGGGACGGGTGCGGCCCCGGCATGCGCTCCAAGCACGGCACCGCCGGCACTCTCGTGCGCATCACCACTAGTTCGGCCGCCTGGCGCCCGTACGGCAGCCGCCGCACCCTGCACACCCCGCTCGACGACCTGCGGGTCAACGTCCCGCGCACCAGCACCGTCGCCGAACCCGCCGACCCTGCGGCCGCCGGGTGGCGCCGGTGGAGCCTGGCCCAGCACCGCACGTACGCACGCCGGTCGACGGCCCCGGCCCCTGCGCCCGTCACGGCGGCCCCGCAGGCCCCCGCCGACTCATCCGCCCGCCGGGCCCCCGCCGAGGCCCTCCAGCTGCCACTGTGGCCCGCCGTGGCGACAGCCCGGCCCGCCGTCGAGGACCGCCCGGTCCCCGCTCCCCGGCCCGCTTCCGTCACCACGCCGCCGGTGACGGAAGTCGCCGCCGTAGGCCGCGTGGTGGTGATCCCGTGCAGCGGTGCCAAGCTCGACCGCCCGGCCCCGGCCGGCGATCTCTACCGTGGCAGCCTGCACACGCTCTGCCGCAGGGCCGCCGACGCCCTCACCGCCGACGGCGGCACCGTCCTGGTCGTCACCGCCCGCCACGGCCTGGTGACCCTCGATCAGGTGCTGTCGCCGTACGACCTGCGCATGGGCGATCCCGGCAGCGTCACCTCGGTCCAGCTCCGTCCCCAGGCGGCCCGCCTGGGCGTCGACCACGTCCAGGACGTGACCGTGCTCGCGGCCGCCGCGTACACCGCCGCAGCCCGTAGCGTGTGGCGCCACGCCACGGCCCCGCTGGAAGGCAGCCGCGGCATCGGGGAGATGCGCGGCCGACTCTCTCGACTTGCCCGCACCGCCGACCGGCACACCGCCTGAATCCCTCCCGCTTGCCACCGGCCCGTAACCGGCGGTACCGGCCCACCCGTTGACCATCCGGCGACCCAACCCCGCCTGACACCACGAAGAGAGTGACCGTGAACGAGACACCGGGCATCCAGACCAGCCTGACCCCGGCCCCCGGCATCAAGCTGTGCCGGTTTCCCAGCTGCGGTCGCGCGCGCCAGCCCGCCAGCGGACCGGGCCGCCCGCCCGAGTTCTGCGACGACCCGAGCCACAACAAGCACACCGCGCTCGCGGCCCGCCGCAAGGCGGCACGGGAGGCCGAAAGCGCCGCCGGATACGCGCCAGCCGGAGAGCCGGAGCGGCCGGTCGAGTACTCGGCCATCCGCAGCCGCGCGCTCCTGCCGATCGTGAAGCAGCTCGCCGACGACCTGCGGGTCAACTTCACCGCCCTGACCGCGCAGCTCGACGCCATGGGCGACCCCGGCGCCGCCGCCGCCGAGGTCGAGGCCATCAGCCAGGCCGCCGACGCACGGGTTGCCGAGGCCGAGGCCGCCCGACTGACCGCAGAGACAGCGCGTGACGAGGCGGAGAGGGACCGCGAGGACGCCGACGAACTCGCGGAGGAGGCCCAGAAGGAGGCGGAGCAGGCCAAGGCGGCCCAGCAGCAGGCCCAGGAGGAGGCCGAGCGGAAGGTTGCCGGGGCGCAAGCGGCCCAGCGTGCCACCGAGGAGGAGGCCGGGAAGAAGATCGCGGCCGCCGAAGAAGCCCAGCGGACCGCAGAGGAGCAGGCTCGCAAGGACGTGAAAGCCGTCGAAGCGCTCACCAACCAACGTATCGAGGAACTCCAGGCCGAGGCCGCCAAGACCATCGAGGCCGCGCAGAAAGAAGCCGACCGGAAGGTTGCCGACGCACAGGCAGACCAGCGCGCCGCCGAGGAAGAAACCGCCCGTCACAAAGTCACGACCGCGGCCGCCGACGCCGAGCGCCAGCGGATCGTCAAGGAACTCGCCGAGGAGCGCCAGACCTCCCGCACCGAACGCGAACGGATGCGCAAGGAGTTCACCGACGAGCTCAAGCAGGAGCGCGAGGGGTGGCGCAAGGAACGTGCAGCGATCCGGGACGAGCACGCCGGACAGCTCACCCAGGAGCGCGAGGACTTCCGCCGCCAACTATCCTCCCTCACCGCCCAACGCGACGCCCACGAGACCGAGGACGCCGACAGCCCGGCCGCACCGGAACGGGCCCGCCGCGGCACCCGCCGGACGGCCACCACATGAGCGATCCGGCCGACCTGCCCCACCTGTTCACGCACGTGGTCGACGGGCGCTTAGTGGAGTGCGTCCGGCCCGCCGACACCGATCGCCCGATCTGGTATGTGTATGAGGACCGGCAGCCCCTCGGTGCTGTGCACGTCGACACCGAGCACGGCGTAGCCACATGGGTCGTAGAGGCCACCCACGACCGGCACCAGGACCTCGACAACGCCGTGCGCAGCTTGCACCAGTTGAGTACCCGCCGACCAACACGCGTCGGCCGCCCGAGGCTGCACGACACCGACCTTCCAGCAGACGCTTTCCGGTAACCCCGGTGAGACCACGGAGATCTGATGACAGAAGTGCGCTCCCAAGAGACCGGCGTGAGCCGGACCAACTTCGTACTGGGCTTTCTCATCCTGGGGTCGGCGCTGTTCGCAGTCGGCACCGGAATCGGGTTGCTGCTCGTCCACGGCAACCTCAACGACCATCGCTTCCTCATTGCGTCCCTGACCTGTGCGGCGCTCGGCCTAGGGACATGGCTGGCCGGCGGGGTCATCTACCGGCGTCACACCTGGATGTGACTACGTGAAGATCGGAGAGAGCATGGAGACCGTCTACAGCACCACCGCCGCCGAGGCGTACGTCATGGAATGGGCCGGCGAGCACTACAGCATCCGGCCCATCCCTGCAGGCGTCGACGGCGTCATCACCACGGCGATCCAACTCGGCATTCCTGCGGAGAGCTTCACTGACCTCGACACTCTCGCACCCGCGGTAGAACTCGCCGCCCGGGACCACGAGCGGCAGCCTCAGGTGCGGACCTTGCTGCGGATCGCCGCCGCCGAACTCGCCGCGGCCGCCCGTCTGCTCCCCGGCGACGAGGTTCGGTGGAACGCAGTGAACCGCGTCCGTACCCGCCTGATCGACGCATGGAAAGTCGCCCCTGGCGGAGGCGGGTGCATCACCGCACCGGGCGGCATCGCTCAGTGCGTCCTCTGCGGCATCACGTCACCCGACCTACGCACACAGCCCGACACTCAGGTCTACGCGGACCGGGCTGTAGTAGACGAGTGGTACGACCGGCACTCCGACCTCTGCGAGCCGCTGCTCCGTCCAGCCTGTCGCGCCTGCCTGTGCGGCGGCTGTAAGGCCACCCCCTCGCCGGTCCACTGGTGTCAGCCCTGCACCTGCCACCTCGACAACGTCGCGTAAGTGCCTGCTCCTAATCCCGGTATTCGCTGCGCGCCCCTACAGGCTTCGAGAGACTGATTTCATGGCGACGACCCCCACGACCGAGGCCCCGTCGGAGTACCACCTCCGCCTTGCTGGCGAGGATGCTGGTGCCCGCGCGATTCTGTTGTGCGAGCGCCATCCCCAGAACGTCGGGCTATGGGTGGCCGCGGTCGAGCTGGCCTACGCGCTGGCCCTCTCGGAGGACCCGGCACTGGCGCCCGACTCGGACGCGCTCTGTACGGCGCTCGCACCGCGGACGGCTGCCGCCCTGGCCCGCCGCCGACGCGATGTACCGGCCGCTGGACGAGGCGGCGTACGCCGTCATCGGACTGCCAGCCGCAGCGGTGCACGGACGGATGGACGCCTACCTCGCTCGGACCGAGACCTCGACCTGGGTGCCGCTGCCCTCCGCCGTGCACACGATCGTTCGGGGGCGCCAGCCCAGCCCACTCTCCGACTACAGGGACCCCCAGGGCCACGGCCTGGCGGTCGCCCGGGGCATCCTGGCCCATCACCTCGGCATCTCGACCGATTGACCGCGCGTCACGACGGGGCCGCCTACCAACTGTTCCCGTTCGGGGAGCGGTCATGGTGACCGTTCCCCGAACACCTGGGCAAGACCATCCTTTCCTGCT
Source organism: Streptomyces sp. NPDC002276 (assembly GCF_053891435.1). Classification (NCBI taxonomy): domain Bacteria; kingdom Bacillati; phylum Actinomycetota; class Actinomycetes; order Kitasatosporales; family Streptomycetaceae; genus Streptomyces; species Streptomyces sp. NPDC002276. The sequence continues at coordinate 863 of NZ_JBSFCQ010000038.1, read as the reverse complement.
GGCGGCCCGTGACCTGCTGATATGGGGGTTCAGGAACAGGCAGTAGTGGCGCAATCGGCGACGGATACCTAACGGGTCCCGTACCCCGGCGAGGCAGGGGTACGGGACCCGTTAGGTATCCGTCAGAACAGCCGTCCGTGATCGGCGAACGGATCCCCCTCCGCGAGGGCGCCGGCGACGATCTCGCCGAGCTGGAATGGGTCGTAAATATTGCGGCCCACTGCATCGAGCACGGCAGCCCGCACCGCGCGGGCAGCCTCCGCGGCACCGCGTCGGTCAGCCTTGCCCACCCTGCCCGGATGGGTGAGACGATCGCGGCGCAGCGCATCGGCGAGGTTGTCGCCCTGGTCGCCAAGTTGGAGGCAGGCTGGGCGTGTGCACCAACTCCGGTCGCACGCGTGACGAATGACGTGCCGATCCGGAATCGGTCCATGGTGGGCCTGCCACGTCCAGCGTGACGGCCGCATCACCGGTGAGTGGTCGCCGCCCACCGCCGCAGAAGTCGCCCAGAAGCGTCCGTAGCCGTCATCACTTAGTGCCCCGCAGTACACCCAACAGCGATCCGTGACGACAGTGCGGGACCGGATACGCGCCCACTCTCCCAGGTCTGCGTACGGAGGGATATCGATCGGTGGCCGGACTGCCTCAGGAACACTGCGCACGACACTTAGCCTTCTGTGCAGACATCCTCTGTCTCCGCCCTTTTGTGGCTGCCATGTCCCGCCCGTGCACACCCTGATCGACCGCCCTGCGCAGAGGGAGGGCTGATCCGCTTTGCAGTACGGCCATGGCTGACCATCGTACGGCCGACCTGGAGCTGTTTAGCACCTGCCTCTGGAGGCAATCACTTCGACACGCTGCCT
>NZ_JBSFCQ010000037.1:0-48442 GCF_053891435.1 Streptomyces sp. NPDC002276 | reverse complement strand
GGAACGGACCAAGTAAAGGGCGCTCCCTACGGTCGCGTCGCCTACGGCGATGACCCTCCGGGTCACCCTTGACTAGGTCCGCCCCAGCCCGGTTTAGAAGCGAGCGAGCGGCCGGGAGGAATGGGGGGCCCGGGTATGCCCGTCCCTTACGTCGGCTGCGTCGCGGGCCAGTGCTAAGGGGCGCATCCGCGTCTCGCCAGCACGCCGGGCTGGCTTAGCGGCCAACCCCCGGCGGGGGGGGATGGGCTTCTTCGACCTGGACTTGGTGGGGTCGTTGCCGGATGCGCGTGTACTGAAGGCCTCAGTGGAGGTCGAGTGTCCGGAGTTGCAAAGCGAATAGGTCGGAGACCCCACGGCGGCGCCATTGACGACGGTGGAAGGAGGAGGGGGTGGGGGTGGGTCTGAAAAAGTGTGTCACTTTGGGCGGAAAGTGACACACTTTTTCAAGCCCACCCCCACCCCCCGGGGACCCTTCCTCGGGGACCTTTCCTCGCTCGCCGTCGCCCACCGCCGCATGCCACATGGGACTCTGCGAGCCCTGGAGTTCGCGGAGCAGCGTGATGGCCGTCCCTGGCCGGGAAGCCACACCACAACCCGGCCAGATACAGGAGGCCGCACCTGCCGACCTCCTGGAAGACATCCTGATCCGCGACGACGTCCCGGAGACCTGGCGTGCAAAGCCTGCACCCCCGCTCACTCCCAAGGGATCCACCCACTCGGCGTTGGCCGCTGAGCCGACGCGGCGTGCTGGCGAGGCGCGGACGCGCATCCTCTCCGCCGGGTACGTACGCAGCCCACGTGAAGGGCTGACATACCCGGGCCCCCCATTCCTCCGGGCCGCTCGCTCGCTTCTAAACCGGGCTGGAACGGACCTAGTCAAGGGTGACCCGAAGGGTCATCGCCGCAGGCGACGCGTAGCGAAGCGAAGCGCCCTTTACTCGGTCCGTTCCAGCCCGACACTGACAAGAAGCGAGTGGCCCAACGTTCACATACGCCTAAGACCCAACCCCAGCAGCTTCCTGCACTGCCTCCCGCTTCACTTTCCCCCGCCCCACCTGAGTCCGCACAGCCCCCATACTCGCCCCGATGACCAGCCCAATAGCCAAGGCCTCAGGGACAGACAGCGCCTGGTGAAGGATCAGGAAGCCCGCCGTGGCCGCGATGGCAGGCTCCAGGCTCATCAGGATGGCGAAGGTGGAAGCAGGCAGCCGTCGCAGCGCCAGAAGTTCAAGCGTGTAGGGAAGGACGGACGAAAGAACCGCCACCGCCGACCCGAGCGCGATGGTCCCAGGGTTCAGCAGCCGCGTACCGGACTCCGCGACACCGAGCGGCAGAAACACCACCGCCGCCACGACCATCGCCAGCGCCAGCCCATCGGCCTGCGGGAAGCGCCGCCCCGTACGAGCGCTGAAAACTATGTACGTCGCCCACATGGCGCCGGCCCCCAACGCGAAGGCCACACCTACCGGGTCCAGGCTGCTGAAGCCTCCCCCGCCCAGCAGGAACACGCCCGCCAGAGCGAGTCCCGCCCACACCGCGTTCAGCGCACGCCTGGAAGTCAGCACAGAGAGGGCGAGCGGGCCCAGTACCTCCAGGGTCACCGCCGGGCCCAGCGGGATGCGGGCCAGGGACTGGTAGAAGAGCCCGTTCATCGCGGCCATCGTGACACCGAAGACGACGACTGTGCCCCAGTCCGTACGCGAGTGACCGCGCAGACTCGGGCGGCAGACCACGAGCAGCACCACGGCTGCCACCAGCAGGCGAAGCGTCACCACGCCCAGTGATCCGGCCCGCGGAATCATCGTGACGGCCAGCGCTCCACCGAACTGAACCGAGATCCCCCCGGCCAGCACGAGGCCCACCGGACCGAACCGACGAGGAGCGGCAACGGAGGTCGCCGCCACGGGGGCGGTCGTCGACGTACTGGGGATGCTCACGGCGCTTCCAGGGGATCAGCTCGGGATTCGTCCATCACGATGCACTGCTCGGTCCATGGTAATGGACCGAGACAGGTGTGAGAACCCTTTATGCAACTGTCCCGGAGTCGGCCCGCCGGATGATCAGTGGTTCAGATGCCGCTCCAGGGAACCTCGTCACGGAACAGCGGCCGCCCGTCGGGGAGAGTGGCGGGCATGGGCCCGAAGAGCGGATCGGAGGCGTACTCGGCCTCGACGTAAGCAGGTTGGTACACCTGCTGCGTCTGCTGCACCTCTTGTACCTGCTGTGCCGGATACGCCTGATATCCCTGCGGCTGTGGCGCCCAACTCTCGACGAAGACCGGAGGCGCCGCGGCGTACGCAACCCCTGCTCCTGCCCCCGCCCCTGCCCCTGCCTCGGCGAACAGCGGCAACCGCAGCTCCCCGGTGTCCATCACCGCGTTGTTCTGCGAACGATGCAGTCGCGAGTACGCCCCACCCCGCGCCATCAGCTCGTCGTGCCGACCCGTCTCCACGATCCGTCCCCGGTCGACGACGAGGATCCGGTCGGCGTCGGGGGCGAGGTTGAGGTCATGGGTGATCATGATCGTCGTACGGCCGGCCATCAGTCGTCGCAGCGGCTTCACGACCCGTCGGGCCGCCATCGAGTCCAGCCCGGTCGTCGGTTCGTCGAGGACGAGGACCGGGGCGTCGCGAAGGATCGCGCGGGCGATCGCCAGGCGCTGGAGCTGACCGCCGGACAGGCGGGCCGAGTTGGGGTCGACCTTCGTGTCGTAGCCGTCGGGGAGGCGCAGGATGAACTCGTGGGCGTCGGCCGCGATCGCCGCGTCCATGATCGCCTGTTCGCTCGCGCCGGGTCGGCCGCAGGCGATGTTCGCGCGGACGGTGTCGTGCAGCACGAGGGTCTCCTGCGGGAGCAGGGTGACGTACTCGCGCAGGCGGGCGAGGGGGAGGTCCCGCAGGGGGACGCCGTCGAGGAGGACTTCGCCGGCTTCGGGGTCGTAGAAGCGGAGCAGCATTTTGGAGACCGTGGACTTGCCGGCGCCGCTGGGGCCGGTGACGATCACCAGTTCGCCGGGGTTGACGGTGAAGGAGAGGCCCTCCAGGGCGGGGCGGTCCGCGCCCGGGTAGCTGAAGGAGACGTCGCGGAGTTCGACGGTGCCGTCGGGGCGGCCGAACTCCGTGCCGTGGCTGGGGTCGGCGACCGACGGTCGTACGTCGAGGATCTCGATCAGGCGCTCGGCGCCCGCGGTGGCGGCGGTGATGGTGAGGCCGAGTTGGGCCAGGCCGCGGACGGGCGGGTAGAGGTAGCCCAAGAAGGCGGAGAAGGCGAGGAGTTGGCCGAGGGTCATGCGGCCGGTGGAGATCTCCCAGGCGCCGATGCCGATGACGGCGAGTACGCAGACGGTCTCGATGACGCTGACGAGTTGCTCGTAGGCCTCGTTGAGGCGAGTGGAGCGGACGGAGGCGCGGAACCAGGCGCTCGCCTCCTCGTTCAGGCGTCGGCGTTCCGCGTCGCGGCGGCCGTAGGCCTGGGTGAGGACGATGTTGCCGAGGGACTCCTCGACGACGGAGGTGATCGCGCCGTCGGCGACGCGGCCCGCGCGCGAGACGTCCTTGATGGAGCCGGAGAAGCGGCGGGCGGCCAGCCAGAAGAGCGGGGCGAGGACGAAGGTGGCCGCGGCGAGGTCCCAGCGCAGCCAGAACGCGGCGGCGGCGTAGAAGAGGGCGGAGAAGATCGCCGAGGCGGTGCCTACGACGCCGGAGACCACGAGTGTCTCGATCGCCTCGACGTCACTCGTGAGGCGGGACAACAGGTCGCCCTGGCGGTGCCGTTGGAAGAAGTGCGGGGGCAACTGCTGTACGTGGTCGAAGACATGCTCGCGCAGTCTCATCACGAAGCGTTCGGTGGCCCAGGCGGCGAGGGAGTTGCCGGCGTAGGCGACGACCGCGCCGACGAGTGCGACGCCCAGCCATATGACGGCCGGGCTCCAGAACGCGGCGAGCGATCCCTTCGCCAGGGCGCGGTCGGTGAGGTCGCTGAAGAGGAGGATCGACTCGGTCTCGGCGAGTGCGGCGACCACCGTGCACACCCAGACGAGGATCAGCCAGCGTCTGAGGCCGACGGTGAGCGGCCAGAAACGGCGGAAAGCCGTGCGGGCGGGAATGGTAGGAGTTTCGTCGCCCTCATAATCGAGGTCTTCCTCTTCCGTATCCATGTCCACAACGCCCTCCACTTTCCGTCATCAGAATTCTTTGGATTTTCGAATTCAGGAAAGAAAAGAGGGCCGACTGCGTGGGTCGGCCCTCCTCCTACTGCCGGATCAGCTGTCCTGGCCGGGCAGCGGCTTCGGCAGGGGCTTCGGCTCGTGCTTCTTGCGGGGCTTCGGGGGCGGCGGGGGCGGCAGCTGCTGCTTCTTGGGCTTGGGCAGCGGGGCGAGCTTGTTGAGGCCCATTCCGAACTCCTAGGTTGTGCTGAGGAATTTGTGCGTCAAAGTCGAGCGTTTTACCGCCCGGGGAATTCCCGACACCGAGAAACTTACACGCCACCGACGCCAAGAAGCAGCAAAGTCGGCAAGCGAACGGCAAGCAGGTGCTGTGAATACCTATGTGAATCCTGAGCGAGGTCCGCCAACCTGAGAGTTCTCTAATAAACCTGAGAGCAGCCTTAACGAACCTGTGCTTCCGCCCTCAGACAGGACCTTCAGCGGCGCGCCATGTAGAGGTCCAGCGCCTTGTGCAGCAGCCGGTTGAGGGGGAAGTCCCACTCCCCCAGGTACTCGACGTCGGCGGCTGGTGGGGATGAAGCGGTCGCGTTCGGCGGTCTCGGCGTAGAGCTCGTAGAAGGCGGGGAGTTCGTCGTAACCGCCCCGGACCACCTTCACCCCGGCCTTCTCGGTCTTCTCGGCCTTCTCGGCCTTCTTGATGTTGCGGCGCCACTGCTGGTTTGAGGCCGCGGTGGATGTCGTCCAACGAGCCCGGTGCCGACCGGATCGCGCAGTGACGGCAACCGTGCCGCCCTGTCGATGGTCCACTGTGTGTTTTCGGCATCGTCGACGTGCGAGGGGTCCATGAAGCAGGTGCTGCGGAAGGCGGAGTTGTTGCTGCTGGCGGCGGCCCTGAAAGCCGAGCGGGCTCTCGGCATGGGCGCAAGGTACGGGCCTCCGGCGCCCATCGCGGTTCGCGTCACCAGTCGGCCGCTGCGCTCCGGGGCTGCGCTGGCCGTGCCGCTCGCGGCGTTGGGCGGCTCGACCTTCGGGGCGTTCTCCGATGGGACGCGTTTCTTGCAGGCGGTCTGGTTGGGCGTCGGGATGACGTTGTTTTTCGCACTGCTCATGCGGTTGGAACGCCTGAGTCAACTGCACTACGAGCGCGTCGGCTACGCCCCCGCCACCCGGCCGTTCGTGCACCGTCCACGCGCCGGCGGGCCGGGACGGACTCTCGCACGCCTCTCCACCCGCTGGGTCGTGCTGACCATGGTCTTCTGGGGCGTGGAAAGAGCCAAAGGCGCTCCAGTCAGTTGGCTCTTCAGCGGGGTTGCCATGGCTCTGGTGCTGCTGGTCATAGTCGCGATCAGCTACCTGGCGGAGCGGAGAGCGCGGCGGTCGCGCCCGCCGACCGGCTAGGGATAGTCGACCGTCATCGCCCGTCCCGGGGTCCGAACGTCTCCAGCGCCTCCGTGTCCGTCGCCCGGGCGTTGAGGAAGTAGTCCGCCCAGTCGGCGATCTCCGGGTAGGCGGACTCGCGGACGAGGCGGGTGATCGCCGTCGGGATGTCGTACGGCGTGACGCGGAGGTCCGTGCCTGGGCCGAGGAGGCACCAGTGGGCGCCGGTGCGGCCGTACGGCATACCGACGCTGCCGGGGTTGATGATCAGGCGGCCGTGGGCCAGGCGGACGTACGGCATGTGGGTGTGGCCGCAGACCACCGTGCGGACGGAGTCGTCCAGGTCGGCCAGGACCTCCGCCCAGCGGGACAGGCGGGAGTCGACCAGGACAACTTCCTCGTCGTCCCGGGGAGTTGCGTGGCAGAAGAGGACCTTGCCCAGGCCCCGGACCGAGAGGGTCAGGGTTTTGGGGAGGGTGGCGAGGAAGTCGATCTGGTCGGGGCGGAGGGCCGTTGCCGCGTAGGGGGCTATCGGGTCGGGGATTTCGGTGCGTTCGCCTCTGCGGTACTCGACCAACTCGCGGTCCGCGTTGCCCGACAGCCACAGCACTCGGTCGCCCTGCGCGCGCAACAGGTCTACTACTTCGACCGGTTGGGGGCCGGCCGTGATGTCGCCGGTGAGGACGACGCGGTCGGCGGCGGCCACCTCCGGTTCGGCGAGAACCGCTTCCAGGGCGGGGAGCACGCCGTGGATGTCGGAGAGGACCGCGACCCGGTCGAGTTCGTCCGTCAATTTGTTTCTGCCTCCAGTGCTTCCGCCAGGACCTCTGCCAAGTGCCTGCCCCGTACCCCGGCCAGTTGATCCAGCTGCGTACGGCACGAGAAGCCGTCCGCCAGGATCACCGCGTCCTGCGGTGCCTGCCGTACGGAGGGGAGGAGTTGTTCCTCCGCGCAGGTCGCCGACACCTCGTAGTGACCCTTCTCGAAGCCGAAGTTACCCGCCAACCCGCAGCAGCCGCCGGACAGTTCACCCGTGAGGCCGGCGGCGGCGCGCAGGCGGCGGTCGGCGGTGTCGCCGAGTACCGCGTGCTGGTGGCAGTGGGTCTGGCCGACCGTCGGACGGTCGACGCGGGGCGGGGTCCAGCCGGGGGCGGCATGGCGGTCCAGTGCCTCGGCGAAGGTGAGCACCCTGGCGGCGAGGCGGGCCGCGCGGGGGTCGTCGGGGAGGAGTTCGGGGAGGTCCGTGCGCAGGGTCGCCGCGCAGCTCGGCTCCAGGACGACGAAGTGGATCGGGATCTCGTCCGGGTCGGAACGGTCCTCGCTCAGGAACACGTCCAGCAGCTCCAGCGTGTCGCGCAACACCGTCCGCGCGCGGTCGAGTTGACCGGTCGAGACGTACGTCAGGCCGCAGCAGACGCGGGCCCGGCGGGCCTTCCAGGGGCTGAAGGTGTACGACGTCCCCTCGCCGTCCTCGTCCGGCAGCTCCGTCACACCCATGGTCTTCGTCGGCATGGGCACCACGAAGAGCCCGGCCGCCTCCAGCACCCGCACGGCCGCCTCCCCCACCGACGGCGAGAGGTGCTCGGTGAAGGTGTCCGGCCAGATCATGACGGAGCCGCCGCGCGGACGTTCGGGTTCCCGACCCGCCCGCCAATCCGCGCGCATCCCCCGCACCTTCGCCCTGAACCACCGCTTCGACCAGCGCGTGAACGTCACCCCCGCCACCCGCGGAATCCTCCGCTCGGGCGCGATCCCGCCCAGCCGCTTGGCCGCCCACGCCAACGGCCCCACCGAAGCAAGGGAGTTGACCAGCCAGGCCGTATGCGTCCGCTCCACCAGCCGCAGCCAGCGCGGCAGCCACCCCATCGTGTAGTGGGACGCGGGCCTGCGCCTTCCCTCGTAGTGGTGGTGCAGGAACTCCGCCTTGTACGTGGCCATGTCGACCCCGACGGGGCAGTCCGTGCGGCAGCCCTTGCAGGACAGGCACAGGTCCAGCGCGTCCCTGACCTCCGTGGACCGCCAGCCGTCGGTGACCAGTTCGCCCGCGAGCATCTCGTGCAGCAGCCGGGCCCGGCCACGCGTGGAGTGCGCTTCCTCGCCGGTCGCGCGGAACGACGGGCACATCACGGAGGGGCCGGACACCTCTGTCGTACGGCACTTGGCGACTCCTACGCAGCGCCGTACCGCCGCCGTGAAGTCGCCGCCGTCGGACGGGTAGCCGAAGACGACGTCCACCGGTTCGCGGGGCAGGACGGCGAAGCGGAGGTTCGTGTCGAGGGGGGCGGGCCGCACCAGCATGCCGGGGTTGAGGAGGTCGTCCGGGTCCCAGACCGCCTTCGTGCGCTCGAAGAGGGTCACCATCTCGTCGCCGTACATCCTCGGCAGCAGCTCCGCGCGGGCCTGGCCGTCGCCGTGTTCGCCGGAGAGGGAGCCGCCGTGGGCCACCACCAGGTCGGCCAGGTCCTCGGAGAAGCGGCGGAAGCGGGCCACGCCCGGTTCCGTCAGCAGGTCGAAGTCGATGCGGACGTGGATGCAGCCGTCCCCGAAGTGGCCGTAGGGCGTGCCTCGTAGGTCGTACGACCCGAGCAGCGTCCTGAAGTCCCTTAGATACGGCCCCAGTTGGGCCGGTGGTACCGCGCAGTCCTCCCAGCCGGGCCACGCCTCGGAGCCGTCGGGCATCCTCGTCGCCGTGCCGCTCGCGTCCTCGCGGATGCGCCACAGCGCGCGTTGGGCCGCCGGGTCCGTCACCACCAGGGAGTCGACGACGTCGGCCGCGCGGACGATCGTCTCGGCATGCGCGCGTGCTTCCGCCGCCGTGTCGCCGCCCGTCTCCACGAACAGCCAGGCACCGCCCCGAGGGAGGTCGGCCGTGGAGCGGACCAGGTCTGCGGCCATCCCCTCGACCGTGAGCGGGGCGAGGGGCAGCAGGCCCGCCGCCGCCTCCGCCGCCGCGCTCTCGTCGGCGTACGCCAGCACGGCGAGGGCCCGTGCGCGGGGTGCTTCGACGAGTCGTACGACCGCTTCCGTGAGGATGCCCAGGGTGCCCTCGCTGCCGCAGAAGGAGCGGGCGACGTCGGCGCCCTTCTCGGGGAGGAGGGCGTCCAGGGCGTAGCCGGAGATACGGCGGGGGAGGTCGGGGAAGCCGGTGCGCAGGCGGGCCAACTCGCCCTCCACGAGCGGTCGTAGGCCTGACGGGGCGCCCGCCCAGTCCTGGCCGAGGCGCGAGGCCTCGCCGCGTGCGGTGAGGACCGACAGCTCGCTCACGTTGTCCGCCGTGGTGCCCCAGGCGACCGAGTGGGAGCCGCAGGAGTTGTTGCCGATCATGCCGCCGAGGGTGCAGCGGCTGTGGGTCGAGGGGTCGGGGCCGAAGCGCAATCCGTGGGGGGCGGCGGCCTGTTGGAGGCGGTCGAGGACCAGGCCGGGCTGGACGACCGCGGTGCGGGCGGCGGGGTCCAGGGACAGCAGGGCGTTCATGTGGCGGGTGAAGTCGAGGACGACCCCGGTGCCGGTCGCCTGGCCGGCGATGGAGGTGCCGCCGCCGCGGGCCACGACCGGGACTCCGTGGGCCCGGCAGGCGGCGAGGGTCGCCGCCACGTCGTCGGCGTCACGGGGTGCGACGACGCCGAGGGGGACGCGTCGGTAGTTGGACGCGTCCATCGTCGTCAGCGCCCGGGACGTGACGTCGAAACCGACCTCGCCCCGGACGGTTCTCGTCAGCTGCGACTGAAGATCCGGCATGCCCCCAGCATGGACGGATTCTGTAAACGCATCCAGAACCTCCCCAGTTCGATCACTAACTCTCATATAGTGACCGACAGTTGAGCACCCGGTGTCGCTTCTCGCCCAGGAACCCGACGAGCACCCCCCGAGGACACGACCGAGGACGACAGAGGACCCGACCAAAGACGCCCGAGGACCGACCGAGGACCCCCTTCATGACCGCCCCCATACTTCCCGGCGAACGACCCACCTTCCGCACCCTCGCCCCCGCCCCGCTGCTCACCGCCGTCCTGGCCGGACTCGCGGTCGCCGGCGCGGTCTCCGTGGCACCCCACTCGCAGCGCCTCGCGGTCGCCTGCGCGGCGGGCGCCGGCGCGCTGCTGCTGTGCGCGGCCGTAGCTGCGGCGGCGCACGCCTACCAGACCGCCCGTGTCACCCGCCGCCGACTGGAGGCCGTCACCCTGGACGCGGGCCGCCTGTTGCAGGAACGGGCCCGGCTGAGCACGGAGTTGGATCGCGAGCGCGTCCAGCTGACCGAGGAGCTGACCCATGAGCGGGCCCGGCTGACCGCGGAACTCACGCAGGAACGCGCCCGGTTGACCTCCGAGTTCTCCCAGGAGCGGATGCGGCTCACCACGTCCTTCGCGGAGGAGCGCAGCCGCCTCACGGAGGAATCCACCCTGGAGCGGGCCCGACTGACCGCCGAGAACAAGCAGTTGGCCGAGCGGGCCCGCCGGGACTCCCACGAGCGGGCCGCCGCGCTCTCCGCGACCGCCAACGCGGCGGGCCGTATGCAGGCGCTGGCCACCGGCATGCTCGCCGACCTGCGCGCGATGGAGGAGCGGCACTCCGACGAGGACGTCCTCGCCGATCTGCTGCACCTGGACCACCGCACCGCGCAGGCGGGCCGTCTCGCCGACTCCGTCGCCGTCCTCACCGGGGCGCGCTCCGGGCGTCGTTGGGCCCGGCCGATCGCCATGGAGTCGATCCTGCGCGGCGCTATGGGCCGGATCAGCGGCTACCAGCGGGTGCGGGTGCACTCCGCGAGCGACGCCGCCGTCGCCGGGCACGCGGCCGAGGGCGTGATGCACGCGCTCGCCGAACTCCTCGACAACGCGGCGAACTTCTCGCCGCCGACCGCCGAGGTGCATGTGTACGTCGAGGAGGTGCCGGCCGGGGTCATCGTGTCCGTCGAGGACAGCGGTCTGGTCATGGGCGACATCCAACTCCGGCGTGCCGAACGGGCCGTGGGCGGTGACTCCGCCGAGCTGGGCGGTCTCACCGGGACCCGGCTGGGCCTCGCGGTCGTCGGGCGGCTGGCCCGCAAGTACGGTCTGAGGGTGTCGTACCGGCCCTCCGCGCGCGGCGGCACGGGCGTGCTGATGCTCGTACCGCAGGACATCCTGGTGCCGCAGGACACTCCGGCGGCTCCGCACGAGGTCCTCGCGCTTCCCGAGCCGTCGGCCGCGCCGCTGCGCAGGATCCCCGAGCCGGAGACCACGCCGGAACCGCTCGTCCCGGGACAGCTGCGGGTGTCGTACGCCTCCGCGCGCGCCGGTTCCGACCTGGACCCGGACCCGGTGCCCACGCACGAGTCCCCGGACCGTGGCGACGAGTTGTCCGACGCCCTGTCGGAGGTCCTGGCCGAGTCGCGGCCGGACAGCGCCCCGGACACCGCGCCGGACATCGCCCCGGGCGACCTCCCCGAAGGCCTGCCCAAGCGGCGCCGGGGGCAGGCGCTGGCGGAGGCCGAGCGTTCACGCGCGCGTGCGGAGGCCGCGGCTCCCGTGCTGCCGCGCCCCGCGCCCACGGCCGACGACACCCTGGCCCGGGCCGCCCGCTTCAACAGTTTCCGCCAGGCCGTACGCGGCGCGATGATCGAACAGCTGCCGCCCGTACCGGAGTTCGGCGCGCCGGTCGAACAGGCCATGCCCGCAGGGGAGTTCGGCGCGACCGCCGAACAGGCCGAACAGCGCACGCCCGTACGGGAGTTCAGTGCGACCGCCGAACAGTCCGCGCCCGTACGGGAGTTCGGCGTGCTGACCGAACAGCCCGCGTCCGTACCGGAGTCGGAGCCGGAGCGCTCCGAACCGGCCACGTCCCTCACCCGTCCGCACCCGGAAGGCAACCCCACCTCATGACCGGCACGACCACCGCCGACGAGAAGCTCACCTGGCTCATCGAGGGCCTCCTGGAGCGCACCCCGGGCGCGCGACACGCGCTGGTGCTGTCCCGGGACGGCCTGAAGCTGTGCCGGACGCCCGAACTCTCCGTCGACCAGGCCGACCAGCTCGCCGCGATCGCCGCCGGAATCCAGTCGCTGTCGCACGGCGCGTCGGTGGAGTTCGGGGACGGCAGCGGGGGTGTGCGCTCCGCGATGACGGAGTTCTACGGCGGGGTGCTGTTCATCGTCGAGGCGGGCGAGGGCGCGCATCTGGCCCTGGTCACCGCGGAGGACGCGGACGCGGGGCTGATCGGGCACAACATGAGCGAGCTGGTCGAGCAGCTCGGCGAGCACCTGCGCGCGGAACCCCGTACGTGATGAGCCGCCCCGGCAGGGACGACTCGCCCGACCGCCTCTACACGCTCACCGGGGGCCGCGCCCGTTCCGCACCGGACAACCCGTTCGACCTGGTGACCCTCGTGGTCGCCGAGTGCGATCCGGTGACCGGGATGCAGTCGGAGCACGCGGCGATCCTGCGGCTCACCGAACACCCCACCGCGGTGGTGGAGTTGGCGGCCGAGCTGAGGCTCCCGGTGAGCATCACCAAGATCCTCCTCTCCGACCTTCTCGCGGCCGGCCGGGTCAGTGCCCGGCATCCGCGCAAGGCCGTGTCCGATCCCGACGTCCTGGAACAGGTGCTCGTTGGACTCCGCAACCTCTGACGCGCGCACCCCCTTGGGTGCCTCCGCCGACAACGGCCTCAAGATCGTGGTCGTCGGCGGCTTCGGCGTCGGCAAGACCACACTGGTCCGTTCGGTCAGCGAGATACGTCCCCTCAACACCGAGGAGACGATGACGAAGGCCGGCGAGGCCGTCGACGACATCAGCGAGGTGCGCGGCAAGTCCGCGACGACCGTCGCCTTCGACTTCGGCCGCATCACGCTCGACGCCCGCAATGTGCTGTACCTGTTCGGCGCCCCCGGTCAGGAACGGTTCTGGTTCCTGTGGGACAGGCTGTTCTCCGGGACGCTCGGCGCGGTCGTCCTCGTCGACACCCGCCGGATCGGCGACTCCTGGTACGCCATCGACCGCCTCGAACACCACGGCACGCCCTTCATCGTGGCCTGCAACGACTTCGGCGGTCCCGCCCACGCCCCGGGGCAGATCCGCGAGGCCCTCGACCTCGACCCGCACGTCCCCCTCCTGGACTGCGACGCCCGCTCCCGCGCGTCCGCGAAGCAGGTCCTGATCACCCTGGTCGAACACGTCAAGAGCTCCTACGGCACCCAGGGCCCCGCCCGTCTCCAAGTCCCCGTCCCCCACCAGGAGTTGGCCCTGTGACCGCGCCCGTACCGCTGAGTGGACCCAGGTTCCAGACCGAACCGGCGCAGCTGTACCGGGAGATGCGGCGCGAGCACGGCGCCGTGACGCCCGTGGTGCTGGACGGCGACATCCCGGCCTGGCTGGTGCTCGGCTACCGCGAACTGCACCAAGTCACCGGCGATCCGGTCCTGTTCAGCCGTGACTCGGACCTGTGGAGCCAGTGGGACCACATCCCCGACGACTGGCCGCTGCTGCCGATGATCGGCCGCAAGCAGCCGTCGATCCTCTACACGGTCGGCGAACGGCACCGTGAGCGCGTCGGCATGATCAGCGACGCGCTGGAGGCCGTGGACCCGTCCGAACTGCGTTCGTACACCGAGAAGTTCGCGGACGAGCTGATCGACGGGATCTGCGCCAAGGGCGAGACGGACATCGTCGGCGACTACGCGATGCTGCTGCCGGTGCGGGTCCTGGCCCGGCTCTACGGCTTCCGGGACGAGCAGGGCCCGGGACTGGTCACCGCGCTCAACGACATGATCGACGGCCGGGATCGCGCGATCGCCGGGCAGACCCATCTCGCCACGTCCATGGGGCGGTTGCTGGCCGACCGGAAGGACGAGCCGGCCGACGACGTCGTGTCGCGGATGCTGGCGCACGAGTCCGGCTTCGACGACGTGGAGATCGCGCAGGACCTGATGGTGATGATGGCGGCGGGCCACCAGCCGACCGCCGACTGGATCGGCAACTCGCTGCGGCTGATGCTGACCGACGACCGTTTCGCGGCCTCGCTGTTCGGTGGCCGCAACAGTGTCGCCGAGGCGATGAACGAGGTCCTGTGGGAGGACACCCCGACGCAGAACGTCGCCGGGCGCTGGGCCTCCCGCGACACCCAGCTCGGCGGCCGGCGCATCCGCGGCGGCGACCTGCTGCTGCTCGGCCTCCAGGGCGCCAACTCCGACCCCCAGGTCCGCACCGACGGCGCCTCGCTCACCGGCGGCAACAACGCGCACTTCTCCTTCGGGCACGGGGAGCACCGGTGTCCGTTCCCCGCGCAGGAGGTCGCCGAGGTCATCGCGCGGACGGGCATCGAGGTCGTACTGGACCGGCTGCCGGACATCGACCTGGCGGTCCCCGCCGAGTCCCTGACGCGCCGGCCCTCGCCGTGGCTGCGGGGACTGACCGCGCTGCCGGTGCGATTCACGCCCGTACCGGCGCTCTGATCCCGCGCACCTCACGTCTCGCGTACGTCCTGCGTCCGTCACGCCCTTGGAGGCACTCCCGCATGAGCACCGGTACTGAAGAGACCCGTATCGTTCTCGACCCCTTCGTCGGCGACCTGGACGGCGAGAGCGCCAGGCTTCGGGCGGCCGGTCCGCTGGCCGCCGTAGAACTCCCCGGTGGGGTGCCCGTATGGGCCGTGACCCGGCACGCCGAGGCGAAACAGCTGCTCACGGATCCGCGGCTGGTGAAGGACATCAACGTGTGGGGGGCCTGGCAGCGCGGGGAGATACCCGCGGACTGGCCGCTGATCGGGCTGGCGAACCCGGGCCGTTCCATGCTGACCGTGGACGGCGCCGACCACCGCAGGATGCGCACGCTGGTCGCGCAGGCGCTCACCCCGCGCCGGGTGGAGCAGATGCGGGAGCGGATCGCGAAGCTGACGGAGGGCCTGCTCAACGGAGTTGAGGCGGCCGAGGGCGAAGTCGTGGACCTGAAGGCGGAGTTCGCGTACCCGCTGCCCATGTACGTCATCGCCGACCTCATGGGCATAGACGAGTCCCAACTCCCGCGCCTTAAGCAGCTGTTCGAGAAGTTCTTCTCGACGCAGACCCCGCCGGCCGAGGTCATCGCGACGCTGACGGAACTCGCGGGCATCATGGCGCAGACGGTCGCGGCCAAGCGCGCGGAACCGGGCGACGACCTGACGTCGGCCCTGATCGCGGCCTCCGAGGACGGCGACCACCTCACCGACGAGGAGATCGTCTCCACGCTCCAGCTGATGGTGGCCGCGGGCCATGAGACGACGATCTCGCTGATCGTCAACGCGGTCGTCAACCTGTCGACGCACCCCGTCCAGCGCGCCCTGGTGCTGGCCGGCGAGGCCGACTGGTCCTCGGTGGTCGAGGAGACCCTGCGCCACTCCACGCCCACCTCGCACGTCCTGATCCGGTTCGCCACGGAGGACGTCCCGGTCGGCGACAAGGTGCTCCCGGCCGGGGACGCGCTGATCGTGTCGTACGCCGCGATCGGCCGCGACGAGGAGGCCCACGGGCCGACGGCCGGCGCGTTCGACATCACGCGCACCAGCGAGAACCGGCACATCTCCTTCGGCCACGGCCCGCACGTCTGCCCCGGCGCGGCCCTGTCCCGGCTGGAGGCGGACGTGGCGCTCCCGGCCCTGTACGAGCGCTTCCCGCAGCTGGACCTGGCGGTCCCGGCGGCCGAACTCCGCAACAAGCCGGTGGTGACGCAGAACGACATCTTCGAGCTGCCGGTACGGCTGACGCCGTAGCTCACCGTCTGTCCAGCGGCCGGAGCCGTCGTCTCATCGAACGGACGCGTTTCCGTCCGGTTTCACCGAGGGGATACGCTCCGGCTCGTGGCTGATATCGAGATTCCCGCTGACATCAAGCCCGCCGACGGACGGTTCGGCGCTGGCCCCTCCAAGGTGCGGACGGAGGCGCTGGACGCGCTGGCCGCCACCGGTACGTCTCTGCTGGGCACCTCCCACCGCCAGGCCCCGGTGAAGAACCTGGTCGGCAAGGTGCGCGAGGGCGTCTCCGCGCTGTTCTCCCTCCCCGAGGGCTACGAGGTCGTCCTCGGCAACGGCGGCTCGACGGCCTTCTGGGACGTCGCGACCCACGGCCTCATCGAGAACAAGTCGCAGCACCTGAACTTCGGCGAGTTCAGCTCCAAGTTCACCAAGGCGGCCAAGCTGGCCCCGTGGCTGGCCGAGCCGACGGTGATCGCGTCCGACCCCGGCACGCACCCGGAGCCGACCGCCGAGGCGGGCGTGGACGTGTACGCGTTCACGCACAACGAGACGTCGACGGGTGTGGCGGCTCCGATCAAGCGCGTGGCGGGAGCCGACGAGGGCGCGTTGGTCCTGGTCGACGCGACGTCGGGCGCGGGCGGCCTCCCGGTGGACATCTCGGAGACGGACGTCTACTACTTCGCCCCGCAGAAGTCCTTCGCCTCCGACGGCGGCCTGTGGATCGGCGTGTTCTCCCCCGCCGCGATCGAGCGCGCGGAGCGCATCCACGCGTCCGGCCGCCACGTCCCGGAGTTCTTCTCGCTCCCGACCGCGATCGACAACTCCCGCAAGAACCAGACGTACAACACCCCGGCGCTGTCCACCCTGTTCCTCCTCAACGAGCAGCTGGAGTGGATCAACGGCCAAGGCGGCCTGGCCTGGTCGACGGCCCGCACGAAGGACTCGTCGAGCCGCCTCTACAGCTGGGCGGAGGACTCGAAGCACGCGACCCCCTTCGTCACCGACCCCACCAAGCGCTCGCAGGTCATCGGCACGATCGACTTCGCCGACGAGATCGACGCGGCGGCGATCGCCAAGGTCCTGCGCGCGAACGGCATCGTCGACACCGAGCCCTACCGCAAGCTCGGCCGCAACCAGCTCCGCGTGGCGATGTTCCCGGCGATCGACCCGGCGGACGTCGAGGCCCTGACGAAGTGCATCGACTATGTGATCGAGAAGCTCTGACTTTTCGGCTACGACGTTAAGGGCGCCCCGCGAGCTGGTTGCGGGGCGCCCTTCGTCGTCTTGTCGTCGTAGAGGACGGCGGGCGGCCTACGCCCGACATCGAGGTGAACCCAGAACTCGGGCAAATCACCCACACCGCCACAGTCACGTAACAGCGACAGCACAGCGAACAACTCTCACTCCACACCACCGGTCGAACCCGTTGCGTCGCACCCTCGCGGCGCAACTCCTGCACTCCCGACCGAAGTTGGAGTTGCCCCATGACCAGGAAGCCCCTGCCGACGCGGCTCGCCGCCACCGCCGCGCTGCTGCTCGCCGCCGGTGCCCTGTCCGCGCCCGCCGCCTCCGCGGACCCCTCCCCCGGCGACGCCTACGTCCTGAAGGTGACCACCGACCCGGCCGCCACCACCTCCGCCAACCGTCGCGTCGACGTCACCGGCACGGTCACCAAGGCCGACGGTACGCCCGCGCCGAACATCCCCGTCACGGTCCAGGAAGTCGTCAAGTTCACCACGTGGAACCCGTGGGGCGACCCGATCGACCCCACCTACTACGAACCCCGCGACCTGGGCACGCCGGTCACCGACGCGAACGGGAAGTTCACCATCCCCGACGTCACCATCGACCACACGACCGGCAGCAGCCTGCTCAACGTCCAGCAGGGGGTGGAGATCACCGCCCTGTACGACGTGGACGGCAACCTCAACACCCCGCAGGACGGCTACTACGCGGACACCACGGTGACCGCCAACGCCCAGTCCAGCTCGGTCAGTTACCGGGTCAGCAAGAAGAAGGTGAAGTCCGGCGACATCCTCACCGTCACGGGCCGGGTCACGCTCCCCAAGGGGGTCCAGCCCGCGGGCACCGAGGTCTTCCTACAGACCTACTGGGAGCAGGAGTACGACGTGAAGACGATCGCCACGTACGGCGGCACGTTCGCCCTGTCGGTCCGCGTCACGGGCTACGACGACACGTTCACGCTGCGCACGGCACCGAGGGACATGTACGTGGCGGGGGCGACGCAGCAACTCCCCATCACGAACACGTCGTTGCCGCGCGGGTAACGGGCAAGCAGCCGAAGCCTCAGACGGGGGGCGGGCCGGCCGCCTGGCGCGTCTGTTGGATCAGCACGGTGGTGGCCCGCTCCAGGAGCTCGCGCAGTGCGGCATGTTCGGAAGGCGTGAACGCGTCCGCGAGGGCACGCTCAAGGATGACCACCTCCTGGTAGGCGCGGTCCAGGAGTGCCCGGCCCTCGTCCGTGAGCGTGGCGATCTGCACCTTGGCGTGGACGGGGGACGTCTCGCGGCGGATGAGCTCCTTGGTCTCCATATTGGTGAGCACGCTGCTCATGGTCTGCTGCGTCACCCCGCAGGAGCGGGCCAGTTGAGAGCCGGACATGCCCCCCTCGCGCGAGAGGGTCAACAGCACGGTGTACTGCGTCATGGTCAGCCCGTAGGCCCGCAACACCGCCTCGTGGTGTGCCATCAGCGCCTGCTCGGAGCGCCTGATCCGGACACAGAGGTCGTCCTCGACCGGAGCCTCCATCGTGTTCTCCCACTCCATTAACAGGTTCATGGATTGACTCAGGAACCTTACATACCTACAGTCCTCGACTGACGACTATAAGGATACTGAGTCAGCACAAGGGGCTGTAATGAAGGCTGTCCTTTTCGACGCCGAGAACCACTACCGCGTCACCGACCTCGACGAACCCTCCCCGGGCCCCGGCCAGGTGGCGATCCGCGTCGCCTACGCCGGGATCCAGTGGGGCGACACCATGATCCGCGACGGTCACTTCCCCGTGCCGCGCCCCTTCGTACCGGGCTTCGAGGCCTCCGGGCACATCGTGGGGGTCGGTGACGGCGTCGACGCGAGCCGTATCGGCGAGCCTGTCGCCGCGCTGACGCCCGCGGGAGCCTTCGCCGAGGTGGCCCTGGCACCCGCCGCGCTCACGCTGAACATCGGCGACCTGCCGCTACGGACGGCGGCAGGCCTCGGCTGGGGCGCACCGACCGCCTACGACCTGATCAACACCGTCTCGCGGGTACGGCCCGGCGAGAGTGTGCTGGTCCACGCCGCCGCCGGTTCGGTCGGCACCCTGGCCGCCCAGTTCGCCCGCCTGGCCGGCGCCGGCCGGGTCGTCGGAGTGGCGGGCAACAGCGCCAGGGCCGACTACGCCGCCCAGTTCGGCTACGACCAGGTCCTGCTGCGCGAGGAGTTCCAGGACAAGCCCGGCGACGAGAAGTTCGACGTGATCCTCGACCCGGTCGGCGGCGCGACCAGGCGGTACGGCCTGCAACAACTCGCGGCGCACGGCCGACTGGTGGCATACGGCAACCTCAGCACGTACGACCCCGTCCTGGCCAACGCCAACGACCTCCTCACACAGGGCGCGTCCCTCATGACCTACAACGGCAACCTGCTCAGCCAGACCCACCCGGAGCAACTCGCCGACAGCGCCCGCCGCGCACTCGACCTCGTCGCGGACGGTCACGTGCGCGTGGACATCACCGCGGAGTACGAACTGCCCGACCTGGCCGTCGCCGTACAGCGCCTCACCGACGGCACCACCCTGGGCAAGAGCGTCCTGCGGGTCTCCTGAAGTGGCGGGGGCGACGCGGCAACTCCCCCTCACGAACACGTCGTTGCCGCGCACGTAGCCTCCCGGGGTGACTCTAGAAAAGTGTGACGCTTCGTGGGGGAGTGTCACACTTTTTGGGAGGGGGTGTGGTGGTGGGGGGCGTCAGAACTGCCGGAGGAAGTCGCGCCAACTCTCGCCGGAGACGGTGAGGAGAGGCCCGTGTTCCGAGTGCTTGCTGTCGCGGACGGCTCGGCCGTGGGTGACTGTTTCGGCGACCTCGACGCATTCGCCCAACTGTGTGGAGTAGGAAGCCTTCCGAAACGGCCCAACCAACTCGATCACGATTCGCCTTTCTCGGCGGCTTGCAACGCGCTCCGGATGAGCTTTGCACTCTCCTCCGACGTCAATGCCGACGACCTCAGCCGGTCATACGCGCTGGCGTAAACAGCCAGATCCTGCGGGGACTCAAGGACCGAGGTACTCATCAAGTCGTCCATGGTCACAGCCTCGAACGTCGGCTCGGAATCGAAGCTGAAAGCGACGAAGGCGGGGGTACCGGCGGCTACCAGCGCGCCAGCGCTGAACGGCAGAACCTGCAAAGTGACGTTCGTCCGCTTCCCGGCTTCGAGGAGCGCCGACAATTGCCCTCGGTGGATCTCTGCATCATTCACCAGAGGGTGCCTGACGACGGCTTCCCAGATGACGACGTGGTAAGGAACGCCGCCTTCCGTGATTTTCTCCTGCCGCTGCGCCCTCACCTTCGCCAATCGCGTGACGTACTCAGATGAGAGAAGGCTGGGCCCTTCTGCGATGACCGCCCCGGCGTAGGCCGAGCTCTGCAGAAGTCCTGGAACCAGAACCGGATGCCACTGCCAGATATGGCTCGCGTCGTCCTCCAGCGCGATGTGATCCAAGTAGTCCGGACGCAGATGCGCAGCGTGCTCCAGCCACCACCCCCGTTTCTTGGGGTACTTGGCCAACTCCTCCAGCTTCGCACGTACTTCCAGGTCAGTGACGCCGTACTCCTCCAGCAGCAACCGCACCTCGATGACGCGCGGCGTCGCATGCCCGCTCTCAACCCGACTGATCCTGGCCTGACTTGACGCGATGACTTCGGCGGCCTGCGGTTGATCGAGCTTGGCGGCCAGCCTGTACTGCCTGAGTGCCGTACCCAAGCGCCTACTGCGCACCGTCGGCCGTCCACCTGCGGGCATGGGCCCTCCCCTCTTCTGCGGCAACGATGCCACACCGAGCGTCAACCTCAGGGCCTCATCACTCGATCGAGTGACACTCGCGAATGTATTCGCCGATTCACATTGCGCGGATCGCGCATCCAGCCCTAACTTCTTGAACGCGCCGCAGCGCAACCCACCTTGACGGCACGTCAGGACGGAGTTCCCCCATGCCCGCGTCCGAGAGCTTCCGCATCCCCAAGCACCGCCGGCACGTCCCCACCGCCCGCCAACGGCTCCGCAAGACACTCGCCGACTGGGGCATCACCGATGAACTCGCCGACGCGGTAACCCTGTTGGCGAACGAACTCGTCACCAACGCCGTGACCCACTGCCGGGTCCCCTACTCCGAGATCAAGGTCGAACTCACCCTCAGCAAGACGGAGTTGCTCCTTGAGATCTCAGACCCGGACCGGGACAGACTGCCCCGCCCCCACGACTCGACCCCGGAGGAGGAAGGCGGCCGGGGTCTCGCACTGGTCGCGGCACTGGCCGACCACTGGGGATGCCGCCAGGAGCCGTACGCGAAGTGCGTATGGGCCCGGTTCGGACTGGAGGCGGCTCATGCTCCGGCGGCTTTATGAGGCAACGACCCGCCTCCTCACTCCCCGAACCCCCTTGAGCGACAAGGCTCTTGCACGGGAACCCCGCACCCCGGACCCATACGTCTGGCGCCTCCCGACCGCCTACGACGCCCGCTGGCGCCGCTGGTCGAAACGCTCCCGCGCGGTCGGCGGCCACCTGCCGTTCCCGACCGAGGAAGCGTGCTGGCAGTCCCCGCCGCGCCCCCAACTCCCGCTCTGGCAGAGCGAAAACGATCCAGCCCGCTTCTACGTACTACGCTCAGACGTCGAGGTCCCGACGGACCCGGGCAACCCCCTTCCCGGGGAGACGCAACCACTCCTCGCGGACGGGCCGGTGTGCGGGCTGCGACGGGAGAGACAGACTTGAACCGACCGTGGGCCCCGCGCGCTAGCTGATCTCGTACTTCTGGTGCGGGGTAGCTCGCGCCCACACCGCCTCGAACGCCTCGACGCACAGTTTCGCCGCGGCCGGATCCTCGCTGATCTCTCCGCCACCGGACGCACCGTCTCCGGTGAAGTGGTTCCAGCGGATCAGCCGGTCGTCCAGGAGCCAGAAGTCGTTGCCCGGCAGCGCGATGTCGGAGGCCTGCCGACGCGGAAGCCACCGCACCAGCTCACCGGCCTCGATGTTGACCGGCGTACCCGCGTGCTCGTAGCGGATGTAGTCGCTGACCGGCTCCGACACGATGCGGGCCCGGCGCACGACCACGCCACGAGCGACCGTACGGCGGATGAGACTCGTCCAAGGACCCCAGTACGGAGACTCCGGGTCGTTGTCCCGTTCGCCTGTCCGCCGCCAGTGGTCGAAATCGTCGGCCTCGCCGGCGACTCCGTACGCGTCTCGCATCTCCAGGTGGACGGCAGAGTGTCGCGCACTGTCCAGGAGTTCAGCGAAGCTCGGAATGTTCTGCGGCATCGTGCACCTTCCTAAACGCAACCAAGATCTGAGCGTGGGGACGGGGGCCGGATCAGCGCAGTGCGTCGATGGCCTTCACGATCAGGGACCGGGCTTCCGCCCCGTACACGGCCATGCCCCGGAGCTGACCGAACGCCTTTATGTAGAGGGCGATTTCGGAGGGCTGGGTGATACTCACCTCGGCAGTGGCCAACTCGACAGACACCAACGTGTCGTCAAGCATGGTGAATGTCTCCTGCGGCCACATCGCTCGCTCGCGCGTCGTCGTCGGGATGATGCCGAACGACACCTGTGGGAGTGCTCCGGCGGTGAGCAGGTAGCCCAATTGCGCCGCCATGTCCTCAGCATCGGCAAGTTGGTAGTAGAGAACCGCTTCCTCAATGAGGAGTACGAACCGATGGCCAGGCTCATGGATAACCTGCGACCGTCGAACACGGGCCGCGGCAGCCTCCGCCCCATCGTCGATGACTCCGTGGAAGCGGGAAATTATGCCCAACAGAGCGCGCGCGTACCCCTCGGTCTGGAGCACCCCGGGGACAAGCACCGGGGAGTATTGGCGTAGCAACTCGGTCGACCGGTACTGCTCGACGTAGCTGTCCTGCAGTTTGGCCAGGCTCGTGCGCACGCGCTGCCGCCACTCCCGGTACAGGGATTCCGCGTTCTGTGAGGCCGCGATCAGGTCCGGGGTCTGATCTATGGCGCCGGTCGCACGGCACCACAAGCGGATGTCCGTCGGCGACGGAGGAGTGCGGGCGTTCTCGATGCGTGAGGTCTTGGCATGATGCCAACCGCACTCGTTGGCCAGCCCGGTGACTGTCAGGCCCGCGTTCTTCCTCAGGTCGCGCAGGCGACGTGCCACGTTTTCGCGCGCGGCTTGGGCCGAGGAGGACGGGGACTTGGGCATGGAACCGGCCAACGATGCTTTCTGTCAGTGGATCTCGTACTCGTCGTGTGGGGTCGCGCGTTCCCAGACCGCCTCGAAGGCATCCGAGCA
The DNA here is from genome assembly GCF_053891435.1 of Streptomyces sp. NPDC002276. NCBI lineage: Bacteria > Bacillati > Actinomycetota > Actinomycetes > Kitasatosporales > Streptomycetaceae > Streptomyces > Streptomyces sp. NPDC002276. The sequence goes on along the minus strand of NZ_JBSFCQ010000037.1, from coordinate 25,668 downwards.
CTGCTTGACGATACTCGGCTCTGTGCGCAGCGAATGGGCCGGATCGGCCCATTCGCCGACGCCGGTGAAGTGGTTGAAGAGGACCTGTGCCCCGTCGAAAATCCACAGATCCGCGCCCGGCAGCATCAGGTCGGCCGATCGAGGGCGTGGCAGCCACCGAACCTGCTCGCCGGCCGCCACGTTGACGTCGGTACTCGCGTGCTCGTAGCGGATGTAGTCGGTGACTGGTTCGGAGACGATCCGGGCCCGGCGTACGACGACACCGCGGGCGACTGTGCGGGAGATCAGGTCGACCCAGGACGCCCAGTACTCCGAGGTGGGATCGGTGTCCCGCTGCCCTGTGCTCAGCCACGCGTTGAAGTCGTCCGCCTCGTCGCCGACGGCGTACTGATCGCGCATTTCGAGGTGCACGGCGGAGCGATGCGCGGCCCCGATGAGTTCGTCAAAGCTGGGCACGTTCTGCGGCATCGCAGGCCTCCCTCAGCATCGGTACCAGGCGGGCGGGGATACGGATCACGGTCTCGTGGTCAGGGATGCCCACCGCATGCCCGGGTGCAGTGTTCTTCACGCACTGCGCTCGCGTCTCCTCGTCCGCCGTGTAGCTCTGGAGCACGATGTCCGCGTTCTCCGCGTCCACCCACGCGGTTGGGGATCCGACATGTCCCGTGTCCGGATCGATCCCGATGAACTGTAAGCGCATGACAACCTCCCCCATCGAATTGGTGCACTGATGTGCATCAATCTCGATTCCATAAGGGCACATCGTCAAGAGCGAAAAGCAGTCAGCAGCTGCCCAAAAACGTGTGTGCACATCGATGCACAACACTGGAATCGTCGCCCGCTCCCCTCCTACCGTCAGACGTGCGACAAGACCGCCACCGAGATCCGCGACCACGCCTCCGGAGTGCACGCAAGCCCCTCCAACTGACCCGACAGGAAGGCACCCCCATGCTCAACGGCACCGACCTCTACGCCCTCGACATCACCTCGGCCGCCTTCGCCCGGGCCTGCGGCGGCCCCTGTACCGAGGGGTGCGTGACCCTCGCCCGGATCGGCGACGACTCCTGGGCCCTCGGTGACAGCAAGCGCCCCGACAAGGAGCCGCTGCGGTTCACCACGGAGGAGTTGTGCGTCGCCGGGATCGACCCGGCGCGGTTCGGGCTGGGCAGCTGAGCCGCGCGGCCCCACCGGCTCACCCGTCCCGGCCGGCCTCGACGTGACCCCAACTCGCGCTGCCCGGCCGGGATTTCAGCACCCCGAGACGCAGACACCCCGAACAGGACCCAGCCCCGGTGCACCACCACGCCTACCTGTGGACCGGCCCGAAAGCCCGCTTCGACCAAGAGGCGTTACGCAGACCGCCCCACCCCGATCCGCCCCCACCCGGCAGCCGCCCGGAGTTGATCCAGCGGTACCGGGAAGTGGCGGCGGAGTTCCCCACTGCCGACCTGCCCCCGTTGGAGACCTCGTACTGGTTGATCAAACCGCCCTCGCTGGTACGCGGAACCTGGGTCGCCCCGGCCGACGCGGCAGCCTGGCTCGGTGATCAACTCGCCGCGTATCGAACCCGGTTCGCGAACGCCGCGCACCGCGACGCCCGCCACCTCGCCGCCCTCGTCGCCTCCGCCACCGCACGGCTGGCCTCCGGCCACGACTCGTCGTACGGCTTCTATCTCGAACGACCGACTTACCTCTCCGTCGCCCTCGTCACCTGCACCCCGAACCGGGCCAGGCCCAACCTGCCCTGCCCCTTGGACAGTTGAGGATCAAGTGCCCGGTGGTCGGACGGCGTGCGATCAACTTCCGTGCCGCCCGCCCCCCCACTCCCCCACCCCACCCCCCAGTTGTGTGACCCACGTCTCAAAGAAGTGGTGCAGCAGAACGGGGCGCTTCGGGCTCATAGGGGGGACAGGAAGGGAGGAGCGGTGTGGCTCTGGCAGCGAAGTGGAATGCACTGCTTTCCGAGGCGGGGCGAAGCGGTCGGCCCGGCCGTCGTGGTCGGGGTGAGACGACGTCCGTCGGTTTGGGGCCGGGGGCGGATTTCGACTCCTTCGTCGTGACCCGCTCGGGGGCGTTGTTCCGCGGTGCCCTGGTCCTGACCGGGAGCCGTGAGGCCGCCGAGGACCTGGTCCAGGAAACCCTGGAGCGCGCCTGCGGTCGCTGGCGCACCATCGCCACGATGGACGCACCGGACGCCTATGTGCGCCGCATCATGGTCAATCTGGCCAACCGTCGGTGGAAGCGATTCCGCCGGGTCGTCCCCCAGCACGACGCCGGTGACGACCGGCCCGCCCCGGGGGACGACTACGGCCGGGTCGACAGCCGGGACCAACTGGTGCGCGCCCTCCAGGAGTTGCCGATCGGTATGCGCACGGTCGTGGTCCTGCGCTACTTCCACGACCTCTCGGATGCCGAGATCGCCGAGGACCTGCGGATATCACCGAGCGCCGTACGGTCCCAGCTCACCCGCGGCCTCGAAAAGCTCCGGGCCCGGATACCCGCACTCTCCGAACCTTCGTCGTCACCGCGGTCCCGGAAAGGAACCCAGACCCGATGACCGGCTACGTATCGCCGCCCTCGGACGGCCGCGACGGTGACATCCACCTCGAATTCCTCGAACAGGAACTGGTAACCGTCTTGAACGACTTCGCCAACACCTCCCCGGCACCCCACTTCGACGCCGCCGGCATCAGGCGGCACACCCGCCGCAAGCGCGCCGGTTTCGTCGCCGCCGTCTCCGCGGTCGTCGTCGCGGCCGGCATCGGCACCGCCCTGGCCGCCGCAGGCACCGGCACCAGCACCAGCACCGGTTCGCATTCCTCGCGGCCTGCCGCCGCCCACACCACCGCGAGCACGTCGGCAGGCCCGGTAAAGGGCGACGTCACCACCGTGCCGTACGTGAAGCCGTTCGACCTGGGGGGCGTGCCCCTGGCGGCGGCCGAGAAGGCGCTGGCGGTGGCCCATCTCAAGGTCGGCGCGGTCACCCACGGGGTGGTCGACAACTGCGAGCCGGGCACGATCATCTCGGTCTCGCCCCTCGCCCCGACGGTTCTGCACGGCGGCGAGAAGGTCGACCTGGACGTCTGCGGCTGACTCTGCTGACCCGGCCGAGCAGGCGGAGCAGGCCGAGCAGGAGTGGTGACCGAGCAGGAGTGGTGGCCCCGCCGCGATCGGGGCCACCACGGACCTTCGTGCTTGACCTTGTCGCGACGTCACGGTTTTCACTGGCTTCATGCGAATCAGCGACGTCACCGCGCCCGTACGGCGGTTCCTCGCGCACGAGGGCCGGATCATGGAGAGCCTGGTCCGGTGGGCCGCCCGCCGGCCGCACGGCATCGAGAGAGCCGACGGGGTCTTCAGCCACGGCCGGGACCAGGCCGTCATGATGTACGGCCTCGTCTTCGCCTGTGTGGTCGAGACCGTGGCCGTGTCCTTCCTCCTCGCCGACTGGCCCGTCGTCCACACCGTCGCGCTGGTCGTGGACGTCTACACGGTCCTGTTCGTCCTCGGTCTGCACGCCGCGTCCCGTACCCGGCCGCACGTCCTCACCGGCCGGACCCTGCGCATCCGGCAGGCCGCCGGCGTGGACTTCCGCCTTCCCCTCGACCAGATCGCGTCCCTCCGTCGCGAGACGCGCTTCACGCACGAGAAGAAGGACGGCGAACTGAACCTCCCCATCGGCTCGCGGACCTCCCTCACCCTCCGACTGACCGAACCGGTCGACGTACCGACGTTCCTCGGCAGGCCCCGCCCCGTCACCGTGATCAGACTGCACGCGGACGACCCGAAATCCCTCTACGACGCCGTCATCCGCGCACGGGACGCGGACCCGGCCGCCCCTTCGACGCGGGCGACGCCTACCGGCTGAGCCTGCGGAACCGCCGTACCGCCAGCGGCAGGAACAGCAGCGTCAGCGCCGCCGGCCACGCCCCCGCCAGCAGCAGCGCGTGCTGTTCCGGCCAGGACGCGCCCCGCGCCGTCGGCGCGCCGAAGAGCGCCCGGGTGGCTCCGGCCGTCGAGGAGAGGGGGTTCCAGAGGGCGGCCTGGCCGAGCCAGTGGGGCATCTGCTGCGGGGAGACGTAGATGCTGGAGATCATCGTCAGCGGGAAGACGATCGCGAAGAGGCCGCCGACCTGCTCGGGGCCCGGCAGCAGCAACCCCAGCCAGACGCCCACCCAGATCAGCGCGAAGCGCAGGGAGAGGAGGAGTACGACGGCTTTCGCGAAGCCGATCCCGAAATCGGGGCCCGTGCCGAACTCCGGGCGCCAGCCCATGCCGTACGCCGTGGCCATCATGATGCCCAACTCCGCGCAGGACACGATGAGATCGGTCGCCCCGCGGCCGGCCACCACCGCCGACGGTGCCATCGGCATCGAGCGGAAGCGGTCGATGACGCCCTTCTTGGAGTCGTTGACGAAGATCGTCGCCGTGGAGACGAAGCCCATGGCGACCGTCATCACGAACATCCCGGGCATCAGGAACGCCTTGTAGTCGCCGCCGCCCGGCACCTGGATGGCCTTGCCGAAGACGTACCCGTACAGCAGCACGGACAGGATCGGGAAGCCCAACTGCCAGAGGATGCTGACTGGTTGGCGCCGGTAGTGGGTCAGGCCGCGCCGTACGACGTTCCAGCAGTCCGCGACCGTCCAGAACAGGCGGCCGTGCTGCGGCCGTCTGCGGTACGTGCGTCCGGTGCCGTCCGCCGTCGAGGCGCCCGCGCCGCTCATACCGCCGCCCCCTCGGTCTCCGGTTCCGGTTCCGGCGCCGGTTCTTCTTCGGTACGGCGGCCCGTCAGCCGGAGGAACACGTCGTCCAGGCTCGGGCGGCGCAGGCCGATGTCCTCGACCGGGATGCCGTAGTGCTGGAGGAACCGGGCGACTTCGGTGAGGGAGCCGACCCGGTCGGCGACGGGCGCGTGGACGCGCAACTCCGCGATGTCGGCCTCGGGTTGACCGCCGTACGCGACCCGCCCGACGGCCTGCAACGCGTAGGGGATGTGCGCGGGTTCGCGGACCACGACCTCGACACGGTCGCCGCCGACGCGGTTCTTGAGGCCGTCGAGGGTGTCGTCGGCGATGGCCCGGCCCTGGTCGATGACGGTGATGCGGGAGGCGAGCCGGTCGGCCTCCTCCAGGTACTGGGTGGTGAGGAGGACGGTGGTGCCGTCGGCCACCAACTCCCTTACCGCTTCCCAGACTTCGCCCCGGCTGCGCGGGTCCAGGCCGGTGGTCGGTTCGTCCAGGAAGAGGACGGCCGGGGCCAGGATCATCGATGCCGCGAGGTCCAGGCGGCGGCGCATGCCACCGCTGTAGCCGCCCGCGCCCTTGTCGGCCGCGGCCTCCAGGTCGAACTGGCGCAGGAGTTGGGTCGCCCTCAACTTGGCGCGCCTGCGGCCGAGATGGAAGAGGCGGCCGAACATCTCCAGGTTCTGCCGGCCGGTGAGGATCTCGTCGATCGCCGCGTACTGGCCGGTCAGCCCGATGCGCGAACGCACCTGGCGCGGCTGCCGGGCCACGTCGAGTCCGGCGACGGTCGCGCTGCCGCCGTCGAGCCGGACGAGCGTGGAGAGGATGCGCACGGCGGTGGTCTTGCCGGCGCCGTTCGGGCCGAGCAGGCCGTGCACGGTGCCCTCGCGGACGGCGAGGTCGAAGCCGTCGAGGGCGCGCTTGTCGCCGTAGCGCTTCTCCAGCGCCTCGGCCTCCACTACGTATCCGTGGCTGCTCATGGCTCCCTCCCTCCCGGACTGAGTGCACCGTATCCGATTGCGCGTACGGTGTACTCGGTTTTGGTCCCGGACCTAGACTCCCCCCATGACGAGCAGGCCGGCCAGCGGCGGTCAGGAATCCAGCGGCAGCGGTGACATCGGCCGCACCCTCGAACTGCTGTGGGACACCGGCCCCCGCCCCAGCCGCGGCCCGAAGCCGGGCCTGAGCGTCGACCGGATCGTGGACGCGGCCATCCGCATCGCGGACGGGGAGGGGCTCGACGCGGTCTCCATGCGGCGGGTGGCCACCGAACTGGGCACGGGCGCCATGTCGTTGTACCGGTACGTCCCGGGGAAGGCCGAACTCCTCGACCTGATGCTGGACCGCGTCCGTTTCCCGGACCTCCCGGACCGCCCCAACACCCAAGCCACCGCCGCCGGTTGGCGCGCCGCCCTGGAAGGTGCGGCCCGCGACGCGCTCGCCGTGCACCGCCGCCACCCCTGGCTGCTGCGCGTCAACCAGTCCCGCCCCCTGCTCGGACCGCGCGCCCTCGCGACCCTGGAGCACCTGCTCGGCCGCATCCGCCCGATGGGCCTGACCGACCCGGAACTCGTCTCGACGGTCGTCATGATCGACGGCTATGTCGTCGGCGCCGCCCGCACCCAGGTCCACCAGGAGGAGGCGGCCCGCTCCACCGGCCTGACCGACGCGGAGTTCTACGGCGCCCAGGTCCCGGCCCTGGAGAAGGCCATGGCGACCGGCGCCTACCCGACCCTCGCGTCCCTCTCCCCCGACACCTTCACCGCCGGTTTCGACCACTTCGAGTTCGGGCTCGGCCGCATCCTGGACGGTCTTGAGGTCGTCGTCCAACAGCGCGGCGGCACAAGCGAGTTCAGCTACGACGCGTGAGGCGCCGCAGCCCGAACACGGCCCCGAGGACGATCACGACGGCGACGGCACCCACCTTCAGGTTCTTCCCCGAGCCGCTGCCGCCGTCGTCGCCGCTCGCCGAACTCCCGCCCTCCGAGGGCGACTTGGAGGCGGACGTGGCACCGTCCGGCGCGTCCTCCGCCTGCACGGGACTGTCGGTGCCCTCGCTGCCGTACATCAGCTTGGTCCCGTCGGCGGAGTAGCTGACGGACTCCCCCTGCCCCTGCAAGGGCACGTCCAGGCGCCCCTTGCGCTTGATCTTCCCGCCGTTCCAGTCGTAGTAGATACCGCCGAAGTAGCCGCGTACGGCGAGCTGTTGGCCGTTGGGCGAGAACGCGGCGTCGGTGGCCCAGAGGTCGACGGAGGCGATGGGCTTGAAGTAGTTCGTGCCGGAGGTGGAGAGCTTCGCGGGGCCTTCGAAGAGGTGCCCCCCGTCCTCCTTCTTGTCGATGATGTAGACGCGCCCGGTCTTGGGGTGCACGACCAGCGACTCGGCGTTGCGGGCCCCGTCCGAGTACTTCACGACGTACTGCTTGGCCTTGATCGTCTGGTCCTTGAGGACCTTCGGCTCGGGCAGTTGGTAGATCCAGACGAAGGGCCAGGTCCCGTCGAGGTTGTCGCCGATGTCACCGACGTAGATCTGGTTGTCCGGTCCGATGGAGATGGCCTCGACGTCACGCGGCTTGCCGACTCCGCTGAAGGTGACGGTCGCGACCGTCTTGCCGGTGCCGCTGTCGACGGCGTAGATGTACGGGCCGTCGTTGCTGTCGTTGTGCGTCCAGTAGATGCCCGGGTGCAGCTGCGAGGCGGCGAGGCCGCTGGACTCGGTGATCCGGGAGTCGGTGATCGTGAACCCCTTGTCGCCCTTGCCGTCACCGTCGTCGGCGGGTGCTGCGGCTGCGGGCAGGGCGAGCGCGCCGACGAGAAAGCCGGCGCCGAGGAACGCGAGGAAGCGACGCATGCCCCCAGCCTGCCATCCCCGGCGGTGCGGCACGGGAGTGCCCCGACCGGGCGGGCGTGGTGGGCCTCACATCCCACCGGCTCCGGTGATCGACCACTGATCGTCCATCATGAGCGGATGCTCAGGTTCATGCCCGTAGGCGACTCCATGACGATCGGGAGCGCGGGCGAACACACATGGCGCTACCGGATCTGGCAGCACCTGCGCGCCACCTACGGCGGCCCGTTCGCCGTGGTCGGCCCGCGCGAGACGCTGCACGACAAGGCGACGGACACGCCCACGTCGTACGAGTACGCCGACCCCGACTTCCCGCACTTCCACCTCGCCGGGTGGGGCGAGGGCTGGCTGCACATCACCCCGCTGATCGGCGAGGCGGTCCGCGCGCACCGGGCGGACGTCCTCCTGGTCTCCCTCGGCCTGATCGACCTGGGCTTCTACACGAACGCGGCCCAGACGGCCGACAACCTGCGCGCCTTCGTGGCGGAGGCCCGCGCCGCGAAGCCCTCCGTCCGCATGGTGTTCCTGCCGGTCATCCCGAACGTCCGCGCCCGGACGGACGTCCCCTTCGCCACCGAGGTCGCCCTCTTCAACGAACTCCAGGCGAAGGCGGTCGCCGACCTGGACGACCCGCGTTCCCCGCTCCTCCTGGCCTCCCTCCCGGAGTCGTACGACGTCACCCACGACACATACGACGGCACCCACCCGAACGCCTCCGGCGAGCACCGGATCGCGGGGGCGTTCGCGGCGGCGATGCACCAGGCGTGGGGGATGGGCGGGGAGTACGGGGAGTACGGGGAGTACGGCGGCCCGGAACCGGTGGCCGACGCGGGGCCCTTCCACCGGTCCTCGCACCGGTCCTCGCATCGGTCCTCGCATCGGTCCTCCCGCAGGCACAGGTAGGCCGACCGACAACCGGCGGTCATTGGCGTGATCACTACGCATCCCGGTCACCGTGCGTATCGTTGTACCGCGCGGCTGCACTTGTGTGGAGGGCGGCCGGGGAGGAGCGCCACGATGACCGTCCTTGAAGACAGGATCGCGATGGCCAAGAGCGACGACGAGATCACGCTCGACGAGTGGTTCGAGCGGATCGAGAAGATGCCCGCCCCCGAGGGATACAAGGTCGAGATCGTCGAGGGGACCGTCTTCATGTCACCGCAGTGGGATACCCACTGGGAGATCATCGCGGATATCTACGAGCAGCTACGGACCAAGTACCCCCGGAAGCGCGTGAAGTCCGACGTCCGTATCGACTACCCGGGTCACCTCAACGGATTCGCGACGGACGTGACGGTGATGAGCGAGGGTGCCGAGAAGACGGAGGGCGGGGGCTGGCGCCACCAGGACGTCGAGTTCGTCGCCGAGGTCATCTCCAAGGGCACCGCGGCCAACGACTACGGCCCGAAGAAGGCCGCGTACGCCCTCGCCGAAGTCCCGGTCTACGTCATCGCCGACCCGTACCAGGGCCGCTGCCACATCTACACCCACCCCAAGGGCGACGACTACGCGACCGAGACGAAGGTGGCGTTCGGGGACGCCGTGGATCTCACCGGCACCGTAGTAGGCCTCACCCTCAAGACCGACGACTTCCCCCGCGACTGACCCCCCTTGCATCGAGCGCACTCGAAGCCGTTGGCTAAGTACTCATGAAGTACACGCAGCTCGGACGCACAGGTCTCAAGGTCAGCCGGCTCGTCCTCGGGACGATGAACTTCGGTCCGCAGACCGACGAGGCCGACAGTCACGCGATCATGGACGTGGCGCTGGACGCCGGTATCAACTTCTTCGACACCGCCAACGTGTATGGGTGGGGTGACAACAAGGGGCGGACCGAGGAGATCATCGGCAACTGGTTCGCCAAGAGCCCCGGCCACCGCGACAAGACGGTCCTCGCCACCAAGGTCTACGGCAACATGGCCGCCGACGGCGACGCCTGGCCCAACCACGACAAGCTCTCCGCCCTGAACATCCGGCGGGCGGTGGACGCGTCGCTGAAGCGCCTCCAGACGGACTACATCGACGTCTACCAGTTCCACCACGTCGACCGCGTCACGCCCTTCGAGGAGATCTGGCAGGCGATCGACACCCTGATCCAGCAGGGCAAGATCCTCTACGTCGGCTCCTCGAACTTCCCCGGTTACAAGATCGCCCAGGCCAACGAGGTCGCCGCCCGCCGTGGCGGCACCATCGGGCTCGTCAGCGAGCAGTGCCTCTACAACCTCGTCGAGCGCCGCGCCGAGATGGAGGTCATCCCGGCCGCGCAGGAGTACGGCCTCGGGGTCATCCCCTGGTCCCCGCTCCAGGGCGGGCTGCTGGGCGGGGTCATCAAGAAGGAGATCTCGGGCGGGCGCCGGGCGAGCGGCCGGGCCGCCGACACCCTCGCCAACCCGACCTCACGCGCCCAGATCCAGGCCTACGAGGACCTCCTCGACAAGCACGGCATCGAGCCCGGAGAGGCCGCCCTGGCCTGGCTCCTCACCCGCCCCGGCGTCACCGGCCCGATCGTCGGCCCCCGCACGGCGGAGCAACTGGAGTCAGCGCTGCGCGCCGTAGAGCTGGAATTGAGTGCGGAGATCCTGACCTCGCTGGACGAGATCTTCCCGGGGCCGGGCCCGTCCCCGGAGGCCTTCGCCTGGTAGTGGCGCCATGAGGGCAAACGCCCCTTCCTTTAGGGGCGCGGGGAACTGCGCGACCGGCCACATCCGGCCCCCGGCCGAAACGCGACCCGCAGTTCCCCGGTCCTCACTTACCGAGCGCCGCCGAAAGCCCCACGACAACGAACAACAGCACAAGCACACCGGCCATGATCCGGTTCCGGAATTTCGGGTCCACGTACCCGAGCCTAACCGCCCGCCCCCAACCCCCAGCGGGCGACCGCCTCATACCGCGGCCGCTCCCCCGGAACCCCCGACCGCGGCAGGTCGCTGCGCACGAGCACCAGCTCGTCCACCGTCCACGTCCGCCCCGCGAACGCGTCGAGCCGGTCGACATACGGCCGCACGTCCACCGCGTCCCGGCTCCGCGCCAGCGTCAGGTGGGCGCGGTAGCGCCGGTGCTCCCCCACTACGGCCTCCTCGCACCGCCCCGCCAGCAGGCGCAACGCGGCGAGATCCCCGGCCGCCCCCGCCCACAGCGCCCGCCCCTCCCCGAACTGCCCACCCCCGCGCACCGCCAGCCCGAACGGTTCGCTCCGGCGCGCGGTCCGCTCCAGCGCGGCCGACAGTTCCGGTACGGCGTCCTCGTCCACCTCGCCGTAGAACGCGAGGGTGAAGTGCCAACCCGGGCGCCCCGTCCAGCGGAGCGCGTCCGCGCCCGGCAGCCGCCTCAACTCCTCGACGCGTGAGGCGAGTTCGGCGGCGATGTCCTCAGGGGGCAGCACGGCGGCGAAGAGTCTCATGAGCCCCAGCCTGCCATCGTGAACGCACAGCCAGCAGGCGGAGGGGTCGCCGTACATCGCCGAGGTCGACGGCGTCCCCGTCGGCACGCTCACCCTCACCGACTCCCCCGGGTCGTACGTCGAAGCCGTCGACGAGCCCGAGCGGTATGTGCGTCTCCTCGCCTCCGACCGCCGGTTCAACGGAGGCCTTCGTCGTCGGGGAGGACACGTGGCCGGGGCAGGTGCTGGGCCGGAAGGTGTAGCACCTGCCCCAAGTGTCATGCCGCCGCGGTCAGTTGCTCCCGCTCTCGCGGGACGAAGGCCACGCTCGGGTGGCCGTGGTTCCAGTCGAACGACAGGCGCAGATCGCCGATGCGGGCCAGGATCACGCCGATCGTGGCGGCGGCCAGGGCCGCGATGGCACCGCCGAGGGCGAAGCTCACGCGGGGGCCGTAGGCGTCCGTGATCCAGCCGACGATCGGTGCGCCCACCGGCGTACCGCCCATGAAGACCATCATGAACAGGGCCATGACCCGGCCGCGCATGGCCGGGTCGGTGCCCATCTGGACGGCGGTGTTGGCCGTGACGTTGACCGTCAGGCCCGCGATGCCGATCGGGACCATGAGCAGGGCGAACAGCCAGTAGGAGGGGGCCACCGCGGCCACGATCTCCAGCAGGCCGAAGGCCGCTGCCGCCGCGATGAGTATCCGGAGGCGGGTGGTGCCGCGGCGGGCGGCGAGCAGGGCGCCGATCAGGGAGCCGGCCGCCATCAGGGTGTTGAACAGGCTGTAGGCGCCGGCACCCGCGTGGAAGATGTCGTCCGCGTAGGCCGACAGCCACACCGGGAAGTTGAAGCCGAACGTGCCGATGAAGCCGACGAGGACGATCGGCCAGATCAGGTCGGGGCGGCCGGCGACGTAGCGCAGGCCTTCGCGGAGCTGGCCCTTGCCGCGCGGGGCGCGCTGGACGGAGTGCAGGTCGCGGTTGCGCATGAGGAGCAGGCTCGCCAGGGGCGCCACGAACGACAGGCCGTTGAAGAGGAACGCCCAGCCGGTGCCGACACCGGTGATCAGGACGCCCGCGACGGCGGGGCCGACCAGGCGGGCGGACTGGAAGTTCGCCGAGTTGAGGCTGACCGCGTTCTGGAGCTGCTCGGGGCCGACCATCTCGGAGACGAAGGACTGGCGGGCCGGGTTGTCGACGACCGTGGCGAGGCCGACGGCGAAGGCGGCGACGTAGACGTGCCAGACGTGGACGTGGCCGGAGAGGGTCAGGAACGCGAGCGCCAGGCCGGTGAGGGCCATCGCGGACTGGGTGACCAGGAGGGTGGGGCGCTTGGGCAGCCGGTCGACGAGGACACCGCCGTAGAGTCCGAAGAGGAGCATCGGCAGGAACTGGAGGGCGGTCGTGATGCCTACGGCGGCGGAGGAGCCGGTGAGGCTGAGGACCAGCCAGTCCTGGGCGATGCGCTGCATCCAGGTGCCGGTGTTGGAGACGACCTGGCCGATGAAGAACAGGCGGTAGTTCCGGATCTTCAGCGAGCTGAACATCGAGGACTTGGAGGACTTGCCTGGGGGTGCGGGCGGGGAGTCGGGGGTGGCTGGCGCGGGGGCGGAGTCTGCTCCGGGTCCCGAACTCAAAAGGTCGCCTCCAAATTAGGTGGGTCTACAGGTGTGCGAGTTTCTCCAGTACGGGGGCGGCGGCGGCGATCTTCGCCCACTCGTCCTCGTCGAGGCCGTCGACCAGGCCGGCCAGGAACGCGTTGCGCTTGCGGCGGCTCTCTTCGAGCATCGCCTCGGCCTGGGGGGTCTTGGTGACGACCTTCTGGCGCCGGTCCTCGGGGTGCGGCTCCAGCTGCACCAGTCCCTTGGCTTCGAGCAGCGCCACGATGCGGGTCATCGAGGGCGGCTGCACATGCTCCTTGCGAGCGAGCTCGCCAGGGGTCGCGCTGCCGCAGTTGGACAGGGTGCCCAGCACCGACATCTCGGTGGGGCTCAGTGACTCGTCGACGCGCTGGTGCTTGAGTCGACGGGACAACCGCATCACGGCTGACCGCAGGGAGTTCACAGCGGCAGCGTCGTCGCCATGGGTAAGGTCCGGCATGTTCTTTAGCGTAACTCATTACTCTCGCTAAAGACCAACTGGATGCCGACGCGACACGCCGGGATGCCCGTGACCCTGGCCACTGAACCCTTCCGTCACCCATATGAGTGATAGCGGCGCGGAACGTCACCCATCGCCCGGAACCGCCCCGGACCCTCGTCTTCATGGGGACCAGCGTGCTCAGCCTGCGGATAGACGGGGAGCTGCTTCAGCGGCTCCGACACCATGCGGCGAAAAGGGGAATGAGCGTCCAGGACTACGTGGTCCAGACGCTCATTCGGGACGACTTCGACGAGCGGTTCCAGACCGCGGTGGAAGAGACCGAGAAGTTCTACGGGGTCAACGGGGTCACGTGACCCATCGGGTCACGTCAGGCCCAGGGCCGGCATCAGGTAGTAGAAGCCGAAGACCGCCGCCACGACGTACATCGGCACCGGGACCTCACGGCCCCGGCCCGCCACCAGGCGCAGCACCACGAAGGTGATGAAGCCCATGCCGATGCCGTTGGTGATCGAGTAGGTGAACGGCATCATCACCATCGTGACGAAGGCCGGGATGGCGATGGTGTAGTCGGCCCAGTCGATCTCCTTGACGGAGCCCGCCAGGATCAGGAAGCCCACCGCGAGCAGGGCCGGGGTGGCCGCCTGGGAGGGGACCATCGTGGCGATGGGCGTGAGGAACAGCGCTACGGCGAAGAGGGCACCCGTGACGACGTTCGCGAAGCCGGTGCGGGCGCCCTCGCCGACCCCGGCCGTGGACTCCACGAAGCAGGTGGTCGCGGACGAGGAGCTGGCGCCGCCGGCCGCGACCGCGATGCCGTCGACGAAGAGCACCTTGTTGATGCCGGGCATGTTGCCCTCGCCGTCGGTCAGCTTCGCCTCGTCGCTGATGCCCATGATCGTGCCCATCGCGTCGAAGAAGCACGACAGCAGGACCGTGAAGACGAAGAGGACGCCGGTCAGCACGCCGACCCTGGAGAAGCCGCCGAACAGGCTGAACTTGCCGATCAGGCCGAAGTCCGGGGTGGCGACCGGGTTTCCGGGCCACTTCGGGGTGGTCAGGCCCCAGGAGGGGATCGTCGCGACCGCGTTCACGATCACCGCGAGGACGGTCATGGTGACGATCGAGATCAGGATCGCGCCGGACACCTTGCGGACGATCAGCCCGAGCGTGAGCAGCACACCGAGGATGAAGATCAGCACGGGCCAGCCGTTGAGGTGACCGTCGGCGCCGAGCTGGAGCGGGACGGTGGTCTGGGCGGCGTCCGGGATGCGGGTGATGAACCCGGAGTCCACGAGTCCGATCAGCATGATGAACAGGCCGATACCGATCGAGATCGCCTTGCGCAGGCCGTAGGGCACGGCGTTCATGACGCGCTCACGCAGCCCGGTGGCGACCAGCAGCATCACGACCAGGCCGGCCAGGACGACCATGCCCATCGCGTCCGGCCACGTCATGCGGGGCGCGAGCTGGAGGGCGACGACGGAGTTCACGCCGAGTCCGGCGGCCAGCGCGATCGGGACGTTGCCGATGACCCCCATGAGGAGGGTGGTGAACGCGGCGGTGACGGCGGTGGCGGTGACCAGCTGGCCGTTGTCGAGGTGGTGCCCGTACATGTCCTTCGCGCTGCCGAGGATGATCGGGTTCAGCACGATGATGTACGCCATCGCGAAGAAGGTGGCGAACCCGCCCCTGATCTCGCGAGGGAGGCTGCTGCCCCGTTCGGAGATCTTGAAGTAGCGGTCGAGGGCGGTCTGCATTGGATGTTCCTACGAGCAGAAGTGGACAGACGGAAACCGTTTCAGTATGAACATATGAAGACGTCAGGCGCTATCTCCGCGCGTAGATCCGAGAGTGTTGCGCTGCCTCGTAAGCTGTGGGCATGGCGAAGTGGACACCGACACACGAGGCACCGGAGCCCCTGGAGGGCCCGATCGTCCCGACCATCACCGGCCTCACGATCCTCTGGTTCGTCCTCTTCCTGGTACAGCTCCCGTTCTACGGCTGGTTCGACGACCACGGCCATCTGTGGTGGCTGTGGACCTGCCTGGCCGGGGCCGGGCTCGGGCTGATCGGCATCTGGTACGTCCGGGGGCGGGACGCGGCCCTCAAGCGGGCGGCGGAGGCCTCTGCGGCGACTGCTGCCGAGTAAGGACACTCCCCTACAACCACGGCATCACTCCGCCCCGCCCGCCGTCCTCCCCTGGTCGGATCTTCCGGGCACTCGGCGGGTGAAGCCGTAAATCCGCACGTACCGTCGAATGCATGACGCACACCGACGCGGGCGCCGAACTCGACCCTGTGCACCCCGTGCCCATTCCGGCGCGGCGGGCCCATGGACTCAGCACCGCCGAGGTCGCCGAACGGGTGGCGCGCGGGGAGGTCAACGACGTCCCGGTGCGCAGCAGCCGGTCCCTCGGCGAGATCGTGCGCGCGAACGTCTTCACCCGGTTCAACGCGATCATCGGTGTGCTCTGGCTGATCATGCTGTTCGTGGCGCCGTTGCAGGACAGCCTGTTCGGGTACGTGATCCTCGCCAACACCGGGATCGGGGTCTTCCAGGAGTGGCGGGCGAAGCAGACCCTCGACTCCCTCGCGGTGATCGGCGAGGCGAAGCCGACGGTACGGCGGGACGGCGCCGCCGTGGAGGTGAGCACCTCCGAGATCGTGCTCGGGGATCTCATCGAGATCGGGCCCGGGGACAAGGTCGTGGTCGACGGTGAGTGCGTCGAGGCGGACGGTCTTGAGATCGACGAGTCGCTGCTCACCGGTGAGGCGGATCCGGTCGTGAAGCGGCCGGGGGACGCGGTGATGTCCGGGAGTTTCGTGGTCGCCGGCGGTGGCGCGTTCGAGGCGACGAAGGTCGGGCGTGAGGCGTACGCGGCCCAACTCGCCGAGGAGGCCTCGCGGTTCACGCTCGTCCACTCCGAGCTGCGGACCGGTATCTCCACGATCCTCAAGTACGTGACGTGGATGATGATCCCGACCGCGATCGGCCTGGTCATCAGCCAA
Source organism: Streptomyces sp. NPDC002276 (assembly GCF_053891435.1). Lineage (NCBI taxonomy): Bacteria > Bacillati > Actinomycetota > Actinomycetes > Kitasatosporales > Streptomycetaceae > Streptomyces > Streptomyces sp. NPDC002276. The sequence goes on along the minus strand of NZ_JBSFCQ010000037.1, from coordinate 9,581 downwards.
CTCGTCGTCAAACAGCACGGGTTCAAGGACTCCATCGCGCGGACCGTCGGCGGGATCGTGCCGATGGTCCCGGAGGGGCTGGTCCTCCTCACCTCGGTGGCCTTCGCGATCGGGGTCATCCGGCTTGGCCGGAAACAGTGCCTGGTTCAAGAGCTTCCGGCCATCGAGGGGCTCGCCCGCGTCGACACGGTCTGCCTCGACAAGACGGGCACGCTCACCGAGGGCGGCATGGACGTCACCGAGCTGCGTCCGCTGGGCGGGGCCGACGAAACGTACGTACGCAAAGTCCTGGGCGCGCTGGGTGAGTCGGACCCGCGGCCGAACGCGTCGTTGCAGGCGATCATCACCGCCTACCCGGACAGCGAGGAGTGGCGGTGCGTGGAGTCGCTGCCGTTCTCGTCCGCGCGCAAGTACAGCGGGGCGTCCTTCAGCGAGGGCGACGGGGAGTCCAGTACCTGGCTGCTCGGGGCGCCGGATGTGTTGTTGGGTGCGGATGATCCGGCGCTGGCCGAGACCGGGCGGCTGAACGAGCAGGGGCTACGGGTGCTGTTGCTGGCCCGGGTCGCGGGCGAGCTGGACGATCCCGAGGTCGCGCGGGAGGCCGAGGCGACCGCGCTCGTCGTCCTGGAGCAGCGGTTGCGGCCCGACGCGGCGGAGACGCTGCGCTACTTCGCCGAGCAGGATGTACGGGCCAAGGTCATCTCCGGGGACAACGCGGTGTCCGTCGGCGCGGTGGCCGGGAAGCTGGGGCTCACCGGGCAGGTCGTGGACGCGCGTCAACTGCCGTCGGATCAGGGGGAGATGGCGACGTCCCTCGACGAGGGCACGGTGTTCGGGCGGGTCACTCCGCAGCAGAAGCGGGACATGGTGGGGGCGTTGCAGTCCCGCGGGCACACGGTCGCGATGACCGGGGACGGCGTCAACGACGTACTCGCCCTCAAGGACGCCGACATCGGGGTGTCCATGGGCTCCGGGTCCGAGGCCACGCGGGCGGTCGCGCAGATCGTGCTGCTCAACAACAGCTTCGCGACGCTGCCTTCGGTCGTCGCCGAGGGGCGGCGGGTCATCGGGAACATCACCCGGGTGGCGACGCTGTTTCTGGTGAAGACCGTGTATTCGGTGCTGTTGGCTGTGCTGGTGGTGTGCTGGCGGGTCGAATATCCGTTCCTGCCACGGCACTTGACGCTGTTGTCGACGTTGACGATCGGGGTGCCGGCGTTCTTTCTCGCGTTGGCGCCGAATACGGAGCGGGCGCGGCCCCACTTCGTGCGACGGGTGATGCGGTACTCGATCCCGGGTGGGGTGATCGCCGGGGCGGCGACGTTCGTGACGTATCTGATCGCCCGTCACTACTACACGGGGAAGGGGTCGTTGGGGGCGGAGACCAGTGCGGCGACCCTGACGTTGTTCCTGATCTCGATGTGGGTGCTGGCGATCATCGCCCGGCCGTACACGTGGTGGCGGGTCACGCTGGTGGCGTCGATGGGGGCGGCGTTCGTGGTGGTGCTGATCGTGCCGTGGCTCCAGCACTTCTTCGCGTTGAAGCTGGTGGGGGTGACCATGCCGTGGGTCGCGGTGGGGATCGCGGGGGTGGCGGGGGTTCTGCTGGAGGGGGTGTGGAGGGTGGTCGATCGGCGGGGTTCGGTGCGCCCCTGAAAGCAGCGACCGCGCCCCCGTTCTCAGGGGCGCGGTCGCTGCTTTCGGTACTGCTACTTCACGTCGACGAAGTCACCCGTCGCGTTGACCGCCGGAGTGGTCGACGTGCCCGCGAAGCTGTAGCGGAAGTAACCGTCGACGGTCGCCTTGACGGTGGTCTTCAGGGCGCCGGTGGAGCTGGTCTTGATGGTCTTGACCGTGGTGTAGGTGCTGGAGCTCTTCTTGCGGAACTGCAGCTTGACCGACTGGCCCGCGTAGCCGGAGTACGTGCCGGCGTCCCAGTTCGCGCGGGTCAGCTTGCCGGTGACCGTGATGGTCTTGCCCTTCTTCACGGGCTCCGGGGTGGCGTCGGCCGTGAGCTTCGACAGGCGCTGGACCTGGAAGGTCTTCGCGTTGTCCTTCTGGACGTAGTCGTTGTCCTTGCCCGTGGCGATCGCCCAGACCTTCCAACCGCCGGCCGCGAAGTTGAAGACCTCGGTGTTCGGCTCCAGGTCGAAGGTCGACTTGCAGGTCGACGTCGTGGCGTTGACCGTGGTGCAGGTGGCGCGGTGGTTGCTGCTGTTGGCGACCGAACCGGTGTCGGAGGAGTCGATGTCGGTGCCGTGGTACAGGACGGCCTGCGCCCAGCCGACGCCCGAGGCGTCCTTCACGGTGAAGCTGACGGTGATCGTCTTCTTCGCGGTCGCGCCGACGACGACCGCCTTCCCACCATTCACCACGACGCCCGAGATCGTGGTGTCTCCCTGGACCTCGTCCGCGTGAGCGGCGGGTACGGCGAAGACGGAGAGGGCCAGGGCGCCGGAAACGGCAGCCACAGTGGCGCGTATGCGCATGCGTTCCCCAAGTGGAGAAAGGGGGTCCCGGCGCGGTGGTCGTTCCGTACGGCTCGTCGTCGGCGCCGGGGCCCAAGTGATGGCGGAGCCTGTTGGCTCGCAAGATCTGATCCGTGACGCGTGGGGATGGTTGTACGCCGGATCGAGATTTTGTACGGGTATTGCCAACCCGTGATGAAGTGTGGAGGCTCCGCCATCGCCGCCCGGACTACTTCACGTCGATGAAGTCACCGGCGGCGTTGACGGCCGGGGTGGTCGAGGTGCCCGCGAAGCTGTAGCGGAAGTAGCCGTCGACGGTCGCCTTCACGGTGGTCGACAGGGTGCCGGTGGAGCTGGTCTTGATGGTCTTGACCGTGGTGTAGGTGCTGGAGCCCTTCTTGCGGAACTGGAGCTTCACCGACTGGCCCGCGTAGCCCGCGTTCTTGTGGGTCTCCCAGTTGGCGCGGGACAGCTTGCCGGTGACCGTGATGGTCTTGCCCTTCTTGACCGGCTCGGGGGTGGCGTTGGCGGTCAGCTGGGAGGCGCGCTGGACCTTGAAGGAACCGGCCTTCTCCTTCCAGATGAAGTCGCCGTCCTTGGCGTCGACCCACGCGTCGACGTACCAGGTGCCGGCCTCGTCGTTGAAGAGGTCGCCGACCCTCGGGTCGACCAGGACCGTGGCGGAGCAGGTCGAGGTGGTGGCGTTGACCTTCACGCAGGTCGGCTTGGCGGTGGAGAGGTAGCCGTAGTTGGGGCCGATCAGGTTGAACTCGTCGGCGCTCGCGATGCCCGAGTTGTCGGTGGCCGTCACGCTGACCTTGATGCTCTTGGTGCTGGCGGCGCTCACGCTGACCGTGTTGTCGCCGTCGACGACCACCTTGGTGACTTTGGTGTCGCCCGCACCGCCGTCCGCCTGGGCGGCCGGGACCGCGAGGGCGGAGAGGGCGAGGGCGCCGGAGACGGCGACGACGGTGGCACGTATGCGCATGTGTTCCCCCTGTGGAACGTGAACGAGATCATGGAACCGGGTGGCTCAGGTGATCAGATTCGCGAGCCGGGGGAATGGTTGTACATCTCGTGACTTTTTCTTGGGGTGATGGTGAAGATCCCTTCGGGCCCCCGGTTGTTGTCCGGCCAGTCGGATCAGTGGGATCAGTGGGATCAGTCGAACCAGCGGTCCCTGGCGAGTTCCTCCGTCCGGGACTGGTCCTCCAGGAGGGCGGCGACCTCGAAGCGGCGCGGCCACTGGCCCGCCGCCCAGGCGAGTCCGGCGGCTACGCCTTCCAGGGTCGAGGCGTGGAGCACTCCGTCTCGGGTGCGGCGCCAGTCGATCTCCAAGCCGTCGACGACGAGTTCCTCGTGTTCGACGTAGGTCGCGGGGGTGCGGGGGCCGAGGAGGACGCGGACGGATTCCGGTACGTCGTGTTCGGTGCCCTCGGAGGTGACCTCGCCGGTGACGGACTCACTCAGGCGCCGGACCTGGAAGAGTTCGGCCAACTCGGCCGCCCTGGACGGGCGTACGGGGAGCAGGGGGACGCCCGCCGTGAACGGGAGCAGGTCGGGTGAGTCGACCACCATCGTGTCCGCCGCGTCCACGACCGTGACCTCGCCGTCGACCACGGCCCTCAAGTCGTCCGGCAGGGTGACCTGTTCAGGGTCCAGGTCGGCCAACGCTCCGTACAGGGCGTGCAGTTGGGCTCCAGTGACCTCGCGGTCCGGGTCGGCGAGGCGGTCGAGGAGTTCGGCGGCACCGCCGGGTTCTTCGAGGAGCGCGGCCACGGAGGTCCGTACGCCGAGTGCGCGGAGTACCTGTTCGTCGTCGAAGCCCGTCGCGTCGGCCTCGTCGTAGAGGCCTCGGAGGAGCGGGTCGCCGCCCGACGCCAGCAGGCCCGCCGGGCGGCGGCCGTCGAGCACCGGGTGGCCGCGCAGCCACCAGGCCGTGTACGGCCGTACGACCTCGTAGGAGCCGTCGGGCAGCAGGATGCGGACCTGTTGCGTGATCGCGTCGCGGAGGGGCGGCTGGGCGAGGAGGGCGAGGGCCTGGGGCCAGCGGTCGTCGTCGACGAGGTCGAGGTCGCGGACCGCTACGAGTTCGGTGGCGACAGGGGGTACCGGGGTGTCGGGGAAGCGGTCCAGGACGTCCTCGGACCAGACGTCCACCGAGTCCAGCAGGCCGGGGTCGTCCGGTTCCGCGAAGTCGCTGTCCCGGGGCTCCAGCTCGTCCGGGTCGAGGACCACGTCGGTGGCGCGGACGAGGGCGAAGTTGGCGAGGACTCCGCAGGCGGCCAGGGGTTGTTCGCCCCAGCGGTCTGCCAACTCGGGGTCGACGAAGGCCAGCTCGTCCTCGCGCATCACCTGGGCGAACGGGCTGCCGGGGAGCACGAGTTCGCCTGCGGGCGCCAGTTCGCCCTCTTCGTCGGGGAGGGCGAGCGCGCCCAGCCAGGGTTCGTCGCCGGGTTCCAGGCCCGCGTCCCGGACGAGGGCGAGCACCGTGTCCGCCAACTCCTCGGCGTCCGGGGTGGGTTCGTCCCATACGGCGCCGCCCTCGTCGTCGAGAGAGGCGGCCACGGCGGCCCGTACCTGGGGGGTGGTGAGGACCGCGCGGGGGGTCGCGGGCAGGGCGCCGAGCTTCTCCAGGAGGGGGTGCGCCGCGTCCGGGTGGGCGACCTTGAGGCCCAGGCGGGCGAGGATCTCGGGTTCTACGTGCGCGGAGTCGGGGGTGGGGAGGAGGACCTGGCGGGGGCCGATGGTCGTGCGCCCGTCGGCGAGCGGTACCGGCAGGCCGGAGAGGCGGTCGGGGTCTACGCCCGCGAGGCTGTCGTAGAGCCGTCGCCACCAGTCCGGGGCCTTCTCCAGGCCGGCCAGGCGGTCGATCGCGTCGGTGAGGGGGACTCGGGCTACGCCCAACGTCCGTAGTTCCACGCGGCGTTCGAGGCCGGCGGGGAGGAGGGTGGGGAGGACTTCGGCGAGCACGCGGACCGTGTCGGCGCCCGCGCCCTCCACGACCTCGGCGTCCCGGGGGCGTAGCGACTCGGGCAACTCCGAGTCATCGGTGAGGGGTTCGTCGGTGGGGGGTTCGACGGCGGGCGGCAGGAAGGCGGTGCGCGGCAGGCGGTCCAGGATGGCCTGGCGGAGGGTGCCGTCCAGTTCGCCCTTGCCCAGCGGGCCGGGGACGAGGTCGATGATGCCGGGGGTCACCGGGCGCCAGGCGGCGAGGAGTTCGACGTAGGCGTCGGCCGCGCGCTCCACGACGAAGTCGGTCAGCGGGCCGGGGGCGGCGTGGCGGCGGGTGGTGTCGAGGGGGAGGGAGGCGATGAGCAGCGCGGGTACGCCCAGGGGTTCGTCGCTGGGGGTGGGCGCGTGTACGACGGGGCTGGTGCGAGGGTGGGCCGGGGTGCCGTCGGTGTCGACGGGGACGGCCCAGGTGACGGACCAGTAGGGGCGCAGCCGTTCCTCTACGGGGCGGTCGGTGAGGAGTTCCTTGGCGAGTTCGCCGTGGGCGTCGACCGTACGCCAGCGGGTGGTTCCGTCGCGGCTGTCGTCGACGACGGTGTCGGCGCCGACCGTGCGGCGGGTGAGGCTGCGGGGGGTCTGGTCCCCCACCTCGATCACGACCTCCACCAGGCCCGGCAGGGCGAGCAGGAGGGCGTCGTCCACGGCGTTCAGGAGGCGCTCGGCCAGGTCCTCGGCGGCGGTGTCGCGCAGCGGGAGGATGACGACCGTGTCGTAGGAGTCGGGGGCGCTGCCCACGGCGGCGAACGGGAGGCGGAGGAGGGGGATGTGGCCGTCCCGGCGGCGGATCTCGGTGCCGAGGCCGGGGCTGTGGCGGGCGGTCTCCTCGGCGAGTTCGCGGGCTTCGACGAGGGACCAGCGGACGCCGCCGTGGCGTCCTACGAGGGCGGGTTCGTCGGTGACTGCGACGACGGCGGCGAAGCCGACGCCGAACCTGCCTACGGCGCTGTCGCCCGCGTCGCGTTTCGCGGAGGCGCGGAGGGTGGAGAGGGATTCGACGCCGGTCGCGTCGAGGGGGGTGCCGGTGTTGGCGGCGCACAGGACGCCGTCGCGGAGGGTGAGCCGGAGCCGGCCGGCGACGCCTGCGCGGGCGGCGGCGTCGGCGGCGTTCTGCGCGAGCTCGACGACGAGCCGGTCGCGGTAGCCGCCGAGGACGAGGTCCTCCTCGGCGTTGGCGTCCTCCCGGAACCGGGCCGGGCTGGTCGCCCAGGCGTCGAGCACCCCACGCCGCAGCCGGGCGGTCCCGAACGGGTCGGCACCCTCGGCGGCGGGCCGCACGAACTTACTCACGTACGTTCACTCTCCTCATCGACGTCGCGATGAAGGTACCGCGCGGAGGGGGGTGCTGGGTTTTCGCCCGCGGGCGGTGGTGGGGGTCGGGGCCGCGACGGTACGGCGAGCCCGCCGCGGGTTGCGCCCCTCTGTCCGTTGCCAAGTGGACGGCGTGGGGACCAGCTGAGCGGCGGGCTCGCCGTACCGTCACGACCCGCTCCCGTTTCGTCGGCGGCTGCGGGTGCGTGGCTCCGCAGCAGTCGTTGAGTGTTGAGTTACGGGTGGAATCGCCAGCGGCCTTCGGTGACGACGTCCACCTCGCCGTCCCGGACGCGCAGGGCCGTGTCGTCGTCGATGAAGTAGATCGGGAAGTCCGCGCGTTCGGTGATGCGGTCGGCCCAGGCGTCGTCGCGCTCGGGGAAGTCCGGGGAGTGGAGGTGGGGTTTGAGGTACCAGTCGAAGAGGGCGAACGGCGGCTGCACGGTCGTCGCGCCGAGGAGGCGGAGGTCGGCGGTGTCACCGATGACGTCGGCGGAGTGCCCGGTGAGGTTTTGGCTGAAGATCATCGATCCTGCGCTGACCCCGACGTAGACCCGGTTCTCCAGGGCCTTCAGGAAGCCGTCGGCCAGGCCGTTGCCGGTGATGCTGCGGGCGAGGTGGTAGTGGTTGCCGCCCTCGACGTAGACGACGTCGGCGCGGAGCAGTCGGTCGAACACCAACTGCCGGGGCAGGCCGTTCAGTTCAAGGATGTCGAACTCCCGCCAGCCGAGGGCGTGCAGCCGGTTCATGTCCCGCACCAGCCAGGTGTGGTCGCCTGGTTCGGCCACGGAGGCCGTGGGGACGAACACGACGTTGGCCGCGCTGAACGGCTTGCCCAGCATGTCGCGGAGGGCTTCCCGCAGCGTCTTGTTGCGCAGACCGCCGGCCGTCAGCAGAAGATTCATCTGGTTCATCGGGTTCATCGGGTGAGCCAAGCATGGAGGCCGGGTCTCGGTCGGGATCGGGAGGGGGCGGGGGGGATCGGACCGCGGAGTTCCTGGCGGAGGTCCGTGTCGGGTTCGCGTTCTTGGTTGCGGAGGCCGACCTTTCGCCTCGTGTGGTGGCCGCGGTGGGTTTCGCGAACAGCTGCGTCCCTGAGGTGGGCAGGTTGTTCGGGTTGGCCGTTGCCGCGAAACCCTATGGAGTCGTCTCGGAGAGCGGGACCGGTTCGAGCGTGGGTACCGCCTGGCTGCACAGTGGGCTCGGTGCCGGTGCCCGGCTGGTCACGGTGGAGCGTGAGCAGGAGTTGGCCCGCCGGGCGGCCGGTGTCTTCGCGGACGACGACCGCGTCAGCGTCCCCACCGGCGGCTGGCGGCTGCTTGCTCCCGGTGGCCTTCTCACCTGGACGCCACTGAAGTACTCGCAACACCGGCCAGTTCAGCGGTTGTTGCGGTACTTCGCGACTAGCACTTGATCGTGGGTGCGGGCGCTCGCTCGTCCAGGAGGCCCTCGGTTCGCAGGTCGTCCCAGAGCTGTGCGGGGATGTCCAGGCCGAACGCCGCGATATTGCGCCGGACTTCGTCCTCGGTGCGCATGCCTACGACGATGCCCGCGACGACGGGATGGTGGAGAGGGAAGGCCATGGCCACGGCGGGCAGCGTCACGTCGTGGGCCTCGCAGACATCCGCTATGCGGTGTGCGCGCTCAAGTGTCTGCGGTGTGGCAGGCCCGTAGTCGAAGGTCGCGCTCGCGGACGGGCGGGCCGTGGCGAGGAGGCCGGAGTTGAAGATCGAGGCCGCGAGTACCGAGATGCCCCGATCCGCGCAGGCGGGGAGCAGGCTGTCGAGAGCGCTGTGATCGAGCAGTGTGTAGCGGCCGGAGAGCATCACGACGTCGACGTCCGACTCCTCGACCAGCCGGGTCAGTTTGCCCGGGTGGTACATCCCCGCGCCGATCGCCCCCACGACGCCCTGGGCACGCAGTTCGGTGAGGGCGGGGATGCCCTCGCGCAGCGCGTCCTCGAAGTGCTCCTCCGCGTCGTGCAGGTAGAGCACGTCGATCCGGTCGACGCCGATGCGTGCGAGCGAGTCCTCCACGCTGCGCAGCACACCGTCCCGGGTGAAGTCCCACACCCGACGGTGTGTGGCGGGCACCTGGAACGGCTCGTCGGTCCGGCCTGCGGGGTCCTGCGGAATCAGTAATCTGCCGACCTTCGTCGACAGCGTCCACTCGTCGCGCGGCTTGCTCCGCAGGAGATCGCCGATACGGCGTTCGGAGTGCCCGATTCCGTAATGGGGCGAGGTGTCGAAGTAGCGGATGCCGCTGTCCCACGCCGCCTCAAGAGCCCCCGCCGCGGTCTCGTCGTCGAGCGGTTCGAAGAGCCCGCCGAGCGGACCGCCCCCAAACCCCAGCTCCGTGACCTGCACCTTGCTCCGGCCGAGCCGATTCTGCTTCATCCACCGATCCCCTCACATGGCTGACAGAGCACGAACATCCTTTCGCGGTCCGCGTCGCCTTCCAAGGGGTCTGGGGGAGGGGAGAGAAAAGTGTGACGCTTCGGTGGGAGGTGTCACAGTTTTGGGGCGGAGGTGTAGGTCACGAAGTCTGCCCAGGCGAGCGCGGCGACCGTGAATCGAGGCCCGTCCACATTCTTGGAGTCACGGATGTGGACCGTGCCGGGGACGGTGGCGATTTCGACGCAGGAGTCGCCATCGGGGCCACTGCTGTAACTGCTCTTGAACCAGGCCAGTTCGGGCATCACACCTCTTCCAGCAAGTGCACGAAGTCCGTCCATGCGGCAGAGGCGACGGCAAATCGCGGACCCTCGGTGTTCTTCGAGTCACGGATGTG
>NZ_JBSFCQ010000036.1:0-48886 GCF_053891435.1 Streptomyces sp. NPDC002276 | reverse complement strand
AAACCGGGCTGGGGCGGACCTAGTCAAGGGTGACCCGGAGGGTCATCGCCGTAGGCGACGCGACCGTAGGGAGCGCCCTTTACTTGGTCCGTTCCGGCCCGACACTGACAAGAAGCGAGTGGCCAACCAGCACTTGTCTACCGCAGCCGCCTCCGCCCCGGCAGGAACGTGAACACCGCCACACCCAGCAGGATCGCCGTACCGGAGACCAATCCCAGAGCCTTCAGAGCGCCATGGCTGTCGGATCCCGTCTCCGCAAGCCCACCAGAGGACGACGTACTGCCCGACGCCCCGCTCGCCTGTTCCGTGGTGTCCAGGGTCAGGGAGACCTCGGACTTGGTCGGCGTGCAGGTCGTCGTCGTGCCGAGGGCCTTGACCGTCAGAACTCCGGGAGCCAGCGTCGACGTACCGCTCGCGCCCGGCTTGTACGTGCCCGTCAGGTCAGGGATCTTGATCGGGTCGCCGGACTTGATGGCAGCGGAGTTCGTCGGTCCCTCGACATGGACGGTGCCCGAGTCCGCGCCGCCGAGGACCACTTCCATCGAGGGGCTGACGGAGTTCGCCGGGATGTCGGCGGGGCTGTCCATGACGGAACCGTTGAACTGCACGGTGAGGTCGTAACTCCCGCCGTCCTTCTTGGCGTTGATCTGCACGGGCGAGGTCGCACTCTTGTCACCGAGCGGCGTCTTGCACGCGTACGGGACGGAGACCTCTTTGCCGGTGAAGTCGCTCTGGCCGGTGCCGTCGCTCGCGCTCGCGGACACCGAGTCGCTGGGGCTGCTCGACGCGGATTCGGAGGCAGATTCGGAGGCGGACTCCGACGCGGACTCCGACTCCGACGCCGACACGGATGTCGAGTCCGACGGCGTCGGTGACGTGCTCGACGAGCTGCCGCCCCCCGCCGTCACATCGATCGTCGCCGACGTCGGAACCGTCACGGTCGGCGCACACTTGGTGTCCGTCCCGAACGCGTTGACCTTGTACGCGTCCGGTGTCAGCGTCACCTCGCCGGCCGTCGTCAGCTTCAGGGTGCCCTTCATGTCGGACAGCGTCATCGCGCCGCCCTTGGGGATCGCCGGATTCACGCGCGGGCCCAGCATCGCCACGGCGGCGGTCTGCGCGCCTCCCGCCTTCAAAGTCCCGGACGGCTGAACGGAGTTGGCGGGCAGGTCGATGATGTCGGGGTTCTTGGACGCGGCCTGCGTGAACTTCCACACGATGTCGACCGTGTCGCCGACACGCGCCGTGGCGGGCGCGGTGATCTCGACCTTGGTGGTGCCGTCGACCGGGTCGATACCCGCGGGCGGCACGCAGTGGGTGGCGTAGGACACCTCGGCGGCCTGCGCGGACCCGGCGCTCATGCCGAGCAGGATGCCCGCGCCGCCGAGGATCAACGCCGTGGCCGCCGCACCCGCTCTCCGTCCGCCGACCGGTATGACTCTCCTTCGCTTGCTCACTGAAGTCCCTTCCTGGTGGGAGTCGTTGGACTCGTCGGACTGTCGTCGTGCGGTGCGGAGAGCCGACCGGCCGTGCCCGGGTCGGAGTCCGGGGTGAACCACGGCAGGGTCGAGGTCGCGGGAGCCGTGTGCGGTGCGGCCGTGCCGGACTTCGGCAGCCGCAGGGCGAGTTGTTCGGGCAGCCGCGGTCGCAGTCGCAGCGGTAGCCGTAGTCGCGGGTCCCGGTGCCGGGGCGGGCCCGTGCTGCGGCCCGGCTTGCGCGGCCGTAGCCGGTCCACCACGGCCATGCCGACGCGGAACACCGCCGCCGGTACGACCACGCAGAGCAGGATCCAGAACAGGGTCACGCCCCAGGGGCGGCCGACGCCCCACGGCTCCTCGGCGAGTACCCGGCCGCCGTATTTCAGGGAGACGCTGTAGTCGCCGTGCGCCCCGGCCGACAGTTCGACCGGGAGTTTGATCTCCGCCTTGCCGCCGGGCGCGATCGTGCCGCTGAACTGCTGGTCGTCCCACTGCGGTGCGAACACCCCGTGGGAGGTGCCCAGTTGGAACACCGGGTTCTTGACGGGGGACGAGCCGGCGTTGCCGACGGTGAAGACGAGCGTGCGGGACGCCGGTGCCCCGAACCAGGTCAGCAGTCCGCTCGAACCGTCGAGGCGGGTGTCGGAGATGACCGACAGCCGTCCGGTCGACGGTTCCGCGGGCAGTGGTTCGACCGCGTGGCCCGCCACCTGGAAGACGGCGTCCGCCGACGCGCTCGCCCCGGTCACCGTCGCCACATGCACCACGCATGGGCAGGGCACCGGCGGTTCGGACACCGGGAGTTTCTTGCTGAAGACACCCTTGGCGTCGGTGGTGACGGCCCGGCCGTCCGCGTTGGCACAGGAGTTGGTGCCGCCGATCACCCCGCGCGCGGGCGTGGCCTGCCCGCAGATCAGCACCGTCAGCAGGGCGTCCGCCCGCCAGCCGCTGCCGGAGACGGTGATCGAACCGCCCGTCCCCGCCTGCGACTTGGAGAGCGTCACCTTCGGTCCGTCGGCCGCCGCGACCGGCGTCGCACCCGCCCCCGCCAACGGCAGCAGAAGCAGTGCGAGCACCGCCGCCAGCGCCGAGATCCGCACCTTGCCGCTCACATCACCGCTCCCGTCAACTCGACTTCCGCACACGGGGGTTCGGCCACCCGACCGTCGTCATCCCTACGCCGCGGCGGACGTGCGGGACCGTCAACGGCGGGCGCGGGCCGTCTGGTTGCGCCGGGTCAGCCACAGGGTGCCCGCCGCGCCCGCGAGCAGTACCGTGCCGCCGAGCGTGCCGAGCGCGACGACCGAGTCGTCGGGGCCGGTCTTGGGGAGGGTGCCGCCGGAGTCCGTACCGGTGTCGCTCCCGGTCGAGCCGCTGGATCCCGATGATCCGCCCGCCGCCGTGACGTCCAGCGTGAGGGACGGGCCAGGGCTGTTGGTGGGGGTGCACGTGGTCGTCGTACCGAGGGCCTTGATGGTGAGAATGGCCGCCGTGAACGTGACCTTGCCGCTGGCCTTCGGGGTGTACGTGCCGGTCAAGTCGTTGATTTTGATGGGGGTGTTGGCGGGGATCGCGGCGGCGTTGGCGGGGCCCGACACGGAGACGGTGCCGCTGTCGGCGCCGCCCACCTTGATGGTGGCGCTGGGGCTCATGGCGCCCTTGCCGAGTTCGACGGGGCTGGAGGAGACGCCCTTCTGCCAGGACATGGTGAGCTTGTAGCCGCTGCCGCTCTTGACGCCCTTGATGTCGATGGGCGAGACGGCGGTCTTGACGCCGATGGGTGTCTGGCACTTGTAGTTGACGTCGACCACGTCGGCCCGGGCTGCGGGGGCGGCCATGAATACCGCCGAGCCGGCCAGGGCCGCGACGGACGCGAGCGCTGCGGTTCGTTTCTGGTACGACACGGTCCCCTCATTCCTGACGGCACATCAGATCGGCCGTCAAGGTACGCCGGGGGTCGTGAGGAAGGAAGACAAGGCGCACGTCGGAGTTGTGACGATCCGACGTGTGTCAGTGCGAGGGGAAGGGATTCCCTCATGGGCGCGGCGACCGCGTTACGCCGGTGCTCCCAGCTCCGCCCACACGGTCTTTCCGGTGACTCCCGGAGTCCGTACGACTCCCCAGTCCAGGCACAGCCGCTGCACGATGAACATGCCGTGGCCGCCGGGGCGGCCGGCGCGGTGCGGGGTTCTGGGGGCGGGCTGGCCGCTGCCGCGGTCGGAGACCTCGACGCGGATCACCTTGTTCTCGCAGGTGATCCACATCTCATCCGGTCCCTCGGCGTGCAGGCAGGCGTTGGTTACCAGCTCGGAGACGACGAGGAGGACGTCCTCGGCGGCGGCGCGCCGGTCGGCGCTCTCGGCGGGCAGCCAGCCCCAGGCGTACAGGGCCTGGCGGGCGAAGTCGCGGGCGAGGGGGACGACCCCGCTCTCCCCCGCGAACCCGAGTCTGCGGGTGAGCCGGCCCGCGGCCGGTTCGGTGTCGTCCCCGGCGGACGGCACGGAAGCGCCCCCCGCGGGCGCCCCCGTAGCGCCACCGGGCTCCGGGCGGTCGCCCGGCGGGTAGGGCCGGGTGGTGCTCATCAGCGCTTCACCTCACCGATTCACCGGTTCACGATTCAAGACTCGGTACGTGTTCAAGGGGTGGTACGGGTTCAACAGTCAGTAGTACGTGGGCCAGGGGTGTTTTCGTCGCTCCGGTCGCCGACAGGTTCAGATGTTCTCCTGCCCTGACTAACCGGCAAAACACCCCTTATTCGTCGGCGAGCGCGGCCTCAAGGGTGTCGTGGACGGTGAAGACCGCTTCCGCCCCGGTGATCTCGAAGACGCGCGCCACCGCGGGCTTCATCCCCACGAGGTGCACTCCGCCGTCTGCGGCCTCCGCCTTCAGGCGTGCGCCGAGCAGTACGTTCAGGCCCGTGGAGTCGCAGAACTCCAGTCGTGAGCAGTCCACGACGAGCCGTGCGTACCCGTGGGCGAGCAGGTCCTCCAGCGGTTCGCGCAACAGCTCGGCGGTGTGGTGATCCAACTCACCCGCCGGTGTCACAACGGCGCTGAGGCCCTGTTTCCGCACCTCGACCAGAAGCCGGCCAGACTGTGCGCTGCCGACCGTGCCGCGGTCCATGCCGTCTCTCTCTCCCGAGGTCGTGGCTGTTGACGTTCGCCCTGGAACACTACGCCTTCCTCACACTCTCCGACACCCGAACAACCGCCCACAAGTGGACATATAGGTACACAGCGCACTTGCGGCGGGCTCCGGAAACCGGGTAGGGCTAGTAGGGACAACAGTTTGGACATTCGATACGACCGACAAGACCGGCTATCGATACGACCGACCGACGCGACCGACACGACCGGCTTTGGAGGCGCCGCACTCCGCAGTGCACGCACCGGCTTCGGCAGCCATATGCCGAGAACGATGGAGGACACCATGTCACCCCGGCTCGACGCATCGCCTACCCCGACAGCGACGTCGACACCCCCACCGGCACAACTGGATCCCAGTCCCATCATCGAGGGGCTCCCCGAGATCCCCCCGTACGACGAGATCGGCGCCGTGGACGCACGGGCCCTCTCCAAGACTCTCTTCGAGCGGCTGGAGTCCCTCGAAGAAGGGACGCACGCCTACTCGTACGTCCGCAACACGCTCGTCGAACTCAACCTCGCGCTGGTCAAGTTCGCCGCCTCCCGGTTCCGCTCGCGCAGCGAGCCGATGGAGGACATCATCCAGGTCGGCACGATCGGCCTGATCAAGGCGATCGACCGCTTCGAACTCAGCCGCGGCGTCGAGTTCCCCACCTTCGCGATGCCCACCATCGTCGGTGAGATCAAGCGCTTCTTCCGCGACACCTCGTGGTCCGTACGCGTCCCGCGCCGACTTCAGGAACTCCGGCTCGACCTGGCCAAGGCCGGCGACGAACTGGCCCAGCAACTCGACCGCGCCCCCACCGTGGCCGAACTCGCCGAGCGCCTGAAGCTCTCCCGCGACGAGGTCGTCGAGGGGATGGCGGCGTCGAACGCCTACACCGCCAGCTCACTCGACGCCCAGCCCGAGGAGGACGACTCCGAGGGCGCGCTCGCGGACCGCATCGGCTACGAGGACCACGGGCTCGAAGGCATCGAGTACGTGGAGTCGTTGAAGCCGCTGATCGCCGAACTCCCGCAACGGGACCGGCAGATCCTCTCTCTGCGCTTCGTCGCCAACATGACGCAGTCGGAGATCGGCGACGAACTGGGCATCTCGCAGATGCATGTGTCGCGCCTGCTGTCGCGCACGCTGGTCAAGCTGCGAAAGGGCCTCACGGTCGAGGAGTGACCCTTGCCCGTGTTGAGCGCGGCGCGCGTGTGCGTGCGCCGCGCTCAGGCGTTCCCCGACCCCGGCCCCGGCCCCGGCCCTGACCTCGGCACGACCGGGTTACCCACAGAAACCTCTTTCCCCACCGGTCTCCTTCCACCACTATGGTCACCCGACAAACTGGCTGGTACGTCAGGACGGGCGCGAGGAGACGGCTGAATGGTCCACTCCGAGGAGTACGGCGGCGCACACGCCGACGCTTCCGACGCGCGGCTCACGGAACTGCTGCGCGCCGGCACGTCCACGGTCTATCCGGCGCTCCAGGAACTCCGCGCCCGGCACCAGCCGTCCGTGCTGTCCTACGCCCGCCTGTGCACCACGAGCGAGTCGGCGGCACGGCAGTTGGCGGCGCAGGCGTTCACCCTCGCGGCCCGCGAGACGGCACGCGGAGTGGACCCGGGAGTCCCCTGGCGGCACCAACTCCTGCTGCTGACCGGGCGGGTGGCCACCTCGTGGTCCCTGGACGACCGCTCGGCCGGCCTGGATTCCGGCCTCCTCCTGCTCCTGAACACGGCGGCCCCGAAGCCCACCATGCTCCCGGCCTTCCAGTCCCTCCCCGCCCGCACCCAGGGCCTGGTCTGGTACGGCACTGTCGAGCGGGAACCGGAAGCCGTGACCGCCGCCTTCCTCGGCCTCACCCGCGAGGACGTCGTCCACGGCACCGAACGGGCCCTGCGGGCCATGGCCCAGGCCTGCCTGAAGTCCCGGCTGGCCGCCTCCGACGACCCGCGCTGCGGTGACTTCCGGCGCCTGATCGAGGAGTCGGTACGCCCCGACACCCCCCGCGACAGCGCCGACCTGCACGCCCACATGGCGCACTGCGCCCACTGCACGGGCGCGTACGAGGAACTGACGGCACTGCGGGACGCGCCGCGGGCGACGCTGGCGGAGGGGTTGCTGCCGTGGGCGGGGTCGTCGTACGCGATGAGCGGTCATGAGGAGGTGAGGGGCAACTCCAGTACGACTCCCTCGACTTGGGCACCGTCCCGCCGCCTGGTGCTGGCCTCGGCGGCGCTGGGCGTGGCGTTGGTGCCGCTGCTGTTCTTCCTGCTGCGGCCGGGTGGATCGACGCCGCGTGCGGGAGCGGCTGCAGGCACGGTGGCGATCCCGTCGACCCCGTCGGAGGTGACGGTGACGGCGACGGTCCCGGTGACGCCGTCATCCACGCCTCCCTCCAAATCACCGTCCCCGACGAGGAGTTCGAAGCCGACGCGCTCGGCGAGCCCCACCCCCTCTCCCACCGCCCACGCGCCGAACGGCACGTACGCCCAGGTCGTGAACGTCTCCACGGGCCGGTGCCTGGACATCCGGGACGGCGACCTGACGGAGGGCACGGATGTGATCACGGCCCCCTGCACCTCGTCCGGCACCCAGCTGTGGCGCGTGGACGCGACCCGCGGGGTGGTGCAGTCGTCCGCCGACTCCGACCTGTGCCTGGACAGCCGGGGGTCCGTGGACAAGGGGGTCGGCATCTGGGAGTGCGATTCGGTGGACGGGGGTCACGGCGACAACTTGAGGTTCACGGTGGACGGCGACGGGGTGATCCGCCCGGCGATCGCGATCCTGACGGGGATGACTCCGGAGGGCGGTGACGGGGTTTCGCTGGTGCCGTTGACCGGGGGCGCGGAGCAGCGGTGGCGGGCGGGGTGAAGCACGCATGTGCGTGTGAGCCGTACCGCGGCGGCCGGTATCGGTGAGACTGGGCAGTCCGAACTGTGGCTCCGGCAAAGGGGAGTTGGGCATGACGGCACAGAACATCGACGAGGTCGTGGACGGGCTCGCCGACATCGTGCGGGAGGCGACCCGCGCTGGTGACCGCATCGGATACTTCGCCGCCCTGTACCGACAGGTGACCGTCGAGATCCGGAAGGCCATCCACGAGGGGCAGTTCGAGGACGGCCCCCGCATGGACCGTTTCGACACGCTCTTCGGCAACCGTTACTTCGAGGCCCACGACGCCTGGCTCCGCGACCGCGGCGGCCCGCGCTGCTGGCGCGAGACGTTCGGACTGCTGGACGACCGCGACACCGTCATCGTCCAGCACCTGATCCTGGGCGTGAACGCGCACATCAACCTGGACCTGGCCGTCGCCGCCGCCCGGACCGGCCCCGGCACGGACATCCACGCCCTCCAGCACGACTACCTGCTGATCAACGACATCCTGGCGCGCGTGGTGCTGGCGGTGCAGGACTCGGTGGACGCCGTGTCCCCGCTCCTGTCCCTCCTGGACCGGGTCGGAGGCCGCACGGACGAACAGATCCTCGACTTCAGCATCGTCCAGTCCCGCGCGGAGGCCTGGCACAACACCGTCCTCCTCGCCGGCCAGACCGAAGCGGAACAAGCGGCCACCATCGACCGCCTCGACATCCGAGCCGCCGTACTCGCCCGCCTGATCGCCCGCCCGGGCGCCCTGGTCCGCCCGGCCCTGGAACTGATCCGCCACACGGAGAGCGACGACGTGGCGGCGGTCATCACGCATCTGGACGGCGCGATGGAGCGGGCCTCCCTCAGCGAAGGATGATCGGGTTGCTCAGGGCCGCCATGCTCCCCCCGGGATGACGCACCTCGACACGGACGAACGGCGACTCCCGCGCACTGGTCCGCCACTCCACCGCGCCCGCTCCCCCGGCAGGCAGCGAAGCAGCGTGGACCTCCCCCCGCTCGGTGTGAAGACCGACCACCCCCGAAGGCACACCGCGCACACCCACCCGAGCCACCACCGGTCCCCCACCGCTCTCCAACTCCCCACCGACACCCACCCGTCGGGCACCGGCGGACACCGTGAGCGACAGCTCGACGGCGGCCGATCCGGCGATCCAACTCCGCCCGGCGCGAAGGCCGGCGAGCACCGCGCCCGTACTCAGCTCCTCGGCCCGCACGACCGTGTGCGGAATACCGATCTGGCCCGACAGATGCGTGTCGCTGTTGCCCATCGCCGGCCGCCACCGGCCCTGCCGGATGTCGCCGCCCAGACCGCGGCCCCACTCGGTCAGAGCCGCCTCGTTGTCCGCCTGCCAGGGCAGGTCCGAGCGCCACGGCCCGTTCCACACCTCCACCACGTCGAACCCCTGGTGCGGATACATGAACGTGCCCGAGTCGTACGGCGCGTGCGGATGGGCCACCACGCACAGGCCACCGCCCCGATGGACTTCGTCCAGCCGCCGGTCGACCACCTCGTCCCGCACGCCGTACCGCCAGTCGACCACCTGCCCCGGGCGGAGACCCAGCGCGAGCCAGTGCCCGGTGCGGGTGGTGACCTCCTGCCCCGGAACCACCAGCAGATCGTCTCCGGCGCACCGGCTCCAAGTGCCGTGCGTGTCCGCGTTGTTGTGCTCGGTGGCCGCCAGAAAATCCAGCCCGGCCGCACGGGCCTCGTCGGCAAGACGTTCCGGCGTCAGCTCACCGCCGTTCGAGGACACCGAGTGCACATGACAGTCACCTCGGTACCAGCCGTCGTCCCGACCGGCCACCCGCACCGCACTACACGGCACCGCACTCGGCATCCTTCTCCTTCTCCTTGCCCGGCCCGGTCACACGGCGTCCAGTGCTCCCGTGATCTTGCGGACCATCTCGGTCATGACGGGCCCGGGCTCGCCCTTGACGGTCCGTACGGACTCTTCCACGGCGACGAGGACGGTGGCGCGGAAGTTGTCCGCCTCGGACGGGTCCCGCCGGCCGAGCAGGCGCATGGTCTCCGTCAGGGCCGGCAGCACGCGGTCGGCGAGTTCGGCCACGGACCTGCCGTCCAGGCCGCCGATCTTCGACTTCTCGGCGAGGACGTAGCCGACCTGACCCGTCGCGGAGCACAGCGCGATGCTGCCCCGGGTGGCGATCCGGTGCGGCGAACCAGCCGCACCGGCCGCCGCCATGAGCGACACGGCGCCGTACGCGGCGGTCCGCAGGGTGGCCTTGTCCTGGTCGGTGAGGGCGGGGGTGAGGGTGGGGGGGGAGGGTGATGGCCATGGTGGTCTGCTCCTTGGAGTCGGTGGACCTTCCGTCTGGAACAGAGCCTGCGCCCGGCCGGTTTCACCACGCCCTCACCGCGCCCTCACGCCGCTTTCAGCGCACAAAACCCAGCGCGCAAAACCCCGTGTCGCCACCGTCGATGTGCACCTAGCCTGTGGGTCATGCATCAGGGTCGACGGCGCGACCGGCGTCCGGTTCATCGCCCGGGAGCGGAGGCGGACCGGGCTCCGGCCTTCGCGGTCGCCGGGGCCGATGTGGTGATCGTCGGCTTCTTCTCCGCCAAGCAGAGGGAATCCGCCGCGCTGATGGACGCGGCGGCACGGGAGTTGGAGACGCGCGGTGCGCGAGTCGTCGGCCGGATCGTGCAACGGCGTGGTGTCTCGGACGGCGGTGTCCGGAAGATGGCGCTGCCCTTCTCCGCACGGACTCTTCTCACCTACGGGAAGGTCCGGGAAGCCGCGCTGCTCTGCGAGAGGACCGCCGCCGGAGCGGCGGTCTTCGTGACTCCTCTGACGCCTCGTCAGCGTCGCGTGCTGACCGGCATGCTCGGCTGTCCCGCCGTAAGTCTCGCCGAAGTCATGGCAGTTGACTGAAGACGGCCGCTCACTCCACCGTCACCGACTTCGCCAGGTTCCGCGGCTGGTCCACCTCGTTGCCGCGGGCCGTGGCCAGTTCGCAGGCGAAGACCTGCAACGGGACGGTGGCGACGAGGGGTTGCAGCAACGTCGGGGTGGCGGGGATCCGGATGAGATGGTCGGCGTACGGGACGACCGTCTCGTCGCCCTCCTCCGCGATCACGATGGTCATCGCCCCCCGCGCCCGGATCTCCTGGATGTTGGACACGATCTTGTCGTGGAGTACGGAACGGCCGCGCGGGGACGGTACGACGACCACGACCGGCATGCCCTCCTCGATCAGCGCGATCGGCCCGTGCTTCAACTCCCCCGCCGCGAAGCCCTCGGCGTGCATGTACGCCAACTCCTTGAGTTTCAGGGCGCCTTCGAGAGCGACGGGATAGCCGACATGCCGGCCCAGGAACAGCACCGTGTTCTTCGACGCCACCGAGCGCGCCAACTCCCGTACGGGCTCCATGGTTTCCAGCACCCGTTCGACCTCGCCGGAGATCTGCGAGAGGTCGCGGATGACGGCCTGGATCTCGTCGCCCCACTTGGTGCCCCGCACCTGGCCGAGGTACAGGGCGACCAGGTAGCACGCGACCAGCTGCGTCAGGAACGCCTTCGTGGACGCCACGGCGACCTCGGGGCCGGCGTGCGTGTACAGCACGGCGTCCGACTCACGGGGAATCGTCGAGCCGTTGGTGTTGCAGATCGCGAGGACCTTCGAACCCTGCTCACGGGCGTGCCGCAGCGCCATCAGCGTGTCCATCGTCTCGCCGGACTGCGAGATGGCGATGACCAGCGACCGCGCTCCCAGGATCGGGTCCCGGTAGCGGAACTCGCTCGCCAGCTCCACCTCGCACGGGATGCGCGTCCAGTGCTCGATGGCGTACTTGGCGATCAGCCCGGCGTGGAAGGCCGTACCGCAGGCGACGATGACGACCTTGTCGATCTCCCTCAACTCATGGACGGGGATGCGGACTTCGTCCAGCGTCAGCAGGCCCGCCACGTCGATCCGGCCGAGCAGGGTGTCCGCGACCGCCTTCGGCTGCTCGGCGATCTCCTTGAGCATGAAGTAGTCGTAGCCGCCCTTCTCGGCGGCGGAGGCGTCCCAGTCGACGTGGTAGGAGCGGACCTCGGCCGGGGCGCCGTCGAAACCGGTGACCGTCACGCCGTCGCGGCGCAGTTCGACCACCTGGTCCTGACCCAGCTCGATCGCGGACCGCGTGTGGGCGATGAACGCGGCGACGTCGGAGGCGAGGAAGGCCTCGCCCTCACCCACCCCCACCACCAGCGGCGAGTTGCGGCGCGCGCCGACGACCACGTCCGGCTCGTCCGCGTGTACGGCGACCAGGGTGAACGCGCCCTCCAGGCGCAGGCACACCTGCCGCATCGCCTCCGCGAGGTCCGCGCACGCCGAGAACTCCTCGGCCAGCAGATGCGCGACCACCTCGGTGTCCGTGTCGGAGGCGAGATCGTGCCCGCGCTCGGCCAACTCGGCGCGCAGACAGGCGAAGTTCTCGATGATGCCGTTGTGGACGACGGCGACCCGGCCCGCGTTGTCGAGATGCGGGTGGGCGTTGGCGTCCGTCGGACCGCCGTGCGTGGCCCAGCGCGTGTGCCCGATGCCGGTCGAGCCCGCCGGCAGCGGCCGGTCGACGAGTTCCTTCTCCAGATTGACGAGCTTCCCGGCCCGCTTCGCCGCCGCCAGCCCGCCGTCCGCGAGCACGGCCACACCCGACGAGTCGTACCCCCGGTACTCCAGCCGCTTCAGTCCGGCCATCACCACATCGAGCGCCGACTGCGACCCCACGTATCCCACGATTCCGCACATGCGCGGCAGCCTAGGCGCCGAAGCCCTCCCGAACACGGCACTTCGTGCCCGATTCCGGAAATTCCGGCCATGGTCGGGAAGGGCGAGCAGGAGAGGATGGAGCCCATGACACGACAGCGCGAACGGTACGCGGAGTTCTACGAGGACGACTTCGGGCTCAGCGCGCTCGCCGGGAAGCTGGCCACGGACACCGCACCCGACGTCGTACGGGCACTGGAACTCGCCGCGGAGGTGGCGGAGGTGGCCGAGGGCGAAGGCGCCGTGGAACTCGGTGTGGACGTCCGCTGTCTGCTGGACGCCGGTCTGCCGGACGAGACTCTCCGCGCGGCCTGGCTCGCGGCCACGCACGACCGCTTCGACCCGGCGGACTTCGGGATGGACCTCCACGGCTGGCTGAACCGGCTCGCGGACCTGTACCCGGCCCGGGTCCGCAAGAGACGTCAGACGTACTGGCCGGAGCGACCGCACCCCGAGTTCCCGGAGGAGGAACTCCGCGAGGCGGTCGTCGCGGAGATACGGGTCGCCGCCCTGCCCGCAGGGCTTCCGGACGCGCTGGCGGACATCGCGGGGAAGGCCGACGCGGATCTCGGGTTCCGCCTCCTGCTCCGCATCCTGAAGGCGTGGACCGTACCGGTCGCCAAGGACCAGTACGACCGTCTCATGGAGATCTCTTCGGATGTCGACCAGCCGGGACCGCTGGTCTATGACGGCCTCGACATCCAGTGGCTGCCCCTCGACCCGGCCCGGCGCGACGGCTCGGGAGACTTCGGCGTCTCGGCGCTCTCGGAGCGCTTCGGCGGTGACTGGTGGCAGCCCACGGCCCGGGAGGGCGTGGAGCGGGAGGCGGCGGCCGACGACACCGCGGAGACCCCGGGCACCGCCGCCGCCCGGCTGCTCGAAGACGCCACCCGCCTCCTGGACTCCCCTCTCACCTCCGACACGGTCACCACCCTGTGGCTGGCCGCGTCGGGCCGGGGTCTCAACATCGACCTGCTCGGCATCGACGGCCGGGACTGGCTGCGCCTGATCGCGGACGTGAGCCGGGAACACCTGCGGAACATCGCCCCTTCCTACACACCCGTCGTAGGACCGGTACGGACCGAGCTGGCGCCCCCGGTGCTGGAGGTGATCCGCGAGGCGAGCCCGTACCTGGCGACCCGGACCGTCAGCGCGCACTGGCTGGGCATCCCGGGCCCGGCCGTGGTCGCCGCCCTGGAGGAGACCGTCGTCCACGCCGACCCCGACCTCGGATACCGTCTGTTCCTCCGCCTGCTCAAGGTGCTGTCCGCACCGGTCACCGCCCACCAGTACGCCGGCTACCGGGCACTGGGCGAGCGCTTCGGCTACGGCGAGGACCACGTGCCGTGGGCCGTCGATCACCTCGCCCCCGAGAACTGACCCGAAGGAGATCCGGAGAGTGAGCAACGCCGTCCCCGAGTACGGTTTCGCCCGCGCGTCCGACGAAGTCCTCGCCGCCCGGAACGAGTTGGCCGACCAGGTGCTCCGGGCCCTCCGGCAGGCGGGCCTCCCCGCCTTCCGCGAGGGCGCCCCCGCGACCGCCGACCGGTCAGGAGCCGTGGTCCGCGTCGAACCCGACGCCGAGATGGTGTCGGCCCCGCTGTCCGTGGGCTGGAGATGCGACCCCGCGATGATCGAAGCGGCCGTCGACAGCCTCACGGCCGGCGACCCCACCGCGCCGGCCGTCCGCTACCCCGGAACGATCGGCCTCCACATGCAGGGGGCACTCATCAAGATCCTGCTGTCGTCGGGACTCGTCGCGACGCCGGAGAACGACACCATGAACCCCGACCACGTCCTGGTGTTCGGCACGACGTCCGCCCTGCCAGCCGCAGCACCAAGACCCCCCTCGCTTCCGGAGAGCCCATGACCGGCCGGCCCATGAGCGACCAGCCCGGATTCGACCTGCCCGGATTCGACCTGCCCCCGAAAGCCTCACCGGAGGTCGTCGAGGAGCGCCAGGCGCTGGCCGAGCGAGTCTGCCGGGAACTGCGACGCGCCGGTTTCCCCGTGCACCGGCCTGACCTGACCGGCGAGCCGGACGTCCTGCCCGGGGTCAGTGTGTACGTCACGCCGTTCGTCGACGGCGGGGTGTACGCGAACTGGCGCACGGACGCGGAGCTGAGGGATCCGGCGCTCGCTCTCTTCGCGCAGGGGATCGACTACGACAACCCGCCCCCGGTCCTCCGCCACTTCAACACGGTGCTCAACCGGATGCGGACCGCGCTCATGGAGATCCTCGCCTCGGCGGGATTCGACGTCGAGGAACCGGACCCGCACACCTCCGGATCCATGGTCCTGGTGACGGGCCCATGACGCCTCTCGAAGCGAGCCGCCAGGTCGTCGACCTGGTCCGCGCCCACCCGGACGAGGCACAGCACCTGCACGGCTGCTCCCCCGAGCTGATCGCCCGTGCCGAGCGTGAGACGGGCCTCGTGTTCCCGCCGTCGTACCGTCTCCTGATCGAGGAGTTCGGCAGCTGGGACGTGCCGCCCACCGAGTTCCTCGGCGTGTGGCGGAACGAACGCGCCGGAGACGTACTCCGGGGCTCCCCGGCCGAGACCCTCGGCGCCCGGAAGCTCGGTCTGCCGCCGGAGCTGATGGTGGTGCTGCTCGACGACGTGTGGACGTACGCCGTCCTCGACACCTCCCGTCCCGACCGGGACGGCGAGTACCCCGTCCTCGCCTGGAACCCGGGAGTCCCCGACGGCGGGCTCATGGAGAGGATCGCGGACAGCTACGGAGAGTTCGCGCTCGCCGAGTGCCGGCAGAAGCTGGGCACACCCACGTGACGCACCCCACCCACCAGCCCGTTCAAACTCCGTTAACAATGGACTGGTGATCTCTCCGGTCTCCCCGATGCCCCGGAGCGCCCACCGGCACAAGCCGGAGGCGACTCCCTACGTCGACCTCACCCGAGCCGAGTGGAGCGCGCTGCGCGACAAGACGCCGCTGCCGCTCACCGCCGACGAGGTCGAGAAGCTGCGCGGCCTGGGCGATGTCATCGACCTCGACGAGGTGCGGGACATCTACCTCCCGCTGTCCAGACTCCTCAACCTCTACGTCGGCGCCACGGACGGCCTCAGAAGCGCGCTGAACACCTTCCTGGGCGAACAGGGCTCCCAGTCCGGCACCCCGTTCGTGATAGGCGTCGCGGGGTCGGTGGCCGTAGGGAAGTCGACCGTCGCGCGGCTCCTCCAGGCGTTGCTCTCCCGCTGGCCCGAGCATCCCCGCGTCGAGCTGGTCACCACCGACGGGTTCCTGCTCCCCACAAGGGAGTTGGAGGCGCGCGGGCTGATGTCGCGCAAGGGCTTCCCGGAGTCGTACGACCGCCGCGCGCTGACCCGTTTCGTCGCCGACATCAAGGCGGGCAAGGACGAGGTCACCGCGCCCGTCTACTCCCACCTGATCTACGACATCGTGCCCGACCAGCGCCTCACGGTCCGGCGCCCCGACATTCTGATCGTGGAGGGGCTGAACGTGCTCCAGCCCGCGCTGCCCGGCACGGACGGCCGTACCCGGGTCGGTCTCGCGGACTACTTCGACTTCAGTGTGTACGTCGACGCGAGCGCCGAGGACATCGAGCGCTGGTACCTGAACCGGTTCCGCAAGCTGCGGGCCACCGCGTTCCAGAACCCGGACTCGTACTTCCGCAAGTACACCCAGGTCTCCGAGGACGAGGCCGTCGACTACGCCCGCACCCTCTGGCGCACCATCAACAAGCCCAACCTGGTGGAGAACATCGCCCCGACGCGGGGCCGCGCCACCCTGGTCATCCGCAAGGGCCAGGACCACAAGGTCAAGCGTCTGAGCCTACGCAAGCTGTAAGCGCCCCAAAGGGGCGCGGGGAACCGCGCGCCCAGCCGCGACGAACCCGCAGCCCGCAACGCACACTCCCCGGCACCCCGAACCCGGCAACGCGCCTACCCCAGCGCCGACTTCACCGCATCCGCCAACCGCCCGGCCACAGACCGCGCCTGGTCGATGTCAGCCGCCTCGACCATCACCCGTACCAACGGCTCGGTACCCGAAGGCCGCAGCAACACCCGCCCCGTAGCCCCGAGTTCACGCTCCGCCTCGGCAACCGCGGCGGCAAGGTCCGCGGACGTCCCCACCCGAGTCCGGTCCACATCAGGCACGTTGATGAGCACCTGCGGCAACCGCGTCATCACGGACGCGAGGTCCTTGAGGGTACGACCCGTGTCGGCGACGCGAGCCGCCAGCATCAGCCCGGTCAACGTGCCGTCGCCCGTGGTCGCGTGGTCCAGGATGATCACGTGCCCGGACTGCTCGCCGCCCAGCGCGTAGCCGTGCTCCTTCATCTCCTCCAGGACGTAGCGGTCGCCGACCGCCGTCTGGACGAGCGTCAACCCCTCCCGCTCCATGGCCAGTTTGAAGCCGAGGTTCGACATGACGGTCGCGACGACGGTGTCGGAGCGCAGTGCGGAACGCTCCCGCATCGCCAGCGCGAGTACGGCCATGATCTGATCCCCGTCGACCTCTTCACCGGTGTGGTCCACGGCCAGGCAGCGGTCGGCGTCACCGTCGTGCGCGATGCCGAAGTCGGCGCCGTGCTCGACGACGGCGGCCTTGAGCAGCCCCAGGTGGGTCGAGCCGCAGCCGTCGTTGATGTTGAGGCCGTCGGGGTCGGTGCCGATGGTGATGATCTCGGCGCCGGCCCGGGAGAAGGCCTCGGGGGAGACGCGGGCCGCGGCGCCGTGCGCCTCGTCGAGGACGATCCGCAGGCCGTCGAGCCGGTTCGGGAGCACGCCGATGAGATGGGCGACGTACTGGTCGAAGCCTTCGTTGTAGTGCCGGACCCGGCCGACGCCCGAGCCGGTCGGGCGGTCCCAGGGGGCGCCGGTGCGGTGCTCCTCGTAGACCTTCTCGATCCGGTCCTCCAGCTCGTCGTCGAGCTTGTGCCCGCCGCGCGCGAGGAACTTGAGGCCGTTGTCGGGCATGGCGTTGTGGCTCGCGGAGAGCACCACACCGAGGTCGGCGCCCAGCACACCGGTGAGATACGCCACCGCGGGGGTGGGCAGCACACCGACGAGCAGTACGTCCACTCCCGAGCTGGCGAGGCCCGCGACCACCGCGGCCTCCAGGAACTCCCCGGACGCGCGCGGGTCCCGTCCGACCACGGCTGTTGCCCGGTGGCCGGCGAACGTGCCCGCCTCGGCGAGTACATGCGCCGCCGCGACGGAGAGGCCGAGGGCCAGTTCGGCCGTCAGATCCGCGTTGGCGACACCGCGCACGCCGTCCGTACCGAAGAGTCGTCCCACTTGTCCTCCTGAGGAAGGCGAAAATCATGCAAGGCGAAAGTCCTGCGCTCCAGGCATACGATGCCTGTTCATCCGATCACACAAGCCTTTGAGCGTCTTGTGCCGTTATACGCCCCGCGCTGTGATAAACGAACGCCCCGGCGACACGACTGGCGTGCCGCCGGGGCGTTCGGAGTACAGACAGCCGACGCGATTTAGCGCTTGCTGTACTGCGGAGCCTTGCGGGCCTTCTTGAGACCGGCCTTCTTGCGCTCGACCGCACGGTCGTCGCGACGGAGGTAACCGGCCTTCTTGAGGGCGCCGCGGTTGTTGTCCACGTCGGCCTCGTTCAGCGCGCGGGCCACGCCGAGGCGCAGGGCACCGGCCTGACCGGAGACGCCGCCACCCGAGATACGGGCGATGACGTCGTAGCGGCCGTCGAGTTCGAGCACCTTGAAGGGCTCGTTGACTTCCTGCTGGTGGACCTTGTTCGGGAAGTAGTCCTCAAGCGTGCGCCCGTTGACCTTCCACTTGCCGGTGCCGGGCACGATGCGAACGCGCGCGATGGCGTTCTTGCGGCGGCCCAGGCCGGCGGCGGGCTGCGGGTCGCCGAAGCGGCCGGCGAGCGACTCGGAGGTGTACTCGCCCTCGACGGGCACCTCGGACTCGGTGGTGTAGCTCTCGATGTCGACGAGCTCGGTCTCGGTCTCTTCGACCGGCTGCTCAACGGTGGTCTCGGCCACGGTTCTCCTCAGATTCTTTTCTGTTTGGGGGTGTGGCCGGAACTACTGCGCGACCTGGGTGATCTCGAACGGCACCGGCTGCTGGGCAGCGTGCGGGTGCTGGTCGCCCGAGTAGACCTTCAGCTTGCTGATCATCTGACGGCCCAGGGTGTTCTTGGGGATCATGCCCTTGATGGCCTTCTCGACGGCCTTCTCGGGGTTCTTCGCCAGCAGCTCGTCGTAGCGGACGGAGCGCAGACCACCCGGGTAGCCGGAGTGGCGGTACGCCAGCTTCTGGGTCTTCTTGTTGCCGGACAGGTGAACCTTGTCGGCGTTGATGATGATGACGAAGTCGCCCATGTCCATGTGCGGGGCATAGGTCGGCTTGTGCTTGCCACGGAGGAGGTTCGCGGCAGTGGTAGCCAGACGGCCGAGGACGATGTCCTGGGCGTCGATGACGTGCCACTGGCGAGTCACGTCGCCGGGCTTGGGGCTGTACGTACGCACTTCGCAGCCTTCTTCTTCAGTGGATGGGTGCTGACACATGGCATCACTGAAGCGATCGTGCAGCTGGGGACGACAATGGCCGGGGACGATGCCCGTATGCCGCCCACTGGTAACTGCTCCAGGGAACCTACGCAAGGGCTTCTCGTCTGAGAACGACCAAGCCGATACGCATAACAAACCGTAAGAGTACCCGCGCCCGGCCGGACGGGTCAAAACGCGGCGGGACCGACGGGAGCGCGTGCGGAAAGTGACCGCGAAAACACTTACCGCGACATCCCAACGTCAGTTCCCACAGGCCTCGTTGAGGCGCACCGGTACCCCCGTCCCCCCGTCTAGGATGCGACCCATGAGCTTCGGGCAGGGGGGACCCCAGTCCCAGTGGGATCCCTGGAAACCGCAATCGCAGCAGCCGTGGGGCGGCAACGTCGACGACGAGACCCCGGACTGGGCCGCGCTCGCCGACCGGGCGGAGACGCGCAACCGGCGCAAGAGACTGCTGCTCATAGGCGGCGGCGCGGTCGCGACGATAGCCGTCGGGACGGCCGTCGCCATGGCCGTCATGTCGGCGAACGGTGACGACACCGCGTCCGGGAAGCCGACGAACCTGCCCGCGAGCGGGTCCCTGCCGAGCGCCGGCGCGACCTCGCCGTCCTTCGCGCCGACCAGTGCGCCGCCGCCGCTGGACCCGAAGGAGTTCATCTCCAGCAAGGCCAAGGACACCGCGCCGCTCAGCGCGGAACTCCTGTTCCCCGGCACGCAGTTGACCATGGGCTCGACCGTGTACAAGAAGGGTCCGACGGCCGACACCACGAACTGCGCCTCGGCCGCCCAGTCGACCCTCCCGAAGGTCCTCACGGCCAACGGCTGCACCCGCCTGATGCGCGTCACCTACACCAAGGACGATGTCGCGGTGACGGTCGGCGTGGCCGTCTTCGACAGCGAGGCCCAGGCCGAGAAGGCCAAGGCGCAGGCGGACACGAAGAGCATCATCAAGTCGCTGTCCGGCAAGGGCGTCAAGCCGTTCTGCGACGGCGCGGTGTGCCGCACGACCACCAACGCCTACGGCCGCTACGCCTACTTCACGATCGCCGGTTTCACCAACGGCACGGACGTGACGACGAAGGACACCAAGGTCTTCAGCATCGGCGACGACCTGGCCGAGTTCGCGTTCCGCCAGATCGGCAGACGCGGCGAGGCCCAGGCCTCGGCGGCCGCGCAGAACTAGGCGCGGCGCCCGCGCCGACCCCCTTCTCCCGTTCCGGGGCAGAATCGCCCCAGGGTTTGTCGGGGAGGGGTCGGGGATCATGCGGATGCGCGGGCGGGTTCAGCTCATCGGGGCGGGGGTGTCCGCCGCCGCGCTCGCGCCGCTGGCCTGGTGGGCGACCCGGCGCGAGGCCGCCGGGCAGGGGCCGGACGAGGTCCCGGTGGATCTGCGGGACCGCGACCCGAAAGCCACGCCCGCCGCCCGGAACGTGTACGCGCTGCTGGCCGGCCTGGAGAACAGGGCCCGGCGCGGCGAGGCCTCGCGGACGGTCATCGGCCAGCACGTGGAGCTGCACAACGAGCGGTACAACCTGGCGTACGGCGACTACCGGGGCCTGAAGCAGCCGGGCTACTACTACAAGAAGGCCCAGGACATCACGGGCCGCCTGCCCGGCTTCGTGGAGCTGGACCTGGGACCGGGGTACGGCCAGCCGGGCTGGGCGGTGGGCGAGTCCCGCTCGTACTCGCGGGCCTGGCCGAGCTGCCGGCGCATGTGGGGGTACGCCGAGGACGCCGTGGATCTCGCGGTCGGGGTGTGGGCGGGGCTGCCCCGGGCCGCCGACGGTTCGTACCGGCCGTCCGGCACGCACGCGGACTGCGGTGCGGGCGGCGCGCAGGTCTCGCTGCCGCACAACGGGGGCGCACCGGCCGGCATCGTCGGCTTCTCCTTCCACCAGCCGTACCCGGGCAGCCCGGTCAAGGGCTTCCCCCAGACCCTGCACAGCAACTCGCCCGCCGCGAAGGACCCCGGCTGGTTCGCCCGGGTCGTCACCGAGGGCACCGCCGAGCACCGGGCCCTGCTGCACGACCTGGACTATCTCGCGGACCACCTCGGCTACCTCGCGGACCGCGGGGTGCCGGTGCTGCTGCGGCCGTACCACGAGATGAACACGACACCGGGCCACGGCTTCTGGTGGGCGGGGCAGGATCCGGCCGTATACCAAAAACTGTGGCGTGCGACATACGACCACCTCGTCACCCGGCGCGGCCTGCACCATCTGATCTTCGTCTGGTCGCCGAACTCCTGGGACGGCTCCTACGGCCGGTCGCCGCACGCCTATTACCCCGGCGGCCGTTATGTGGACGTGGTCGGTGTCGACGACTACAGCGGCTCCCCGGAGAAGCCGTACGGTCCGGGCGCCTGGACGGAGGTCTGGTACCGGGGTCTGGAGCGGTACCGCAGGCCCCGGGCCATGGCGGAGTCCTTCCACGTCCCGCTGAACGCGGCCCAGCCGCACACCCTGAGCCGGACGCCGTGGGTGCTGTGGAGCGTGTGGGGGCAGGCGCTGTCGTACGACAACGTCTCCTCGCCGACGGGCAGGAACACGCTGGCCGACGTAAAGGGAACGTACGCCTCCACGCGGGTGATCACTGCTTCGGCCCCTATATGGACATCACTGCACAAGAGCCAGTTTGATTAACTTTTGACTACACCTTTCACACCCGCATTCCTTGCGTGAAGCAAGTGTGCGAGGATCGTGCAGCTGTTCGGCCAGCGTTTTTTGGGCGCCCGGGGGGGCTTCTGAGTGGCCGAGGCGCCAATGAAGGCGTTGGGGGCAGAACCCTGAGTAAACGAGCGCGACGCGCGTAGCGTGCCGTGCCGAGATCTGCTGCTGCCTCGACGCACCACCGATCTCATGGGAGTTCCGCAGTCGTGACAACGACACTGGTCGACGGGGGTATGCCGCATTCGCGGCACAACGCGAAACTGGCTCAGCGCACCGCCTCGTGGAAGCCGGGGATCCTGCCGTTCGTCGTGCCCCTGGTGTTCCTGCTCGTCTTCAGTCTGTGGTCGTACACCCCGAGCGACTCACCGCTCGCCTGGGTGATCACCATCTGCTGGGCCCTTCCGGTGCCCGGTGTCCTGGTCTCCTTCCAGGGCTTCATGCTGATCCGCCGGCGGCTGCGCAAGGCGCACCTGATGACCCCGCCCGCCCCGGTCGACCAGGACTTCCTGATCACGCTCGTGCCCACCATCGGCCGGCACGACACGTACCCGGCCCTGGAGCGGTCCGTCCTCTCCTACGTGGAGCACCTCCCGGAGTGGTTCCCGTACATGCGCGTGGACGTCCTCACCGAGGAGGGCTGCGAGGCGGCCGAGCGGATCGACGCGCTGGCGGCGACCTCGCCCCTGATCCGGGTGGTCACCGTGCCGAAGGTCTACGAGACGAAGAACGGCACCCGCTTCAAGGCCCGCGCCAACAACTACGCCCATGAGCTGCGCATCGAGGAGGGCGAGGCCCTCGAACACGTCTGGGTGCTGCACATGGACGACGACACCGGTGTGGGCCCCGACACGGCGGCCTCCCTCGCCCAGTTCATCAACCGCCAGCGCCGTGCGACCCCGGAAGAGGTCAAGCACATGGCGCAGGGCATCCTCACGTACCCGCGCGAGAACGCGGTGAGCAAGCTCACCTGGTTCGCCGACGCCATCCGCCCCGCCGACGACATCGCGCGGTTCCGCGCCTTCACCGGCCTCGGCACCCCGGCCGCGGGCGTGCACGGCGAACTGCTCGTGCTGCGGGCCTCCATCGAGGCCGAGATCGGCTGGGACTTCGGCCCGAAGGAGATCGTCGAGGACGCCCGCCTCGCGCTGACGTTCTGCCGTACCTATCCCGGCCGCAGCGACTGGTTCAACGGCCGCTGCTACGGCGCCTCCCCGGCCAACGCCAAGGACTTCATCAAGCAGCGCGAGCGCTGGGCCTGGGGCCTGGTCGCCCTCTGCTGCAACCGCAAGGTCCCGCTCCGCTACCGCTGGTTCCTGACCGTCTGTGTGACGAGCTGGATCCTGGGCCCGTTGCAGCACGTCGGCACGATCATCTTCGTCGGCTGGTTCATCGGCAACATGAACACCTCGCCCGTGACCCAGTCCGTCGTCATCCTGTGGTCGATCAGCTTCGCCTATGTGATCTGGGCGTACTGGGAAGGGCTGCGGCTCAACGCGATCGCCTCGGCGAACGGCAGGCGCAAGTGGTGGGAACCCATGGCGGTGCTCCTGATGCTGCCCCTGTTCTCCCTCCTCGAAGGGATCGGCGGCATCAAGGGACTGTGGAAGTTCGTGCGCCGCGAGGAGAACAAGTTCGTCGTCATCGCCAAGCCCGCCTGACCCCCGAAGCGAAGACCTGAAGAGAAGACCTGAAGCGAAGACCTGAAGAGAAGAATCGACACTTCATGAAGCGCGCCCGCCTGCCTCTGCTCGCCGTGCTGCCCGTATCCGTCATCTCCTTCGTGCTCGCGGTGCCCTTCGTCGCCGGTGACCATCCGCTGCGCTGGGAGTCCGGCTCACTCATGCCGACCCTCGTCCTCAAGGGCGACGAGCCGACGAAGAAGACCCCCTCGACCGGCAACACCGCCTCGGACGCCTCGGCCTCGACCGACGCGAGCCCCGCCAAGGTCACCCAGGAGTGGAAGAAGGGCATGCCGCAGTGGGGCGTCCAGCTCTACTGGGAGGACAACCCCGAGCACTCCCTCAAGTACATCGAGAAGCAGGCCAGGATCCAGGCCGACTACGTGGTCGGCCTGCACGCCAACTCGATCAGCGTGAGCTTCCCCTTCTACACCGGCACCCGTACGTCCAACGAGATCAGCGGCGGCGACAAGACCCCCACCCCCGAGCGCCTCACCCGGGTCCTGCGGATCTTCCACGAGGCCGGACTGCGGACGACCGTACGGCCGCTCATGGACGAGAAGTCCCTCGACACGGCCGCCGGCGGCTGGCGCGGAAACATCAAACCCACCGACCGCACCGCCTGGTTCGCCTCCTACAAGGCGTTCATGACGCCCTATCTGAAGGCGGCGCACAGCGAGCGGGCGGCGACCTTCGTCATCGGCACCGAGCTCAACTCCATGGAGGGCGACCCCCGTTGGGAGGCGCTCGTGGACGGTGCCGAGAAGACCTTCAGCGGCGAGGTCGCCTACGACGCGAACTGGGACAACTACGTCGAGGGCCCGATCACCATGCCCGTCAGCCACCTCGGCGTCGACGCGTACTTCCCGGTGAAGGTCGCCGACACCGCGTCGGTGAGCACCCTCGTCGCCGGCTGGAACGACTGGCTCGACAAGAAGGCCACCGGACCGCTGCCGAAGATCACCATCTCGGAGGCCGGCATCGGCGCCATGAACGGCGCCTACCACTCCCCCGGCAACTTCTACGCCAAGCGGACCGTCAACCCGCAGGTGCAGGCCAACTGGTACACGGCCGTCTGCAAGGTCGTCCAGGAACGGAAGATGAGCGGCGTCTATTGGTGGTCGATCTACTTCGACACCGACCCGAACGTCAAGCCCGACGACAAGGTCGCCTCCCGGCTCGACTTCGCCGGACGCCCCGCCTCCGAGAAGGCCATCACGTCCTGTTTCACGTCCGACTACGCGGGTCCCGGTACCACGACCGCCGGCTGACGAGAGCGAGGCAATCATGCGCGAAGCCATCATTCTGGTGGGCGGCAAGGGAACCCGGCTGCGCCCCCTGACGAACCACACCCCCAAACCGCTGCTCAGCGTGGCGGGTTCCTCCTTCATCCGGCACCAGATCGCCAAGCTGATGGACGCCGGCGTCGAGCACGTCGTGTTCGCCACCTCCTATCTCGCGGGCCTCTTCGAGGAGGAGTTCCAGAACTTCGCCCAGGGCCTGCGGATCTCCTACGCCGTCGAGGAGGTACCGCTCGGCACCGGCGGCGCGATCCGCAACGCCGGCCGGCTGCTGCGCGGCGACGACCCCGACGCCCCGGTCCTCGTCCTCAACGGCGACATCCTGTCCGGCGTCGACCTGGACGGCATCGTGGCAGTGCACGAGTCCCGCGAGGCGGACGTCACCCTGCACCTCACCCGGGTCGCCGACCCGCGCGCCTTCGGCCTGGTCCCCACCGACGGCGCAGGCCGGGTGCTGTCCTTCCTGGAGAAGCCGAAGACCGCCGAGGAGTGCGTCACCGACCAGATCAACGCGGGCTGCTACGTCTTCCGCCGGTCCGTCCTCGACGCCATCCCGGTCGGCCGCGAGGTCTCCGTCGAGCAGGAGACGTTCCCGCAGCTGGTCGCCCAGGGCCGGCCCATCGTCGGCCACACCACGGACGACTACTGGCGCGACCTCGGCACCCCGCTCGCCTTCGTCCACGGCTCCGCCGACCTCGTCACCGGCAAGGTGACCTCCCCCCTCGTGGAGCGGCACGCCGAGGCCCTGATCCATCCCACGGCCACCATCGCCCCGACCGCCCGCGTCACGGGCGGCTCGACGATCGGCCCGGGCGCGGTCATCGGCCCGCACGTGGTCGTCGACCGCTCCATCGTCGGCGGTGGCGTCACCGTGGCCGAGGGCGCCCGGATCCACGAGTCCGTGGTCGACCACGACTCCTCGATCGGCAGGGAGTCGTTCCTGCGCGAGGTCGTGGTCGGCTGCCACGCGCACATCGGCGCGGAGAACGAACTGCCCGCCCAGCTGCGGCTGTCGTGCGGCATCCGCATCCCCGCCCAAGGCGTCCGCGTCAGCGGCACGGCCGCCGCCTGCCTGACGGCCCACTGAATTCACCGGCCCGCCCCCACCGGCCCGTCCGGACAGTTACTGGAGAACCGTGACGACCCTCACCCGCCATCGAGCAACGGCCCCGAAGACCGAGCGTCTTCGCAAGTACCGGCCGGACATCCAGGGCCTGCGTGCCGTCGCCATCATGATGGTGGTCGCCATGCACTGCGGCATCCTCGACATCCACGGCGGCGTGGACGTGAGCTTCGTGCTGAGCGGCTTCCTCATCGGCAGTCAGCTCCTCGCCGAGATCGACAAGACGGGCAAGGTGTCGTTCGGCAAGTTCTGGGCCCGCCGGATGCGGCGGCTCGCCCCCGCCATGGCCGTCGTCATCGTCGCCACCGCGGTCCTGGCGTGGGTCTTCGCCAGCCCGCTCAGGTTCCGCGACACCATGCGCGACGGCCTCAGCTCGGCGCTCAGCGTCATGAACTGGCGTCTCGTCGAGACCGGCACCGACTACTTCGCCAACGACGGCAGCCAGTCCCCGTACCAGCACTTCTGGTCGCTGGGGATCGAGGAGCAGTTCTACGTCGTCGCCCCGGTCGCCCTGGTCGTCACCGCCTGGCTGAGCCGCTCGATCTTCCGCAACCGGGCTCTGGTCGGGCTGTTCCTCGTGACGGTCGTCGCCGGGTCGTTCTACCTGGGCTACCAGGAGACGCCGATCAACCAGCCCCTCGCCTACTTCGCCACCCACACCCGCATCTGGGAGATCACCGCCGGCGTCCTCCTCGCCTTCGTCGCACCGTCCGTCGCCCGCCTGAACACCTCTGTGGCGGCCGTCGTCTCCTGGCTGGGACTCGGAATCACCCTGGTCACGGCGATGCTGATCTCCAGCGACACCCCACTGCCCGGGTACGCGGTCGCGGGCCCCGTCCTCGGCGCCGTCATGATCATCGCCGGCGGGTGTGCCGCTCCCCGCCTCGGCGCGGAACGGCTCCTCGACAACCCCGTGTTCAACTTCATCGGCAACGTCAGCTACGGCTGGTACCTCTGGCACTGGCCGATCCTGATCCTCTGGCCGTACATGGCCGACCGCGAGATCACGTTCTCCGACCGCTTCCGGGTCGCCTCCGCGTCGTTCATCCTGGCCGTCGCCATGCACTACGTGCTCGAACGCCGGTTCCGCGACAACGTGGAACTGGTGCTGCGCCCCTGGAAGGGAATCCTGCTCGGCGGTACCGCCACCGCCGGCGCGGCCGGAGCCATGGCCCTGGCGATCTTCTTCGTCCCCCTGAACCTGGAGACCGTGGCCTCCGGCAGCACGGTCGCCTCCGGCTACAGCAACCAGGCATCGGTGGAGGACGCCGTGCTCCGGACCCGCCTGTCCGCGGCCGGCCAGGCCTCGCTACAGAAGTCCCCCGACGACCATGCCAGCAAGAAATGCATCGACAGCACCACCGACAAGAAATTCAGCGTGGCGGACGCCTGCGTCTTCGGGGAGAAGAACAGCAAGCGGACCATCGTCCTCATGGGCGACTCGCACGCCTGGCAGTGGAGCGACGCCTTCGACGAGATCGGGAAGGACCTGCACACGAAGATCGTGATCGTGTCCAAGGGCGGCTGCTCCCCCCAGATCTACGACATCACCAACCCCGAACTCAACCGTGAATACACGGAGTGCAACAGCTGGCGGCAGTCCGCCTTCACCGCACTCTCCGAGATCAAGCCCGACGTCATCGTCATCTCCGACCGCGCCCGCCGGGAAGCGACCAGGGAAGGCGCCGAAGCCCTCTACAAGGCCCTGCCGAAGAGCGGCGCGAAGCTGGTCTACCTGACGGACACCCCGGAACCCGGCCAGAACATCCCGGACTGCCTCGCCATCCACAGCAGCAAGGTGACCGCCTGCAACCGGAAGAAGAGCGAAGCACTGGAGTTCAGCAAGTTCCGGACCATGGAACAGAACGTGGCCACGAAATACGGTGCCGACATCATCGACACGGTGCCCCTGTTCTGCGCACGGGACGTCTGCCCGGCGGTCATCGGCGACCAGGTCGTCTACTACGACGCCAGCCACATCACGTCGAGCTATGCCAAGACCCTGATCCCGTACCTCAAGCCGACCCTGAAAAAGGTCCTGGCCGACTGACCGAAGGCCCTTCGGTCAGTGCACGTCACCCCGCACCCGGCGGGCCTGCAACTGCCGCTCCGCCAGCAGTTCGTCCGCCGGGTACGCGACCTCCTCCAGCGTCAGCCCGTGCGGCCGTACGACATGCACGGCGCTGTCCCGCACCCCCGCGTCCAGCACCTTCCGCGGCCACTCGGCACCCCGATGCCCGTCACCGACGAACAGCAACGCGCCGACCATGGACCGCACTTGGTTGTAACAGAAGGCATCGGCCCGCACTTCGATCTCGACGACACCATCGCCCCGCCGCCGCACCCCGAAGTCGAGAATCTCCCGGATCGTCGTCGCGCCTTCACGCTTCTTCGCGTACGCCGCGAAGTCATGCTCCCCCACAAGGGACTTGGCGGCGGCATCCATCACATCGACGTCCAACTCCCAGTCGTGCCACAGCACATGGTTCCGCAGTAGGGGGTCCACTCCCCCCGGCCGGTCCCCGACCCGGTACACGTAACGCCGCCACAGCGCGGCGAACCGCGCGTTGAACCCGACGGGAGCCTCCGCCAGCGACCACACCCGCACATCCTTCGGCAGCCGCCCGGCAAGCCGCTTCAGCAGCTTGTCCTGGTGCTCGGCCCAGAGGGAGACCGGCAGATCGACATGCGCCACCTGCCCCCGCGCATGCACCCCGGCATCGGTACGCCCGGCCACGGTCAGGTCGTACGCGGCCGCCCCCGACCGCGTCACGGTCCGCAACGCGTCCTCGACCTCCCCCTGCACGGTCCGCCGCCCCCCGGCCTGCTTGGCCCACCCGGAGAACGAGGTCCCGTCGTAGGAGAGATCGAGCCGCACACGAACAAACCCGACCGCTACGTCGTCACTCACACCGAGATCCTTTCAGGTACACAAAAGCGGGCCCGCCCCTCGAAAGGAACGGACCCGCCAACACGCCCGTTTTCAGGGGCGCGGGGCTGTGCTGATGTGCGGCTACCGCCGCGTGGGCGCGACCAGCCACAACGGCGGGTCAGCCAAAAACGGTGTTACGCGTCCTTGGACTCTTCGTCGGCCTCGACCTCGGCCGGCTTGGCGTCCTCAACGACCTCGACCGGAGCCTCGACAACAGCCTCGGCGTCCTTCGCGGCACGCTTGGTGGCGGCCTCGGCCTCACCCGTCGCAGCCTGAGCGACAGTCAGCGCCTCGACCAGCTCGATGACAGCCATGGGCGCGTTGTCGCCACGACGGTTACCGATCTTGGTGATACGGGTGTAGCCACCGGGACGGTTCTCGTAGCGCGGGCCGATCTCGGTGAAGAGCGTGTGGACGACGCTCTTGTCCGTGATCACCTGGAGCACCTGACGGCGGTTGTGAAGGTCACCCTTCTTCGCCTTGGTGACCAGCCGCTCGGCGTAGGGCCGCAGCTTGCGGGCCTTCGCCTCGGTGGTGGTGATACGGCCGTGCTCGAAGAGCGACTTCGCGAGGTTCGCGATGAGCAGCTTCTCGTGCGCGGCACTGCCGCCCAGACGGGCACCCTTGGTGGGCTTCGGCATTTCTTTCTCCTTGGTATCTGCCCCGGCCGTATGAGGTACCGGAGTCAGGACCCGGTGAGCGGACGCTCACCGGCAACAACCGATCAGTACTGCTCGGTCTCCACAAAACCCGCGTCCATGTCGTCGTCGGCGCCAAAGGCGTCGGCGGCTGCGGTCGGGTCGAATCCGGGCGGGCTGTCCTTGAGGGCCAGGCCCATGCCGGCCAGCTTCGCCTTGACCTCGTCGATGGACTTCGCACCGAAGTTGCGGATGTCCAGGAGGTCGGCCTCGGAACGAGCCACGAGCTCACCCACGGAGTGGATGCCCTCGCGCTTGAGGCAGTTGTAGGAGCGGACGGTGAGTTCCAGCTCCTCGATCGGCAGGGCGAGGTCGGCGGCCAGGGCGGCGTCCGTGGGGGACGGGCCCATGTCGATGCCCTCGGCGTCGATGTTCAGCTCGCGCGCGAGACCGAACAGCTCCACCAGGGTCTTGCCGGCCGACGCCATCGCGTCACGGGGACGCATCGCCTGCTTGGTCTCGACATCGACGATCAGCTTGTCGAAGTCTGTGCGCTGCTCGACACGCGTCGCCTCGACCTTGTACGTGACCTTCAGCACCGGCGAGTAGATCGAGTCGACCGGGATGCGCCCGATCTCCTGACCCACCTGCTTGTTCTGCACCGCGGAGACGTAGCCGCGGCCACGCTCGACCGTGAGCTCCATCTCCAGCTTGCCCTTGCCGTTGAGCGTGGCGAGGACGAGGTCGGGGTTGTGGACCTCGACACCGGCCGGGGGCGCGATGTCGGCGGCGGTGACCAGACCCGGGCCCTGCTTGCGCAGGTACATCACGACGGGCTCGTCGTGCTCCGAGGAGACGACCAGCTGCTTGATGTTGAGGATCAGGTCGGTGACGTCCTCCTTGACGCCCGGCACGGTGGTGAACTCGTGCAGGACGCCGTCGATCCGGATGCTGGTGACAGCGGCTCCGGGGATCGAGGAGAGGAGCGTACGGCGGAGGGAGTTGCCGAGGGTGTAGCCGAAGCCGGGCTCCAGCGGCTCGATCACGAACCGCGAACGGAACTCGTCAACGACCTCTTCGGTCAGAGACGGACGCTGAGCGATCAGCATGAGGTGATTCCTTCAGTCATGGACACCCACTATTTGATGTCCTGCTGTTCCTACAAGGGTACGGGCGATACGGCACCGAAGTGCCGTACCGCCCGCATCCTCAAGACAGCCGTGCGTCAGACGCGGCGGCGCTTCGGCGGACGGCAGCCGTTATGCGGGGTGGGGGTGACGTCCTGGATGGAGCCCACCTCAAGACCGGTCGCCTGAAGCGAACGGATGGCGGTCTCGCGGCCCGAACCCGGGCCCTTCACGAAGACGTCGACCTTGCGCATGCCGTGCTCCTGCGCGCGACGGGCGGCCGACTCGGCGGCCATCTGCGCGGCGAAGGGGGTGGACTTGCGCGAGCCCTTGAAGCCGACGTGGCCGGCGGAGGCCCAGGAGATCACGTTGCCCGAGGGGTCGGTGATCGAGACGATCGTGTTGTTGAACGTGCTCTTGATGTGCGCGTGGCCGTGAGCGACGTTCTTCTTTTCCTTGCGGCGCACCTTCTTGGCAGCGCCCTGACGACCCTTGGGGGGCATCTATTACTCCTACGGGGAGGTGGTCGGTCCTACAGCGAAGACCGCTGGTGAAGCGTTGTCCGCTGTGGACTACTTCTTGCCCGGCTTCTTCTTGCCGGCGATGGCGCGACGCGGACCCTTGCGGGTACGAGCGTTCGTGCTGGTGCGCTGACCGCGAACGGGCAGACCACGACGGTGACGGAGACCCTGGTAGCAGCCGATCTCCACCTTGCGGCGGATGTCGGCCTGGATCTCGCGACGGAGGTCACCCTCGGTCTTGATGTTGGCGTCGACGTACTCACGAATCGCGACGAGCTGCTCTTCCGAGAGGTCGCGAACGCGGGTGTTGGGGTCGATGCCGGTCTCGGCCAGCGTCAGCTGGGAAAGGGTCCGACCAATGCCGAACACGTAGGTGAGGGCGACCTCCACGCGCTTTTCGCGCGGGATGTCGACACCGGAAACGCGTGCCATTCAATGGCTCCTGGTGATCTTCGGAGGTCTTCCGCAGAACCGGATCCCAGCCGCCGGCCTCTTCGTCGGAAGATTTGGTACGGCGTGGGTCCCCAGCCTCCGAGCCGGGGGTGTCGGACGCCTACTACGCCCGGGTCCTGCGTATGAACATGTATTGCTCGCGTCGCGCGAATCTCTGCGATGTCGATGCAGAGGGAAGGTCCTGCGTCAGCCCTGGCGCTGCTTGTGGCGCGGGTTCTCGCAAATGACCATGACCCGACCGTGACGGCGGATCACCCTGCACTTGTCGCAGATCTTCTTGACGCTCGGCTTGACCTTCATTGGTGAGGTTCTCCGGGTCAGTTGCCTGCGGCGCCGCTTGCGCGGAACCTGGGCAAGATCTACTTGTAGCGGTAGACGATCCGGCCACGCGTCAGGTCGTACGGAGACAGCTCCACCACGACCCGGTCGTCAGGGAGGATGCGGATGTAGTGCATACGCATCTTGCCGCTGATGTGTGCCAGGACCTGGTGGCCGTTCTGGAGCTCCACCTTGAACATGGCGTTCGGGAGAGACTCGACGACAGTGCCTTCGATCTCGATGGCACCTTGCTTCTTGGCCACGCTTCGCCCTTCGAATCGACTACCTTGATCGACTCAGTGCGTTCCCCTTACGGGGTGCATGCGGACATGCGGCTGCACGAGAGCCGACGAGTCAGTCTACGTCAGGGCCCTCGGAAAGACGAATCGATGGAGGATGCCCCGGCGCGAAGATCACTAAGCACAGGGAGGGTGTTTTTAGGGGCGCGGGGAACTGCGCGACCAGCCCCCACCGGGCCGCGGACGAACAACTACGCGAGCGGATCCGGCGCGGCCGCGATCCCGAACTCGGCCAACTTCGCCTTACCCCCGTCGGGAGACGTCAGCACAAGCGGCCCCTCCTCGGTCAAGGCAACCGAGTGCTCCCAGTGCGACGACCACGTCCCGTCGGTCGTAATGACCGTCCAGTCGTCGGACAGCACCTCGGTCTTCGGCGTACCGAGCGACACCATCGGCTCGATCGCCAGGCAGAACCCGGGAATCAGCTTCGGCCCCTTGCCCCGCCGCTTCTCCACGTAGTTCAGCAGATGCGGATCCATGTGCATCTCGGTACCGATGCCGTGGCCGCCGTAGTCCTCGACGATCCCGTACTTGCCGCCGCCCGGCTTCGGCTGGCGGCGGATGTACGTCTCGATGGCGCGGGAGATGTCGACGAGCCGGTTGCCGAGCTTCATCGCGGCGATGCCCGCCCACATCGACTCCTCGGTCACCCGGGAGAGCTCGATGAGTTCCGGGGCGTGGCCGGAGCCGACGAAGGCCGTGTACGCGGCGTCGCCGTGCCAGCCGTCGATGATCGCGCCGCAGTCGATGGAGATGATGTCGCCGTCCTTGAGGACCACCTCGTCGGAGGGGATGCCGTGGACGACGACCTCGTTCACCGAGGTGCAGATGGTGGCCGGGAAGCCGCCGTAGCCAAGGAAGTTGGGCTTCGCGTTGTGGTCGGCGAGGACCTTGCGGGCGACCTCGTCCAGATCCTTCGTGCTCGCGCCGGGTACGGCCGCTTCACGCGTGGCCGCGTGGATCGCGGCGACGACCAGCCCCGCCTCGCGCATCTTGGCGATCTGCTCGGGGGTCTTGATCTGCACCATGGGGGCCTGCGCTCTCCGTCTTCCGCGTCACATGGGATATGGCTGTACACAACAGTACGGCCGCGACGCCCCTGGGGGCACCGCGGCCGGTTCTGCCGGGCGACTACTTGTCGTCGTCGCCCTCGTCGTCGCGCTTCAGCGCGTCCAGCGCGCGCTGGGTGATCTCGTCCACCGGGCCGAGCGAGGAGATCGTGACCACCAGGCCCTGGAGCTTGTAGTAGTCGATGATCGGCTCGGTCTGCGTGTGGTAGACCTCCAGCCGGGTGCGGACCGTGTCCTCGGAGTCGTCGTCGCGCTGGTACAGCTCGCCGCCGCAGGTGTCACAGACACCGTCCTGCTGGGGCGGGCTGTACGTCACGTGGAAGACGTGGCTGGAGTCCTTCCGGCAGATGCGGCGGCCGGCGATGCGCTTGACCACCTCTTCCTCGGAGACCTCCAGATCCAGCACCGCGTCCAGCTTGATGCCCTCGGTCTTCAGCAGCTCGTCCAGCGCCTCGGCCTGCGACACATTGCGCGGGAAACCGTCCAGCAGGAAGCCGCCCGCGGCGTCCGGCTGCTCCATGCGGTCCTTGGCCATCGCGATGGTGACCTCGTCCGGGACCAGGTTGCCCGCGTCCATGTAGGACTTCGCCAGTTTGCCGAGTTCCGTGGCCTGACTGATGTTGGCACGGAAGAGATCGCCGGTGGAGATGTGCGGGATGTGCAGCGTCTTGGCCAGTCGCACAGCCTGCGTTCCCTTACCGGCGCCCGGCGGCCCGACGAGGACGATTCGCATCAGCGGAGGAACCCTTCGTAATTGCGCTGCTGGAGCTGGCTCTCGATCTGCTTCACCGTCTCAAGACCGACACCCACGATGATGAGGATGCTGGTCCCGCCGAACGGGAAGTTGCCGCTTGCGTTGAAGCCGACCAACGCCATCGTCGGTACGAGAGCGATCAGACCCAGATACAGCGAACCCGGCCAGGTGATCCGGTTGAGTACGTAGCTCAGGTACTCAGCGGTGGGCCGGCCAGCCCGGATGCCCGGGATGAAGCCACCATACTTCTTCATGTTGTCCGCGACTTCCTCGGGGTTGAACGAGATCGCCACGTAGAAGAACGCGAAGAAAACGATCAGGAGGAAGTAGCTGATCAGGTAAATCGGGTGGTCGCCCTTGGTCAGGTTCGTCGTCACCCAGGTCTTCCAGGCGGAGTTTCCGCTGGAGAACTGCGCGACCAGAGCCGGGATGTAGAGCAGCGAGGACGCGAAGATGACGGGAATCACACCCGCCTGATTGACCTTCAGCGGGATGTAGGTCGACGTACCGCCGTAGGAACGGCGGCCGATCATGCGCTTCGCGTACTGGACGGGAATGCGGCGCTGGGCCTGTTCGACGAAGACCACCAGGCCGACCATCACCAGGCCGACGAGGATGACGGTGCCGAACTCGATCCAGCCGTCGGCCAGCGTGCCCTGCTTCTTGATGGCCCACAGCGCGGACGGGAAGGTGGCCGCGATCGAGATGAACATCAGGATCGACATGCCGTTGCCGATGCCGCGGTCGGTGATCAGCTCACCGAGCCACATCACGACTCCGGTACCGGCGGTCATGGTGACGACCATGGTGATGGTCGTGAAAATGGCACGGTCCGGGACGATGCTCGTCGCGACCGTGCAGCCGGAGAAGAGGGCGCCACTGCGGGCGGTGGCCACCAGGCCGGTGCCCTGGAGAATGGCGAGCGCCACGGTCAGATAGCGCGTGTACTGCGTGATCTTCGCCGTACCGGCCTGGCCCTCCTTCTTGAGGGCTTCCAGACGCGGGATCACCACGGTCAGCAGCTGCAGAATGATGCTCGCCGTGATGTACGGCATGATGCCGAGCGCGAAGACCGTGATCTGTAGCAGCGCACCGCCGGAGAACATGTTGACCAGGCCGAAGAGACCCTGGTTGCCGGAGGCCTCGGTCACACACTGCTGTACGGCCGTGTAGTTGACGCCGGGGATCGGAACGTGGGTACCGACCCGGTAGACCACGATGATGCCCAGCGTGAAGAGCAGCTTCTTGCGCAGGTCGGGCGTCCTGAACGCCCGGGCGAACGCGGTGAGCACGGTGCCTCCTGCGACCCCCGCGCCAGTGCGTCAAGGGTGACGGTCTTGAGGTTCGACGAATAAGAACAGTGCAGGCCACCTTACCGGCGACACTGCCCCCGTGGAACGACCAACCGGGGATACCCCGTTATGGGGTATCCCCGGTCGGGATCGCTTATGTCATCGCGCTCAGACGAGCTCGGTGACGGTACCGCCGGCGGCGGTGATCTTCTCCTTGGCGGAACCGGAGACGGCGTCCACCGTCACCTGCAGCGCCACGGAGATCTCGCCCTGGCCGAGGACCTTGACGAGGCTGTTCTTGCGCACCGCGCCGTTGGCGACGAGACCCTCTACGGTGACCTCGCCACCCTCCGGGTACAGGGACGCCAGCTTGTCGAGGTTCACGACCTGGTACTCGGTCTTGAACGGGTTG
This sequence comes from Streptomyces sp. NPDC002276, assembly GCF_053891435.1. Taxonomy (NCBI): domain Bacteria; kingdom Bacillati; phylum Actinomycetota; class Actinomycetes; order Kitasatosporales; family Streptomycetaceae; genus Streptomyces; species Streptomyces sp. NPDC002276. The sequence goes on along the minus strand of NZ_JBSFCQ010000036.1, from coordinate 13,500 downwards.
CGGAAGCCCTTCAGCTTCGGAAGACGCATGTGGAGGGGCATCTGGCCACCCTCGAAGCGCTCCGGAACCTGGTAACGGGCCTTCGTACCCTTGGTTCCACGACCGGCCGTCTTACCCTTCGACGCCTCACCACGACCCACACGGGTCTTGGCGGTCTTGGCGCCCGGGGCGGGACGGAGGTTGTGGATCTTGAGCGGGTTGTTCTCCGCCATGATCAGTCGACCTCCTCAACCGTCACGAGGTGGCGGACGGTGTGCACCATTCCGCGGAACTCGGGGCGGTCCTCCTTGACGACCACGGTGTTGATCCCCTTGAGACCAAGGGACCGCAGTGTGTCACGGTGGTTCTGCTTGCTGCCGATGTACGACTTCGTCTGCGTGACCTTGAGGCGAGCCATTACGCACCCGCCCCGGCACGTGCACGAAGGAGAGCCGCGGGGGCGACGTCCTCAAGGGGCAGACCGCGGCGGGCCGCGATCTCCTCGGGACGCTGCAGGCCCTTGAGGGCCGCCACGGTCGCGTGCACGATGTTGATCGCGTTGGACGAGCCGAGCGACTTCGACAGGATGTCGTGCACGCCGGCGCACTCCAGGACGGCTCGCACCGGACCACCGGCGATAACGCCGGTACCGGGGGAAGCAGGCTTGAGCAGGACGACGCCCGCGGCCTTCTCGCCCGTGATCGGGTGCGGGATGGTGCCCTGGATACGGGGGACCTTGAAGAAGTGCTTCTTGGCCTCCTCAACACCCTTGGCGATGGCGGCCGGCACCTCCTTGGCCTTGCCGTAACCGACACCGACGGTGCCGTCACCGTCGCCCACCACGACGAGCGCGGTGAAGCTGAAGCGACGACCACCCTTGACAACCTTGGCGACGCGGTTGATCGCGACTACGCGCTCAACGTACGCGGTCTTCTCGGCGGCAGCAGCGCCGCCGTCACGGCCCTTCCGGTCCCGCCGCTCGCCGCCACCGGCACCGCTTCCACGGCGCTGGGGTCCAGCCATTGGATTACCTCTCTCTTTCCGCTAGCTACGGAAGCGACTAGAACTTCAGTCCGGCTTCGCGGGCGGCGTCCGCCAGGGCGGCGATGCGCCCCGCGTACTGATTGCCACCGCGGTCGAATACGACAGCCTCGACACCGGCGGCCTTGGCGCGCTCGGCGACCAGGGCGCCGACCGACTTGGCCTGCGCGGACTTGTCGCTCTCGCCGCCGCGGATCGAGGTGTCCAGGGTCGACGCCGACGCCAGGGTGTGACCCTTGATGTCGTCGATGACCTGGGCCACGATGTGGCGGTTGGAGCGGGTCACGACCAGGCGCGGACGCTCAGCCGTACCGGAAATGTGCTTCCGGATGCGGATGTGACGACGCTTGATGGCAGCACGCTTGTAAGCGTCGCCCTTAGCGATCTTCGTACCGTATGCCATGGCTTACTTACCCGCCTTTCCGACCTTGCGCCGGATGACTTCGCCCTCGTACTTGACGCCCTTGGCCTTGTACGGGTCGGGCTTGCGCAGCTTGCGGATGTTGGCCGCAACCTCGCCGACCTTCTGCTTGTCGATGCCCTCGACCGAGAAGTGGGTCGGGTTCTCGACCTTGAACGAGATGCCCTCGGGCGCCTCGACCGTGATCGAGTGGCTGTAGCCGAGCGCGAACTCAAGGGTGGAACCCTTGGCCGCGACGCGGTAACCGACACCACTGATTTCGAGCTTCTTCACGTAACCCTCGGTCACGCCGGTGATCATGTTCGCCACCAGCGTGCGGGACAGGCCGTGCAAGGCCTTGTTCTGACGCTCGTCGTTGGGGCGGGTGACGTTGAGAACGCCGTCCTCACCCTTGGCGATGTCGATCGGCGAAGCGACGGTGTGGGTCAGGGTGCCCTTGGGGCCCTTGACCGAGACCGTACGGCCGTCGATGGTGACGTCCACGCCGGCGGGAACCGTGATGGGGAGCTTGCCAATACGCGACATAGCTTCTTCCGATTCCTTTCCGCTACCAGACGTAGGCGAGGACTTCTCCGCCTACGCCCTTCTTGCCGGCCTGCTTGTCGGTGAGGAGACCGTGCGACGTGGAGATGATCGCCACGCCGAGGCCACCGAGCACCTTGGGCAGGGAGGTGGACTTCGCGTAAACCCGGAGACCGGGCTTGGAGATCCGCTTGATGCCCGCGATGGAGCGCTCACGGTTCGGGCCGAACTTCAGCTCAAGGACGAGGTTCTTGCCGACCTCGGCGTCCTCGACCTTCCAGCCCGTGATGAAGCCCTCCTGCTGGAGGATCTCCGCGATGTGAGACTTGATCTTGGACGCCGGCATCGTCACGGAGTCGTGGTATGCCGAGTTCGCGTTCCGCAGACGCGTAAGCATGTCTGCGATCGGATCAGTCATGGTCATGAATTGGCCTTCGGCCTCTCTCGCCGGGGTTTCCAGGTGCCCATCCCTCTCCTCGATCCGAGACGAGGCGGGTGCGGTGCGGTGGACCTACGGCGTAGTAAGTCGTATGGGCGGCAATCAGGCGCCCAACCCTCCTAGCCTAAGCCATGAAGGGGTGGGCACCTGACCGTGCCCTCTGCTTACCGAGAGCTTCGGGAGTCCGGAAGTACCGGACTACCAGGAGCTCTTGGTCACGCCCGGCAGCTCGCCACGGTGAGCCATCTCACGAAGGCACACGCGGCAGAGGCCGAACTTGCGGTACACGGAGTGCGGGCGGCCGCAGCGCTGGCAGCGGGTGTAGCCACGCACACCGAACTTGGGCTTACGAGCAGCCTTGGCAATCAGAGCCTTCTTCGCCATCTCGCTTACGCCTCCTTGAAGGGGAAGCCGAGGTGACGGAGAAGGGCACGGCCTTCGGCGTCGTTGGTCGCCGTGGTCACCACGGTGATGTCCATACCCCGGACGCGGTCGATCTTGTCCTGGTCGATCTCGTGGAACATGACCTGCTCGGTGAGACCGAAGGTGTAGTTGCCACGACCGTCGAACTGCTTGGGAGACAGACCGCGGAAGTCGCGGATGCGCGGAAGCGCGAGCGACAGGGTGCGGTCCAGGAACTCCCACATGCGGTCGCCACGGAGCGTGACGTGGGCACCGATCGGCTGACCCTCGCGCAGCTTGAACTGCGCGATGGACTTGCGGGCCTTGGTGATGGCCGGCTTCTGACCGGTGATCGTGGTCAGGTCACGGACGGCACCGTCCATGAGCTTGGAGTCACGGGCGGCGTCGCCGACACCCATGTTGACCACGATCTTGACGAGGCCGGGGATCTGCATGACGTTCTCGTAGGAGAACTCCTCACGCAGCTTGCCCGCGATCTCCTCGCGGTACTTCGTCTTGAGACGCGGAGTGGTGGTGGTAGTCATCAGATGTCCTCACCCGTCCGCTTGGCAACGCGAACCTTGTTGCCCTCGTCGTCGAAGCGGTAGCCGACACGCGTGACGACCTTGTTGCCGTCCTTCTCAACGACCAGCTGGACGTTGGAGACGTGGATCGGCGCCTCGGTCGTGACGATGCCACCGGCCTGCGAGCCCTTGGCGGTGGGGCCGGCCTTGGTGTGCTTCTTGACCCGGTTGACACCCTCGACCAGGACGCGCTCGTCGCGCGGGTAAGCGGCAATGACCTTGCCCTGCTTGCCCTTGTCCTTGCCGGTGATGACCTGAACCGTGTCACCCTTCTTGATCTTCATGCTTACAGCACCTCCGGAGCCAGCGAGATGATCTTCATGAACTTCTTCTCGCGCAGCTCGCGCCCGACCGGGCCGAAGATGCGGGTGCCGCGAGGGTCGCCGTCGTTCTTCAGAATGACGGCGGCGTTCTCGTCGAAGCGGATGTACGAGCCGTCCGGACGACGGCGCTCCTTCACGGTGCGAACGATGACGGCCTTGACGACGTCACCCTTCTTCACGTTGCCACCGGGGATCGCGTCCTTGACGGTGGCGACGATGACGTCACCGATGCCCGCGTAGCGGCGACCGGAGCCACCGAGCACACGGATGCAAAGGATTTCCTTCGCACCAGTGTTGTCGGCGACGCGCAGTCGCGACTCCTGCTGGATCACGTCTATCTCCTGATCGTCTGCCGGTTCCCCAACAGGGCTGATGAATCAGCCCTGTTGGAGCCTGGCGGAACTGTCCTGCGGGGTTAGCCCCGCAGGAAAATTACTTGGCCTTTTCGAGGATCTCGACGATGCGCCAGCGCTTCGTCGCGGACAGCGGACGCGTCTCCATGAGGAGGACGCGGTCGCCGACGCCTGCGGCGTTCTGCTCGTCGTGGGCCTTGAGCTTGTTCGTACGGCGGATGACCTTGCCGTACAGCGCGTGCTTCACGCGGTCCTCGACGGCGACGACGACGGTCTTGTCCATCTTGTCGCTGACGACGAGACCCTCACGGGTCTTGCGGAAGCCGCGGGAAGCGGTCTGCTCTTCAGTCACGTTGCTCTCGCTCATCAGGCGCTCTCCACCGTTTCGATGCCCAGCTCGCGCTCACGCATCAGGGTGTAGATCCGCGCGATGTCCTTCCGGACGGCCTTGAGCCGACCGTGGTTTTCGAGCTGACCGGTCGCCGCCTGGAAGCGGAGGTTGAACAGCTCTTCCTTGGCTTCGCGGAGCTTCGCGAGAAGCTCCTCGTCACCCAGTTCGCGCAGCTCGGACGCCTTGGTACCGGCCGACATCACGCTTCACCTGCCTCGCGCTTGACGATCCGGCACTTCATCGGCAGCTTGTGGGCTGCGCGAGTGAGGGCCTCACGGGCGATCTTCTCGTTGGGGTAGGACAGCTCGAACATGACCCGGCCCGGGTGCACGTTCGCGATCCACCACTCGGGAGAACCCTTACCGGAACCCATGCGGGTCTCGGCGGGCTTCTTCGTGAGCGGGCGGTCCGGGTAGATGTTGATCCAGACCTTGCCGCCACGCTTGATGTGGCGGGTCATCGCGATACGGGCGGCCTCGATCTGGCGGTTCGTCACGTACGCCGGCGTGAGGGCCTGAATGCCGTACTCGCCGAACGAAACCTGCGTACCGCCCTTGGCCTGACCACGACGCTTGGGGTGGTGCTGCTTGCGGTGCTTGACCCTACGGGGGATCAGCATGTCGGTCAGGCCTCCGTTCCGGTGCTCTCAGCCGGCGCGGCAGCGGCGGCGGGAGCGTCGGCCTTGGGGGCCTCGGCAGCCGGCGCGGACTGCTGCTGCGGCTTGCGGCCGCGGCCGCCACGCTCGCCACCGCGGCCACCGCCACGGGCCGGGCGGTCGCCGCCCGGGCCGCCACCGCGAGCCGGGCGGTTACCCGCACGGGCAGCGGCGTTCTCGGCGCGGACCTCGGCGATGTTCTTGACGTCGCCCTTGTAGATCCAGACCTTCACACCGATACGGCCGAAGGTCGTCTTGGCCTCGAAGAAGCCGTAGTCGACGTTCGCGCGGAGCGTGTGCAGGGGCACGCGGCCCTCGCGGTAGAACTCCGAGCGGGACATCTCGGCGCCGCCGAGGCGGCCACCGCACTGGATCTTGATGCCCTTGGCGCCGGCCTTCATCGCCGACTGCATGCTCTTGCGCATGGCACGGCGGAAGGAGACACGGGAGGACAGCTGCTCGGCGACGGCCTGGGCCACCAGCTGAGCGTCCGTCTCCGGGTTCTTGACCTCAAGGATGTTGAGCTGGACCTGCTTGCCGGTCAGCTTCTCCAGGTCACCGCGGATGCGGTCGGCCTCGGCGCCACGGCGGCCGATGACGATGCCCGGGCGCGCGGTGTGGATGTCCACACGGACGCGGTCACGGGTGCGCTCGATCTCCACCTTCGAGATGCCGGCGCGCTCCATGCCGGACGTCATCATCCGACGGATGGCGACGTCTTCCTTGACGTAGTCCTTGTACAGCTTGTCGGCGTACCACCGGGACTTGAAGTCCGTGGTGATGCCGAGCCGGAACCCGTGCGGGTTAACCTTCTGGCCCATTACCGGGTTCCTTCCTTGCTGCTGACGACCACGGTGATGTGGCTGGTCCGCTTGCGGATCCGGTAGGCGCGGCCCTGGGCACGCGGCCGGAACCGCTTCAGGGTCGGACCCTCGTCGACGTACGCCTCGGAAATGACGAGGCTGCCGGCGTCGGTGTGGTCGTAGTTGTGTGCGGCGTTGGCAATGGCGCTGTCCAGCACCTTGCCGACCGGCACGCTCGCGGCCTGCGGGGCGAAACGCAGGACCGCCTGAGCCTCCGTGGCGTCCATGCCACGGATGAGGTCCACCACGCGGCGGGCCTTCATGGGCGTGACGCGGATGTACCGCGCCTGGGCCCTGGCTTCCATGGTTGTCCCTTCAGTGTTTGTCATGGTCGGTCGCCCCGCGCTAGCGGCGCTTCGACTTCCGGTCGTCCTTGACGTGACCCCGGAAGGTGCGCGTCGGCGAGAACTCGCCGAGCTTGTGGCCGACCATCGACTCGGTGACAAACACCGGGATGTGGGTCTTGCCGTTGTGCACCGCGATCGTGTGGCCGAGCATGGCCGGGACGATCATCGAGCGGCGGGACCAGGTCTTGATGACGTTCTTGGAGCCGGCCTCGTTCTGTACGTCCACCTTCTTGATGAGGTGTCCGTCGACGAAGGGCCCCTTCTTGAGACTGCGCGGCATCTAAACCCGCTCCTAGCGCTTCTTGTTCGTCTTGCGGCGGCGGACGATGTACTTGTTCGATGCCTTCTTCGGCGAACGAGTACGACCCTCCTTCTGACCCCACGGGGAGACCGGGTGGCGACCACCGGAGGTCTTGCCCTCACCACCACCGTGCGGGTGGTCGACCGGGTTCATCGCGACACCGCGGACGGACGGGCGAACGCCCAGCCAGCGCTTGCGGCCGGCCTTGCCCCAGTTGATGTTGCTCTGCTCGGCGTTGCCGACCTCGCCGACCGTGGCGCGGCAGCGCTGGTCGACCAGACGGATCTCACCGGAGGGCATACGAAGGTGGGCCATCGTGCCCTCCTTCGCGAGCAGCTGCACGGAGGCACCGGCGGAGCGGGCGAACTTGGCGCCGCCACCGGGACGGAGCTCGATCGCGTGGATCGTGGTACCGACCGGGATGTTGCGGAGCGCCAGGTTGTTGCCCGGCTTGATGTCGGCCCCGGGACCGTTCTCGACGCGGTCGCCCTGCGACAGGTTGCGGGGGGCGAGGATGTAGCGCTTCTCGCCGTCCGCGTAGTGCAGCAGCGCGATGCGCGCGGTGCGGTTGGGGTCGTACTCGATGTGCGCGACCTTCGCCGGCACGCCGTCCTTGTCATGGCGACGGAAGTCGATGACGCGGTAGGCGCGCTTGTGTCCGCCACCCTGGTGGCGAACGGTCACACGACCGGAATTGTTACGGCCGCCCTTGCTGTGCAGGGGGCGAACCAGCGACTTCTCCGGCGTGGACCGCGTGACCTCGACGAAGTCGGCGACGCTGGAGCCACGACGGCCCGGCGTAGTCGGCTTGTACTTGCGGATTCCCATTTCTCAGTCCTCGTCCGATATCGGACGATCCGACCCGCTTACGCGGCCGGACCGCCGAAGATGTCGATACGGTCGCCCTCAGCGAGGGTCACGATGGCGCGCTTGGAGCCCGCGCGCTGACCGAAACCGGTCTTGGTGCGCTTGCGCTTGCCCTGGCGGTTGATCGTGTTGACCCCGGTGACCTTGACCGAGAAGACCGCCTGGACGGCCTGCTTGATCTGGGTCTTGTTGGCGCCCGGGGCCACGATGAAGGTGTACTTGCCCTCGTCGAGGAGCGCGTAGCTCTTCTCCGAGACGACCGGCTTCAGCAGCACGTCACGGGGGTCCGTGAACGACTTGCTGATCGGCGTCTCGACGGTGTTCTTGCCCTCGGTCTCGTGGCGCTTCGCCTTGGCGATGCGCGCGACCTTCTTGGCCTTGGCGGCCTTCGAGGCGATGCTCGGGTGACGCGTAGCCATCAGGCTTCGCTCCCTTCGGTGTCAGCGGCCTGGGGGCCAGACACGAAGGACTCGAAAGCGGCCTGGGTGAAGACCACGTCGTCCGAGACGAGAACGTCGTACGTGTTGAGCTGGCCCGGCTCCAGGATGTGGACCTGGGGCAGGTTGCGCGCGGAAAGCAGCGCGGCCTCGTCGGAGCGCTCGATGACCAGGAGCACGTTCTTGCGCTCGCTGACCTTGCCGAGGAAGCTCTTGGCGGCCTTGGTGGAGGGGGTCTCGCCCTCGATCACGCCGGTGATGACGTGGATGCGAGCGTTGCGGGCCCGGTCGGTGAGGGCGTGGCGCAGGGCCGCGGCCTTCATCTTCTTCGGGGTCCGCTGCGAGTAGTCGCGCGGCGTCGGGCCGTGCACGACACCACCGCCGGCGAACTGCGGGGCGCGGGTCGAACCCTGACGGGCGCGGCCGGTGCCCTTCTGGCGGTACGGCTTCTTACCACCACCGCGGACCTCGCCACGACGCTTGACCTTGTGCGTGCCCTGACGGGCGGCGGCCAGCTGTGCGACGACGACCTGGTGAAGCAGCGGGATGCTGATCTTCTCTACGTCGAAGATCTCGGCCGGGAGCTCGATAGTCCCGGCGGTGTCGCCGGAGGGCGACTGAATGTCAATGGTGCTCATAGTGTCCTCAGGCCCCCTTGGCCGCGGTGCGGACCAGGACGAGGCCGCCGTTCGGACCCGGGATGGCTCCCTTGATGAGGAGCAGTCCCTTCTCCGCGTCAACGGCGTGAACGGTCAGGTTCTGGGTGGTGACCCGCTCGTTGCCCATGCGGCCCGCCATGCGGACGCCCTTGAACACACGGCCCGGGGTGGCGCAGCCACCGATGGAGCCGGGAGAGCGGTGCTTGCGCTGGACACCGTGACCGGCGCCGAGGCCACGGAAGTTGTGGCGCTTCATGACACCGGCGAAGCCCTTGCCCTTGCTCTTGCCGGTCACGTCGACCTTGACGCCGGCCTCGAACACCTCAGCGGTGATCTCCTGGCCGAGCGTGTACTCGGAGGCGTCCGCGGTGCGGATCTCGACGAGGTGGCGACGCGGCGTGACATCGGCCTTGGCGAAGTGACCCTTGAGGGGCTTGTTCACCTTGCGCGGGTCGATCTCGCCGAAGGCGATCTGGACCGACTCGTAGCCGTCACTGTCGTTCGTACGGACCTGGGTCACGACGTTGGGCCCGGCCTTGACGACGGTGACCGGAACAACACGGTTGTTCTCGTCCCACACCTGCGTCATGCCGAGCTTCTCGCCCAGGATGCCCTTGATCTGCTTTGCCATCTTCAGCTCACCGACCCCTAGAGCTTGATCTCGATGTCGACACCGGCCGGGAGGTCGAGTCGCATCAGGGAGTCAACGGTCTTGGGGGTGGGGTCGAGGATGTCGATCAGGCGCTTGTGCGTGCGCATCTCGAAGTGCTCGCGAGAGTCCTTGTACTTGTGCGGCGACTTGATGACGCAGTACACGTTCTTCTCAGTGGGCAGCGGCACCGGGCCCGCGACCGACGCACCAGTGCGGGTCACCGTCTCGACGATCTTCTTCGCCGAGCTGTCGATGACCTCGTGGTCGTAGGCCTTGAGCCGGATGCGGATCTTCTGTCCCGCCATGGCTACTCAGTAGTCCTGTCTCTAGTAACGCTCTGCACCCCGGCAGGCTCTTCTCGATCTCTTCCGCCGACCCACGCGGTCGGGTGTGTCGCGCTCTCACCGACACAGAAGTCCCATATACGGAACTTCCCAGCTGGGAAAGCACGGCCCTTCCGGAACCGCAAGCCGAGGGCGAAGAAGCCCACCGGGTGCCTGGCCGGCGCCGCACTGACACTTCCCGAAAGATTCCCGTACGTCCGCCCCAGCGCTGCCGTTAAGGCAGTTGGGACGACGAGTACCGTGGGACTCGCTTCCGGTCCTCCCGACGGGAGGCGCGCAGCATCAACACTCGACCGAGCAACTCGGACAGTCTGCCATATGGGGCAGTGCGCTGGCCAATCGGGGCGTAGAGATTACCCCCGACGTGACGCAGGTCAAACACGCGCGCCAGGGAGGCACTCCCGGCGAGTTCATCCCCCTGAACGGGAATCAAGTACGCACACCTTGACGCGTCCATAGCAAGCGCTTACGTTCCCTCACTGGAACACGAGAAAGCGCTTTCCCCCGCAAGGAGCACCTGCACGGAACCCTGGATTCCTGGTCATGGGACGACCCTGGAGGCAGAACGATGCACGTGAGACCAGTCATGGCATGTGTAGGCCTGGTGGCCGGCACACTCGTAGCACTCTCCGGCACCCCGGCACAGGCCGCGAGCGCCACGCAGTACGTGTCACCGGCCGGCACCGCGAGCGCGGCCGGCACCCTCGCCGCCCCCACCACCCTCGCCACCGCGATCAGCCGCATCGCGTCCGGCGGCACGATCTACCTGCGCGGCGGGACGTACGCCTACGGCTCGACGATCACGATCCCGGCGGGCGCGGACGGCACAGCATCGGCCCGCACCACGCTCACCGCGTACAACGGCGAGACCCCGGTCCTCAACTTCGCTTCCCAGAGCGAGAGTTCATCGAACCGAGGCCTACAGCTGTACGCCAACTACTGGCACGTCTACGGCCTCACGGTGTCGCACGCGGGCGACAACGGGATCTACGTAGGAGGCAGCAACAACGTCATCGAGCGCACCGTAACCTCCTACAACCGCGACACGGGCCTCCAGCTGGGCCGCATCTCCTCCACCACACCGAGCTCGTCCTGGCCCTCGAACAACCTGGTCGTCAGCTCGGAGTCGCACGACAACGCCGACTCCGACGGCGAGGACGCGGACGGCTTCGCCGCGAAACTGACGACCGGCACCGGGAACGTCTTCCGCTACGACGTCTCCCACAACAACATCGACGACGGCTGGGACCTGTACACCAAGACGGACACGGGCGCGATCGGCCCGGTGACCATCGAATACAGCCTCTCCTACGGCAACGGCACCCTCACGGACGGCAGCCAGAGCGGCGACGGCGACCGCAACGGCTACAAGCTCGGCGGCGACGACATCGCGGTCAACCACGTCGTCCAGCACGACATCGCCTACGGCAACGGCCATCACGGGTTCACCTACAACAGCAACCCGGGCACGATGACGATCTCGAACAACGTCAGCATCGACAACGCGGAACGCAACTTCTCGTTCGACGCGGGGACTTCGGTCTTCCGTACGAACACGTCGTGCCGGTTCGCGGTCAGCGGCTCGAACGACAAGACGGTGGGCGACGCGGACAGCACCAACCAGTTCTGGACCGGGACGAACGGGGCGAGGTGCGCGTCGTACGGCGGCACGCTGGGCTGGTCGTTCGCGACGAGCGGGACGTTGAGGGTGACGTTCGGGGGGACGGTGGTGAATCCGTGAACGGGTGACGGAATCCGCCTACGACCCCTGCGACCCCCTACGGCTTCGGTCGTACGGGGGTTCGCCGATTACAGCTTGACCACCCCGCGCCAGGCCCATCCGGCGCCGAGAACCGCGTTCCGCAGCGGGTCCGTCATCTCCCGCGTGTCGAACCGGAACGCCTCGACCTCGACCTCGACCTTGTGCCGACGCCCGTCGGGGCCTTCCTTCGTCTCCCACTGCCGATAGACGGCAGGCGCATGACCCCGGCCATACCGCGCATTGGCGCTGTCGTCCGACCGCTGTTCCCACCGCTCATCGAGGAAACGCACCTCGTACCGCTCGGGCACGATGCGCATCCGCGTCTTGAGCCGCACGCCGACTCTCCGCACCTCGCACTCCGCCACCAGGTCGGCTTTTTCGTCGGAAAGAGCGTTACGCACGCGATACGCCACGTCCGGCCCGTTGAGCGCAAGCAACGCCACCCGAACCTCCGTGGCGGCCAGTGGCTCCCTGTCGCTTTCGGGCCGCTTGGTGCCGGTCAGCCTGCCCCAAAGACGCCCCATCGCTGAGCCTCCGTCCTGGTGTCCGAGCGAACAGGAGTCATACTCAGGGACGGGTACGGCCCGATGCGTACGGCACGAAGTCGGTCCAGGTCCCGGGGGTCAGCGTGAGTCGAGGACCCTGGGTGTTCTTGGAGTCGCGGACGTGGATGGTGTCCGGGGTGGTGGCTATCTCGACGCAGTCGTTGCCATTGCTGCTGTCGCTGTAGCTGCTCTTGAGCCACAGCAACTCAGTAGCCTTGCCGATCATGTTTCTCCCAGCACTTGCTCGACAAAGGCCAGCGACTCCTCTGGCGTAAGAGCCTGGGCCCGGATGATGCCAGGAGTCGCACTCAGGGACAGGTACGGCCCGATGCATACGGCACGAAGTCGGCCCAGACGGTGGGGGCGAGGGCGAGGCGGGGACCCTGGGTGTTCTTGGAGTCGCGGACGTGGATGGTGTGGGAGGTGGTGGCTATCTCAACGCAGTCGCCGGACTCACCGCTGCTGCTGTAGCTGCTCTTGAACCAGTGGAGTTCCATGGCACTCATAGTGCTCCCAGCGCTTGCTCGACGAAGGCCAGCGACTCCCTCGGTGGGAGTGCCTGCGCCCGGATCATTCCATAGCGCAGTTCAAGGATACGAAGATCCCTGGGGTTTGAGACCGGGCGGGCATTGAAGGCACCGTCGGAGCGCCCGATCGCCGTCCCGTCGGCGAACTTCAGAACTTCGATCAGGCCCTGTGTCCCGGCGTGCTCCTCACGATCAGTCGGCATGACCTGAAACGTGACGTTTCGCAACTGGCCCACTTCCAGCAGGTGTTCAAGTTGTCGGCGCAACACCATCCGCCCCCCATAAGGGCGTTCCAGCGTCACCTGCTCCTGGACGAAACTGAGTGTAGGAGTAGGTTCCCGCTCGAAGATCGACTTCCGTGCCATGCGCGCGGCGATGTCCCGCTCCACCACTACCGGCATATACGCAGGCTGCGTCATCTCGAACAGCACCCTCGCGTACTCCGGGGTCTGCAAGAGCCCATGGATGTTGTGGTTGCTGTAGAGCAGCACCTCAACTGCCCGATCCTCCAGCTTCTTCAGCTCCCGCACCTTCTTCGGATACTGGGCCTTCTCCACGTCCTCCTGGAACGCCCGGAGATGCCCATCCGCGTTCAGGACGTCGTCGGCCCGGTCCAGGAACTCCACCCGAGGGATCCGCGCTCCGCGCTCGATCTTGCGGATCATGTCCTCGCCGTACCCCATGACGCGAGCGAAGTCGGCCACCCGCATCCCGGCCTGCTCCCGGCAGAACCTGACGAGTCGCCCCACCGCCTCCACCAACGGCGCGCTCTCGTCACCGGGTTCGAGGTCCCAGCCGGCCTCGTCCACACCCTCGTTCTCGTTGCTCACGCTTTCGTCATTCATGGCCACCCACCTCCAACGCGCACCCGTACCCGTACGTCGTCGGAGACAGCCGAGACAACGCGAGACAACGACAGGACAGGGCGGATACGTACAGGCGTCATCGCACGTCAAGGCAAACACGGTCGGCCACGCTGAGTGACATGAACCAGGGAACCTCCACCCCCGAAACCCAACCCACCTACTCCACGCGCAACTTCAGCGTGCAGCTGTCCTCCACCCCACGAGGCGCCCGCCTGGCCCG
>NZ_JBSFCQ010000035.1:0-50192 GCF_053891435.1 Streptomyces sp. NPDC002276 | reverse complement strand
CTTCGGTCTTGCGTTTCCGACTCTATCAGACCGTTTCCGGTTCCGATTTCCTCGGTGCTTTCCAGGTTCCCGCTTCCGCGTTTCCCTTTCCGGCGGTTCCGACTTTATCAGAAGTTTCCGGCCGGACTTACAGGCCGCTCTTTTCCGATTCATCGGGAGTGTGGCTTCTTTGGAATCGAAGTTCCCAGAAGCAGACAGACACTCACTGTTGCCGACCGGACCAGATCCAGTTCTAGGCAACTGTTCGAATCTACCTCCCCGACCGGTCCGTGTCAACGGCTCCTTTGGGGCGAAGAGGAGACTAGCAGCTCAGCGGGGGTGCTCGCACATCAGGCAGCCGTGGGGACGGCTGAGCTGCGTTCGGATGCCTCGACGTCGCCTGTCTCACCGGCGCGTACGGCACGACCGCCCAGGACGTAGACGTACGACAGGAAGGTGCCTTCGGCGATGATGCCGATGCCGACGCGGGCCCAGGTGGGGAGGCCCGACGGGGTGACGAAGCCTTCGATGGCGCCGGAGACGAACAGGACCAGGGCCAGGCCGATGGCCATGCCCACGGCTGCTCGGCCCTCTTCGGCGAGGGCCGTACGACGCGAGCGTGGGCCGGGGTCGATGAGGGTCCAGCCGAGGCGCATGCCCGTACCCGCCGCTACGAAGACTGCCGTCAGTTCGAGCAGACCATGCGGGAGGATCAGACCGAGGAATGTGTCGAGTCGGCCGGCCGATGACATCAGGCCGATGCCGACGCCGAGGTTGAGCATGTTCTCGAAGAGGATCCAGAGGACCGGTAGGCCCAGGAAGATTCCCAGGACCAGGCACATCGCGGCGGCTTGGGCGTTGTTCGTCCAGACCTGCGCCGAGAAGGCGGCTGCCGGGTGGCTGGAGTAGTAGGTCTCGTACTCGCCGCCGGGACGGGTGAGCTGACGCAGTTGGCTCGGAGCCGCGATGGATGCCTGTACTGCGGGGTGGGTGCCTATCCACCATCCCAGGAGGATCGCGACCACCGTCGACAGCAGCGCGGTGGGGACCCACCAATGGCGTGCCCTGTAGACCGCGGCCGGAAAACTGTGCCCCAGGAAGTGAGTGACGTCACGCCAGGAGGCACGCCGGGTTCCTGTCACCGCACTACGCGCGCGTGCCACGAGTTGGCTGAGCCGGCCCGTGAGTTGAGGGTCCGGGGCACTGGACTGGACCAGGGAGAGATGGGTCGCCGTCCGCTGGTAGAGGGCGACGAGTTCGTCGGCCTCGGCGCCGGTGAGGCGACGCTGGCGGCGGAGCAGCGCGTCGAGGCGGTCCCACTCTGCTCGGTGGGCCGAGACGAAGACGTCGAGGTCCATCTGGTTGCCTGCTCCTCGGCTGCTCGTCGACTGCTCGTTGGGGATCAGCTTGTCGTACTGGGGCGCGATGTGCCCTCAGCTTGGCAGACTGGCTGTTCCAGGGGCAGGGCAGGGGAAGGGCGGCAGGCGTGAGTGAGCTGGTGACGGGCGAGGCGGTGGCGCTGGAGTTGCGCCCCGCGAGGCTGCCCAGCAGGGCGCTGGCGGTGTTGCTCGATCTGATCGTGGCCATGGCCGCCTACATCGGTGTGAGCGTGGCTTTGATGTTCTCCACGGCCTCTTTGGACGACGCGGCGCAGATCGCGCTGTCGATCGCCGCCTTCGTGCTGGTGCTGGTGGGCGCGCCCATAGCCGTGGAGACGTTGAGTCATGGGCGTTCGCTCGGGAAGCTGGCGTTCGGGCTGCGAGTGGTGCGGGACGACGGCGGGCCGATCCGGTTCCGGCACGCGCTGGTGCGGGGTGCGATCGGTGTGATCGAGATCCTGACGACGTTCGGGACCGTTGCCTGTATCGCTTCGCTCGTTTCGGCGCGTGGTCGGCGACTCGGGGATGTGTTCGCGGGGACTTTGGTCGTACGGGAAAGGGTGCCCGCCGGGCAGACGTCCTTCGTGCCGCCTCCGCCGGTCTGGCTGACGGGACGTTTCGCCGAGCTTGATCTGTCCGCCGTTCCCGATGGGTTGTGGCTGGCCATCCGGCAGTACCTGACGCGGATGCAGCAGCTGGATCCGCAGGTGGGTTGGGCGATGGCCGAACGGCTCGCCACGGATCTCGTGGCCCGTACGGGAGCCCCGGCGCCGCAGGGTGTTCCGCCGGCCGCGTATCTGGCGGCGGTGGTGCAGGAGCGCCAGGCGCGGGACGCGCGGCGGGCCTTTGGGAACGGCAGCGCGGGCGCCTATTCGCCGTCTCAGGCGCTCGGGGGCGCATCGGCCGGGAGGTTCAGGCCTGGGACCGGTGTGCCAGGCGCGTTCGGCAACACGGCGCTTCAGCCGTCGTCGGCTCCTCAGCAGCCTTCGGCTCCCCCTCAGGCTTACGGCTCGGCTCCCGCGCCTGCTCCCGTTTCCTGGTCGGCCCCAGCCGCTCCCGCTTGGTCCACCGAGGGCGGCACTGGTGCTGGTGCTGTTCCGGTCCCGCCCGCGCCCGGCCCGCAGCCTCCGGCGCCGCAGAAGACATCGTCCGCCGATTCTCGGCCCTCTACCGGATTCGCTCCGCCCGCCTGAATCTGTCGGCCGCGCCCCCTCACCGGCCGGCGGGGAGAGGCGCCGCTCAGCCGAAGACGGACGGCGGCGACTCCAGCTCCTCCAGCTCGATGCCGGGTGCCGCGAGCACGACGTCGCCGGCGATGTGTACGGCGTGCTGCTCGCCCGTGTCCAGGGCTGTGACCTGGTATTCGTCCACGGTCAGAGGGCCGTTGTCAGTGCCGTGTGTTTCTCTTTTCAGCAGAGCCCAGGACTGGTCCACGGTGCGCGGGGCGAGGACCGGATCCGTGAAGGCGACCAGGCGGACGCGGGTCGCGGCTGAGGAAGGGGTGAGGCGCAGGAGACGGGTGGTGGCGATGAGGAACGCGGGGGAGGTGCCGGTGAAGGCGTGGGCGCGGACATTGCCTTCGGCGGCATCGGTGCCGGTGGGGTCGGTGCGGACCCAGGTGACGCCGTCGAGGGCGGCGCCGCGCACCTGCCAGTTCGCCGCGTGGAGTTCGAGGCGGATGGGGCGGCCGAGTTCGTCGAGGGTGAGGTCGACGGAGCCGTGGTGATCGCCGGAGGGGGCGGTGAGTTGGGAGACGTAGCGCCAGCCGGACGGGCCGGGGGCGCACTGGAAGTGCTCGTCTGCGAAGGGGGTGTGATCGTGCGGATCGTGGAGCGAATAGCGGCCGCGGGGCATCGGAGTCCTGGGTCTTGACGGGCCGGTCCGGCCGACGGAACCAAAGGGGCAGGCCCCCGCCACGGGGGTGCGGGGGCCTGCCTCGGAGGATCTGCTGCTGAGGACCTGTCGCTGTGACCGTGTCAGTGCACGGACGCGGTCACAGCGGGCGGGGTCGTCGGCTCAGTAGCGGTAGTGGTCCGACTTGTACGGGCCGTCGACCTCTACGCCGATGTACGAGGCCTGCTCGGGGCGCAGCGTGGTCAGCTTCACGCCGAGCGCGTCCAGGTGGAGACGGGCGACCTTCTCGTCCAGGTGCTTGGGCAGCACGTAGACGTCGGTCGGGTAATCCTCGGGCTTGGTGAACAGCTCGATCTGGGCCAGCGTCTGGTCCGCGAACGAGTTGGACATCACGAACGAGGGGTGACCGGTGGCGTTGCCCAGGTTCAGCAGACGGCCCTCGGACAGCACGATCAGCACCTTGCCGTCGGGGAACGTCCAGGTGTGGACCTGCGGCTTCACCTCGTCCTTGACGATGCCCGGGATCCGCGCGAGGCCGGCCATGTCGATCTCGTTGTCGAAGTGGCCGATGTTGCCGACGATCGCCTGGTGCTTCATCCTGGCCATGTCCGCGGCCATGATGATGTCCTTGTTGCCGGTCGTGGTGACGAAGATGTCGGCCTTGTCGACGACCTCGTCCAGCGTCGTGACCTGGTAGCCGTCCATCGCCGCCTGCAACGCGCAGATCGGGTCGATCTCGGTGATGATCACGCGGGCGCCCTGCCCGCGCAGGGACTCCGCGCAGCCCTTGCCCACGTCGCCGTAGCCGCAGACGACCGCGGTCTTCCCGCCGATGAGAACGTCGGTGGCACGGTTGATGCCGTCGATCAGGGAGTGGCGGCAGCCGTACTTGTTGTCGAACTTCGACTTGGTGACGGCATCGTTGACGTTGATCGCCGGGAACAGGAGGGTGCCGTCGCGGTGCATCTCGTAGAGACGGTGCACACCGGTCGTCGTCTCCTCGGTCACGCCGCGGATCTCCGAGGCGAGTTGGGTCCACTTCCGCGAGCCCTCGCTGATGGTGCGCTGGAGGACCTGGAGGACGACGCGGTGCTCGTCGGACTCGGCGGTGTCGAGGGAGGGGACCTTGCCGTCCTTCTCGTACTCGACACCCTTGTGGACGAGCATGGTGGCGTCGCCGCCGTCGTCCAGGATCATGTTCGGACCGCCCGTGGGGGTGTTCGGCCAGGTCAGCGCCTGCTCCGTGCACCACCAGTACTCCTCCAGCGTCTCCCCCTTCCAGGCGAAGACCGGAATACCCCGCGGGTTCTCGGGCGTACCGTCCGGACCGACAGCGATCGCGGCAGCCGCGTGGTCCTGGGTGGAGAAGATGTTGCAGGACACCCAGCGGACCTCGGCGCCCAGCGCGACCAGGGTCTCGATCAGAACAGCGGTCTGCACAGTCATGTGCAGCGAACCCATGATCCGGGCGCCGGCCAACGGCTGAGCAGCGGCGAACTCACGGCGGATCGACATCAGGCCCGGCATCTCGTGCTCGGCAAGGGTGATCTCCTTGCGGCCGAACTCGGCCAGGGAGAGATCGGCGACCTTGAAGTCCTGTCGGTTGTCGACAGTCGTCATTGCGAGGTACTCCTCGGGGTTGGGGCGAGGTGGGTACGGCTGGTCTGCGCGGCGGCGGACACAGGGGTGCCCCAAGGAGGACACAGGCATGCCCGCGTACGCGCAGCGCAGTCCGTCGGAGGCCCTCTCTCCCTCGGTCGGTCCGCGGTGGGACCGCCCGACCGCCATCAGCAGCGACGTCTGGCTCCGTCCCAAGTTACACCGGTAGGGCCGGCGGTCCCCAGTCCGCTCCGGACAGTTCCAGCCGAACCGAGCGTGCGCCCGGCGTCGGAGCGGGCTTCCGGCCGCGGCAAAACGGGGTGCGTACGCATGTCGGGCGGAAGGGTACGGACGTAGGCGACCAGGAGTGTTCGCGTCTTTGAGTCGGGCGGTGGATGGTGTGGGATGCCGGGAGATCGGGGGCCTGGGGCCTCTGAGGGCATCCGCCGTCCAGAGCGGCTGATCGAGCGGGTGCTATCCGCGCCCGTGTACACGGCAGGGCGGGTACGACCACAGCGGCAACCGTGCCCGGCGTGCTGAGCGCAGTCGGTCCGTGGTGGTGGGCTCGCGGCCGGGGCGGGTCGTGGGTCCGCACAGTCCGTTCACAGACGCCCGCTACCCTCTGCGCCGCGGAGGTGCCGCATGGGGAGGGAAACGATGTCGGGCAAGGGGCGGGGACTTGGGGTCACGGCTGTGGTGGTGGGGGTGCTGGGGGTGGTGTTGGCGCTCGGCTCCCTCGCGTACGCGCGGAACTCTTACGGGAGTTCCACCATCAGCAGTCAGAGCATGTCGCCGACGTACGAGCCGGGTGATCGGATCATCTTCGAGAAGGTGGACGGCGGCGAGGTGCACCGCGGTGACGTCGTCCTGTTCTCGGCGCCGGACCGCTACGGGTTCAGCGGGAGCGTGATGCAGCGGGTCGTCGGGGTAGGCGGTGACCGAGTGGTGTGCTGCACGGGATCGGGCACGGACGCCCGGATCACCGTGAACGGCAAGCCGCTGGCGGAGCCCTATGTGAAGCAGGGTGATGTCGACGGTCTGCACAAGACGTACGACGTGACGGTCCCGAAGGGGCGGCTGTTCCTGCTCGGCGACAACCGCGCGAACGCGAGGGACTCGCGTTTCTTCGCGAGCGATCACGACGGGACGGTGGCCGAGTCCGCCGTCCGGGACCGGGTGACCGACGACCGTACGGTCGCCTTCGTCATCGGGTCGGCCGTCATCGTCGGGGTCGTGCTCGTCCTGATCGGTATCGGCCTGGGCATCGCCGCGTTCGTCGTACGGCGGCGGAGGGCGGCCCCGGTGGCGCCGTGGCCCGTGCAGCAGGGGTAGCGGGACGGGGAGGGCCCGTCGAATGTTCCGGCGGGCCCTGTTGTCGTGGGAGTCGAGGAGGTCAGTGCCCGGCCGCGGGGTGTTGGGCCGGGCCGCCGGGGGTGGCTTCGCGGTCGGGGCCCTTGGTGGCTTCGGACTCACTGTAGATGTCGGGTTCGAGGTAGATGACGCGGGCGATCGGGACGGCCTCGCGGATGCGGGACTCGGCGGCGTTGATCGCGGTGGCGACCTCGGTGGCCGTGTCGTCGTGCTGGACGGCGATCTTGGCGGCGACGAGCAGTTCCTCGGGGCCGAGGTGGAGTGTGCGCATGTGGATGATGCCGGTGACGGTGTGGCCGTCGACGATGGCGGCCTCGATCTTCTGGACGTCCTCGATGCCGGCGGACTCGCCGAGCAGCAGCGACTTCGTCTCGGCGGCCAGGACCAGCGCGATCAGGATGAGCAGGATGCCGATGCAGAGGGTGCCGATGCCGTCCCAGATGCCGTCGCCGGTGAGCAGGGCCAGGCCGACGCCGCCGAGGGCGAGGACCAGGCCGATGAGCGCGCCGAAGTCCTCCAGGAGGACGACCGGCAGTTCGGGGGCCTTGGCGCGGCGGATGAACTGCGACCAGGAGTGCGTGCCGCGCAGTTCGTTCGACTCCTTGATGGCCGTACGGAACGAGAAGCCCTCGGCGATGATCGCGAAGACCAGGACGCCCACCGGCCAGTACCAGTGCTCGATGTCGTGCGGGTGCTTGATCTTCTCGTAGCCCTCGTAGACGGCGAACATGCCGCCGACGGAGAAGAGGACGATCGAGACGAGGAAGGCGTAGATGTACCGCTCGCGGCCATAGCCGAAGGGGTGCTGCGGGGTGGCCTCGCGCTGGGCCTTCTTGCCGCCGATCAGCAGGAGGGCCTGGTTGCCGGAGTCGGCGAGGGAGTGGACGCCCTCGGCGAGCATCGAGGACGAGCCGCTGAAGGCGAACGCCACGAACTTCGATACCGCGATCGCGAGGTTGGCGCCGAGTGCCGCCACGATCGCCCTGGTGCCGCCTGACGCGCTCATGTGTTCGCGGTGTCCCTTCGCCTTCGTACGTCTCGTCTGTGCCGGACGTCCACGTCGGACATCCACGTCGGACGTCTGCCCCGGACGTCTGCCCGGATGGGTCGTCCGGCCGTCTTTGCCCGTCCTTTGCCGGTGGGCCATTCTTGCAGCCCCGCCTGGCGACGGCGCGTCAGGTATCCACAGGCCCGGTCATACGATCACAGTGGCCCGGAAGACCGTGCCGACTCCGGACACCTCGGCCTTGTCTCCGGCCGGGACGAAGACCGACTGGCCGGGGGCCAGTTCGAACTCGCCCGCCGCCACCGCACCGGCCGTGCAGAGCAGGATCTGCGGAGTGTCGAGGGTGAGGTCGTGGACGCCTGTGCCCGCCGGGAGGACGTACCGGGACAGCCGGAACTCGTCGATGGGGGTCTCGTAGACCTCCTCGCCGTCGGGGGACGCCTCGGGGCGCAGCACTCCGGGGTCGCTCGCCTCGAAGCGGACGACGCGCAGGAGTTCGGGGACGTCGACGTGCTTGGGGGTCAGGCCGCAGCGCAGGACGTTGTCGGAGTTGGCCATGATCTCGACGCCGAGGCCGTTGAGGTACGCGTGCGGGATGCCGGCGCCGAGGAACAGGGCCTCGCCGGGCTGGAGTCGGACGTAGTTGAGGAGCATGGCGGCGATGACGCCGGGGTCGCCCGGGAAGTGGTGGGCGATGTCGGCGTAGGGCGCGTAGTCGCCGCCGAGGCGGGTGCAGGCGGTCGCCGCCGCGGTGACCGTGTGGCGCATCTCCTCGGGGTCGGCGGTGAGGATCGCCGTGAGGACCTCGCGCAGGGCGGCTTCCTCGGGGTGCGCGTGCAGGAGGTCGACGTAGGGCTTCAGGGAGTCGACGCCCAGGCCGGCGAGCAGGTCGGCGGCGCGCAGCGGGTCGTTGAAGCCGCAGAGGCCGTCGAACTCCGTGAGCGCGCAGATCAGTTCGGGCTTGTGGTTGGCGTCCTTGTAGTTGCGGTGCGGGGCGTCCACGGGGATGCCCCGGCGCTCCTCGTCGGCGTAACCCTCCTTCGCCTGCTCCAGGTTGGGGTGAACCTGGAGGGAGAGCGGGGCGCCGGCGGCGAGGATCTTCAGCAGGAAGGGCAGCCGGGGGCCGAACTTCGCGACCGCCTTCTCGCCCAACTCCCGCTCCGGGGACGCCTCGACGACCTCGACGAGGGTCCCGCGCGCGGTGCGCGAGGGGGCTCCCGGGTGCGCGCCCATCCACATCTCCGCCTGCGGCTCACCGCTCGGCTCGACGCCGAGCAGCTTGGGGATGGCGGTGGTCGAACCCCAGGCATAGGGGCGGACGGTGTTGTCGAGGCGGTCCATGTGGCTCTCTACCGGTTCTCTCTGCGTACGACCCGAGGACGACCTGGGTACGACGTGGCTTCGCGCCCCGTACGACGGTGTACGGCGGCTCAGGGCTTCGACGACAAGATCAGGCGCCCGAGGCGAGCGCCAGGTAAACGGCGGCGAAATCCGTCATGGCGATCAGCTCCGCGAGGGTCTCCAACTCGCCGCCCTCCTCGGGCTCCAACTCGCTGATCGGCGTGTCGTGGCTGAGGGCCAGGTCACGGGCGGTGGGCGCGGCGGTGAGGCCGCCGATCGGACGGTCCCGGAGCAGCACCACGCGTGCGTGCAGCGCGGGCGCCTCGTCGACGCGGTCCCTGAAGAAGTCGTCCGGGTCGGCACTCGCGGCGAGCGGGCCGGCCAGCAGGGCGTTGTGCTCGGCGAGCGCCTCGGGCAGTTCGGAGACGAGCGCGGGTCGGCCTGCCAACTCGGCCAGCGCGGCGGCGAACCGGCGGCCCGCCGGACCGGCCGACGCTCCCTCCGTCCAGATCACCGGGAGCGAGTCGGCGAGTTCGGAGGCGAGGGTCTTCGCGGGGTTGCTGTACGTCGCGACGGCGGGCCCGCAGCGCTCGGCAACCTGGTCGAGACGGTCGGCGACCTTCTCCAGGGCCTCGGGCGGCGCGCTGAGCAGCCCTGTGCGGTCCAGAAGGGCGAGCAGCGGGGTGAGCAGCGCCCAGAGGACTCCGGGGGCGGAGGCGGCCAGCGGCTCGTCGTGCTCGTACGGTGCGGTCGCCATCGGTACGAAGAGGCCGTGGGCGCCGTCCACGGCCTCCGTGAGGGGGCTGCGGGACGGGGCCACGGCTACGACGGTGCAGCCGCGGCGGTAGGCCTGTTCGGCGAGCAGGGCCAGGCCGGGTTCGCTGCCGTCCGGGGTGGTGATCAGCAGCAGGTCCACGGAGCCTGCCCAGCCCGGGAGTTCCCAGCGCAGGGCGCCTGCCGCGGGGGCTACGCCGGTGGGTGCCAGGCGGGTGACGGGGCTGCTGGCGCCCGCGAGCCTGCCGAGCAGGTCGGCGACGCAGGTGGCGGCGGCGCCGGGGCCCGCGATCAGGATGGCGCGGGGGCGGCCGTCCGGTTTCAGGTCGTTGACGCCCGCCTCGGCCGCGTGCCGGGCGGCGGTACGCACCCGGGCGCCGGCCTCGGCGGCACCGCGGAGCAGGGCCCTGCGGTCGGCCTCGGTCAGCGCGTCCGGGGAGTCGAGCAGCGATTCGTCGAGCATGGGCGGCGGCCTCCGATCGCGTCGTCGTCGGTTACGCGGGGTGGCGGGCCTCGTCGACGAGGAGGACGGGGATGCCGTCCCGTACGGGGTAGGCCAGGCCGCAGTCCTCGCCGGTGCAGATCAGCTCGGTGTCCTGCTCCTTGAGAGGGGCGTGGCAGGCCGGGCAGGCCAGGATCTCCAGGAGGCCGGCTTCGAGCGGCATGGGGTGTCCCTCCAGGGGGTGTCTACGACTGTCTGCGACGCTTCGGCGGATGTGCCTGGTCAGGGTACCGCCGGTGAGGGGTGTGCGCCGGGGTTGGGGCGGACGTCCCTGGGGGCTGCGCCCCCAGACCCCCCTTCGGTCTGAACGGCCTCGTCCTCAAGCGCCGGACGGGCCGAAACCTCCCGACCGGCGTCGAGCGGAAACCCTCAGCCCCTGATGATCCCCAGCACCTCGTCCCGCACCTTCCCCATCGTCGCCTCGTCCCGCGCCTCCGTGTTGAGCCGCAGCAGCGGTTCCGTGTTGGAGGGGCGGACGTTGAACCACCAGTCGGCGGAGGTGACGGTGAGGCCGTCGAGTTCGTCGAGGGTCAGGTCGTCCTGGCCCTCGTAGGCGGCGCGGATCGCGGCGAGGCGGGCTCCCTGGTCGTCGACCGTGGAGTTGATCTCGCCGGAGCCCACGTAGCGGTCGTACTGGGCCACGAGGGCGGAGAGCGGGCCGTCCTGGCCGCCCAGCGCGGCGAGGACGTGGAGGGCGGCCAGCATGCCTGTGTCGGCGTTCCAGAAGTCCTTGAAGTAGTAGTGCGCGGAGTGCTCGCCGCCGAAGATCGCGCCGGACTTCGCCATCTCGGCCTTGATGAAGGAGTGGCCCACGCGTGTGCGTACCGGTGTGCCGCCGTTCTCCTTGACGACCTCGGGGACCGACCAGGAGGTGATCAGGTTGTGGATGATCACGCCCTTGCCGCCGTTCCTCGCCAGCTCGCGGGCGGCCACCAGGGCGGTGATCGCGGACGGCGGGACCGGGTCGCCGTTCTCGTCGACCACGAAGCAGCGGTCGGCGTCGCCGTCGAAGGCGATGCCGAGGTCGGCGCCCTCCTCGCGGACGCGCGCCTGGAGGTCGACGATGTTGGCCGGGTCGAGCGGGTTGGCCTCGTGGTTCGGGAAGGTGCCGTCCAGCTCGAAGTACATCGGGACCAGGGTGAGCGGCAGGCCGGCGAACACGGTCGGGACCGTGTGGCCGCCCATGCCGTTGCCCGCGTCGACGACGACCTTCAGGGGGCGGATGGAGGTCAGGTCGACGAGGCCGCGGAGGTGCGCCGCGTAATCCTCCAACGTGTCCCGCTTTGTGATCGTTCCCGTCGGGCCGGAGACCTCCGGGGCGCCGGAGTCCAGCCAGGATTCGACGAGTTGGCGGATCTCGGCGAGGCCGGTGTCCTGGCCGACGGGGGCCGCGCCCGCCCGGCACATCTTGATGCCGTTGTACTTCGCCGGGTTGTGCGAGGCCGTGAACATGGCACCGGGGAGGTCGAACGCGCCCGAGGCGTAGTACAGCTGGTCCGTGGAGCACAGGCCGATCTCGGTCACGTCGACGCCGCGTGCGGCCGCCCCGCGCGCGAAGGCCGCGGAGAGTCCGGGGGACGAGGGCCGCATGTCGTGCCCGGTCACGATCGCACTGGCGCCGGTCACCTGGACGAAGGCCGCCCCGAACAACTCGGCCAAGGACTCGTCCCACTGGTCCGGGACGACGCCCCGTACGTCGTACGCCTTCACGAGCTGCGACAAATCAGCAGACACGGCCAACCCTCCAGAAAGTCCTATCGGTCGCCCCAAACTACCCGCAGGGACCGACAGCGCGACGATCGGCAACCGAGCCGTCCACAGACTCTTACCTGGGTCGGGGCAACGCCTCGCGCGGTGAGTCCCTCTCAGGGGACGCGATCACAGTTGGGGATCGTTGAACGAACTGCCGGACAGGTGCCGTCAGTTGTCGGGCGAGCGCAGCACTCGCAAATGACCCCGGCGGGCGACCTCCATCGGGTCGGCCGTACGAGCCCCACCCCCGGCGCCGCCTCCGCCACCGGCTCCCGCCGCCCGCTCCTGCGGGCGGGCCGCCTCGCGGACCGCGTTGGCAAGCGCTTCCAGGTCGTCGCCGCTCGGGCGGGCCGGAGCGGAGCTGTCGAGGAGGCGGACGACCTCCCAGCCGCGGGGTGCGGTGAGGCGCTCGGAGTGCTCGGCGCACAGGTCGTAGCAGTGGGGTTCGGCGTAGGTGGCGAGCGGGCCGAGGACCGCGGTCGAGTCGGCGTAGACGTACGTCAGCGTCGCGACGGCGGGCCGGCCGCAAGCGGTGCGCGAACAGCGACGTACAGGGCTCACGACGTTGGACGGTACCGCACTCTTGAGCGGGCCGCGACGACTCTCCCCCAGGTCACCCCACCGTGTCGGGCTGTGAGACGCCCCACACACCTCACCGGCAACACGCCACTGACCTGCGCGAACACTCCTTCCCGAGATCTCGAACAGGGCCGGACCCGGTCAACACTCGGCACAAACACCGTCAATTGCCTTGAGAGGGACGGTCTTGGAGACATACGGAATCGAGCCCAACCTTGGCCGGAATGGTCATCCGGCGACATGGCGCCCGAGCGCGTGGACGGCGAGTGGAGTCCGGCGGCCGGACCTGACGGGGACTACGCTTCACCAGTGATGGACACCCCCGTACCGCCCCCCGCCGCCGGCCCCGGGCCCCGCCGCCGCGATCGTCACGGCCGGGGCATGCGCGGCCCGATCGCACCGCCGCAGGTTCCGCTGGCCGCGAGCCGGGCCGAGGCGTTCGCGGATCTGGTGCAGGACTCCGTGGAGCGCCTGGAGCGACGCTGGCCGCAGCTGGCCGAAATCGATTTCCTCGTCCTCGAAGTCCCTCGACTGGGTGGTGCGGGCGAGGGCTGGAACGACGAGTCGGTGCCCCTGGGGGGCACGATCGCCGCCCGTGAGGGGCATCCCGCGCGCGTGGTGATCTATCGGCGGCCGGTCGAGATCCGCACGAAGGGGCGCGACGAGCGCGCGGCCCTGGTCCACGAGATCGTCGTGGAGCAGGTCGCCGAACTGCTGGGCCTCACCCCGGAGACCGTCGATCCGCGCTACGGGGAGGACTGACCCCTCCCCGCGCGCGGGTGATCGCGGACCGCTACTTCTGAAGGACCGACAGGTCCTCGTCCGTCTGCGGCACGGACACCGTCCCCCGGTCGTCGGGCAGGGTCTGGATCGTGAAGCCCGGTACGCCCTCCTCGGTCGCCGACAGCGTCCGGGCCGCGTACACCGGGCCGCCCGACTGGGGCTCGACGGTCAGCGCGTAGGTGCCCTTCAGGCCGCCGGGGACCGGGAGTTCGACGTCCTGTGTGGTGCCGGCCTTGATCGTGTACGTCTTGGAGACCGGCGTACCGCCGCCGCTGCCGGCGGACGCGGTGACCTTGACGGTCGCGGTGCGGGTGGGCGCGACCAGGGACAGCGTGGAGCCCTTGGTGCTGTTGTCGGCGGACGTCGCGCGCGTGCCGACCGGGGCGGTCGCCGGGATGAACGCCGTCTCCTGCTTGCCCCCCTTGCCCCGTACGACCTTCAGGGCGGCGACGACCGGCACGGACTGGTCGGTCGGTGTCAGGACCAGGGAGCCCGGGTCGCCGCGGGTGACGTCACCGAGGTCGACGCCGACCGTCATGCCCGCTTTGACGTGCACGGTCTCGTGTCCGGCCGGCGTGATCATCCCGGTGGGCGAGGAGAGCCGTACCTTCAGGTCGGCGTCCGAGTCGCCCGGTGTGAAGACGATCAGCCGCACGGAGGTGGCGTCCTTCGGGATGCCCGGCATGACCAGGCTGCCCGCCGGGTCGGTGGACGCGGCCAGCCAGTCGCCGCCGAGCTTGGCGTCGAGGGCCTGCACGGACGCGCCGACCCGGCCGCTGCGCACGGTCACGTGCACGGTCAGGTCGGCCTCCTGGTCGTCGGTGAGCGTGGACAGCAGGATCGGCTCGTCGGCGTGCGGCTCGACCGTGATGCCCTCCCCCACCGTCGACTTGAGGTCGCCGTCCTTGCCGTAGAGGTCGATGTCGACGACGGCGGCGGAGTCGTCCGGGTTGGTGAGGTTGACGTAGTCGGTGCGGTCGGCGGAGGTGCTGGCGCCCGGGAACCAGAACTCGGTGTCCGGGGCGGTGCAGTTGACGCCCTGGAGGCCGCGTCCGTTGCCCGCGGCGACCTCGGTGGTCTCCTGGACGGTCCACCCGGGCGCGTACTTGCCCTCGGCCGTGCCGAGCAGCGCGGGCGAGTCGGCGCCCGAACTGTCGCCGGTGGCCGGGGTGCCGGGGGTCTTGGGCGTCAGGACGGGCTTGGCGGGCTTCTTCTTGCTCTTGCTGCTCGTGCCGTCGCCCGACTCCTCGCCCGCGGCCTGGAGTTCGGCCTTGCCGCTGTCGTCCGTGCCCGCCGTGACGGGCGTGAAGGACGTGTACGACGTGTCGGCGAGGTCGGAGGTGCTCGGTGCCGGGCAGAGCAGGCTGGTGCGCTCCACGGGCAGCTGGGCGGCCGCCTCGGCGGTGTGGGTGCCGGACGCGGCCGGTGTCTTCATCTCGGCGAACCCGGTGACGGCGGCGAGCGCGGCCACGCCGGCGAGGAAGGACAGGGTGGTGCGGTTCACTGCTGGCTCCCGTCGGGGCGCTCACTGCCGTGCGGATGCTGCTGGGCAGGGTCGTACGGCGGGTCGTAGGCGGGGTCGTAGTTCGGGTCGTAGCCCTGGCTCTGTCCCTGGCCCTGCGCCTGGTTCTGGTCGTAGCCCGGTTCGTACGCCGGGTCGTACCCGGGTGCCGGGGGCTGGCCGCCGTAGGCGTACGGGTCGTACTGGCCGCCCTGGTAGGGGTCCGCCTGGTACGACTGGTCGTAGGTGCCCGCCGGGTACTGCTGGTCGGCCTGGTACTGCTCGCCGCCGTAGGTGCCGTACTCGGCGCCCGCGTAGCTCGCGGCGTCCCACTCTGCGTAGGACTGCTGTTGCGGGATCGCGGCGGCGACCTCCTCCTCCGCAGGAGGAGGTGTGGTGCCCGAGCCGAACGCGTCGAACTCGCCGGTGCTCGCGATGTCCGCCGTCTCGTCCGCCTCGTCGGCGGCCTCGGTCTCGGCCTGGGCGCGCAGGCGGCGGGCCCTGCGGCCCTCGCCCGCGACCGCCTGGGCCGGGATCAGCTCCTCCTCGGGGAGGTCGTCGTCGACGTCGCGGCGGCGGCCCGGGAGGGCGAGCACGACGAGGACGAGGGCGAGCGCGCCCTGGGTCCACAGCCAGGCGGTGTGTCCGATCGGGTCGTCGTAGGTGACGTCCAACCTTCCGCCGGTGGCGGGGAGTTGGAAGCCCTGGGCCCAGCCGTCGACCGTGGTGCGGGTGAGCGGCTCGCCGTCCAGGGTGGCCGTCCAGCCCGCGGCGGCCGAGTCGGCGAGGCGCAGGACGCGGCCGGTGGCGCCGGAGGGGATCGTGGTGTGGATGTCGACGGGTCCGGCGGCGACCGGCTTCGGGGCGGCGGTGCCGGCGACGATGGCCGCGCGGGAGACCTGCGCGTTGACCCGCCACAGGGCGCTGCCGTCGGCCTGGCTGAGCCTGCTGAGACCAGGGGTGGCGTCCAGGACGCGGCTGACCTCGCGGGGCGCGCCCTTGTGGACGAGGACGTAGCGCACGGCGAAGCCGCCGAGTTCGTCGGCCTGGTCGGCGCCGGAGCCGGCGACGAGGTTGGCGACGACCTTGTCGAGCCTGCTGTTCTCGCCGTCCGCCGCGGCGAACTCGCCGTCTCCCATGCGGGCGCCGGAGCCGCGCACCAGCATGTAGCCGACGTGTGCGGCGGAGTCGCTGTCCAGGACGAGCGTGCGGGCCTGGTCCTGGGTGTCGCTCTCCTCGGCGACGAACGCGGGCACCTGGGTCGGGTCGCGACGCTCCAGGGGGCCGTCGGCGCCGCCGAGCATCCAGCCGGCGGCGACGAGCAGCGGTCCGGCGGCCGAGGCGAAGGCGATCAGGACGGCCACCGGCTGACGCCAGCCGAAGCTCTGCTCGGCGACACGCGCGCGTGCCCCGTCGGCGCCGAGCGCGGCGGCGGCGAGGAGAGCCAGGCCGTAGACGAGGGTCGCGGGGCCGGCCCAGGTGGAGCTGTTGGACAGGACGGCGAAGACGAGGCCCACCAGGGCGACGCCCCAGGCGGCCCGGATGCCGAAGGCGCGCTCACTGCGCAGCAGGGCGGCCAGGGCGGCCAGCACGATGCCGATGAGCATCAGGCCGTTGACCGTGCCGGGGCCGCCGGGGCTGGCGCCGAGCAGGTCGATGGGGGTCGCGGACCCGGAGCCGTACTCCAGGCCGGCCTGCTGGAAGAAGCCGAACGGGAGCAGCGTCAGCGACCAGGGCGCCAGGATCAGCAGCGGGGTGCCGAGCTGGGCCAGGAAACGCAGGCCGTAGGCGGTGATCTCGCTTCTGCGCACGGCCAGCAGGGCGATGCCGAGGATCAGGGCGATGGGCCAGATGATCGGCGTGAAGGCGGTGGTGACGGTCAGGAGCAGGGCGTAGGCCCAGGTGGCGCGCCAACTGCCGCGCGTGCCGGACGAGTGCGTGAGGCCGCTGGCGGCGATGCCCGCGCGGGCCGTCAGCGGGAGCAGCACGGCAAGTACGGCGGTGCCGATGCGGCCGCCCGCGAGGGCGCCGGTGGCGGCGGGCAGGAAGGCGTAGACGACGGCCGCCCAGGCGCGCAGCAGGCGGGACTCGACGAGCGGGCGGGAGGCGAAGTAGGCGGTGAACCCGGCCAGCGGCACCGAGGCGACCAGCAGGACGGTGACCGCGAGGCCGGTCGAGCCGAACAGCAGCGAGGAGAGCATCGCGATGAACGCGAGGTACGGCGGCGCGGTCGGGGTGCCGCCGGCGCCGACGGGGTGCCAGGAGTCCAGGAAGCGGGACCACAGTTCGCCGGAGTCGCCGGGTGCGGGCAGCAGCGCGCCGCCCGTGAGCGCGCCGCTGCCGAGCAGGCCGCGACAGGCGACGAGGGAGACGAGCAGCAGCACCAGGAACAGCACCGGGCCGGGCTTGCGGGCGATGCGCTTCACGCGCGCGAACTGCTCGATCTCCAGGAAGTCCGCGTCGTCGCCGCCGGGTCCTGACTCGACCGCGCCGCCGTGCCGGCCGGCCCCCGAGGTGATCTCGGGGTCGGAGGTGTCGACGAAGCTGGCGGCGGCCTGTTCGAAGGTGGCCCGCAGGGTCGCGCCGGGCGGCGGGAAGAGCGGCCGCAGCTCCGCCTTGTCGATCTGCGGGGTGCCGCGCCTGCGCCGTCCGGCGATGATCCGCTCGGGGCGCAGCAGGGTCCCCAGGAGACCGCGGATCTCGTCGAGGGCCTGTCCGGGGACCTTGCCGACGAGGTAGCCGAGGGTGCGCAGCACGGTGCCGACGACGATCCTGACGAGGACCCAGGGCAGCACGGCCGTACGGCTGTTGACGAGCAGGGTGTAGACGGCGCCGGCCTTGTCGACCTTGTGCGGGGAGGCGACGGTGCGGCCCGCGCAGTCGACCGCGCGGCGCTCGCGGGAGGCCGCCTCGGCGTGCCGTACGACCGCCTCGGGGGCGACCAGGACGCGGTGGCCCGCGGCGGTGGCGCGCCAGCACAGGTCGACGTCGTCACGCATCAGGGGCAGCCGGCGGTCGAAGCCGCCGAGTTCGTCGAAGACGTCGCGCCGGACGAGCATGCCGGCGGTGGAGACGGACAGCACGGGCCGCACGTGGTCGTGCTGGCCCTGGTCCTGTTCGCGGCGGTCCAGGCCGGTCCAGCGGCGCCCGGAGTGGGCGATGGTGACGCCGACCTCCAGGAGCTGCCGCCGGTCGTACCAGCCGCGCAGCTTGGGCCCTACGACGGCCACGTCCTCGCGGCCGAGTTCGTACTCCTGGTCCACCACGCGCAGGAGTTGGGCCAGGGCGTCGGGCTCCGGGGCGGAGTCGTCGTGCAGCAGCCACAGCCACTGGACGGGCTCGCCGTGCGGGAGTTCCGGCATGTCGTAGGCGTCGTCCCGCCACGTGCGCGTGACGGGGTCCCAGCCGCTGGGGCGCTTCAGGTACGGCAGGTCGTCCGGGGTCAGCACGGGGGCGGTCCGGTTGGCCTCCTCGACGGCCTGGCCGAAGCCGGTGCGCCGGGCGAGGTGCAGCACGCGGTCGGCGCCGAGGGTGTCGGTGACCAACTGGGCGGAGTCGTCCGCGCTGCCGGTGTCGGCGGCCATGACGCTCTGCACGGGGCGTTCCTGGCCGAGCAGCCCGGCGAGCGCGTCGGGCAGCCAGCGGGCGCCGTCGTGGGAGACGAGCACCGCGGTGACTACGTGACGCGGAAACTCGGGCGGGTGGGCCGGGTCAAACAGAGCAGTGGCAGCGTCGTGTTGGGCTGCCGTGTGGCTGTGCACGGACATCGAGGTACGGGCCCCGGTTCGATGGACTGCGGTGGACGCCCGTGTCCCGAGGGGACTGCGGTACGTCTCGGACGAGCGCCCACACTATCGGCTGGGCACAGCGACGGCCCGCCGCCTGTGGATAACCCAGTCGCGACGGGCCGTTCAGTAAGTCCCGAGGTAAGTCCCGAGGTATGTCTTGAGGTATGTCTTGAGGCGTAACCCGGGGTATGTCCCCAGGTGTGCCGTGCGGTTCAGACGGCGGCCTTCTTGAGCCGGCGGCGTTCGCGCTCGGAGAGGCCGCCCCAGATGCCGAAGCGTTCGTCGTTGGCGAGGGCGTATTCGAGGCATTCGGAGCGGACCTCGCAGGCGAGGCAGACCTTCTTGGCCTCGCGGGTGGAGCCGCCCTTCTCGGGGAAAAAGGACTCGGGGTCGGTCTGGGCGCACAGCGCGCGCTCCTGCCAGCCGAGTTCCTCGTCCGCGTCGTCGACCAGCAGTTGCTGCACCAGCTCGGTCATGTGCGCCCCTCGTCTGTCTTTCGCGTCCCCGTGATGTAGCCGTTACCGATGTCGGCTGAACGACACGAGTGAAATTACAAGTGTGCTGCTCCGGGCGAGTCAAGCCGAGATCTGCTATTGGGCCCCTTATTCACTCTGCGGAACCAAGGCCTAGCGGAAAGTGTTCAAATCGGCATAAACCTTGACAAGCAGTGGAGACCCTCGTGCGCCTCCTACCCCGAGGCAGGGCCTGTACGGGGGAGGACGCTCAGGAGTTCGATCTCGTTCCCACGGGGTTTGTGCGCCCGGTTGTGCGCCATGTGTCCCGATAGCCTCCTGAACAAACCTTTCACCTCTCAGATGAACCGGATGAGGTGAAACATGTCCCACATCCCGGGCGTCGAGTTGACAGTGCGGGTGTGAACCGATGTTCTTGTGGGCATGCTCGCGAACTCGGCACTCACCTCGACCCGCTCCGCCGGGTCCCTCGGTGCTGTCCGCGCTCGCCGCAGCTGTTGTTGCTGTTCCGGCTGTTGAGCCCTCCGCGCTCCGGCCCCACTTGCCTTCTCTTCTTTTGGTGACACCCATCCCCCGCCGTTACTTCTTACGCCGAGGAACCACCGCACCCCCATGAACAGCGACAGCGACCTCCAGATCGCCGGCGACATCCTCGAAGTCCCGCACCTCCTCCGGGCACCGCGCGAACACCCGGCCACCGTGGCCGAGTTCGTCGGCCTGGCGCGCTCGATCGCCGCCGACCGCGCCCAGTGGGAACACCTCGTCGAGTACGACGCGACGACCCGCTGGTACCACCGGCTGAGCACCGGCCCCGGCTACGAGGTGTGGCTGCTGTCCTGGGTGCCGGGACAGGGCAGCGGGCCGCACGACCACGGCCCCTCCTCCGGTGTGCTGACCGTCCTGGACGGCACGCTGACCGAGCGCACCGAGCGGGGCACGCGCGCGTTGGGGGCGGGCGCGCAGCGGGTGTTCGCGCCGGGGTACGTCCACGAGGTCGTCAACGACACCCTCGAACCGGCCATAAGCCTGCACGTCTACTTCCCCGGCCTGACCGAGATGCCGATGCACACCGCGTGCGCGAGGCGTACCGGGGCCGAGCCCGTCGACGCCGTGACCGCCTGATCGGAACCGGTCGACCTGGTCGCCGGCCGGCCCGCGATGCGGTGACTGCCTGCCGCATTGTCAGACCCGCCTGCAAGACTTGTCCCCATGCGCATTGTGGTTCTTGCAGGAGGTATCGGTGGTGCCCGGTTCCTGCGCGGTCTTCAGCAGGCCGTGCCGGACGCCGACATCACGGTGATCGGCAACACGGGGGACGACATCCACCTCTTCGGGCTGAAGGTCTGCCCGGACCTCGACACGGTGATGTACACGCTCGGCGGCGGCATCAACGAGGAGCAGGGCTGGGGCCGTGCCGACGAGACCTTCCACCTCAAGGAGGAGCTCGGGGCGTACGGGGTCGGGCCGGAGTGGTTCGGGCTCGGCGACCGGGACTTCGCCACGCACATCGTGCGGACGCAGATGATCGGCGCCGGCTATCCGCTGAGCGCGGTCACCGAGGCGCTGTGCGACCGCTGGCAGCCGGGGGTGCGGCTGATCCCCATGACGGACGACCGTGTCGAGACGCATGTCGCCGTCGAGCTGGACGGCGAACGCAAGGTGATCCACTTCCAGGAGTACTGGGTACGGCTGCGCGCGTCGGTCGCCGCCGAGGCCGTCGTACCGGTCGGGGCCGAGCAGGCCAAGCCCGCGCCCGGCGTCCTGGAGGCGATCGCGGAGGCGGACGTCATCCTCTTCCCGCCGTCCAACCCGATCGTCTCCGTCGGGACCATCCTCGCCGTGCCCGGCATCCGGGAGGCGATCGCCGAGGCCGGGGTGCCCGTGGTCGGCCTCTCCCCCATCGTCGGGGACGCGCCCGTGCGCGGGATGGCCGACAAGGTGCTCGCGGCGGTGGGCGTGGAGTCCACGGCCACCGCGGTCGCCGAGCACTACGGCTCCGGACTGCTCGACGGCTGGCTCGTCGACACCGTGGACGCCGCCTCCGTACCGGACGTCGAGGCGGCCGGGATCCGCTGCCGGGCCGTACCGCTGATGATGACCGACACCGAGGCGACCGCGCGGATGGCGCGGGAGGCGCTGGCGTTGGCGGAGGAGGTGCGGGCCGCATGAGCGAGGTGCCGCCGGTGGAGGGTTACCGGGTCTGGGCCGTGCCCGGAATGCCGGAGGTCGCGGCGGGCGACGACCTCGCCAAGCTGATCGCCGCCGCCGAGCCCGGGCTCCTCGACGGGGACGTGCTCCTCGTCACCTCGAAGATCGTGTCCAAGGCGGAGGGGCGGATCGTCGAGGCGGCCGACCGGGAGGCCGCGATCGACGCCGAGACCGTACGGGTCGTGGCGCGGCGCGGTGCCCTGCGGATCGTGGAGAACCGGCAGGGGCTGATCATGGCCGCCGCCGGGGTCGACGCCTCCAACACCCCTTCGGGGACAGTGCTGTTGCTGCCCGAGGACCCGGACGCGTCCGCGCGCGCGATCCGCGACGGGCTGCGGGACGCGCTCGGCGTCAACGTCGGCGTCGTCGTCACCGACACCTTCGGGCGGCCGTGGCGCACGGGGCTCACGGATGTCGCGATCGGCGCCGCGGGCGTACACGTACTGGACGATCTGCGCGGGGGCACGGATGCCTACGGCAATCCGCTCAGCGCGACCGTCGTGGCGACGGCGGACGAGCTGGCCGCAGCCGGTGACCTCGTCAAGGGCAAGGCAGCGGGGCTGCCGGTCGCCGTGGTGCGCGGGCTGCCGCACGTCGTGACCTCCGGGGACGACGGGCCGGGCGCGCGGGCCATGGTGCGGGGCGGGCGCGACGACATGTTCCGGCTGGGGACGTCGGAGGCCGTACGGGAGGCGGTGACCCAGCGCCGTACCGTGCGGGCCTTCACCGACGAGCCGGTCGACCCGGGTGCGGTACGGCGGGCCGTGGCCGCGGCGGTGACCGCGCCGGCGCCGCATCACACGACGCCGTGGCGGTTCGTGCTGCTGGAGTCCGCCGAGTCGCGGAGTGCGTTGCTGGACGCGATGCGGGACGCGTGGATCGCGGATCTGCGGCGGGACGGGAAGTCCGAGGAGTCCATCGCCAAGCGGGTGCGGCGTGGGGACGTGTTGCGCGCGGCGCCGTATCTCGTGGTGCCGTGTCTCGTCATGGACGGGTCCCACACGTACGGGGACGCGTGGCGGGACGGGGCCGAGCGGGAGATGTTCGTGGTGGCCGTGGGGGCGGGGGTCCAGAACTTCCTGGTGGCGTTGGCCGGGGAGCGGTTGGGGTCGGCGTGGGTGTCTTCGACGATGTTCTGTCGGGATGTCGTGCGGGAGGTGTTGGGGTTGCCGGAGGGGTGGGATCCGATGGGGGCGGTGGGTGTGGGGCATGCGGCGGGTGAGCCTGCGGCTCGGGCTGAGCGGGATGCGGGGGCGTTTATCTCGGTGCGGTGAAACGCCGTTGGGGCTCGTCTCGTTTGCGGGTGCGGGTCGCTTGTGGCTGAGCGCGCAGTTCCCCGCGCCCCTGAAGGGGCGCTACCACCTAGGTTCGTAGGACATCTCCGTGGCCGGACGATTTGCCTCTCGGCCCACTCGTACGACTGTGCGGGGTGGGGATCTTGGTGTTCCCGGGCTGGTGCGGAGTTGGGTGCCGGGTGGGGTGCTTGATCTCGGGCTGGTGCTCGGGCCGTTGCGGCGGGGGCCCGGGGATCCGACGTTTCGGGTGGACGCGGACGGATCCGTGTGGCGGGCCAGTCTCACGCCCGTCGGGCCGGGGACCTTGCGGGTGTCCGCTCCTGGGGGTGAGGTGCGCGGGGAGGCCTGGGGGCCCGGCGGTGCGTGGTTGTTGGAGCGGTTGCCGGAGATGCTCGGTGCTGCCGATGATCCTGGCGCGTTCGTGCCCCGGCATCGGCTGGTGGCTGTCGCTCAGCATCGGCGGCCGGGGTTGCGGCTGACGCGGACTGGGCTGGTGCTGGAGTCGTTGATTCCGTCGGTGCTGGAGCAGAAGGTGACGACCGACGAGGCGTACCGGGCCTGGCGGTCGCTGGTGCGGAAGTTCGGGTCACCCGCGCCGGGGCCCGTCGGCGGGCGGATGTGGGTGATGCCGGCGCCCCGCGCGTGGGCGTTGATCCCGTCCTGGGAGTGGCACCGGGCCGGGGTCGACGACAAGCGGGCGTCGACGATTCTGCGTGCCGTACGGGTCGCCGCGCGGCTGGAGCAGGCGGTGTCGATGCCGGCGGAGGAGGCGCGGGCCCGGTTGGAGGTCGTGCCGGGGGTGGGGCCGTGGACGTCCGCGGAGACCGTTCAGCGGAGTCATGGGGCGGCGGACGCGGTGACCGTGGGGGATCTGCATCTGCCGGGGATCGTGGGGTGGGCGCTGGCCGGGGATCGGGATGCCGATGACTCGGTGATGTTGTCGTTGCTTGAGCCTTATGCGGGGCAACGGCATCGGGCGGCCCGGTTGATTCTGCTGAGCGGGCGGACTCCGGCCCGGCGGGCGCCGAAGATGCCTCGCGGGGACATCGGGAGGTTGTGAGCGCGCCGGGTGGGTGGGGGGTCCGGGGCGCAGCCCCTGGGACGGCGCCCCTGCCCACCCGCACGAACTACTGGTCAGCCCCCGCCCACCCGCACGAACCGCTGGTCAGACCTCCCCACCCGCACGCACTACTGGTCGGAAGAGAACCGCACCGCCCCCGCCGGGATCCGCGCGTCGCACCACACCCGCATGCCGTCGCAGAGTTCGTTGTCGGCGCCGATGATCGCGCCGTCGCCGATGACCGTGCCGGTGAGGACGGAGCGTTCGCCGACTCGGGCCCGGGTGCCGATGAGGGAGTCGGTGATGACGGCGCCGGGTTCGATGACGGCGCCGGGGAGGATCGTAGAGCCGAAGACGCGGGCGCCCTGGGCCACGAACGCGCCCTCGCCCACCACCGTGCCGCCCGTGAGCTTGGCGTCGGGGGCGACACGGGCCGTGGGGAGGACCAGGCGGTCGCCGCAGCGGCCGGGGATCGCGGGGGACGGGGCGCGGCCCAGGACCAGGTCCGCCGAGCCGCGGACGAACGCGGCCGGGGTTCCCAGGTCCAGCCAGTACGTCGAGTCCACCAGGCCCTGGAGGTGGGCGCCGGCGGCGAGGAGGTCCGGGAACGTCTCGCGTTCCACCGACACCGGGCGGCCCGCCGGGATCGTGTCGATGACCGAGCGGCGGAAGACGTACGCCCCCGCGTTGATCTGGTCGGTGACGATCTCCTCGGGTGTCTGGGGCTTCTCCAGGAAGGCCAGGACCCTGCCGGTCCCGTCCGTGGGGACCAGGCCGTAGGCGCGCGGGTCCGTGACCTTCGTGAGGTGGAGGGAGACGTCCGCGCCGGTCGCCTCGTGGGTGTCCACCAGGGCCCGGATGTTCAGGCCGGTGAGGATGTCGCCGTTGAAGATCAGGACCGGGTCGTCGGGGGCCGAGTGCAGGCGCGAGGCCACGTTGCGGATCGCGCCGCCCGTGCCGAGGGGCTCGTCCTCCGTGACGTACTCGATGTGGAGGCCGAGGGCCGAACCGTCACCGAAGTGCGGTTCGAACACCTCCGCCAGATAGGAAGTGGCCAGGACGATGTGTTCCACGCCCGCCGCTCTCGCCCGCGCCAGCTGATGCGTGAGGAACGGCACCCCCGCCGCCCTGACCATCGGCTTCGGGGTGTGCACCGTGAGGGGGCGCAACCGGGTGCCCTTGCCGCCGACCAGGAGGATCGCTTCTGTCACCTGTCGTCTCTGCTTCCTGCCGGGACCGGCCGAGCTGTTTCTTCGGCCGGCCAGTGTGTGCAGCCCCCCGGCACCCCTGTCGGTCCGCTCCCTCAGCGGCCCTGGAACCGGGCCGACGTGGAGCGGGCCGAGCCGAGCTTGCCGTAGAGCTGCCGTCCTGGGCACTCCGTGGCGAACCCGTCCCGATGGCCGGAGATCACATTGAGTCGTACGTTCTTTCCCTTTCGGTAGAGATTGCCACCCCCGGACTTCAGGTATGTCTTGCCGCGCGGATTGACCCCGTAGAGCCCGAGCTTCCAGGCGGCGAGGCGGGCGATGGCGTTCACTGCCGCCGAGGACGGTTTGGCGGTGCCGAAGGTTCCGAGGACGGCGATCCCCATGCTGTCGGTGTTGAAACCGAGGGTGTGGGCACCCATGACCGGTTTCGCCACTCCCCCGGCACGCCCCTCGTAGATGGTTCCGCACTTGTCCACGAGGAAGTTGTAGCCGATGTCGCGCCAGCCGCTGCTCCTGACGTGGTAGCGGTAGATACCACGAATGACTGAAGGCGCTTGCGAGCAGCTGTAGTTGTTGCCTGAGGCGGTGTGGTGCACGAAGGCGGCCTTGACCTTCTTCGTGTAGACGAACCCCTTCTCGCGCAGCTTCTCGTCGGCGCCCCAGCCGCTCCGGGTGACGATGCGCGGGCGCGGGCCGATGTACGGCTGGGCCCGGCCGTACATCGCGACCACCTCCCGCTCGGTGGCCGCCCGGCTCAGCGCCGGGAGTTCGGTGGCGGCGAGGGGCAGGGCGGCGCGGCGGGCGGTCGGGCGGGCGCCCGCGGCCGGGGGTTCCGCGCCCGGGTCCACGAGTTCCAGGTGCAGGCCGGTGGGGAGCGGGGAGCGCTGGTTCCCTACGGCCCTGGCCGCGGCCGGGTCCGCTCGTACGCGTACGTCGACGCCGTCCGAGTCGCCCACCCACAGCGGGGCCGTGGAGCCGTGGACGTGGCCGGAGTCGCGTTCGGCGGTGCCGGGGTCGGCGCCGTGGTCCTCGTTGTGGGTGTCGACGTCCTGCCAGCCGGACCACTCGCCGGTGCCGGTGGCCCGGGTGCGGACCTGGACCCGGCCGCGGAGTTCGGTGTCGGGGTCGGTCCAGGTGACGCCGACGAGGGAGAAACGGTGGACGTCGGCGCGGGTCAGGCCCTGTTCGGGGGCCGCGCCCAGGGTGCGGTCGCGGGTGGTGGTGGCGAGGGGCAGCGACTCGGTGCTGCCGGGGAGGTCCGGTGCGGCGGCCGACGGCGCGGATCTCGCGCCGCCGGTCGGCTGCGCCGCCTGAGCCGGAGCCGTAGCCAGAGCCGTAGCCGGGGCCGAGGCCGGGGTGGCGGCTGCGGGCAGGGTGAGCGGGAGGGCCAGGGCGGCGGCGCAGGTGACGCCGATCGAGGAAGCAAGGAATCCACGCATGCCCCTGATCCTGAACATAGTCATATATATCTGTCCATTTGGGATCTGACGGACCGTCGGCTGCGGTTCGTCCGAACCGGTGGTCCCGCACTGCGGGTACGGCCCTGCGCCCGCGTACGCTTTCGCGGGTGAACGCCACCGATCGCACCCCTGCCGACCTGCTGCGTTCCGCGCTCGCCGCGGATCCCGGCCGCCCCCTGGTGACCTTCTACGACGACGCCACGGGGGAACGTGTCGAATTGTCCGTGGCCACCTTCGCCAATTGGGTGGCCAAGACCGCGAATCTCCTTCAGGGGGATCTTGGCGCCGGGCCCGGCGATCGGGTCGTGTTGCTGCTGCCCGCGCACTGGCAGACGGCGGTGTGGTTGCTCGCGTGTTCGTCCGTGGGGGTCGTCGCGGACGTCGGCGGGGATCCCGCGGCGGCCGATGTGGTCGTGAGTGGGCCCGACTCCTTGGACGCGGCTCGGGCGTGCGGTGGGGAGCGGGTCGCTCTGGCCCTGCGGCCTCTCGGGGGGCGGTTTCCGCAGACTCCGGCCGGGTTCGCCGACTATGCCGTCGAGGTGCCGAGTCAGGGGGATCGGTTCGTCGCGTTCTCGCCGGTTGATCCTGAGGAGCCCGCGTTGGTCGTGGGTGGGGTGGAGTTGACGGGGGCGGGGGCTGTCGAGCGGGCTCGGGCCGATGGGGAGGTGGGGGCTCGGGTGCTGTCCGGGTTGTCGTACGACACCTGGGAGGGGCTCAGCGCGGGGTTGTATGCGCCGCTTGCCTCTGGGGGGTCTGTGGTGTTGTGCAGGAATCTCGATCAGCTGAGTGAGGAGTCCTTGGCCAAGCGGGTCGAGAGTGAGCGGGTGACTGTTTCTCGCCTCTGAAGGGGGTGGTGGGGGGGTTGATTGGCGGGTGCGGGACGGTGGGGGCTGATCGCGCAGTTCCCCGCGCCCCTAAAAAAACCTCCAGTCACCCGATTGGACCCCTACCGCCCGCCTCCGCACCCTCATCCACGCCATGGTCGTAGAAGGAGAACCGACGGCCATGAGGGGTGGAACCGCACGTGTTCGACGACACCGTAGGGCGGGTTCTCGGGCCGGGTGCGGGTGCTTCCGCTTCCGGGGCGGGGCTCGTACGGCGGCGTCGGCGGCGGTGGGTTCGTGGGGTGGCCCTGGGGGTCGGGGTGGTCGTGCTCGGGGCCTTCGGGGCCGGGTGGGCCGTCTACGCGAAGCTCGACGGGAACATCACGCCGGACGACGCCGCCGCGGCCGAGCTGGCCCGGTACGAGAAGGAGCGGCCAACCGCGCTGGTCAAGGGGGCGCAGAACATCCTGCTCATCGGGTCCGACTCGCGGTCCGGGGACGGGAACGCCGAGTACGGGCGGGACTCGGGGACCGAGCGGTCGGACACGACGATCCTGTTGCATCTGGCGGCCGACCGGCGCAGTGCCACCGCGGTGTCGTTGCCCAGGGATCTGATGGTGGATGTGCCGGGGTGTCTGCGGCCGGACGGGACGCGGACCGAGCCGATGTTCGCGATGTTCAACTACGCGTTCCAGGTGGGGGGTTCGGGGTGCACGATCCGGACCGTGGAGAAGCTGACGAACGTGCGGATCGACCATCACATGGTGGTGGACTTCCACGGGTTCAAGGACATGGTCGACGCCGTGGACGGGGTGGAGGTGTGTCTCACGGCTCCCATCCGGGACAAGGCCGCCAAGTTGAGGCTGCCGGCGGGCGAGGTCACGCTCGACGGGGAGCAGGCGCTCGGGTATGTGCGGGCGCGGAAGTCGCTCGGCAACGGCAGTGACACCGACCGGATGGACCGTCAGCAGCGGTTCCTGGGCGCGCTCGTCAACAAGGTGCGGAGCGACGATGTGCTGTTCAATCCGGCGAAGTTGTATCCGGTGCTGGACGCGGCCACCTCGTCCCTGACGACCGATCCGGATCTCGCGAGTCTGCGCGGTCTGTACGAACTGGTGCGCGGCGTACGGGACATCCCCACCGAACATGTGCAATTCCTGACCGTTCCACGGGAGTCGTACATCTACAACGCGAATCGCGACCAACTCGTGGAGCCCGAGGCCGAAAAGCTGTTCGCCCGGATTCGTATGGACGCGACGGTCGCGGTGGCCGGGGAAGTTCCAGAGGTTCCGCGGGATTCCGGTGCAAACGCCCTTATTCCGGCGGGTGGTTCGGGGGCCACGCCCGCGCCGACGTTTCGCGGGAACACCGCCGCCGAGGACGGCTGCGGGTAAAGCGCGCGCCAAGTCGACGAACTTCTGTTCCGAAAAATAGGGCGGATTGACCGGTTGTAGGGACGTGGAATTTGTCACCGTCGTCACTTGACGCTCAACTGGACGGATAGTGTGAGCGATCCGGTGTGCCGTGTGTTTGGGCGCCGGATGAACGAGACCCGAGCGCCTGAAGGGGGAAGGCGCCGCGTGGCCCCGACGGAGGATTCGGTAAACCGTGGACGCGCAAGGCCGTGGGCGGGCGGACAACATCGACCCCGCAGACCAGTGGGTAATCAATCCGAACACTGGCGAATACGAACTGCGACTGACTCCTTCCACACCGCAGTCAGCGGTGCCTGGGCCCCGTAGAGCCACTGCGCGGAACAGCACCGTGGCTCCGGAGCGGGAGGCGGTCCCGAAGAGCCCCGGGCGTGAGGTGCCCGCGCCGCGCAGACGGCGGGGCGCGCCCGAGGAGCCACCGGCCCGGCGCGGTCGCCGGCCGGTGAAGAAGAAGGCCAAGGGCAAGAAGATCCTGATGTGGACCGGCGGCGGTCTGGCCTTCGTCCTGGTCGCCGTCTCCGCGGCCGGATACCTCTACATCAAGCACCTCAACGACAACATCACGTCCGTCTCCGACGACGGCGCCAGCACCGGTGGCTTCAGCAAGGGCAAGGCCATCAACCTGCTGGTGATCGGCACCGACAAGCGCACCGGCGCGGGCAACGAGGGCTACGGCGACGCCGGCAGCGTCGGTCACGCGGACACCACGATCCTGCTGCACGTGTCCAAGGACCGCTCGAACGCGACCGCGCTCAGCATCCCCCGTGACCTGATCACCGACGTCCCGGACTGCCAGACGGCCCAGTCGGACGGCACGACCAAGGTCATCCCGGGCACGACGGGCGTCCGCTTCAACACCAGCCTCGGCCAGGACGGCCGTACGGCGAGCTGCACGGTGCGGACGGTCACCGAGCTGACCGGGATCCAGCCCGACGACTTCATGGTGGCCGACTTCAACGCCGTGAAGACGCTGACGGACGCGGTCGGCGGGGTCGAGGTCTGTCTGGCCAAGAACATCGACGACTCCGACTCGCATCTGAAGCTGTCCAAGGGCACGCACAATCTCTCGGGCGAGCAGGCGCTGGCCTTCGTGCGCACCCGGCACTCGGTCGGCTTCGGCGGTGACCTGAGCCGGATCACGCTCCAGCAGCAGTTCCTCAGCGCGCTGATGCGGAAGCTGAAGTCCAACTCCACGCTCACCAGCCCGTCGAAGATGCTGAAGCTGGCCGAGGCGGGCACCAAGGCGCTGACCGTCGACGACAACCTCGACTCCATCAGCA
The DNA here is from genome assembly GCF_053891435.1 of Streptomyces sp. NPDC002276. Classification (NCBI taxonomy): domain Bacteria; kingdom Bacillati; phylum Actinomycetota; class Actinomycetes; order Kitasatosporales; family Streptomycetaceae; genus Streptomyces; species Streptomyces sp. NPDC002276. The sequence continues at coordinate 20,743 of NZ_JBSFCQ010000035.1, read as the reverse complement.
AGCTGAAGGACCTCGGTCTGGAGCTGGGCAAGCTCAACCCGAAGAACCTGACGTTCACGACCGTGCCGGTCGTCGACAACCCGGCGGAGAAGACCCCGGTGACGGTCGTCCTCAACAGCACGACCGCCCCGCAGGTGTTCTCCCTGATCAAGAGCGATACCTCCTTCACCGCGGTCAAGCAGCAGGCCGCGAAGGAGAAGGCCGCCGTGGCCGCCCGGCTCAAGGGCACCAAGTCCGCCGCCTCCGCGGTGCGGGTGCGGATCCTCAACGGAGGGGCCGACGCCGGCAGCGCACAGGAAACTCTTACGTGGCTACAGAATGATGAGGGCGTGCTCAAGTCCGAGAACGCGGGCAACGCTCCGGCGGCGCTCGCGAAGACGACCCTTGAGTACGCACCCGACCAGGCGGACCAGGCTCGACGGCTCGCCGCCATCATGGGCCTCTCGGGGTCCGCGATGAAGCCGGGCAAGAGTGTGCAGAACTCCCAGGGACTCCCGGCGATGACGCTGACCCTGGGCAAGGACTTCAAGGGAGCCGGCGTCCCGCTCACCTCGACCGCGGGGTCGACGCCGGAGGGGGTCCAGAAGTCCACGGCGGACAAGGTTGAGTGCGCCAAGTAAGTGACCACACGGGTCCGTTCCGCGTCTAACGGGACGCGGGGCGGACCCGTGCGTCAAGGGCGCGTCGTGGGAGGGGTGGGGACTTGACTCAGAGCAGCGTGCGTGGGGAGGGGCCGGCGGTTGAGGACACGATGTCGCTCGCGCCGGCGGACGGGAAGAGACCGTCGGACGGAAAGGGATCCGCGGACGGGAAGGGATCGGCGGACGACGACGGGGGCAGACGCAAGGGCCGTAGACGCCGGGTGCTGCGCTGGTCGGCGATCGTCCTCGCGGTGGTCATAACCGGGACGGCCGGCGCCGGATATCTCTACTACGAGCACCTCAACCGCAACATAAACAAGGACCCCCTGTTCATCGGGGACGAGAACGAGCGGGCGGCCGAGTCCAAGGCCAACGCGGCCGGGCAGAAGCCGTTGAACATCCTGCTGATCGGTTCGGACGCGCGGGACTCCGCGGAGAACCAGAAGCTCGGCGGCGCGAAGGACACCTTCGGGACCCCGGCCCGCGCCGACGTCCAGATGCTGCTGCACGTCTCCGCGGACCGCACCAACATGTCGGTCGTGAGCATGCCGCGCGACACGTTGACGGACATCCCCAAGTGCACGGACCCGGACACCGGCACGACGTACGCGGCCGAGACGGACGTCATCACGAACGACTCGCTGGGCCGCGGCGGCCCCGGCTGCACGGTGGCGACCTGGGAGAAGCTGACCGACATCCATATAGACCACTTCATGATGGTCGACTTCTCGGGTGTGGTGTCGATGGCGGACGCGATCGGCGGGGTGCCGGTCTGCGTGGACGCCAACATCTACTCGCACACCTCCTCCGGCAAGGGTTCGGGCCTGAAGCTGAAGAAGGGCACCACGTCCATCAAGGGCCAGCAGGCCCTCCAGTGGCTGCGCACGCGCTACGGCTTCGAGGACGACACCGACATCGCCCGCACCAAGGCGCAGCACCAGTACATGAACTCGATGGTCCGCCAGCTGCGCGAGAACGCCACGCTGAGCAACCCGACCGAGCTGCGCGGGCTCGCCGAGACGGCGACGAAGGCGATCACGGTCGACAACGGTCTCGGGACGGTCGCCAAGCTCTACGACCTGAGCAAGGAGCTGCGGAAGGTTCCGACCGGCCGGATCACCATGACGACGATGCCGTGGGAGTACTCGGGCAGCAGCGGCCGGGTGGTGCCCAAGTCGGCCGACGCGGAGCAGCTGTTCCGGCTGGTCCGCGAGGACATCGCGCTGGACGGCAAGGACAAGAAGAAGGCGACGACGACCCCGGTGAAGGCGTCCACCGATCCGGCCGCCGCCGACGACAAGATCGCCGTACAGGTGGAGAACGGCACCCGCACCGACACGACGGGCGCGGTCCGCGGGCGGGCGACGGCGGTGGCCGAACTCCTCGTCGGCAAGGGCTTCAAGGAGGCGGTGGCCGACTCGTCGACGGCCCCCAGCCAGGCCACGACGGTCGTCCGCTATCCGAGCGCCGACCTGGAGGGCGACGCCCAGCGGGTCGCCAAGGCGCTCGGCATCCCGACGAGCGCGGTGAAGAAGTCGACGAGTGTCTCCGGGGTCACCCTGGTGGTCGGCGCGGACTGGAGCACGGGCACGAAGTACAAGGCACCGGCCGCGGACGACACGACCCCGACGTCGGCGGACGCCCTCAACGGCTCGGACACCACGGCCTGTATGCACGTCGACCCGAACTACGTCTGGTAGCGGTCCGGGTCGTCGTTCTTCGTGGCGGTGCTCAGCTGTTGGACGGGCTGAGCACCGCGGGCCGCCGGGACGCGATGACCCTGCGCGCAAGGGACTTGGGGCTGGTGAGGAAGCCGTAGCCCCAGGACATGTGCATGGTGGCGAGGGCGAGCGGGATCTGGAGCCGCGCCTTCAGGGACAGGCCCTTGCCCGCCGGGAGGGAGCCGAGCGCGATCGCCGCGAGGTAGCCGCCGGGGATCAGGAAACCCCAGGGCGTCAGGGCGGCGCCGACCACGATCCCGGCCGCGATCGCGCACACGGCGGTCGGCGGGGCGAGGTAGCGCAGGTTGATGGAGCCCTCGTGGTAGCGGGCGACGACGTGCCGCCAACGGCCGTAGTCCTTGTACTGCTTGGCGAGCGCCTTCACGCTCGGCCTCGGGCGGTACGACACCTTCAGTTCCGGCGAGAACCAGATCAGGCCGCCGGCCTCGCGGATGCGGAAGTTCAGCTCCCAGTCCTGGGCGCGGATGAACTCCTCGTTGTAGCCGCCCTGTTGCTCCAGTGCCTCGCGCCGGAACACCCCGAGGTAGACCGTCTCGGCGGACCCGGCCGCGCCACCCGTGTGGAAGGCCGCGTTGCCCACGCCGATCTTCGAGGTCATCGCGGCGGCGACCGCGTCCTCCCAGGCGTTCTCGCCCTCGGCGTGCATGATGCCGCCGACGTTCTGCGCGCCGGTCTCCTCCAGGAGCCGTACGGCGGTGGCGATGTAGTTCGGCGAGAGCATGCCGTGGCCGTCGACGCGGACGACGATCGGATGGCGGGAGGCCTTGATCGCCGCGTTGAGGGCGGCGGGTGTGCGGCCGGCCGGGTTCGGGACGGTGTGGACGCGAGGGTCTTCACGTACGAGTTCGGCCGCGATCTCGTCCGTGCGGTCCTTCGAGGGACCGAGGGCGAGCACGACCTCCATCTCGCCGGCGTACTCCTGCGCGAGGATCGCTTGGACGGCTCCGCGCAGATGCCGCTCCTCGTCGAGGACGGGCATGATCACAGAAACGGCGGGGAGTCGCACGTCGGGCTTGGCGTTCATAGGGGGCTCACGTTACCGCGAACGGGGGACACGGACGCGCCCCGCCCGGGAGGCTGCGGTGGTATCAGATCGTATGGGCCTACGGTGCTCAAGATCCCACGTTCGGCCCTCGCGGAGGTGTCCCCCATGCCCACGCCGCCCCGCCGCTCCCCCGCCGCCCGTCCCCCGCAGCGCCGCCCACGGCCCCCCGTACGGCCCAAGAAGCCGCGCTGGGCCATGCGGGCGGCGACGACGCTGTCCGTGGTGGTGCTCGCGTCCGCCGGGATCGGGCACGCGGTGGTCACCAGCCTCGACGCGGACATCGCCCGCGTCGACCCCTTCAAGGACATGAAGAACCGGCCGCGGGCGGGCCACGGCATGAACGTCCTGCTGGTCGGCACCGACGGCCGCGACAAGATCACCGAGGCGGAGCGGCACAGGTACCACCTGGGCGGCGCGCCCTGTCACTGCACCGACACGATCATGATCGTGCACATCTCGGAGGACCGGGAGCGGGCCAGCGTGGTCAGCCTGCCGCGCGACTCCTACGCCGAGGTACCGGGCGTCGCGGGCCGTCCCGCGCACCCCATCAAGCTCAACGCGGCGTACGCGGAGGGCGGCCCCAACCTCACCGTCCAGACCGTCGAGAACATGACCCACGTGAAGATCGACCACTACATGGAGGTCGACTTCACCAGCTTCATGAAGACGGTCGACGTCCTGGGCGGAGTGAAGATCTGCACCGCCGAACCCCTGAAGGACTCGTACACGGGCCTCGACCTCCCCGCCGGCGCCCACACCCTGATGGGCGGTCAGGCCCTCCAGTACGTCCGCTCGCGGCACGTCGACGGCGCCTCCGACCTCGGCCGGATGAAACGCCAGCAGCGTTTCCTCGCCGCGCTGATCGACCAGGCCACCTCCTCCGGGGTGCTGCTGAACCCGCTGAAGTTCCGTGACGTGACCCGCGCGGTCCTCGGCTCGGTCCGCGCGGACAAGGGCTTCGGCACCGACGAACTCCTCGACCTCGGCCGCGCGATGCGCTCCTTCTCGCCCTCGTCCTCCGAGTTCACCACCGTGCCCATCGGGCAGATGGGATACGTCGTGAAGGGCATCGGCTCCACCCTGAAGTGGGACGAGCCGAAGGCGGCGAAGCTCTTCGAGGCCCTGCGCGACGACAAGCCGCTGACCGTCCACCGGGCACCGCGGGCCAACGCCGTGAAGGTGGACGTGGCCCCGCAGCAGATCCGGGTCCAGGTGGAGAACGGGACGGCGACGGCCGGACTCGGCAAGCGGGTCGACGCGGCCCTGGCGGCGACCGGCTTCCGTACGACGCATCTGCCGGTGAGCGCCGCCGACCACGCCGTACGACGGACGGTCGTCGCCTACGACCCCCGCTGGGACCGCTCCGCGAAGTCCCTCGCGGCGGCGCTGCCCGGGAGCGAACTGCGGGCGGTGAAGGGGCAGGGGCCGCTGCTGAAGGTGATCGCCGGGAGCGACTTCAAGCAGGTCACGCGGGTGCGGGCGGCGGATGTGCCGCAGGGCGGGCTCGGGGTGGTGACCGGGGACGAGGTGGGGTGCTCCTGAAAAAAGTGTGTCACTTTCGACGATTTCCGTGACACTTTTTCGGAGAGGGTCCCCTCCCCGGCACGACAGGACCCAGGTCAGTCGTCGAGGCCCTCCGCCGCCCGCTTCTCGCGCAGCTCCATGATCGCGCGGCGGCGGGACAGCCGGTGGGTGCGGCGGATCTGGGCCTCCTGGCAGCGGCGCTCGTCGCGCTCGGTCTCCGGGATCACCGGCGGTACGGCCCGGGGCCTGCCGTCGGCGTCGACGGCGGCGAACACCAGATACGCCGAGCCGACCTGGGTGGCCGGGGTCGACTCGTTCCACCGCTCGGCCAGGACCCGCACGCCGACCTCCATCGAGGTCCGGCCGGTCCAGTTGACCTGCGCCTTCACATGGACGAGGTCGCCGACCCTGACCGGTTCCAGGAACGCCATCTCGTCCATCGACGCGGTGACGGCCGGTCCGCCGCTGTGCCGCCCGGCGACCGCGCCCGCCGCGTCGTCGACCAGCTTCATGATCACACCGCCGTGCACGGTCCCCAGCAGGTTCGTGTCGGCGTTGGTCATGATGTGGCTGAGGGTGGTGCGGGAGGCGGACGTCGGCTTCCCCGGCAGATCTGTCATGGTCATCACCCTATGCCGAGTGGACATCTGCGGACTTTGTGTTGGCTTCGCAACAGCAGTGCCCTGATTTTCCTACGACCCTTGTATCGGGCATGGTCGCTACCTGCACACTGGGCCCCATGAACGATTGGCCCGAGGGATGGTCCGGCGGCAACCGCGGCGACGAGTACGGACGCGGTGGCGCGAACGCACAGCCGGAGAGCGCACGCGTGATGCGCCAGGTACGACGCGGCCCGCAGGCCCCGCCGTACGGCGCCGGAGTCCCGCCGCAGCCGTCGTACACGGGCGGTCAGGGCTATGACGAGGGCCAGCAGGGCTACGGCCAGGGCGGCTACGACAACGGGTACGACAGCGGCTACAACACCGGCCAGGTCTACGGCGGCGGTGGCCCCGGCGGACCCGAGGGCCCCGACGACGGGCGCGGTCCGCGACGGGCGCCGAACTGGCGCCGCCGTATCAAGTGGACCGCGATCACCGTGGTCACCGTGCTGGTCGCGACCACCGTCGGCACCTACTTCTGGGCCGACTCCAAGCTGAACCGCGATGTCGACCTGTCGAAGGTGATCGACCGGCCGGCGGGCGGCGACGGCACGAACTACCTGATCGTCGGGTCGGACAGCCGCGAGGGCCTGACCGCCGCCGAGAAGAAGAAGCTGCACACCGGCTCCGCCGCGGGCAAGCGCACGGACTCGATGATGATCCTGCACGTCGGCGACAGCGGCGACACGCTGATCTCGCTGCCGCGCGACTCGAACGTCACGATCCCGTCGTACGTGGGCTCCTCTTCCGGCAAGACGTACAAGAACACGGGACGGCAGGAGAAGCTCAACGCCGCCTACGCGGAGGACGGCCCGACGCTGCTGGTCCGCACGATCGAGTACAACATGGGCCTGCACATCGACCACTACGTCGAGATCGGCTTCAACGGCTTCGCGGACATCGTGGACGCGGTCGGCGGGGTCACCATCGACATCGACAAGGGCTTCAAGGACTCGTACTCGGGCGCCGACTTCAAGGCGGGCAAGCAGACCCTGAACGGCGAGGAGGCGCTGGCCTTCGTCCGGACCCGGCACGCGTTCGCCGCCTCCGACCTCCAGCGCACGAAGAACCAGCAGAAGTTCCTGTCGGCCCTGGCCCACCAGGTGGCGACCCCGGGCACCCTCCTGAACCCCTTCAAGCTCTACCCGACGCTCGGCGCAGGCCTCGACTCCCTCTCCGTCGACAAGGACATGTCGCTCTGGGACCTGGCGTCCATGTTCTGGGCGATGAAGGGCGTCAGCGGCGGCGACGGCACCTCGATGAACATGCCGATCTCCGGCTCGACGGGCGGCAACCTCCTCTGGGACAAGGCGAAGGTCAAGACCCTGGTGAACGAGCTGAACAACGACCAGAAGGTCACGGTCTCCGGCAACTGACGAAGAAGGGGGCCCTTGCCGGACATCGGACAAGGGCCCCCTTTCTCATGCGCCGCTACGGCAGGTTGCGCGCCATCACGATCCGCTGGACCTGATTCGTACCTTCATAAATCTGCGTGATCTTCGCGTCACGCATCATGCGCTCGACCGGGTAGTCACGGGTGTAGCCGTAGCCGCCGAGGAGCTGGACCGCGTCGACGGTGACCTCCATCGCCACGTCCGAGGCGAAGCACTTGGCCGCCGCGCCCTGGAACGTGAGGTTCTTGTCGCCGCGCTCCGAGGCGGCAGCCGCCTGGTAGGTCAGGGCGCGGGCCGCCTCGATCTTCATGGCCATGTCGGCGAGCATGAACTGGATGCCCTGGAAGTCGGCGATCGGCTTGCCGAACTGCTTGCGCTCCTTGACGTAGCCCTTGGCGTAGTCGAGGGCGCCCTGGGCGATGCCGAGGGCCTGGGCCGCGATGGTGATGCGGGTGTGGTCCAGGGTCTTCATCGCGGTGGCGAAGCCGGTGCCCTCGGGGCCGATCATGCGGTCGGCGGGGATGCGGACGTTGTCGAGGTAGACCTCGCGGGTCGGGGAGCCCTTGATGCCGAGCTTCTTCTCCGGGGCGCCGAAGGAGACGCCCTCGTCGGACTTCTCGACCACGAACGCGCTGATGCCCTTGGAGCGCTTCTCGGGGTCCGTCACCGCCATCACCGTGTAGTACTCGGAGACGCCCGCGTTGGTGATCCAGCGCTTCACGCCGTTCAGGATGTAGTGGTCGCCGTCGCGGACCGCCTTCGTCTTCATGCCGGCCGCGTCCGAGCCCGCGTCCGGCTCGGAGAGGGCGTACGAGAACATCGCGTCGCCCTTGGCGAGCGGGGTCATGTACCGCTTCTTCAGGTCCTCGGAGCCGGAGAGGATCACCGGGAGCGAGCCCAGCTTGTTCACCGCCGGGATGAGGGAGGAGGACGCGCACACGCGGGCCACCTCCTCGATCACGATGACCGTGGCCAGGGCGTCCGCGCCGGTGCCGCCGTACTCCTCGGGCACGTGGACGGCGTGCAGGTCGTTCGCGACGAGGGCGTCGAGCGCCTCCTGCGGGAAGCGGGACTCCTCGTCCACCGCTGCGGCGTACGGCGCGATCTTCGCCTCGGCCAGTGAGCGGATCGCGTCGCGGAGCATGTCGTGCTCCTCTGACGGGCGGTACAGGTCGAAGTCAGCCGATCCGGCCAAGGTCTCTCACGCTCCAAGGACGCTGTGATCACAGTGCTAATTACCGTTAAGTAACCCAAATTTTAGGGGCCCGCCCACGGGAGGGATACGTGAGCTTGGCGACAGGGGGAAAGTTGCCCGTCAGGACCGCCGACTATGCTCGGGCGCGCATCGCCCGCGTACACCTTCTGGAGCATTCATGGCCCTCAAGATCACCGTGATCGGCACCGGCTATCTCGGCGCCACGCACGCCGCGGCCATGGCCGAGCTGGGCTTCGAGGTGCTGGGTCTGGACGTCGTGCCCGAGAAGATCGCGATGCTCCAGCGGGGTGAGGTCCCGATGTACGAACCGGGGCTTGAGGAGCTGCTGCGCAAGCACGTCGCCGGGATCGAGGGATCGAGCGGGCGGCTGCGTTTCACCATGGACTGGGCGGAGGTCGCCGCGTTCGGCGATGTCCACTTCGTGTGTGTGAACACCCCGCAGAAGCACGGCGAGTACGCCTGCGACATGAGTTACGTCGATGCCGCCGTCGCCTCGCTCGCGCCGCATCTCACCGGCCCCGCGCTCGTCGTCGGCAAGTCCACCGTGCCGGTCGGCTCGGCGGACCGGCTGGCCGCCTACCTCGCCGAGCACGCGCCCGCCGGCACGGACGCCGAGCTGGCCTGGAACCCGGAGTTCCTGCGGGAGGGCTTCGCCGTCGAGGACACCCTGCGCCCGGACCGGATCGTGGTCGGCGTGCGCGGCGAACGGGCCGAGAAGCTGCTGCGCGAGGTGTACGCGGTGCCCGTCGGGGCCGGGGCGCCGTTCGTGGTGACCGACTTCCCGACCGCCGAGCTGGTGAAGACGGCCGCGAACTCCTTCCTCGCCACCAAGATCTCCTTCATCAACGCGATGGCCGAGGTCTGCGAGGCCGCCGACGGCGATGTCGTGAAGCTGGCCGAGGCGATCGGGCACGACGAGCGGATCGGGAAGAAGTTCCTGCGGGCCGGGATCGGCTTCGGCGGCGGCTGTCTGCCCAAGGACATCCGGGCGTTCATGGCGCGCGCCGGTGAACTGGGGGCCGACCAGGCCCTGACCTTCCTGCGCGAGATCGACTCCATCAACATGCGGCGGCGCGGCCAGATGGTGGAGATGACCCGCGAGGCGCTCGGCGGCGGGTCCTTCCTGGGCAAGCGGGTCGCCGTGCTCGGCGCGACCTTCAAGCCCGACTCGGACGACGTCCGCGACTCCCCCGCACTGAACGTCGCCGGCCAGATCCACCTCCAGGGCGGCCAGGTCACGGTCTACGACCCCAAGGGCATGGACAACGCGCTACGGCTGTTCCCGACGCTCGGCTACGCCGACACCGCCGTGGAGGCCGTACGGGGCGCCGATGTCGTCCTGCACCTGACGGAGTGGCGGGAGTTCCGGGAGCTGGACCCGGCGGCGCTCGGCGAGGCCGTACGCGCCCGGGTGGTCCTGGACGGGCGCAACGCGCTCGACCCGCAGCTGTGGCGGAAGGCCGGCTGGACGTTCCGCGCGATGGGCCGTCCCACCGCGTAGGACGGCGAGAGCGCGGGCGACACCGGTCCGGCCGAGGCTCAGTCGGCCGGACCGGTGTCTGGCTGCATTCTGCACCACTGGGCTGTACTCGGCGCCCGGACCGCTCAAGTCACCCCCGGCGAGGGCTACTTGGCCCGGTAACGCCGCATCTTCGCGCGCGCCCCGCACACCGCCATCGAACACCAGCGGCCCCGGCCCGCCGGGCTGCGGTCGTAGTACGCCCAGTGGCAGGTCGGTGCCTCGCAGGCCTTGAGGCGGGACCAGGTGCCCGCGACGAGGGACCGGGCGATCGCCGCCGCGACGCGCGAGAGCAGGGGTTCCGGGTCGGCGGGGGCGAGCCGGGCGGAGCCGTCACGGTCGTCGAGCGCGATCAACAGCGGTGCGCGCGCGAGGAGTTCGCCGAGCGGGGTCACGTCCTGGTGCGCGGGGTGGCCCGCGTGGGCGAGCAGGGCGGCGCGCAGGGACTCGCGGAGTTCACGTGCCGTCTCCGTGTCACGCGCGGTGAGTCCGAAGGGGGCCCGGCCGTCCTCCGTGTCGAGTGCGTCGGTGCCCGCCTCGATGTCCAGCGTGTTCACCAGCGCCTCGATCAGGGCCAGGTCGCCGGGCGCGGGAACTCTCTCACTCATGCTTGCGACGTTACCTCCAATACGGGAGCATGAGGTAACCGTTACTGGCTGACGCCCCATACAGGTAACCGAAGGAGTCCGTCATGGCCATCGCCAAGCTGGGTACCGTCGTCCTGGACTGTCCCGACCCGCACGCACTCGCCACGTTCTACGCCGACGTCCTGGGCGGCACCGTCGAAGCGGAGGACGGCGGCGACTGGGTCGACCTGAACGTGCCCGGCGGCCAGACACTGGCGTTCCAGGAGGCACCGGGCCACGTACCGCCGAAGTGGCCCGCGCCCGGCGACTCCCAGCAGTTCCACCTGGACCTGACCGTGGAGGACCTGGACGCGGCCGAGAAGGACGTCCTGGCACTGGGCGCGACACCGCTGGACACCGACGACCGCTCGCGCGCCTGGCGGGTGTACGCCGACCCGGCGGGGCACCCGTTCTGCCTCTGCGCCTGCTGACCCAGGAGGTCATCGTGACTGCCGTATGTTTCCGTTCCACCGTGATCGACTGCCCGGACCCGCTCGCGCTCGCGGGCTTCTACGCCGGCGTCCTCGGCGGCACGCCCCGCGCCACCGACGACGAGTGGGTCGTCCTCGACATCCCGGACGGCCCGCGGATCGCCTTCCAGCGGGTGACGGAGTACGTCGCACCCGAGTGGCCGCGCGCGGACCGGCCGCAGCAGTTCCACCTCGACTTCGACGCCGGGTCGACGTGGGAGTCGGTCGACGCGGCGGAGACCGCCGTACTGACGCTCGGGGCGCGGCTGTTGCGGAAGGTGGACGAGGAGGACTTCCGGGTCTACGCCGATCCGGCGGGGCACCCCTTCTGCCTCTGCCGGATCGACCACTGACCGTAGGGCTACCCGTCCAGCTCGGCGATCTTCGCCGTCGACGGCTCGCGGCGCTGCTGGGCGGCGCGGGCCGTGAAGTCGGCGCTGCGCAGGGCGCGTTGGACGTTGCCCCAGCTGAGCAGCGCGAGGTCGGGCTCGGACCAGCCGCGGTGCAGGAGTTCGGCGAAGAGGTGCGGGTAGCAGGAGGCGTCGGCGAGGTCCTGCGGGTGGGCGGTGCCGGCGTCGTAGGTGCCGGACAGGGCGACGGACTCCGGGCCCGCGACCCGGCGGACGTGGTCGAGGTGGTCGGCGACGTCCCGGACGGACGGGCCGGTCTGCTCGGCGGTGAGCGGCACCATGCACAGCCCCTTGGCGGCGCCGACCGCGGCGAGCAGTTCGTCGGGGAGGTTGGCCGGGTGGGGGCGCAGGGTGCGGGCGGCGGAACGGGTGAACAGCACCGGCGCCTTCGAGGCCGCGAGCGCGCGCCGGATCGTCTCCTCGGAGGCGCCGGAGAGGTCGGCGAGCACCCCGAGCCGGTTCATCTCGCGGACGACCTCCTCGCCGAACCGCGTCAGCCCCGCCTCGCTCGCCCAGGACACCCCGGACAGCGTGAGCACCCGCAGCCCCAGCGCGTGCAGCGACCGCAGGATGCCCAGCGAGTCGCCGAGCGCGGGCGCTCCGGCGGGGCCCAGCAGCACGGCGACCCGGCCGCAGTTGCGCACGTCGGTGGTCTGCCCCGCGGTGTACGCCAGCCGGAGCCCCTCCGGGTGGGCGCGGACCACGGTGTTCACGAGATCGAGCTGCTCCAGGGTCGCGCCGACCGCCCGGTCCCCGGCCAGTCCCTCGGGCAGGTGCAGCGACCAGAACAGCGCGCCGACATGCCCCTCCCGCAGCCGCGGCACATCGGTGTCCACGGAACTCTCCCCCAGCTCCAGGTCGAACCACGGCAGATGCCGCAGCGCCCACGGCAGCCCGCTGTAGCCGTCGGCGACCGGGTGCGCGGCGAGGATGGCCCGCGCGCGCTCCAGCGGGGCGGCGGCCGGGTCGGAGACGGGGTCGTACGGCTCCGGGGTGTCCGGCGGGAACGGCCCGGCGGGAAAGGGCTCGTGGACCAAGTCGTCGAACTCGCCGACCTCGGTCGTCGCGTGCAGTTGGTCCTGGAGGTCGGCCATGGCGGGCTCCGTACGTCGTTACGGCAGTACGGTCACCGTCGCACGCCGACGAGGGGGCTTCCTGGTGGGCGGGGCGTTCGGGGTACGGCGCGGAAGTGGGCACTCCCGCGCCGTACCGGCCGCCCGTTCCTCAGCCGTCCAGCGACTCGATCGTCGCGTTCGACGGCCCCCGCGTCGCCTGAAGATCCCGCGCCACGTCCTCCGCCGCGCCCAGCACCCGTACCGCGTTCTGCCAGGTCAGCTTGGCCAGGTCGGTCCTGGACCAGCCGCGGTCCAGCAGCTCGGCGATCAGGTTCGGGTAGCCGGAGACGTCGTTCAGCCCGTCGGGGGTGAAGGCCGTCCCGTCGTAGTCGCCGCCGATGCCGAGGTGGTCGACGCCCGCGACCTCGCGCATGTGGTCGAGGTGGTCGGCGACCGTGGCGACGGTGGCGACCGGACGCGGGTGGAGCTCCTCGAACGCGCGGTGCACCTTCATCGCCTCGGCGGTGGTCTCCAGGTGGTGCAGCCCGTGCGCCCGCATGTTGTCGTCGGCGGCGGCCGTCCAGTCGACAGCCGCCTGGAGCACGAACTTCGGCACGAACGTCACCATCGCCATACCGCCGTTGCCGGGCAGCCGCTCCAGCACGTCGTCCGGGATGTTGCGCGGATGATCACAGACGGCTCGCGCCGACGAGTGCGAGAAGATCACCGGCGCGCTCGTCGCGTCCAGCGCGTCGCGCATGGTCGTAGCGGCCACGTGCGAGAGGTCGACGAGCATCCCCTCGCGGTTCATCTCCCGCACGACCTCCCGGCCGAACGCCGACAGTCCGCCGACCCCCACCTCGTCCGTCGCCGAGTCCGCCCACGCCACGTTGTCGTTGTGGGTGAGCGTCATGTAGCGCACCCCGAGGGCGTACAACCCCCGCAGCGTGCCGAGGGAGTCGGCGATCGAGTGCCCGCCCTCCGCGCCCATGAGCGAGGCGATACGACCCTCCGCGCGTGCCGCTTCCATGTCCGCGGCGGTCAGCGCGGACACCAGGTCCCGCGGATACCGGGCCAGCAACTGCCGTACGCAGTCGATCTGTTCCAGCGTCATCGGCACCGGATCGGGCAGATCCGACTGCACGTACACCGACCAGTACTGCGCCCCGACCCCGCCCTCGCGCAGCCGCGGGAGGTCGGTGTGCAGATGCGCGTTCTGGTGTACGGCGATGTCGCGGGCGTCGAGGTCGTAGCCGACCTGCTTGCGCAGCGCCCAGGGCAGGTCGTTGTGCCCGTCGACGACAGGGAACTCGCGCAGCAGCTCCCGGGCTTGGTCCAGTGACGTCGCCCCAGTCATCCCGGTCGTCCCGGTCGTCCCCGTCATCCCGGTCACTTCCCGAAGCCGAAGCCGCTGCCGCCGCTCCCGCTGTCGACCTTGGCGCGCAGCCGCTTGCCCTTCTCGGTGGCCTGGTCGTTCAGGTCCTGCTGGAACTCCCGCATCCGGACGAGGAGTTCCTCGTCGTGGGTGGCCAGGATGCGGGCCGCGAGCAGCCCCGCGTTGCGCGCGCCGGCGACCGAGACGGTGGCGACGGGAACACCGGCCGGCATCTGCACGATGGACAGCAGCGAGTCCATGCCGTCCAGGTACTTCAGCGGCACGGGGACGCCGATCACCGGCAGCGGGGTCACCGAGGCGAGCATGCCCGGGAGGTGGGCGGCGCCGCCCGCGCCCGCGATGATCACCTTGATCCCGCGGCCGTCGGCCTGCTCGCCGTAGGTGATCATCTCGCGCGGCATGCGGTGCGCGGAGAGGACATCGACCTCGTACCCGATCTCGAACTCGTCGAGGGCCTTCGCGGCGGCCTCCATGACGGGCCAGTCGGAGTCCGACCCCATGACGATTCCTACGACGGGTCCTGTGACGGAGCTCATTCGGTGATCGTGCCTCTCAGATAGCCGGCTGCGTGGCGCGCGCGGTCCAGGACGTCGGCCAGGTCGGTGCCGTAGGTGTTGACGTGGCCCACCTTGCGGCCGGGCTTCACGTCCTTGCCGTACATGTGGATCTTCAGCTGGGGGTCGCGGGCCATGCAGTGCAGGTACGCGGAGTACATGTCCGGGTAGTCGCCGCCCAGGACGTTGCACATGACGGTCCAGGGGGCGCGGGCACGTGGATCGCCCAGCGGGAGGTCGAGGACCGCGCGGACGTGGTTGGCGAACTGGCTGGTGACCGCGCCGTCCTGGGTCCAGTGACCGGAGTTGTGCGGGCGCATGGCGAGTTCGTTGACGAGGATGCGGCCGTCGGCGGTCTGGAACAGCTCGACGGCGAGGTGGCCGACGACTCCGAGTTCCTTGGCGATGCGCAGGGCCATCGCCTCGGCCTCCAGCGCGAGGGACTCGTCGAGGTCGGGGGCGGGTGCGATGACGGTGTCGCAGACGCCGTTGACCTGCTGGGACTCCACGACCGGGTAGGCGACGGCCTGGCCGTGCGGGGAGCGGACGACGTTCGCCGCCAGCTCCCGCACGAAGTCGACCTTCTCCTCCGCGAGCACGGGGACCCCGGCCCGGAAGGGCTCGGCGGCCTCCTCCGGGCCGTCGACGACCCACACGCCCTTGCCGTCGTAGCCGCCGCGCACGGTCTTGAGGACGACCGGGAAACCGTCCCCCTCCGCCGCGAAGGCGACCACGTCGGCCGGATCGGCGACGATCCGGTGCCGCGGGCACGGCACACCGATCGCGACGAGCTTCGCGCGCATCACGCCCTTGTCCTGGGCGTGCACGAGCGCGTCCGGACCCGGGCGCACGGGGATGCCGTCCGCCTCCAGGGCGCGCAGATGCTCGGTGGGTACGTGTTCGTGATCGAAGGTGATCACATCGCAGCCCCGCGCGAAGTCACGCAGCGTGTCGAGGTCGCGGTAGTCGCCGATGACGACATCGCCGACGACCTGCGCCGCGGAATCCTGAGGGGTGTCACTGAGGAGCTTGAATCTGATGCCGAGCGGGATGCCCGCCTCGTGTGTCATACGAGCGAGCTGCCCCCCGCCGACCATGCCGACTACCGGGAACGTCACTCCCCCAGGGTATCGGTCACGCCGCGGCGCCCGATTTCCGTACCTCTTGCCGTACCTCTTACCGTTCTTTTCCGGGTCTCTTCCCGACCTGTGAGCCGCTTCACGGGCGGCGGAGGAATGCGATGGTTAGCATGGCTGGGTCGACGAATCCGCGATGACATCCGAGATGACAGGGGCCTGCACACCCATGGAACGTGGTTCCGAAGGGCCTTTCAAACGGCTCGCGCGCGAGGTCGCCAAGTTCGGCGCGGTGGGCGTGGTGGGCACCGTGGTGAACTTCGCGGTCTCCAACCTGCTGTGGCACCTGACCAGCCTCCAGGCCGTGCGCGCCAATGTGATCGCGACGGTCGTCGCCATCGGGTGCAACTACATCGGCTTCCGCTACTTCACCTACCGTGACCGCGACAAGAGCGCCCGCACCAAGGAACTCACCCTGTTCCTGGCGTTCAGCCTGGTCGGCCTGGTGATCGAGAACGGCGTCCTGTTCGCGGCGATCTACGGCTTCGGCTGGGACAGCTCGCTACAGCGCAACGTCTTCAAGGTGCTCGGCATCGGCATCGCCACGCTGTTCCGCTTCTGGTCGTACCGCACCTGGGTGTTCAAGGCGCTGCCCGCCGAGGAACCGGTCGTGGAGACCGACGCTTTCCCTAAGCCGTCGCAGCCGCTGCCCCGCCCCAAGCAGCACGTGAGCTGAACAACCATCCCGCCCGTCGCCGCTCTCAGCGGACCGTGGGCTCCTCGTCCTCCACGGGCAGCCGCTTCGTCGGCGGCGTACGCGAGAGGAACAGCCCGAACACCGGCGGCTGAAGCTGCAACATCTCCAGCCGGCCGCCGTCCGCCTCCGCGAGATCCCGGGCCACGGCCAGACCGATCCCCGTGGAGTTACGGCCGCTGATCGTCCGCTCGAAGATCCGCGCACCGAGATCGGTCGGAACCCCCGGACCCTCGTCCGTGACCTCCACGACGGCCTGGTTGCCGGTGACACGGGTGCGCAGGGCGACCGTGCCCCCACCATGCATGAGCGAGTTCTCGATCAACGCGGCCAGCACCTGGGCTACGGCCCCCGGAGTGCCGACGGCCTGCAAATGCCGCTTGCCGGAGCTGACGATCGCGCGGCCGGAGCTGCGGTAGGCGGGCCGCCACTCGGCGAGCTGCTGCTGGATGACCTCGTCGAGGTCGAAGGAGACGGCGGAGCCGGTACGGGGGTCGCGCGCGTTGGTCAGCAGCCGCTCCACGACGTCGGTGAGCCGCTCGACCTGCGTGAGCGCGATCGTCGCCTCCTCCTTCACCGTGTCCGGGTCGTCCGTGAGGGTGATCTCCTCCAGCCGCATGGACAGCGCGGTCAACGGCGTACGCAGCTGGTGCGAGGCGTCGGCGGCGAGCCTGCGCTCGGCGGTGAGCATGCGGGCGATGCGCTCGGCGGAGGAGTCCAGGACATCGGCGACCCGGTCCAGTTCGGGAACGCTGTAGCGCTTGTGCCGAGGCCGCGGGTCACCTGATCCCAGCCGCTCGGCGGTCTCCGCGAGGTCGGTGAGCGGCGAGGCGAGCCGGTTGGCCTGCCGTACCGCGAGCAGTACGGCGGCCACCACGGCGAGCAGCGCCACGGCACCGATGATGAGCAATGTCCGCCCGACCTCGCGGGTCACGGTCGAGCGCGGCTCCATCACGGTGACCGTCTCGCCCTCCTCGCCCTTGGCGGTGGAGCGGATGACGTCGCCGGTCGGCTTGGTGCCGACCTCGATCACCGGGTCGCCCGGGATGCGGATCACGGCGTAGCGATCCTCCGTGACCTGGGTGCGCAGCACCTCCGAGTCGACGATCTCCGCGCCGAGGATCCGGCTGTCCACGATGCTCGCGAGCCTCAGCGCCTCGGAATCCACCCGTTCCTGGGCGCTGTTGCTGATCGTGCGCGTCTCGACGATGACAAGGGACACACCGAACACGGCGATGACCACGAGCACCACGGCGAGCGTGGACTGGATGAGCCGACGACGCACGGGGTGCTAGCTCTTCTCGAACCGGAACCCGACACCCCGCACCGTGGCGATGTACCGGGGGTTGGCCGCGTCGTCGCCGAGCTTCTTGCGCAGCCAGGAGATGTGCATGTCGAGGGTCTTGGTGGACGACCACCAGGTCGTGTCCCAGACCTCGCGCATCAACTGGTCCCGGGTCACCACCCGCCCGGCGTCCCGCACAAGAACGCGCAGCAGGTCGAACTCCTTGGCGGTGAGCTGGAGTTCCTCGTCGCCCATCCACGCGCGGTGCGACTCGACGTCGATCCGGACGCCGTGCGTGGCGGGCGGCTGCGCGGGCTCGGCGGCACCGCGCCGCAGCAGGGCCCGGACACGGGCGAGCAGTTCGGCGAGCCGGAAGGGTTTGGTCACGTAGTCGTCGGCGCCCGCGTCGAGGCCTACGACGGTGTCCACCTCGTCGGCGCGCGCGGTCAGGATGAGGATGGGGACGGTGTGGCCCTCGGCGCGCAGTCGGCGGGCCACTTCCAGGCCGTCCATGCCGGGCAGGCCCAGGTCCAGGACACACAGGTCGATGCCGCCCTGGATGCCGGCATCGAGGGCTGTAGGTCCGTCCTCGCGCACCTCGACCTCGTAACCTTCCCGTCGCAAAGCGCGGGCCAGCGGCTCCGAGATGGACGCGTCGTCCTCGGCGAGCAGTACACGGGTCATGAGGTGATGGTAGTCCGCCTCGGACAGCGGTCGGGGTGTGATCGCCACGAGTGATTCTTACCTTGGGGCAAGACGGGTGCGCTCCGGTGAAGAATGTGGTCGGAACCTGTGCCTGTGGGGTGCCATCCTGATATCCGCCTTCGAATCGGCGCCCGCGGTTCCACTTCTCCCTGTGATCCGCGTCTCAAGTCCTTCCATATCCGGCAGTGTCCTGCCGTATGGTGACCTGACCGCCCGTAGTGACACTGGGGACCTTTGGCGAGCATTTACTGCTGAAGGTCTTTTTTGTGTGCGGCCCCCGGCCGACAAGGCCCGACCAGCAAGGATCGACCATGGCGTCCAGCCTGACGAAGGACTCGGTGACTCCGGGCACCCCCGGTTCCGAGAAGACCTTCTTCGGCCACCCCCGCGGACTGGCCACGCTCTTCATGACCGAGATGTGGGAACGCTTCTCCTACTACGGCATGAGGGCCCTGCTCCCCCTGTACCTGGTCGCCCCCGGCGGCCTCCACCTGAGTGCGGCCACCGCTACCGCGATCTACTCGGTGTACCTGTCCCTCGTGTACCTGCTCGCCCTGCCCGGCGGCTGGTTCGCGGACCGCGTCCTCGGCCCCCGCAGGACCGTCGCGGTCGCCGGCGTGATCATCATGCTCGGCCACCTCACGCTCGCGCTCCCCTCCTCGGGCACGTTCTTCGCGGGCCTCGGCCTGGTCGCGATCGGCTCGGGTCTCCTCAAGGCCAACATCTCCACGATGGTCGGCCACCTCTACGAGGGCCCCGACGACCCGCGCCGCGACGGCGGTTTCACCCTCTTCTACATCGGCATCAACGTCGGCGCGTTCGCCGCACCACTGGTCATCGGCACCGTCGGCGAGAACGTCAACTGGCACCTCGGCTTCGCGCTCGCCGCGGTCGGCATGGCGCTGGGCCTCGCCCAGTACCTGCTCGGCACCCGCCACCTCAGCTCCCGCTCGGACGTCGTCCCCACGCCGCTGTCCGCCGAGGAGAAGGCGGCCACGCTCCGCAAGTCGGGCCTCTGGGCCGCCGTAGCGATCGTCTTCTACGCGGTCGTCGGCATCTCCGGCCACTACACGCTGAACTGGCTGCTGGTCCCGATCACCGTCGCCGGCCTGGTCATCCCGGTGCTCGTCATCGCCCGCATCAAGCGCGACAAGACCCTCGACCGCGCCGACCAGTCGAAGATGTCCGCGTACATCTGGTTCTTCGTCGCCGCGGCCGTGTTCTGGATGATCTACGACCAGGGCGGCTCGACGGTGTCCCTGTTCGCCGACTCCTCCGCGAAGAACACCGTCTTCGGCTGGGACTTCCCGGTCTCCTGGTACCAGTCGGTCAACCCCGTCCTCATCATGGCCCTCGCCCCCGTCTTCGCCTGGGCCTGGCTGGCCCTGGCCCGCCGCGGCAAGGAGCCGAGCACGGCGACGAAGTTCGCGATGGGCCTGATCCTGATCGGCGCGTCCTTCTTCCTCTTCCTGGCCCCGCTCGCGATCGCCGACGGCGGTCACAAGGCGGCGGCGATGTGGCTCGTCGCGATCTACTTCGTCCAGACCGTCGGCGAGTTGACCCTCTCCCCCGTCGGCCTGTCGGTCACCACGAAGATGGCTCCGGCCAAGTACGCCTCCCAGATGATGGGCGTCTGGTTCCTCGCGGTCACGGCGGGCGACGCGACGACGGGTCTGCTGTCGATCGCCGGAGTGGACCTGAACAAGACGGGCATTGTCGCGTTGCAGGCTGTTCTCGCGGTGCTCGCGGGTGCGGCGGTGTGGATGTACCGGAAGAAGGTGCGGGAGCTTATGGGGGATGTGCACTGACACCGGAGTTCGTGCCGGCGGAGTTTTGATGGTGCTGGTTGGCCACTCGCTTCTTGTCAGTGTCGGGCCGGAACGGACCAAGTAAAGGGCGCTCCCTACGGTCGCGTCGGCTTCGCCGATTCCGCTGCGCTCCACCCTTGACTAGGTCCGCTCCAGCCCGTCTTAGAAGCGAGCGAGCGGCCCGGAGGAATGGGGGGCCCGGGTATGTCAGCCCTTCACGTGGGCTGCGTACGTACCCGGCGGAGAGGATGCGCGTCCGCGCCTCGCCAGCACGCCGCGTCGGCTTAGCGGCCAACCCTGAGTTGGACAGACCCGAGGAACAAGGTCGCGGGGGGCTGATTTCACCTACGAGAACTGGCTCGGCTTTCGCACGAGTTCTGACCCCGTCTGACGGCCCGGACGGGGCCGATCGGGAGTGGGCATTGGCCCCGCCCCGGAAGAGGCTGGCTTGGTCGGTGGGTGGGTGGGTGGCGCCAGGACTCGCTGGGATCAACCCCATGAACGGTGATGGGGCTAGGTCGTGTCCGCAAAGTCCCGTCGTCCGCCCGGAGAGCGGGCTCCACGGCCTCCGGTACGTGCTCTGGGGATCCCCCCCCCCGGCCGAAGGCTGGGCGAGTGCGTGCCGGGCATCGCGGAGTTGGGGGGGGGCACCCCCTCTGGGGGAGGGACTTTGCGGACACGACCCCTAGCACTCGTACGTAGGTAGGCCGCCCGGTGAGGCCGATGGGCTGGTGGGCTGGTGGGGTCGGGAGCCGGGAGCCGGTTCCGAAACCAGAGAAGCCTCCCGGCCTGGGGGGGGTGGGGGTGGGTCTGAAAAGTGTGTCAGTTTCCGTCCGAAGTGACACACTTTTTCAGACAGATCGG
>NZ_JBSFCQ010000034.1:0-56784 GCF_053891435.1 Streptomyces sp. NPDC002276 | reverse complement strand
TTATCTCGGGTGCACATTGACCGTCAGGCATGTTCGGCATGTAGTCACAAGGGCCCGTGCCTGACGGATATCAGCGGGTTGTTCAGGCATGTTCGGCATGCTCGTAACGCCGGACGGCGTCCGCTCGCCGCGCTCACTGCCGTCGCCAGGCTGGAGGCGGCCGCCGCGGCGGCCGCCGTCACGGCGGCCGGTGCCGCCCAGGACCGCGGCGGCTCGTGGGCCGACATCGGCACCGCCCTTGGGGTCAGCAGGCAGGCCGCCCACCAGCGACTGGCCCGCCACGTCGCCGCCCTGGACAGGCCGTCGGCGGCCGGTGCGGCGGGGACGATCGTCCTACAGGATGTGCAGGGCGCTGAAGACCAGGAAGAGGCCGAGGGCGCAACTCCCGGCGGAGCAGACGGCGTAGAGCACCCCGCTGTAGGAGCCGAATCCGGGCCCCTGCGGCGCAGGGACGCGGAAGCAGTTGTAGAAGAGGACGCCCCACCGCGGCCCGCAAGGGCAAGCACGGCGGCCGGCCGCCGGTCATCACCGACGACATGCTCCACACCGTGCTCCGGCGCAGGGCGGGCGGCGAGTCCGTCGAGCAGATCCAGCCCGACCTGATCATCCCCACCGGCAAGCGCAAAGGGCTGAGCCCGTCCGTCGCCAGCGTCTACCGGGCACTGGCCGAGCACGCCAAGCGCGAGGCGTACCCCGAAGCCGTCGAGGCGGCCCACGCCGACTTCACCGCCCTCCAGACCGGCGAACTCCCCGGCCCCCGGGCCCAGCCGCAGACCGTACGGTGACTCACCAGACCTTCAAGATCATTCCGTGGCCCCCTGCACTACGACCAGAACTACCACGCCCGCACCCGGGCCGAAGCCCGTCGTACCGCCCTTGAAGCCTCCGGGCAGCTGACGTTCGAGCTGTAGCGGCCCAGGAAACACGTTCGGCGACGCGCCTGTTCAGGAAGCGTTTCCAGATTTCCTCATGCTCCCGAAACAAGAAACGCCTGGTCAAACCGCTCTTCGGTGGTTCAGCATGGTCCGCCATGAAGACCACCCAGATCATCCCGGGCCTCGTCGTCGACGAGGCGATGCACACGGTCGCAGCCACCGGATTAGCCCTTCACGCCCCGGAGTTGGGGCCGCTCAGCTGGCAGCGGTTCACCGCGCCGACCAGCTGGTGGCTCGTGCCGGACGGGAGCGGTCGGCTCAGCAAGGCCGAACTCACGCTCGTCGAGGACCGGGACCGGACCGTCAAGATCAACGTCTGGTACGCGCCCGACATCCGGGGGACGGACGGCGCTCCCTGTCCGCACTCGCACCCGTGGCCATTCGAGTCCAAGATCCTACTCGGCGGTTACACCGAGGACCGGTACGTCCTCGACGGCGACCAGGTCCATGCGGAGACGGGCAAGGAGCACGTGCAGGGCACCGCCAACGCCGTGGGCCGGAACCTATACCACGAGGTGGCCGCGCTGCACACGGACCCGGGCGCGACCATGACCCTCATGCTGTGCGGGCGGGGCAAGCGCGGGGCGTGGGGACACCTCAACCCGGCAACCGGAATCGTCTCCCCGCCGCAGCGCGACCCCCGCTTCCCGGAGCATCTGCGTGCCCTCAACCCCCATCGCTGATCAGCGCCTGCTGTCGCCGAGCATCTGGCGTTCAGCCGTAGCGGGCTACTTTGCACTGTGGGTCAGAGATAGGACACCGGGGCCTTCTTGCACGGCTCGCCCGTACCGCCATCGACCCGGAAAGGAACTGTGGTCGCCGACCCCGCTGCCGCCGCAGCCGCCGTCCGGGGGCTACACGCCTGAATCCCGGGCATCAACTGCACCGCGTGCGAGTCCTCGACCTCCGGGCCTGGAGGTGATCACACGGTGGCGGGCTGGGTCAGGAGCGTGTCCATGAGGGTCTGGTAGCGCTCCAGACCCTCGGCCCATTCGGGCATGAGGAGGTGTTGGAAGACGCTCATGGAGACCGCGACCTCACCGCCGACCCCGGGGACGGGGGCGTAGCCGACGCGAACCCACTGGTCCCACATCTCATGCGCCATCAGGGTCCGCAAGATCTCGGGCTCGGTCACCGCATGCGCCAGGAGCATGGTCAGAGCAGTGCTCGCCTTGGTACAGGCGAGCACCGCCGTACACAGCCGTTTGCCGTCGGCCTCCCGGACAGCGCGCATCAGGCCGGGCAGACCGTCCGCGAGGGGGGACTGTGCGAACAGGTCGACGCCGGCGAGGGCGGCGTCGCGCTGGGCGGCGCGGATGTGCTCGATCATCTCGGGGTTGCCGGGCATGGCGGCCTCCCACGCCTCCGCCATCTCGTCGAACCCGACGTCCTGAGCGCCGCCGAGCATCAGCCGGGCGCCCGGGCTCATCAGGGCCGGGTGGCCGATGTTGGACACCGATCGGGATGGCGGGAGCTCGAATTCGGCGTCGGCCGCGCCCGCGCGCAGGGCCCCGTCGAAGTCCCGGCGGGGGCAGTGCCGATCCTTGAGCATCCGGGCCGCCATCTCCTGACGGGCCTCGAATGCTTCGTCGGAATCGCCCTGGGGGATCTGGTCGAAGTCGATTCCGGCCTTCCGGAATGGCCGCTTGAAGGCGTCGGCCACCGCCGCCCGCAGTCGTGCCGTGCTCTCGGGGGTGGCGTCGATCGCCCAGAAGACCCAGCCGAACCAGCTGATGGTGCGGCCGGTCTTGGAGATTCCCCTCATGGCGGCGGCCCGGTGCACGATCTCGGGGCGGAGTTCGCCCGTCTCGGGGTCGGTCCACTCCGCGGTCCGGGGCAGCCACAACTGGCTGCGCCAGCGTTCCAACTGGGTGGGACTGACAGTGAATCCGTGTTCCCCGACTGCGGCGACCATCGCGCGTTCGAGGGCGGAGGGTTTCGTACGGGCCATGGTCAGCTCCTGCGGTTCTGGTTGCCGCTGGCAAGGACGGTGTAGACAGTGGCCGCCGTTCCCAGTGCGCTCGCCCACGCCTCGCTCTGCGCGGCGAGGACGGCGGCCACCACTGCCAGGATCAGCGCGGACAGAGAGGGCCGGTCGCCTCCTCCGGGCATGAGCGGGTCGTTGACGTTCATCGGCTGGGCTTCCTTCCCTGGGGCGGCCTCCTGCCGGGCACCCCGGCAGGGCAGACGCGTACATCCGGGACCCCGGGGTCGGCCTGCACACCTATCTCGCCACACCTCGTCCGGCGAAATGAGGGAAACCTCGCGGGGTACCGGCTCCCCGAACTGGGAGAAGCGGGGCCCGCTGTGCTGTAGGTCCTCGTATTCCTGGGCCTCGGGTGGGTGATCCCGGGTGTCAGGCCGTGACGTACCTGTGCCGGGTCGGTTCTTCGAATATGAACAGATTCATGACGATGATGGCCGTGCTCGGGGTGACCCTGCTTGCGGGGGCCTGCGTGGCGCCGGAGGCCTCGGCCAGCGCGCTCGCGCCTCCCGGACCGGTTGCTGCGGGCAAGGCACCGAGGTGTACGACGAAGTGGGAGGTGACGGCCGGGAGGGTGGCCGTGCGCAGGCCTGCGTGGAATGACGGGCCGGCGGCCAAGCCCGGTTCTCCCGTCGATCACTGGCTTCGTCGTAGGGACGTCGTCACCTCGTGCGTTGTGGCGGTCGGCCGGACGGAGAGCGGCAACGCGTACCAGGAGTGCAGCGGTGGGCACTTGTGGCGCGTGGTCCGCGGTGGTCAGGTTCCCCAGGGCTGCATGGGGAGGGTCTGACGTGCGCGGACGGATTCTGACGGCGGCTGTTACGGCTGCCTTGCTGGCTGCCGGGCCTGTCGCGCATGCGTCGGGCGGCGGAGACGACGGCCCTGTACACATCGGTGTAATTGGGCAGGGCCTACGCGTGAAGGAGGTCCGCGCGATGCTCGACGGCCAGGAGGCGGGCGCCAGGGCTCGCGTCTCGCTGTGGCAGAAACGCGATGGCGAGTGGATGTGGACGCGTCAGGTTCAAGGCTGGAAGTACACCGATGCCCGTGACGTGCAGGGATACAAGTTCGAGTACGCGTCGTGGAGGGTGAACCGCTCGTTCCCGCACGGGGCCCGGCTCTGTGTGGAGTTCGACGGCTACAAGGACCGGTTGGCCTGCGCAACGATTCACCGGTGATCGTGCAACGGCACCCCGCCACAGGGGGGTGCGGGGTGCCGTCGGTCGTGGCCGGGGCTACGGCCCGGAGATCACGAACAGTACCGTCACGCGGCCGGGGCTGTCGGGACCCTCGGGGTCGGTCACCCGGTAGAGGACGGTGATCCGGTCGCCGGTGTCCGGGGCGGGCGGTCGGGTGGTATCCGCCGACGGTCCCTGACCTCAATGTGGCCTTTTCGAGGGCGGTCTCGGCCTCTCGGAGTTGGCATTTCGCGTCGAGATCGCTGTCGGCTCGGCGTCCCGATTCCCGGGACCCGATGCCGGTCACGCCGTGTCCGGCCCCCCTGCGCGGGCGGACGGGGTCCGCGCAAGGGGGCTGGGGTCCTACAGCTGGTCACGGTCCAGGAGTCCCGTCACCAGCTTGGGGTGTCCCTCCATGGGCGGGTAGATGGCCGTGACTTTGTCATGTCGTGAACTGCCTTTTCCTGTAGGGGTGTTGGTGTGCGGGACGAGGTGGTGCCCGCCCGGGAGAACGTGGGCCGGGCACCGTCCGCAGGGTCTAGGTCGCCTGCGGAGTCTGCGAATGTGGTCCCGGCCCCCGCGGGTACCACCCGCGGAGACCGGGACGGGGTCCGGACCCGTCAGGAATTCAGACCCCCCCGGCCGGATCAGAGGCCGGGAGCTGGACCCTTGCTCCCCGCGCCGCCGTCCGGTGCAGGGAACAAGGGCGTTCAACCCTCCGCCGACGGGGGAAAAATCTCCCGGCGGCAGAGAGATCAGCGAATTCCGCGAAGCCGTTCCGTGTCGGTGACGTGACGGCGATGCCATTCGAGCTCGGTGTGTGCGGCATGGGCGTAGTGCTCCACGACGTTCTTGCCGAGCAGGCTGGTCGCGGCGGGGCTGTGTTCGAAGTGCTGGAGTGCTTCGGCCAGGTCGGCGTGGACGGGAATCGCGCTGGTGTCCTGGTAGGCGTCGCCTTCGCAGGCCGGCTGCAGCGGCAGCCTCTTCTCGATGCCGTGGGTCATCGCAGCGATGTAGGCGGTGAGGGCGAGGTAGGCGTTGGCATCGGCGCCAGCGAGGCGGACCTCCAGGTGGGCGCCCTTGCCGTCACCGGTGACGCGGACGGCGCAGCCGCGGTGATCGATGCCCCAGTTGTAGCGGGTGGGGGCGAAGCTGTGCGGCTGGAGGCGCTTGTAGGAGTTGGGGTTGGGCCAGTACAGCGGGGCCAGGTTCGGCAGAACGGTGATGAGGCCCGCGATGGCGTGCGTCATCAGCGGCGGCAGGTCGTCCCCGCGGTGGTGGGCGAATCCCGGATCGTCGTGGTCGGTCCACAGCGACAGGTGCAGGTGGAGTCCGCTGCCGATACCGGTGTGCGGGGCTGCCATGAAGGCCGGGACCAGGCCGTCCCGCCGGGCGACATCACGGGTGATCAGCTGGAAGACGGTGTAGTCGTCGCAGGCTTCAAGGGCATCGCCGTATTCGAACGTGACCTCGGCCTGTCCCGGCGCCCCCTCCGTCTTGAACGCCTCGTAGAGGACGGCGTCGGCCATGGCGTCGGTGAGATGCCGGGCGAAGCCGCCGACGACGGGCGGGAAATCCAGGGCGTAGTCGAGGTTCTCGCTCCACGCCGGCACCAGGCCCGATCCGCCGTCCGCGAGGAGGACGAATTCGCTCTCCACACCGGCCTTCACCTCGTATCCCAGCTCACGCATCCGGTCGAGCTGGGCACAGAGCATGTGACGGGGGCTCACCTGGACCGGTGTGCCGTCGTGGTGGAAAGGAGAGCCGATCACGACGGCGGTACGGGGCCGGGTGGAGAGCATCCGGCCGGCGTGCGTGCGCAGGTCCGGCTTGACGAGAAAATCACCGAATCCCTGTTCCCAGCCGGTGAGTTCGAACCCCTCCAAGGGGGTCATCAAGATGTCGGTCGCCAGGACGTAAGAGCACGTCTCCACCCCTCCTGTCATCTGTTCCAGGAACACCGGCGCCTTGAAGACCTTGCCCTTCAGGCGTCCCCGCATGTCCGGTGTACCGAGCAAGATCTCGGTGATACGCCCGTCGTCGACGGCGTCCCGAAGCCCCTTCCCGTCGACCGCCCCGGACAGCCAGGGCCCGCTGGGACGGACGATTTTCCCCGTGGTCATCAGAAACCCCCCTCGGCGAACGTTGCCTCTTCCCCGCGGAGGGCGGTGCCTGCGGCGGCGAGCTGGTAGTCCCGCTTGCCGCGGGTCATCCAGGTGACCGTGGCGAACAGCAGCGCGACCAGCAGGGTCACGCCGGCGTAGTTGAAGGACTCCGTGGTGATGGGTTTCGACTGCGGCAGGCAGAAAACGACGGTGATGGTGATCACGTAGACGACGGCGATCACGCCGACCGGCCGCCGCCAGCGCCCCAGCGTCCAGGGACCGGGCTGGTAGTCGCGTCCCTTGCGCAGGGCCAGGAAGACGGGGATGCCGTAGGCGGGAATCATGCCGACCGCGTTGATCGCTGTGATCGCGCCGTAGGCGGCGGGCGACCACAGGGCAGGCAGGGCGAGCACGAATGGGACGACGACGGCGAACCACACGGCCCGCGTGGGTGTCTTGGTCCGGGAGTTGACGCGCCGCCAGCTCTTCCAGCCGGGCAGGGCACGGCTGCGGGAGAACGCGTAGATCATGCGGCTGGCCGCGGCGACCTCGGCGTTGCCGCAGAACAGCATCGCCACGATGACGATCAGCAGCAACGCTTTGGCCCCGGAGGCACCCAGGACGTCGAGGAAGATCTGTGCGGGGGCCACCCCTGTCGGCGTGTTCTGGGTGGCCGTGTAGTCCTGCATGGCAAACAGCAGACCGGCGAGGAGCACGAACCCGGCCAGCAGGGACACCCAGATGGAGCGGACCATGCCCGTCGGCGCGGAGATCTGCGCGTCCTTGGTCTCCTCGGCCACGTGCGCGGAGGCGTCATAGCCGCAGAAGGTGTAGCCGGGGAGGAGGCAGCCGATGAGTACGACGTAGAAGGGGGAGGAGAAGCCGGTGTCGTTGTGGAAGTGCGTGAACACGAAACTGGCCGACTGGTGCTGGGCCGGGGCGAAGGTGAGCGTGCCGACGATGATGGCGACACCTAGGAGCTGCCACCACACCGAGACCGAGTTCAGGATGGTGACCAGGCGCACGCCCGCGGAGTTGATCAGCCCGTGCAGCAGCAGAATGGCGCCGAATATCAGCATGGTGGCGGCCGGCGTGGGGGCGATGTCCCACTGGAGCTGTGCGAAGGCGCCGATGAACGTGGCGGCGCCGTAGTCGATGCCCGCGATGGCGCCGAGCAGGCCGAGCAGGTTCAGCCAGCCGGTGGTCCAGCCCGCGAGCTTGCCGCCGAGCTTCTCGGCCATGAAGTACGGCCCGCCGGAGGTCGGGTAGGCGGAGACCACGTCGGCCAGCGACATGCCGACCAGCAGCGTCAGGCCGCCGATCACGACCCAGCTGCCGAGCATGACGACGGGTCCGCCATGACCGAGGCCGAACCCGAACAGGGACATGCCGCCGGCCAGGACACAGATGACCGTGAGGCTGATCGCGTAGTTCCCGGACGTGCCCATTTTGCGGGACAGTTCGGGCTTGATCCCGAGGGCTTGCAGGACGGCATCGTCATCCGGCGACGTCGGTGTGACGGTTCTGTGGGACACGTAATCCACTTTCAGGAGAGGCGAAGGCGCGGGGACGGTGGAAGAGAGGCGCAGGCGCAGGCGCACGGCGCGGAGGGCGGGGCGCGGGCGTTCACCGGGCGGGCCCTACTTCAGGACGGCGGCACGGATGCGGAGGAATTCGTCCGTCCAGTGCTGGCTACGGCCGAGGCTGGTGTTGACGTCCTTCCACGGCTGAGGCGTGACATAGGGGCCCAGAGCGTGGAACACCTGCCGGGCCGGGCCGTTCTCGCCGCAGGACACCAGGGCGTGCGCCAGATGGTTCAGGTCCCAGGGCGAGAGCCATCGGTGCTCGGCGACGGGAACCTGGGCGAGCCACTCCGTGTAGGCCCGCATCGCGACGTGGTGTGCCTGTTCCGTCTGCCAGAACCCGAGAGCGCCGCTCTGACCGCGGCCGTGCCGTTCCCGGTACACGTCCATGCGGGCGTACAGCGGCAGCAGCTGTAGTTCGGGATTCGGCCGACGGGCCGAGACTGTCCACTGCGAGTACTGGAGGGAAGCAACAGCCCCGCCGTGCTGCAGGAAATATTCGCGCATCCGGTGGTGCGCATCCCGGCTGCCGGGGTGACGCCGGTTCGCCTCGGCCAGCAGGGGCCACGGCCCGGGGAAATGCATGTCGACGGACTTCAGCCGGTCCCACGGCGCTTCGCGGATTCGCCAGTTGGGGTCGAGGAGCTTCGGATCGTACGGAAGCCGGGCCAGCTGAAGACGGCCGTTCCACGGCTCCGGAGACCCCGGCCACAGGGATCCCGCCCGGTTCCACTCCGCGTGGGCCATCTCCCCGGCACGGCGCACCACCTTGTCAGCCCTGCCCTCATGGTGGAGCTGCAGCGCCCCCTGGGTCAGGGCCCGAGCCCACAGCAGGGACGCGTGATGGCTGTGCGGTTCTTCATCCCGCCACATCCTGATGGCACCGCGTACGCCGGGGTCGGACACGAGCAACTGGCAACGGCGCCCGAGCAGGGCCCAGTTCACCCCCGTCCGGACGAGCAGGTCGCGGGCAGCTAAGTAGCGCCCCATTTTCAGGTCTTCCAGCGCGGCCCGCAGGTCAGAGTCGGGACCGACAGGACTGACGATCAGGTCCATGCCATCGGGGGGAGTCGCGGGGCCTCCGCGGCGGACACTGCGGGTGGCACCGGTCAATGATGAATAGGACATGACGGCCTCAGGATTGGGGGTGGGGGCAAGGTGCGGCGGCAGTCCCTGCTGGGGGGGGCAGGTGGCCGACCCGGTTCCGGCAGCCTCTGCTCAGAACCTCAAGGCAGGCGGGATAAACCCCGGTCCCGCATTCGCGAAATGGGCACAGAGCACCACGTAGTCCGATATCGCCAATGGATGTTGTCGTGCTGCGTGGTGTCACAGAGTGTGGAGGTGGCGCAGATCGGCCTGCATCGCTCCGGCGATATCGCTACAGCGATATCGATCTGTCATAGCCTGTATTGAGGCGTGAGTTCGGACTAACCCAGACGGCAGGTGCTGCCATGAAGATGCCGGTCCGCGCGTGCGGCGAGTGCGGAAGCACGCTGAGCAAGTACAACCCCGATCCCGTGTGCGCACTCTGCTCACGCACCGGCACCGCGCCCGTGATCCCCGACCGCGCATGGCGCGACGAGCGGATACAACGGGCCCTGGCCGCTTGGGACTTCGGGGAGCTGATTCGCTTACTGCGCCGCCGGTCTGGGTTGTCCCAGATGGGCATACGCGCCCTCACCGGGCTCACACAGTCGCATATTTCGGACCTTGAGAACGGGCGCAAGCAGCTCGGCGGCCGGGAATCCATCGTCGATCTCCTCAACGGCCTGGGCATTCCTTCGGACTTGCGACCGCTCCTCCTTACTCCGCTCGCGGACCGGGACGAGATGGTTGTTTTGGACACGCTCGACCCCGCGATGCCGTGGACAGCGGACCGTATGGTGACGTCACTTGAAGTTGCTGTCGGAGGTTCAGGTCCTATGAAGCGTCGAAGCGTGATGACCTTGAGTGGAGTCGGCGTCGCCCAATACGTCCTGCAGTCGGCCATCGCCCCCACCGAGGCACTGGCCGCGGACCGCAGAGACGGGACCCGGGTGACCGCCCCGCTGCTCACCTCCCTGCAGACCACCACAGACGCGCTGCGGCACCTGGACGCGACCAGCGGCAGCGGAACCCTGGCCGGCACGGCCCGGCTGCACCTGAGGGTCCTGCTCGGGCTGCTGAAGAGCGGGACCTACGACGAGCGAACGGGTCGGCACCTCGCGGCGGTCACCGCAGACACCGCCATCCAAACCGGGTGGTACACGTTCGACAGCGGCAGGCACGAAGAGGCCCAGCGGCTGCTCGTGGGCGCGCTGCGCGCAGCTCACGCATCAGCGGACTCCCGCCTCCGCGCGGGCGCCCTGTCCTTCCTGGCCATCCACGGATACTCGGTCGGCGACCCCCGCCAGGCCGTCACCGCCGCCAGGACCGCGCGCCAGAGCATCCACGACCAGGACGCGCCCGCGCTGCACGCCATGCTCCTCACCCGGCAGGCCCGAGGCCATGCCCGGCTCCGCGAGGAACGGCACGCGCTGGCAGCCCTCGACGAAGCGGAAGCGCTGTGCGCCGACGGCCCCGGCGAGAACGATCCGCACTGGCTGTACTGGATCAACCCCGGCGAGATCCTCGGCCAACGGGGCAGTTGTTTCCTCGACCTGGACCGCCCGGCCGAAGCCGCCGCCGCCTTCGCCGACGCCAGGGCCACATTGAGCCACCAGGAAACGCGCACGAAGGCCCAGTTCCTCTCCCGCGCGGCAACAGCACAGATGCGGGCGGGTGACGCCGATGCAGGCTTCGCCACCGCACAGGACGTACTCACCATGGTGAACGGCATCCAGTCCGCCCGCCTCGACGAACACCTCCGGGCGATGCTGGCCGAGGCCCGCCAGTTCCACCGCGCCGCGCCCGCCCGCCCGCTCCTCGACCGCGGCGAGGCGGTCCTCGAAGAGCGGGCCCTCACATGATCCTGGTCCTCTGGGACATCGACCGGACGCTGCTGTACGCCGGAGAGACCGACCGCCAGGTGTACCGCGAGGTGTTCCGCGACGTCGTCGGACGCGAGGCACAGCAGCTTCCCGCCCGAGGGACCGGCGTCACGATGCCGCTCGCTGTGCGCGAACTCCTCTCGGCCAACGGCGTCCCCGGGACGCAGACCGACGACCTCGCACGCCTCATGGTCGACCGCCTGCCCGGACAGCTGTACCGGCACCGCGAGGCAGTGCGCCGCGACGGTCACCTGATGCCCGGCGCCGTCGAGGCCCTGTCAGCAGTCCGCGAGTCCCCGCTCCTTGTCCCGACGATCGTCACCGGCAATCTCAGAGCAAGCGCCGAGATCAAACTGTCCGCGTTCTCCCTCACGAAGTACGTCGACACGACGGTCGGCGGCTACGCCTCCGACGACTCCCACCGCCCCGCCCTGGTACGGATCGCCCAGAACAGAGCCACGACGGCATACGGCCATACGTTCACCTGCGAGAACACCGTCATCGTCGGCGACTCGCTCCAGGACGTGAGAACCGGCCAGGAGGGAGGCGCGCAAGTCGTCGGCGTCGCCTCGGGAACCACGTCGGCGGAGCGTCTGGCATCCGCAGGAGCCGATCACGTCATACCGGACCTCACCGACCCACGACACATAGTGGAGCTGATCCACAAGGCCGCGCGCAACTGCCCTTAGCGGGAAACTCACCTCGGATGCTCACCGTGACCGGCGCGCTCCTGCTGGGACATGTCGCGGCGCCATTCTCGACAGCCGGTTCCCCGGCACGGCGGGCGGTGTGCCAGGCCTTTTTCGTTGCCCCGGTATCCACTGGCCGTGCTGCACTGAGGGTGGTCCTGTCCCAGCACGCACAGGGACCATCCGGCCTCGTCCAGCTCCTCGGCGAACTCGGCGTCCCAGTTCGCGCGGCCGTAGACCTGGTGCAGCGTCACCCTGGCCTCCTCCGCCGCCTCGGCAACGGACGTCTGTGCCTCGACCAAATCCAAGACGCGCTTGCGTTGTTCGGCGGTGAATGCTTCTTCGGCAAGGGCCCGCCGACGCTCCAGGCTCTCGGCGCTGTGGGCGGCCACGCACGCGTGGCAGCGGCAGCCGACCCGGTACAGGGTCGCCGGGGCGAACCTCTCGTGGTCGTATTGCACGCGCACGGGCCGCTTGGCGATGCGGAGCAGCTGGGTGCCAGTCCAGACATGCTGACGGCCCCCGCGGGCGTGGGGGCGCATCCTGCTGCCGGGCAGGAGGCCGTAAGTCGCCATGCCGCTGACGCCGGCGCGTGCCATGCCCAGTAGGGCTGCGATCCCGCGGACCGTATAGACCCCCTGAGGATCAATCCGGTTGGCGTACGGGGCCAAGGGATGGGGC
The DNA here is from genome assembly GCF_053891435.1 of Streptomyces sp. NPDC002276. NCBI lineage: Bacteria > Bacillati > Actinomycetota > Actinomycetes > Kitasatosporales > Streptomycetaceae > Streptomyces > Streptomyces sp. NPDC002276. The sequence goes on along the minus strand of NZ_JBSFCQ010000034.1, from coordinate 44,660 downwards.
TGAGTGGGTGTGCGGGACACGTCGGCTCACCTTTCGAGTCGCCCCCGCAGGCGCGGGGAGCACACAAGATCGTCACTGCCGTTGAGGCACGGTGGATCCTCCCTGCGCGGCAGGGAGCAGACGGCACTTCAGCCCCGCAGCGGCGGGGAGCACTTCCCCGTGGGGAAGGTTCTGCACGTCTTTGAAGGACCACCCCCGCGTCGGCGGGGACAAAGGTGCGTTCGACCTACGCGACTGAACGATCACGGGCCCATCTCCGCTCGCGCGGAGAGCACGCGCCCACTGTAGCGAAAGGGAACGGTCGCCGTTATCCGTTCCCAGAACGGATAACGCACCCTCGGGCGCGGGGGCCTGCGTGGCGCCGGATGCCTCGGCCGACTCGTTCGCGCCTCCCGAGACGGTCGCTGCGGGCAAAGCGCCGGGGTGTACGACGCATTGGAAGGTGGCGGCCCGGAAGGTGGCCGTGCGTAGGCCTGCGGGGGATGACGGGCCGGTGGCCAAGCCCGGTTCTCCCGTCGATCGCTGGCTTCGTCGCGGCGATGTCGTCACCTCGTGCGTTGTGGCGGTCGGCCGGACGGAGAGCGGCAACGCGTACCAGGAGTGCGGAGGTGGGCACTTGTGGCGTGTGGTCCGCGGTGGTCAGGTTCCCCAGGGCTGCATGAGGAGGGTCTGACGTGCGCGGACGCATTCTGACGGCGGCCGTAACGGCTGTTCTCCTGGCTGCCGGGCCTGTCGCGCATGCGACGGGCGGCGGAGACGACGGCCCTGTGCACATCGGTGTGATTGGGGAGGGCCTGCGCGTGAAGGAAGTGCGGGCGATCCTCGACGGCCAGGAGGCGGGCGCCAAAGCTCGGGTCTCGCTGTGGCAGAGGCACGATGGCGAGTGGATGTGGACGCGTCAGGTACGGGGCTGGAAGTTCACCAATACCCGTGACGTGCAGGGATACAAGTTCGAGTACGCGTCGTGGAGGGTGAACCGGTCGTTCCCGAATGGGAGTCGGCTCTGTGTGGAGTTCGACGGCTACAAGGACCGGTTGGCCTGCGCGACAATTCACCGGTGATCATGCAACGGCGCCCCGCCCTGGCGCGTACGGCGGGCGCGGAGGGCGACCGTACCGGCCTGCTCGGTGCGCTCGCGGTCACCTACATGGTGAGCCCGGCGACTGAGCCGCCCGTGATCACGGTTACGACCATCCGGCCGCCCAAGAGCGCGTAGCAACGTCCGGCCCGCGGGTGTTGGTGCCCGGCACCGCACAGGAACAGCGGTTCACGGGGCAAGCTGCGGTCAGGCGGCGAGCACGGTGTGCGCGCGGTCGATGAAGTCGCGTGCGGCCGGGGTGGTGCGGTGGGTTCCGAGCCGGTCGGCGAGATCGAGCAGGGGCGCGGTCGTGCGGTGTGAGCTGATGGTCTCGGTGAGGTCCAGCGCGGTGCCGGCCGTGGAACAGGCGCGCTCCAACTCGCCCTGGGCGTACTGGGCGTCAGCCATCCGGCACAGGTAGACGGCGTGGGTGCGGACGGTGGTGGGTCCGAACAGCTCGTCGGCCTGGACGAACGCGGCCTCTGCGCGGTCGTGCTGGCCCATGTCGCGGTGGCTGGAGGCGCGGGCGCCAAGGATCTCCGCGCGGTCGAACCAGTACGCCCATTGGGGCGCCTGGTCCTGCTGCTTGTCGGCCCGGGTCAGGAGGGTTTCCGCGCGGTCGAAATCCGCCCAGCACCGGGCGTCGCCGAGGTGGGCGCGGGCGCGGCCCCGGCGGCTGTGCATCATCGCCTCGACGCGGGGGTTGCTACGGCCACGGACGGCGGCGAGTGCGGCGGTGGCCATGTGCTCGGCGTCGTGGAGGCGGCCCGTGTTGTAGGCGGAGACGCACCAGAACGACAGAACGTTGGCGCCGAGGGCGTCGTCCTGGGCGACGCGGGCCGCGCGCAGGGCGGTCATGAACGTGTCGTCGGCGCAGTCGCCCCGGGTGTCGAACAGGGCGGCGGCGCGCTGGCGGGCAAGGTCGGCGGCTGCCGCGTACAGGCGGGCGCCGTGCGCGTCGCTGTAGGTGCGGTGGTGAATGATGCCGTTGACCAGGGCCAGGGCGCTGGACGCCTCGGCGAGTACGGAGCCGCCGCCGTCCTCGTCGTCGGTCTCGCGGAGCATCTGGGCGCGGGCCTCGATCTTGGCCACCCCCGCTTCGCCGATGCGCCGGCCGGTGGTGAGCTGCCCGGCGGCGACCGGATCGGCCGTGAGCCAGTTCAACAGGGCGGCGGTCAGGGTGCCGCCGGAGATCAGAACGAGTTCTCGACGCGTGACGCCCATGGCACCCCTTGCGAGTTCGGTCAGGGACTGGGAGGCGCCGAGAAGCGTCCACGGCAGCGGAGTTGGCCGCTGGGCGGGGTCCTCGGACAACCACTCAGGCCATGGTCGCTCATCGACCGCAGTGGGCGGAACACCGAGCACGGACGCGATGACGAGTTGGGTGGGGTGGTCCGGCTCGCGGTCGTGTTCCCAGTGACAGACGCCGTCGCGGCCGGTCTGGATCGGGTGGCCGAGTTCGCGGCTGCGTTCGCGTAAGCGGCGGGCCGTCTCCGTCTGGCTCCACCCTCGCGCTTTCCGGGCCCGGGTCAGGAGGTGGCCGCGGTGGCGGCTGCCGGCCGGGGGACGGCGTGTGTGGGCCATCGCACCTCCGCTGTGTGCATCTCCGAACACGGGCGGTCAGCGCACTGTAACGGCGGCGGCGCGGGGGCGGTAGCCGCCTCGGTGTTGCTCCCTGTTGCTCGTGGCCGCAACCCGGAGCAACAGGGCAGACGCTTCCGGCACGGCTCCGGGTCGGCCAGCGTGGACACCCGGCCGCCGCGCCCGCCCACCCCGTTGAACTGCCCGTTCGTGGCTTCGGCGTGCCCCGATCCCTGCAACTGCCCTGGAAGAGAGGCCCTGTTGTGGAGTTCCTGAAGGTCCACGGAGCCGGGAACGACTTCGTGCTGCTCACCGATCCCCAGCCGTCCCGGGACTGGCGCGCGGAGGCGCCCCGGCTGTGCGCGCGGCGTACCGGCGTCGGTGCTGACGGCCTGGTCCTGAGCACGCTGGTGGACAAAGATCCGGCCCCCGTGCTGGACGTGATCTGCATCAACGCGGACGGGTCGCTCGCGACCATGTGCGGCAACGCGCTGCGCTGCGTCGCCTGGACGGCGGCCGAGGCCCACGGGTTCACCGCCATGAGTCTGATGATGGCCGGTGTCCGTCATGAGGCGACCGTGCACAACGGGCATGTGCGGGTCACCGCCGAGGCCGGGGAGGTGGCGCCGGGGCGGGTGGAAACCCGCTGGCAGGATGCGCGCTGGAGCTTCGACGCCGTACACACCGGCACCGAACACGTGGTCGCCCTGGTGGACGACGTGGACGCCGTGGACGTCGAAGGGCTCGGCCGCCTGGTGCGCCATCACCCGGACCTCGCGCCGGTCGGGACGAACGTGAACTTCGTCCACCCGGTGGACCCGCACGCGGTGCGCATCCGCACCTATGAGCGCGGGGTGGAGGCCGAGACGCTGTCGTGCGGCTCGGGGGCGGTGGCCGCTGCGGTGATCGCCGCCCGTCACGGGGTGGTCACCCCGGGGCCGGTGACCGTGCACAACCGGGCCGGAACGCCGCTGACGGTCTCGCAGAACCCGGAGCGGCCCGGGTCCTATTGGGTCGGCGGCCCCGTCGTCCATTCCTTCCGCGGAGAGTTGGAGCTGCTGTGACCACGACGTTCATCGATGCCGGCGACCGGGAAGCGGTGGACCGGGAGATCAGCGGCCTGCGCGAGTGGAGCCCCCGCGGTCTGGATGTGGCCGTGGCGTACGGGGGGCTGTCGGCCGAAGACCGGCTCTACCTGGCCAAGAGCCCCGTGGATCAGTTGTCCGTGACCGCGCTGCGGGAGGCCCTGACCGCGCTGGGCGCGAGGGTGCGGGTCCTCGACCCGACGGCACCCGGGTTCGTGGCGCAGCTCGCCGGGCCCGGGGTGGATGTGGTGCTGCCCAACCTGCACGGCCCGTTCGGGGAGGACGGCCGCCTGCAAGGGCTCCTCGACTACCTCCGTGTGCCGTACTGCGGCAGCGGTGTGCCGGCGTGCGCGGTGGCCGCCGACAAGATCCTGTGCAAGGAGTACATGCGCGGGCTGGGGGTGCCCACCCCCGACTGGCGGGAGTGGACGGGCCAGGCGCTCGGCTGGCACGGCCCGGTCATGGTCAAACCACCGCTCGGCGGCTCCAGCGTCGGCATGAACCTGGTGCGCGAAGAGGACGACTTCGCCCGCGCCCTCGCGGAGGCCGCGGAGACCGACCCGTCCCCGGCCCCCCGGGTCCTGGTGGAGGAGATCGTCACCGGCACCCCGGTGACGGTCGGTCTGCTGGAGCTGCCGGGCGGGGTGCTCGTCTTCCCGCCGCTGGCGACCGAGGTGGGCGCCGGGCAGTGGTACGACGCAGAGACCAAGCTCGACGCGGCCGGGGACGGCGACATGGTGTCGGTGTCTGCGGCCGATCTGCCTGCGCGGACGGTCACGGCGCTGACCGCCCACGCGCGCGTGCTGTGGGAACGGCTGGGCTGCCGGGGCATGGCCCGGGTCGATTTCATGGTCGACGGCGACGGGCACCCTTTCGGGCTGGAGGTCAACCCGACCCCGGGCATGTCGGCGGGCTCGAACTTCGCCGCCGGGGCCGAACTGTGCGGGATCAGCCACGCCGAGACCGTGCGGGCCGTCCTGCATGAGGCCATGACCCGGCACACATACGATGTGCCTCTCAGCCCCGATCCGCTGCTCATCGCCGGGTGAGCGAGCGTGAGGAGTCGGCCCGCATGCCGTGTCTGCACCCCGTGCCGATGTGCCGTCAGCTCATCACCGAACACGAGTGGGAGCGCGAGGGCGGCGCCGAACTCGGCGACCGGATCGAGTGGTCCAACCGGGCCTGCGGCATGGCCGGTCTGCGGATGATCCTCCTCGCCTACGGCAAACCGGCGCCGACCGTCACGGAACTGCTGAAGCTCGGCGTCGCCCACGGGGCGCTCACCGAACGGGGCTGGCTCCATGCCGGTCTCGCCGAGATCGCCGAACAGCTCGGCGTCCCGGGCCGCGCGGAACCCGTACCGGCCGCTGACCTCCTCGACCGGCTGACGGCCGCGCCGCTGATCGTCTCCGTCACGGAGAAGTTCCCCGACGACGGACGCCGCGGCGGCCACCTCGTCATCGCCCACGGCCACACCGACCCCGCCACCGGTCCGGGCGGGCCGGACGTCTTCATCCGCGACCCCTCCCGGTGGGGCCAGGACCACGACTGCGTACCGCTGTCCCGCCTGGCCGCGTCCTACACCGGACGGGCCGTCACCTTCCCCGCCCTGCACCCGTGACCCGCCCCGCCGACCGGCCGGGCCTCGTCGCCCGGCCGTACGGCACCCCCTTGCCCGCTTCCGTGCTCTGCACCCCGTCACCCTTGGAGATCCGTTGATTCCGCTGACCTTGCAGGAGATCGCCGACGCGACCGGCGGCCGTCTCGCCGACGCGCACCCGGAGACGGTCGTGTCGGGCCCGCTGTCCTTCGACAGCCGCGCCGTCCACCCGGGCGGCCTGTTCGCCTGTCTGCCCGGCACCCGTACCGATGGCCACGCCTTCGCCGCCGGGGCCGTCGCGGACGGCGCCGTTGCCGTCCTGGCCTCCTCGCCGGTCACGGTGCCCGCCGTGATGGTCCCCGACGTGACCGCCGCGCTCGGCGACATCGCCCGCGCGGTCGCCGACCGGTACACCGGCCTCGTCCTGGCGCTCACCGGCTCGGCCGGGAAGACCAGCACGAAAGACCTGCTGCTTCACGTTCTCCAGCTCGACGGGCCCACCGTCGCCAACGTGCGCTCGTTCAACAACGAGATCGGGTTCCCGACCACCATCCTGCGCACCGAGAAGTACACGCGGTACCTGGTCCTGGAGATGGGCGCCCGCGGGAAGGGGCACATCAGCTACCTGACCGGCATCGCCCGTCCCCGGGTCAGTGCGGTGCTGAACGTGGGCACCGCCCACCTGGGCGAGTTCGGCAGCCGCGAGGGCATCGCCGAGGCCAAGGCGGAGATCGTCGCCGCGCTCCCGCCGGCGGCCGAGGGCGGCATCGCGGTCCTCAACGGTGACGATCCGCTGGTGCGGGCCATGGCCGACAAGACGTCCGCCTCGGTGCTGCTCTTCGGCACCACGCCGGACTGCGACGTACGCGCCGAGGACATCACCCTGAACGGCGCCGGCCGGCTCGCCTTCACCCTGCACGCCCAAGGACAGTCCGCGACGGTGAGCCCCGACGTGTTCGGCGGCCACCACATCACCAACGCCCTGGCCGCCGCCGCGCTCGCCCTGGCCGCCGGGGTGCCCTTCGAGACGGTAGCCCGGGGGCTGGACGGGGCCCGGATCGTCTCCGGCGCCCGGATGGAGGTCACCGACCGGCCCGACGGAGTGACCATCGTCAACGACGCCTTCAATGCCTCCCCGGAGGCGACGCGGGCCGCGCTGGACAGCCTCGCCCACCTCGCCGGAGACCGGCCCGTGATCGCGGTCCTGGGCGAGATGGCGGAACTCGGCGACCAGGCCGAGGAGATCCACCGCGAAGTGGGCGCGCTCGCCGCGGCCCGCGGCGTCGGCCGCCTGATCACCGTGGGCGGCCCGAACGCCGCCACCCTGGCCGCCGCCGCCCGCGAAGCCGGTGTGAGCACCGTGGACCACGTCACCGGCCGGGACGACGTCCTCCCGCTCCTCGACGGCCCCCTGCCCCCCAAGGCGCTGATCCTGGTCAAGGGCGCGCACTCCCTCGCCCTGGACGAGATCGCCGCCGCCCTCGCCACCGCCGGGGAGTGACGCCCACCGTGCAGACCTCCGAAATCACCGCCCTCGCCCAACAGGCCTGCGAACAGGCCCGGTTACCCGCCGCCGGAATCGCACCGATCCGGTTACGCGACAACCTCATGCTGCGCGCCGCCGGGGGAACCGTGATCCGTATCCACCCGCCGGGCACCTACGACGTCGCCGTACGCGAACTGCGCGTCGCGGACTGGCTTCGCTCCCACCGCATCCCCACCGCCGAACCGCTCGTACCCGACCCGGTCACGATCGCCGGACGGCCGGTCACCTTCTGGGAAGACCTCGGGGAACAGGTGCCGGCCGAACCCGCGCACACCGCCCGCGCGCTCCTGCGGCTGCACTCCACCCGCGTCCCCTCCCACCTCGCGCTACCCCGCTTCGCCCTGCCCGACTACCCCAAGCGCATCCGCGAGGCCCAAACCTCCGACAGCGCCCGGCAGTGGCTCACCCGTCACGCCGAACAGCTCGTCGCCCGCTGGAACGCCGTGCAGTGGCCGGACGAGTGGTGCGTGATCCACGCCGACCCGAGTCCGCACAACACCATGCGGACCGCCGAGGGCACCTACCTGGTGGACCTGGAAGGCGTCGCGGTCGGGCCGCGCCAGTGGGACCAGGCCACCATCGCGTTCCAGAGCGACACCCTCGCCGAACCGCCCTCCTACTGGGAGGAGTTCCGCGACGCCTACGGCACCGACGTGACCGCCTGGGACGGATACGGACTGATCAGGGACATCAGGTCACTCGGGCTCGCCCTGTTCGCGCTCCGCCACGCCGACACCAGCGAGCACGCCCGCAGTCAGGCCGACTACCGGTTGGCGTGCCTGATGGGGCGCCACGGCGAACGCCCCTGGAAGTGGGTCGCGCCGTAACGGACGCCCCCTAGGCACTCAGCGGGTAGCAACAGGTCCCGGCACCTCTCGGTGCCGGGACCTGTGGTCGTGCGTCTTCCAGCACCTTCTTATGCCCGGATGGGCCGAAGGGCTGGAGCGCTACCAGACCCTCATGAACACGCTCCTGCCCCAGCCAGTCACCGTGTGACCGCTGTGACTGAGCGCTTCAGTTGGCCATTCTGTGCGTCATGGTTGGCCATGCTGCCTGGCCGGACAGAGTGGTTACGGGTGAACAGCCGGGGGCGTCAGTGCTGGCGCGTAGTGGCGCGTGAGGCGGGCGGCGGCATCGGCAACGCTCAAGGCGAGATTGCCCTCGTACCCAACGGGCGTGTCCGGCACCGGTTCGAGGTAGATGTCGACGGGCTGCTCCGGGTCGTCCATGACCAGGGCGACGGTGACCGGGGACCACGGCGGGCCACTTTGGCGCTCGGGGACGACGCCGTAGTTGCGCAAGACATCACCGTCCGGACCAACCACGTACACCGCGGTGGCGCTCATTCCTGGGGTGCGACGAAGCTGCACGCCGCTCCCGAGACCTCGTGTCAGCAGGGCAACGAGTTCGGCGGCATGCGGTGCAAGCGTCACGCCCTCGGAACCCCGAGGGCGTGGTGAGAGCCTGCCGGCCTCCAACGCAAGCTCCTGACGGCGACCACGCACGCGGACGGTCAGCCCCATGAAGTGCTCCTTCGTTGTCGATGCCCCTTGCAGAGACGAGTCTTCCAGGGATCGGGGGCGGGTACGCCCTTCTCGGCGGTCTGTCCGCTCGGCCAACTGAAGTGCTCAGTGGCCAACTGAAGTGCTCAGTCACAACCGCTGCCGGGCCCGGCTCCCGGGGCCTGGCCTCCAATTCGAACACGTGTTTCAATCGCCACATGGTGCAGCACACGACGTTTCCGCGCGATCTGATCCAGACCCAGCGCCAGCGGACCCGCACATACGCGGCCCTGGAGCACCACCCCTTCGAAACGGCTGCGCTGCGACAGCAGTTGCGGCGTCTCGACATCAGGCTCGCCACCCACCCGTTCTGGCAGACGGCGGCCGGGCGCTCGCCGTCGGCCAAAGTCGAGCTGCGCGACCTGGTCCGGGAGATCGAGAAGACCGAGGAACGCCTCACGGAGCAGCAGCGGCGCATCCTGACGTGCATCAGGAAATGGGCCGCCGAGCACGACGGCGAGACCCCCTCCGTACGGGAGATCGGCCGGAGCGTGGAACTGTCCAGTACCAGCAGCGTCGCGCACCAGCTCGGGCAGATGGAGCAGCTCGGCGTCCTCGACCGCAGCGTCAGCCGCGGCAAGGGCAAGGGGATCGCCCTGCCCTGGTGACCGGGACCTGCGACCCCCGGGCCGGTCAGGCCTCTTCCGGCACTGCCGTGTCGGCGAGCGCGGTCAGGTCCTCGCCGAGACCGGGGCCCGTCCGTACCGGGCCTGTCGCCGTCCGGGCCGGGACCCGTCGATGCGTTCCAGCGTGATCGTTGCATCGAGCACGGGCGCCTCGTCGGAGGTGTCGCCCGGCGTGCGGTTGATCTTCGACCTGAGGCCGCTCAGCCCGCTCTTGACGTACGGCGCGGCCTTCATCGCGGCGAAGCACACCACGAAGCCCAGCGCGACGCACACCGCACGCTCCATGACCCTGTTGTCGTGCGGGTGGTGTCCGGCGGTACGTCGCCGATCCAGTAGTAGGCCTCGGTCGACTCCCCCGTGATCTCGCTGGACATCCCGGGGAGGTGGACGGTGACGCTGCGTACCGGGTGCGTGCCGCTGTTGCGGACGAGCAGCGTGTGCGGGTGGTACGGCTGCCACTCCTCCCGCTCGCGGAACTCCCGGATGAACTCGCAGTCCACGTGATCGCCCGCCCAGGCCGTCACCTGCTCGGCCTGGAGGTGCTGCCTCCGGGTCAGGGCGTACAGCCACGCGAGCAGCGCCGGCGGGCTCAGGTTCCACACGCTCCGGGCTACGCCCACGGGATCGCGCGGGAGGTCGGGAAGATGCACGGAGCGAGCGTAAGCGAAGGCCTATCGGTCCAGGCCGCTATACGGGGGCCCTGGCGGCTGAGCCCGGCGTCCAAGACCACCGGCCGTCAACGTACTGGTCAGGAACACGGGGACCACGGGCCCGCACGACCCGTCGGGGGCATAGTCCCGGCGCCCGCCGAGCGTGCCCGCCTCGGTACGGGTGAGGTCGATACCGAGGTAGTCGGCCCAGATCCCGGCGTCCTCGTCGCTGTCGACCACGCCGCGCAGGCATGCCCCGTCATCCACGGTCCACTCAGCCCCGGGGAACTCCTCGGCGGTCGCCGTGTCGACGACCCACACCCGGAGGAGTCCCCGGGCGGCTGCCACCCGTTCTTCGACGCTGCTTGCGCCACTGTCCGTCACGACTCCGAGGCTACCGAGCCCCGCAGAGACCGGAGTTCGGAACAGGCACCCGGACGAGGGCGGGTTCACCGATGGGCCACACTCCCTCCCTTAAAGGTGTCACAATAGTTGTGACACCTTTAAGGGAGGTTCTCATGCCCGTGGTCGATGCCACCGACATCCCGGAGACCGCGACCCGCATCCGTATGCGCGGTACGTACCTGGACGCCGCCTCTGCCCGCGCCGCGCTGGAGCGCTATCCCCATCTGCGCGAGGAGGAGATCACGGTGGACTGCGGGCCGGTCCCCCTGCACATGCGGCCCGGCCCGGCGCGGTCCGTTCGCTGGACCGCATGGTCTGACGGGCTGATCATCCACGGCCCCGTGAGCCCGATTCCCGCAGACCTGCCCGTCCGGCTGTCTGCGGCCGAGGGCCTGATGCGGCACATCATCCGTGAGGCGCGTTTCGGGCAGGAGGGTGGGCGCACCGTGCCGCCCGGGATGTGGCTGCGTTGGCTGGACGCAACCGGGACGATCACCGAGGAGGTGGCCGGGAGCGTGGACGAGCGCGCCGTCGGCCCCGACCGGATCGCTACACGCATCGTGGCCCTCACCCGGCACACCGTGCACTGCGCCGACGGCAGGGACGACGCCGTATGGGTCCTGCGTGAACAGGTGCAGCTACCCGAGATGCCGGGTGCCCCCCTCCGTACGTTCGGAACCGGCGCGTTGGCCGCCGTCACCCGCGTCATGGACGACGAGGCGGCGGCCCGTGCCGCCTTCGCCGCCCGGGACGACCACCGCCCGCCCGTGGTCACCAGCACGGAGGCCGCCGCCGCTCTCGGAGCCTCGCCCGACGCTCTACGCCAGGCGATCTCTCGTGCGCGCCGGAACTCCTGGCGTCCCTTCTCCCGGAATGTGGGCCGCACGACCTGGTACGTCATGGATCACATCGCCGAGATGTGGAACGCACGCCCCGGCCACGGACCCGGACGCGGACACACCCGGCCAGCCGGATGACCAGGGTCAGGGGGCCTGTTCCCGTTTCGCCCCGGCCACCGCGCGTTCGGGCGCCTGCGGGAGCTTCACAGCGGCCGGGCGGGGTCTACAGGCTGTGGCAGTCGAGGACTCCCGCGACCAACTCGGGGTGACCCTCCGCCGGAGGGTAGATGGCCGTCACCTTGGAGTGGTCGGTAGGCGGGCGCAGCAGGGTGTGCCGTGCGGGGTCCAGCGCGGGGTGGAGCGCGGTCAGCTCCTTCGGGGTGCGCATCCGGCCCCATCTGCCGTCCGCCACACCGTCCATGGTGCGGGTGATCAGGCGTGCGGAGACCTGGGTACGTCGTCCCACGTCATGTGGTCCTCCAGCATGGGCCACTCGCCGAACGGGATGGGGGCCATGGTCAGAGTGTCCCTCACCGCCTCGTCCACGGAGCATGGTCCGCAGATCGTCACGTTCCGTTCGGTGGCGATCCGGGAGGCTCCGCCGATATCGCCCTCGAACTGGGCGAGCGGGCCGTGGCACCGGGGGCAGCGTGCGGCGGGGGTCTGCTGGTTCATGGATCGGGGCTCGCTTCTCGTGGCTGGTGCTTGTTGCTGGTTCGGCCAGCCCGCATCTGTGGTACCCGCGAGCGCCGCCACGGCGGCGGCCTGGTCGTGCTGCTCGAATGCGCGGTACAGGGTCGACCGCTTGATGCCGAGTGCTGCCGCGATGGCGGGCACGGGCTCCTCGCGGTCCCGGCGGGCGAGTGCTGCGGCGAGCTGGTCGGCGCTGACCGCTCGGGGGCGGCCTCCCCGGCGGCCCTTCGCGTGGGCGGTCTCCAATCCGTCCATGGTCCGCTCGTGGATGAACTCGCGCTCGATCTCGGCGAACATCGCGACCACGACGAACAGGATCTTCCCGGGGCCCTGGGGGTCGTAGATGCCGGCGAGAGGTCCGCTCAGGATCTCCAGCCGGTTGCCGAGGTGCTGGATGTCCTGCGCGGAGACGATCAGCTCGATCATGTTGCGGCCGATGCGGTCTAGCCGCTGGACCGTGAGGATGTCGTTCGTCCGGAGGGAGTCCCGGGCCTGTACGTACTCGGGCCGGGTCGGCTGCCGGATGCTGATCACCTCGTCGAAGATCCTCACGCACCCGGCCGCGCGGAGCGCGGTCACCTGGGCCGTGAGGTCTTGGCCGCGTCGGTTGGCCCGCGCGTACCCGATACGGTCGCCGGTCCGCTCGGCCACGGCCTCCGTGATCTCCGGGGCCGGTCCGGGCTGCCACGGCTGCCCCGGGCGCCGGTCGACGGGCACCCGGACCGCCGGGCCGGACCGCAGCTTGGGGAGTCCCGCGTACCGGCCGGTGTGGTAGACCGAGGAGACAAGCCCGGTGTGGGTCCGGCACGGCGAGCCGGCCAGTACTTCGCATCGCGGACAGGGCTGACGCTCGATCAGCTCGGCCGGTGTCACCTCGACCGGGGCGTCACTCATCGCGGCCCCATTAGCTGCCGATCCGCCAGGTAGCGACCCGATTCGGTGTAACCGAGGCGTTCCAGCTCCCACACCGTCCAGTCTCGGCGGGGTTCCCGACGCTCGGCCATTCCCGTGAAGATCATCATTTCCAGGCGGCTCAGAACATCGCCGACGTGAATGCCGGAGGCGTCCGCGCTGAACGTCAACATGCTCGCAAGCGCGTACGGGGTGAGCCTGCTGGTATGCGGGTTGACGTCCCCGGGACTGTTCGGCTGTTCCATCCGCCAGATTGCGCGTAGCGCCGCCTCACGCAACCCGGCCAGCATCGCAGCGTCTTGCGTCACCTTGACCCGTCCGTACCTGCGGACGTCCGCGCGCCGCGCCACGGCCAGGGGGTCGGTCGAGTCTTCTTTGCCCAAGCGCCAGAACATTCCGGGTCCTTCCGATAGGAACTTGGGGCCATCCCAAAAACGTATCCCATTCCGTGCGGGGCGGAGGGAGTTTTGGGACATGTTTCGGGACGGATATCGGCGAGTTCCGGCACCACTCGGCCAGCGTCCCGAAACCGACCGTTTCCGGAACGTCTTAGCGTGTACACGCTAAGCCGCTCTGTTCGTGCCTTCCCCCCGGGCGATTCGTTGTCCGGGGGTGATCACGAAAAAGGACGCGACCTTGGCGGTTGCGTGGGTGCAGTGCAGCGGGTGCCAGGGCTCGACCCAAGCCGTACTGATGGACGCTCCGGTGGCGCCGATCATGGATGCCGGTGCGGTGCACGTCCGCGAGGCGCACCCCGGCAAGAGTGCCCTCAAGCTCCTCGGGTTCATGACCGGTCGCGCCGCTCTTGTCGACGGCGCCTCGCCGGATGACCCCGCTGGCTGGCTGAGGCTGTGGAACTCGTCCTACCCGCCTGACTTCGGGCCCGGGACGTCCCCCACTGCGGCTGTGTAAGCCACGATTCCCGACCGTCAGGCGCTCGGCGGGTGCAACTTCTCAGCGGCTTCGATGCCGTGGATGCCCTGTGGTCGGGTTGGTGGATGGCTTCGGCTCGGGGGCCCGTGACGGCGGAGGCGTGCGAGATGTGACCGTGGTGGAACGGCTAAGAGCGGCCTGCACCCGGGCGGCCTGGCGGGGGACGGTCCCGTTGTCCGCTCGGCGTACGAAGCTGTCGAGCAGTTCGGCTAGCGCGGGATCGGCTGGGCGGCCGGCGAGCCATTCATGGATCTGGGGGCGCAGGACCGCGGCTCGGTCAGTGAGGGTGGCGTACCACATATCAGGGGAGTCGGCGCGTGCCTGGCGGATCTCGATCGCGCTGGTGGCCACGGTGGTGGAGATGGCGGCCAGGACGGCCTGACGGACGTAGGGGTCGCTGTAACGGGACGCGACGCGCGCCGGGTTGATCCCCGCGAGTGCGGGGGTCTGCTGGGCCAGGGCATTGATCGGGACGTCCACCCCGCGCGTGAGGTCTTCGACGGCAACGATCGCGTCGTGGTGGGCGAAGGTCAGGGCGGGGTCGTCCACGAACCTGTCCCTGATCGCACGGCCGTTGAGCGGGTTGGGCTGGCCGAGGTGAAGCGCGTAGCCCTGTTTGCGGTCGGCGTTGCGGTCGGTGTCGGAGGCGCAGAAAAAGAGGTAGTGGCCGTGGAAGCGGGTGTCCGGGTAGGCGGCGGTCAGCATCTCTTGGACGCTGCCTTTGAAGCCGGTGTCCACGAGGGCGAATTCGGCGTCGGCACGGTCGAGATAGAGGTTGCTGTCCTCGGCGTACTCGACCAGGTCACTCCAGCCTGGTGACGGCTGGTCACGGTGCGGGCCTGGCTTGCGGAAGCCGTCCGCTCCCGGCACGCTCCACGGCTGTGCTTCTTCCAAAACGGAGTCAGCGAGCACGCGCGGGATGTGGAGTTCAGCGCTGTAGCGGTTGTGGAAGACGGGATCGAGTTGGCGGATGACGTTGCCAAAGGAGTAGCCGTCACGGCCGAGGTAGATGACGCGGGCTCTGGGGTTCTCGGCGACCATGCCGTAGAGGTCGCCGAGCATGTCCACCCCGGCTTTCGCGATGAAGGGGGCAAGGTACTGGTGGGCGACGGCTGCGGCGTTTTCCACGGTCCGTAGTTTGGCGGGGGTGTCCAGATGCATCACCGAGCAGAACAGGCGGAAGTCCGCGTCCGTCATGTGTAGTGGGTTGGCCACGGGGACCACCCTTCCATGGCCGGACGCGGGCGCAGGTGGGGCCAGCTACAAACTGGCGGGATGGTCGGTCATAGCGACACGACGAGGGTCAAGACTGCCCCGATGAGCGCGATGCCCAGATGCAGTGACGTCCACAGCACGTACAGCCGTACCCGGTACATCGCGCGGTGCGTGCGCTGGTGGTCGGTCCGGGCAGTCCGCCGGTCTTCTTCGAGTCCGAGGTCGGGGTAGAGGGCATCAAGGCGCCGGCGCATCAGTTTCGCCTCGCGCATGTGCAGCGCGAACCGCTCGCGGTATTTGGCACTGCTGAGCGCGCCGTACAGCCCCAGGACCGTCAGCCCCGTGGTGACGGGCAGGTTCCCCGAGTCCGTGATGCCCTGCCGCACCACGAACCCGACCGCGGCAGCGGCCACGATCAGGACGATATTCGTCATGGCGGCCCGCTGGTTCTCCGACTGGCGGGCCTGATCACGCTGCTCGCGCCAGAACTGCAACAGCACATCGTGCTCAGTCATCGCTTCTCCTCCCCCAGATGCAGTGCATTCGTTCCGAGACGAACGCCCTTCCTGAGGAGATACCCGGTGCCTGGCCCGCACGCCCGCACGTCGACCAGGACAGGCACCCGGGCCGTACGGAGTGCCTGCCGCTGCCGAGTCGTCCCGCGTAGTCTGATAACGCACCGAACCCGGAGGCCCACATGTCCGCTGCACCCCTCGACCACTCCCCGGGGTCGATCGACCGGCCCCGCACGGTCGGCGCGATCCGCCGCGCGCTCCCGCCGGAACTGCGCGACCGCTTCCAGGGGGCCCTGGACGATGCCGCCCCCGAGGACCTGTTCGCGCTGGTCGCGCTGTGGGGGGCCGTCGCACAGACGACCGACGACGCAGGCGCGGACGCGGCGGCCGACGCCGTCCGGGCCGGAACCGCGGCCACACACGAGATCGGCGACGTTTTCCTCGCGCTGGCCGGGACCCTGTGAGCCGCAGCTATCGGGTGGTCTTCACGGACGCTGCCCGGGAGGCCCTGCTGGAGCTGGACGGCGCGGAGCGGCTGACAGCCATCGCCCCCGGCGCCCTGTCGCGGGATGCCCTGCGCGCTCTGCTCGCCGGCACCACTCTGGGCACCCTGCTGGAGGACCTTGAGACGCTGACGGCCGACCCCTACGGCGGGCCGACCCTGGCGCGTACGGCGGGCGCGGAGGACGACCGTACCGGCCTGCTCGGTGCGCTGGCGGTCACCTACATGGTCAGCCCCGCGGAACCGCCCGTGATCACGGTGACCACCATTCGCCCCCCAAAGGGCCTGTAGCAGCGTCCGGCACGCCGTTGCCCCGTCCGCAAGGCCGGTTCTACTGATCCTCGCAACACCCTGGAGTTCAGGGAGTTGCGGGGATCGTGGATTTTGAGGTGCTGAAGGCGGGGTTCTTCGAGGCACTGGACCGGGAGAAGGGCAGCGTCACCGCTGCCGCTCGCGCAGTCGGGGTGAACCGCAACACGGCGTTCACATGGGCACGTAAGGCCGGTGTCCGCGGTCGCGGCAAGCCTGGCACGTCCGGGCATCCCGGCCGGGCGGAGTACGAGCGGCTCCGTGCGGCCGGAGTGCGACGCCGTGATGCCGCCGCGCAGGCCGGCGTCCACGAGCGCACCGCCCACGACTGGGACCGCGGCATCCGGCAGATCGGCCATTCGCGACTGCGCTCTGACGGCCACTTGATCATCTATAAGACCGGTGTGACCATCATCAGGCCGTCCCTCGCGGCAGTCGACGCGCCGCTGCATCCCCGGTTCCTGAGCGTGACCGAGCGGGAGACGATCGCTGACATGCACCGGGCCGGGCACTCGCTGCGGGCGATCGGACGGGCTCTGGGGCGGCCGGCGTCCACGGTCAAGCGGGAGATCGACGCGCGGTCGGCCGACGGGCTCTACCGCCCGCACCGGGCCCAGCGGGCCTGGGCCGAGAGCCGGGCACGGCCCAGGGCCTCCAAGCTCGCTGCGGACGGGCCGCTGCGTCGATACGTTGAGGACAGGCTGCGCGAACGCTGGTCCCCTGAGCAGATCAGTCACGCTGTGGTCATCGAGTTCCCCGACGACGAGAGCATGCGGGTGAGTCCGGAGACGATCTACCAGGCCATCTACGTCCAGGCCCGGGGCGGCCTGCGCCGCCAGGTCGCGGACGCGTTGCGCACCGGTCGCACCCGCCGCAATCCCCACCGCAGCCCCGAGCAACGAACGTCCCGGTTCGTCGACGAGATGGTGATGATCTCCGAGCGGCCACCGGAGGTCGAGGACCGGGCGGTTCCCGGCCACTGGGAAGGAGATCTGATCGTCGGCCCCCGCAGCGACAGCGCGATCGTGACCCTGGTCGAGCGCTCCACCCGCTACGTCCTGCTCGGACATCTGCCCGGCGGACACACCGCCGAGGAGGTCCGCGACGTGCTGGTGCCGCTGGTCCAGACCCTGCCTGAGCACCTGCGCGGCTCGCTGACCTGGGACCAGGGCTGCGAGATGGCCGCCCACAAGCAGTTCACCGTGGCCACGGGAGTGCCGGTCTACTTCTGCGATCCGCACTCCCCATGGCAACGCGGGTCGAACGAGAACACCAACGGCCTGCTGCGGCAGTACTTCCCGAAAGGCACCGACCTGTCCACGCACACTCCCGCAGACCTCGAACACGTCGCCCAGCAGCTCAACGGCCGGCCACGCAAAACACTCGGCTGGAAAACCCCAGCCGAGCGTCTGCGTGATCTACTGACGGCCGCGTAAACCATCAGGTGTTGCGAGGACTGCGAGAATCCGCCCAACCGGGCGGGGCAACGGCGTTCGACGGCCGGACCGGCTACCGGCTACGGCCCGGACTTCTGTCCTGGCCGTCCGTGTGCGTCGGCCTCGGTCTGTCCGCTGCCGTGGACGGCGAGGCTGAAAGGCTCGTGTCCTGGGCAACGGTGGTTGACCTGCTCACAGCGGCGTTCGCGACGCTCTGCCGCTGTCCCGTACCGCCGAGCATGGGGGCGGCCAGGCGGTCGACGCTCGCCAGTCGCTCGGCCCATTCGGCGCCGGTCAGGGTGGGCCGGATCTCGTCGCGGCGGCGCGTGAAGTCTGCGCGTGTCTCGCGGTCCCATGGGCGCGAGCGGTGGTCCTCGACGGCCTGCCGGATGTCGACGGGCGGGGCCCATGTGCCGTCCGGCTGGCGTCTGGTGCTGAGGACGATGCCTGTCCGGTCGGAGACGTGCAGCGCCTCCACCCGGTTCTCGCGCTGGGCCTGAGCCATGATCAGCGGTGTGTTCTCGTAGATGCGCTGTTGCAGCTCCAGGGGCACCGCGAACGAGTAGTCGATGCCGTCGGCCAAGGCCTGGTGGTGCCGGTGCAGGACACCGAGTTGGGATCGGGCCGGGTGAACCGCCATGTAGGCGGCCTCGGGCCGGTAGCCGACGGCCGTGAACTCGGCGATGCGGCCGAACGTCGCGTTGGGGTCCGTGTACGGGCCCACGAGGATCGTGTCCCGCCGCAGGTCCCGCAGCTCTTCCAGGGTCATCCGCACAAGTTCTGTGTAGTCCTGCCCGGTCCGCTGGTAGGCCTCCATGACGCCATGGTCCCGAGCGATCGGCTCGAACTGGGGGTGCACCCGGAGGATGTCGTCACCCTCGAAGCGAAAGGCCTGGGGCATGTCGAGTTGTTGCGCGATGAGCGGCAGGGCGGATGTCTTCCCGCTGCCCTGCGAGCCGCCGAGGATGAGCACTCGCGGTTCATCGTGCGCCGGTCCGGCCAGGGTCGGGCGTATGTCGGCGTCGAAGATCTCGCGCAACTGGTCATCACTCAGCAGACGAGGGGGGCGTTCGTCAGTCACTCGGCGTCCTCCCGCACCGCGACGAGCAGAACGGGGAACCCTGCGATGATCTCGCGCACCCGGTCCCGGTCCCGCGGGTCGAGTGTCTGCTGTTCGGCCAGCAGAGGGGCCCGGCGCCCGCGCAGTTCGGCGGCCTGCTCGGCGTCGGCTGCGCCGATCCGGGCGCTGTACGCGGCAATGACAGCGGACAGTAGTTGCCGGGCACGCTCGTAAGAGTTGAGATCGTCCAAGCTGGGCACGTCGTCCACCGGTTCCGTGCCGGACGAGTTCATGATTTCTGGCATGCCCCGACCTTCTCACTTCACCAAGTCATCCAAGGTGGACGGTAGTTGCTCCTAGACTTGGCGCACTTGAGACGCGCGTGCGGCCGGCAAGCGGACGCATCGCACAACGGGAGGCTTCCAAGTGGAAAACGGGCTGCCGCTCACCGGATGGCGCAAGAGTTCGCGCTGTGGTGAGTACGACAACGCGTGTGTGGAGGTAGCTCGTCGCCGCGGTGGCGTTGCGGTACGGGACTCCAAGGAACTCACCCGTACTCCGTTGGCTGTGGGTCCCCACGCCTGGACTGCGTTCGTCAACTCGACCCGGCAGAGCTGAAGGCTTGCGCGGGCGCGATCCGTCAGGTGAAGCGTCCATTACGAAAGACAAGCGCCCGCCCGGGGAGAACACTGGGCGGGCGCCCTGCGGGCTCTTTCCCGCAGGTCTAGGGGATACCTCGGCGTCCTATGGCTGGCCGGTGACGATCAGCGCGGTTGCGAGCTGGGGATCATCAGTGTCCGTACAGATCAGCCCTGAACTCAGCTTGGGATGAAGGCACTTGACCTCTTTGGGGGTACGCAGTCGTCCCCAGATTCCGGGGGCGGCCCGGTGTATGACCCTGCCGATCCGGTCGGCCCGCTCGGCATCCGCGCACACCGACGTTGTGACGACAAGGACGCTCCCGGGCGCGAGGGCTGACAGGTCGCTCAGGAGCCGGGCGGCGGCCTCGTCGGTGAGGTGTTCCAGCAGACCGGAGGCGAGCACCACGACCGGCTCGCCCGTCACGTTGAAATGACTCTGCACGACGGGGTGGTCAAGTAGACCCGGCCCGCCCGGGTCGACGTCGATCATGCGCACCCCAGGGGCCTCCTCCATCATCATCTGTCCGTGGGCGAGCACCATCGGATCGGCCGCGCAGTACACGATCCGGGCCAGGGGCTGACGCCGCATGAGAATCCGGTGCCAGTGGGGGCGCCAGGACGGCAGTCCGCAGCGCAGGTCGAGAAGCTGGTGGGCGCCGTCGCGGGCGAGCTGGTGCAAGGTGCCCCGCACGAACTCGTGGGCGGCGATGGCCCGTTCAGCGGCGGTGGGGTCGACCCGCAGCAACATGTCAGCGGCCTGCCGGTCGGCGGGGTAGTTGTCGTAGCCCCCTATCAAGTAGTTCTCGATACGGGCGCTCGTGGGCCGGGTGGCATCGATCATCGGGTGCCCCCGGCATCGGCACCCTGCGTGATGTCCGGAATCGCCGGGCCGCCGCACCGAACCAGCGCTTTGGGGGCCCTGAGCGGCGCGTGAACAACATCGGCGAGTGCTTGCAGCGGGTTAAGACCCACGCCCGTGCGGCGCATGACCTGTTGTTGCCACTCGACAGGCAGTTTGGACAGGAGACTGCACATGGTGCCGATCGTCCGGGGCGGCGTCACCTGCGGGTCCTCACCGGCGTCGGCTCGCTCCTCGGCGTCGGACAGAACGGTCTCCAGCCGGGTGCCGGTGTCCGGCTCGGGGGCCGGCGGGACGAACTCGGGCAGCGCGCTCAGCAATCGGTTCGTCGTCGTCTGGGGCGGAGTGAGCCGCATCAGCACTGCCGTCTGCCACTGCGTGGTGAGCTGCTGGTAGCGGGTGAGGTGGGCAGCGGCCTGGGTGACGGCGCGGGCCCGGTCGGAGGGCGCGGGGCACTGTCCGGGCTCGGCGAGAGCGGCGAAGTGCGCGGACTCGCTCAGGATTGGAGCGATACGGGGGCCGCCGTCCGTCTTCAGGGCGGCCGGACCGTACCGGGCGAGCGTGTCGCCCATGAGCGCCAGTGTGCACAGGTCGGCCCGGTCGAGCGGGCTCAGCAACAACCACCGTCCGGCCAGGGCGCGGTAGAGGTGCGCGGGCACGTCCTGGGCCGCGTCGAGTACGGCGGCAGCGGGGTGCTGCTCCCACGCACTCAGGATGCGCATGGCCTCCCAGGCGTCCCGCATCGGGTCGGCGGCGGCGGTGTCCATGACGGTCTCCAGTTGATCGGCAAGAGAGGGCTGTGCCCCCGCCCGACCAGAGAAGGGGAGCCGGGCGGGGGGCACGTCGCAGGCCTGCGACAGGGGGGCGCGGGCCTGCGGTCTAAAGGCCGTAGCGTGAGACAAGGAACGGCCGTCTGACCGTCCAGCCCTCGCCCAGTACGGCCAAGTCGGCGCAGAGACAGCGAGACGGCCCGGCCGCGCCTTCGGGTCCGGGCGTGCTGCGCAGGACGGCGGCGGCAGTGAAGGCGTCGATGGCGTCCACCGGGTGGGAACGGCAGGCCAGAGAGACCGCGTGAACGGTCACCTGACCTTCAGCGAGCACAGCAACAACGGCGATACGGTCACCGCCATACGACTGGATCGCCTCGGCGACCAAGGTTCGGGTTCGCGTGGTCAGTAGCTCGGCGGCCTCCTCGGGCACAGCCCACGCGGCGAGCGTCACGCCCACATTCCACGCCGCGCGATGTGGTGCGTCGGGGTCTGCCGTGGCGTAGTGGCGCGTGGCCCGCTGCTGGGCAGGCGCAGGCGTGCGCTGCATCGTAGGCATCACCGCGGCTGGCCGTGATGGGTGCTCCCGCCGTACTCGGCGGTCTGAGGGTCGCGCGAACTGACCGTCAGAATCACGTGCCACTCCCACATGCCATCGACCGACCCGGGCACCTTGGCCAGGTTCACGGCCTGAATCTCCAGTGTGGGGGCTTCTTTCGCCAGGTCGGCGGCGGCTTGCAGCGCGTCAGCCGCTGTATCGCCCGCGCATACGAGCACGGTGTGTGCGCTCACCGTGATGTCACTCGCCGGGTTGAGTGCCGAGACGACCTGTACCGCTGATCCGGCCGCCTGGATCGTCCGCACCAAGTCACCGGCGAATGGGGGCGTCGGCTGTCGGGTCTTCTCGACGGCCGCCCCCGACTGCCCGCCGGGGAGGGCGGGCAGGTTCCCATGCCCGTGGCTGGGCAACTGGCCGCTCTGGTCATCCATGGGGTTCCTCGTGGTGGTCTCGGTCATGTCCTGGATCCCTGCTCGTGCTCCTGGTGCTGGTCGACGGCTGACGACGGCAGCACGCGAACGGTGTGTATGCCGTCAACCGTCTCGACCTTCACGCCGTACCCGCGTCCCGTCTCCAGCGCGGCTACGGCCTCGGCGTAGACCGGTGCAAAGCCCTCCGCGAGCGGAGCAACGGCGGCCGGGTCCAACAACCACGTGGCGATGCCGTACATGCGTCCGAGCAACCAGCACGCGGCTGCATGGGGGACCCCGGTCAAGTACTCGTTGGCCAGCAAGATCGGATCGTCACGGCCGTGTGCGGTGATCGCGTGCTCACAGCGGTACCGGTGGACCGCCAGGCCTCTCCCCCGGGCCAGTTCTCGGGGCTTTTCCGGGCACATCAGCACGTCCGTTCCTCCCCCTGAGCGGGCAGACGCACGGCGGCGTACACCGCGTTGATGCCACGGTGGGCGTACTGGCCCCACTCGTCGGCCAGGGCCTCGATCAAGGCGAGCCCGCGGCCCCCCTCTTCGTCGGGGTCGGCCGTGTGAGAGGCAAGCGGCTGGTACCGCCCGCTGTCCAGAACGGTGATGACCACTCGGCCCGCCGTGATGGTGACGATCAACCTGAACGACCGTCCGGGGGAGTGCCGCACGGCGTTGGTGGCCAACTCCGAGACGATGTGCTCAACGGTTGCGATCTGGTCCCCGGGCACTCCCCACTTGGCAAGGTGCCCGCTGGTGTAGTGGCGGGCGGTGGCCGGGGACCTCAGGGACTCCGCAGAAAACGAGGCTGCCTGACGGCGGCCCGCGTCGCCGCAACGATCGGCGGCATGTGCCGTATCTGGGCCGTTCCCCTGGGGAGGAACCACAGACAGGCCACTGTGGTGGTCGCGGGGGTGGTGCGTCATGCCCGGCCTCCTCGGCGGCGCTGAGGGACCAACGGCAAGGCCGCCGGGACTTGCACGACGGCGGACGCAGGCGGCACCGCGGCTAAGACAGTGCTGACCAGGTTCGTTCCGGTGATCTTGTGTCCTGTCAGCGGCATGGGCGCACTCCAGTCCCACGCGTGGCGCCCTGCTCAGGGACTGCTACAGCGCGTGTCTATGGGACTCTAGAGTCTCCCATAGAATTCCATGGCGCAATACTATGACGGAATTCCATGGACATGCTCGGCTGCTAGCGAGAGGGCAAACCACCATGTCCGCACGCCCCCAGCCCAATAGGGCAGACTGGTCGCAGGCAATTCCACGACTAGGACGGCGGAGGGGAAGGCGACAGAGGATGACCACGGACGGCCCCACTACGCTGCGCAAGCGCCTTGGCGCCGACCTGCGGAAGCTGCGCGAGCGAGCCGACATGGACCAGAGCCAAGCGGCCACGCACCTCGACTGCGCGGTGTCCAAGATCAGCAGGATTGAGCAAGGGCACGGAAAGTCGGTCGTACGGGAGCGCGACGTACTTGATCTCCTTGAGCTGTACGGCGTGACCGATATGGACGTGCGTAAGCAGATGCTGGAGATCCGTCGCCTGGCCTCCTCCCCCGGCTGGTGGGAGCAGAGCGACGTCGAGAGGGCTCTTCCTGTCGGCCTCGGCCCGTACGTTGGTCTTGAGGCTGATGCCCGCAAGGTGCAGACGTGGGAGTCCACGTACGTTCCGGGGCTGCTGCAAATCACGGAGTACGCACGCGCGGTTCTGTCCAGCGGGGGTGACCGTTCGGCAAAGGAAGTGGACCACCTGGTGGCAGTCCGCGAGAAGCGGCAACACCGCCTGAACGACGCTGGGTTCGAGCTTTGGGCCGTCGTGGATGAATCGGCGTTGCGCCGGCCAGTAGGCGGGCCGGAAGTCATGCGCGAACAGATCGATCACCTCAGGGCCACCTCTGACCGGGCGAATGTCACTGTCCAGATCATTCCGATTTCCAAGGGCGCTCATCCCGGTATGCGGGGGTCCTTCACGCTACTGGAGTTCGGCGCGGGTGACCCGAAAATCGCCTACGTGGACGGCATGGGCGGGAATCTCCTTATGGAGAAGGAAGCGCAGGTTAGACCACTCGCTCAGGTCTTCGACCGCTTGATGGCGGTCGCACTAGATCCCACGGAGTCCGCGGCACTCCTGTCACATCTCGCCGCCAAGGAGCCGACCCCATGAACACGCCAACTCCGCCTCGTGTAGACGTCACGGGGCTGCAATGGATAAAGGCGCGAGCCAGCAGCGACAACGGCGCCTGCGTGGAACTCGCCTCCGCCCCGGACGGATGGGTGGCCCTGCGCGACAGTAAGGATCCCGAGGGCGGCATCTTGATGTTCACCCGGGAGGAAATCGCCGCGTTCGTCTCTGGCGCGGGCGCCGGGGAATTCGACCATCTGACCTGACACAGCCTGAAACGCGATGGAGGGGCCGACTCGGAAGAGTCGGCCCCTCATGGCTTCTCACCCTCCTAGAACCGGGCCAATTCTGGCGTGCACACGCTAATCCGGTGATCTCGACACCCTGCGGTCAGCACACGAGAGGGGGCACCCGTGCGGGACACTGTTGAGATAAGCCCTGGCCCTAGCTTGACGCCGGTCTTGGCCACTTGGTTTCAGTGGTCAAGACCGGCGTTCTGTATGTGTATGAGGGGTTCGGGGGTTCGGTGTCGTTGAAGGCGGTGGGTCTTGGGGCGATCCCGGCGGAGACCGTGCGGGTCGCGCGGGCCGTGTGTCCGCAGGGCTCGTTGGCGATGAGGCTGCGGGACGAGTTCGGCGAGGTGTTCTCCGGGGAGGGGCTGGCCTCGCTGTATCTGGACCGGGGACGTCCGGTGATCCCGCCGGGGATGCTGGCGCTGGTGACGGTGCTGCAGTTCGCCGCCCGAGGACGGCCCCTTCAGCGTGCTCGGCTCTGCTCGCTTCTCGGTAGAGACTGCTCGGCCGCGGCGGTCAGCTCGCCATTGCGTGCTCGGCCTCCGCGGGATGACGCTCGGCTGTCCTCTGCGGCCAGAGACCGATCGTCGTGGCGTGCTCGGCTTCACTCGGCTTACTGTGTTCGCCTGCTCGGTTCAACCGGTCCTGCGCTCGCTTGATCGTCTCTGCAGCGATCACCTTCGGGTGGAGTGCTCGGAAGTTCACCAGCCAGTCACGCGCACGGGACTCCGTGACGCCGCCGATTGTGGCGAGACTGGCCGCGCTCGGCTCGCCCTCTCCGTGGCCCGCTCGGTGGCGGCGGAACTCCATCCAGGCACGTTCCTTGCCCTCGCTCTTCGGGAACAGTGACTGCCCGGGAAGCGGGAGCGCCACGGGCTCCTCATCCTCAGCCTCGACGTAGGCGGCCACCTGGCTGGCCGTAGCCGCTAGAGCAGCCCGCGCCTCGCGTTCCAGGACCAGAATGTTCCACGCCTCGTTCGCAGCCTCTACTTCGGCTTTCGCCGCCGCCTCGCGCCGCTCCTCGGCCTCCCGTACCGCTTCAGCCTTGATCAGGTACTGCTGTTCCGCCTGCTCCACAGCGAGACTGAGGCCGGTTAGGCTCTGCTCTGCAGCCCGGATTGACTCGGCGAGATCCTCCAACTTCCCCTCACGGGCGCGTTGGTCGTCCGTCACCCGCACGGTACGGTCCCGGAGTTCGGCGAGCTTCTGCCCTTCTTCCTGGCGCTGCCGCTGGGCACGGTCGGCCGCCTCCTGAGCGTTGGCGAGTTCCTCCCGAGCAGCCTCCGTACGCTCCTGCAAACCGGTGACCTCCCCCCGAGCGGCGGCCGCGTCCTCCCGAGCGCGCTCGGCGTCGTCCCGGGCTGCCTCGGCCTCCTGCTGAGCAATAGCCGCGCGTTCCTTCGCCGCGAGTGCCTGACTGCGAGCCTGCTCGGCCTCGTCCTCGATGGTGGCGAGCGTCTGCCGAGCGGCCTCGGTCTTCGCGGTCTCTGTTTCCGAGCGGCGACGGGCCTCCACGGCCTGCTGGTCGGCTTCCTTCCGAGCGGCCTCGCTCGTCTTCCGAGCGTGCTCGATCTCCAGCAGAGCGGCACGAGCGGCAGCGGTGCGCTCCTCGATGCTCACCAGTTCGTGGGTCTCAGCGACGTCGAGCCGGTCGAGGAGGGAGAGCGTGCCGTCCCGGTCTGTCCAATCGTGGTCGGCAAGATGCGCGTCCGATGAAAGCCATGCCATCTGGCGCACGAACGAAAGTTTCTGTGCGTCGTCGTCGGCGATGCCAGCCACAATGCGGGCCTCCAGGGCACGGGCGCCGAGCCGTTTGGCGGTCTTCCGGGCCTTCTTGCCCGCTCGGCCTGGTTGCACCTGGTCCTTGCGGGCTTTGCCGTGCTGGTAGGTGAGTTCGGCGGCCCGCCGCACCTGGGCCCGGCGGGCGCCGGCCGAACTGCTCGCGGTCACGTCAAGGCCGAACTGGGCGAAGATCCATCCCCAGGATTTCGCCCACAGCATGGTCAGCAGGCGGATCGGTCCCGGCTGGGCGTCCTCGTCCTCCTGGTCACCGCGGTTGTCAGCGAGGATCTGCCGCAGGCGCGAGTCGATCAGGATGGCTGCGACGATCGGCAGCGCGCCCATGGCAACCTTGGCCTGCCACGTGTGCGCCTCGGCCACCTGCGCGGCCGATGACAACAGCGCGAGCCCCCACGCCAGTCGGTGAGCGTGTCGCATGGCTGGGGTGAGCTTCTTGGCGCCTACCCGGACACCCAGATACAAGCCGAGGAACAGCCCGAACTCGGTGCCGTCGAGGACGGCGACGAACGTGAACTGCAGGTACCAGGGCAGTTCGGCCTGATCCTTGGCGAAGTGGAACAAGCCCCACATGCTCGCGGTCATGCCCATGAATCCGCCGAGCATGGCCCACTGGTCGACCAGCTTCTGAAGCCCCGGCCGCTGAACTGCGGTCTGCCCGGCATTCTCCAGTTGGCGGCGCCGGGCGAGACGGCTACGGACACGGTTCCGCCACAGGGCCCGCCCCACCCGACTAAGGGCCACGTAGGCGGCAGCGACGACGGCCAGGGCAACGCAGCAGAGCACCACGGCGACCAACCACCCCGGCACTTCGCTCAGCTTCCGAGTGATCTCGTTCCTCATCGACCCTCCCCCGCGACGTGGGTAGTCACCGGTCGTGTGGTGTCGTTTCTGCCCTGGTGAGCCTTAATCTGGTGGCGCATGGGGAGTTCTCTTTCTCCTCGTTCGGTAGGCCCCGGGGACGCGCTTCTTGGAGGTTGGGCGTTCTCGGGGTCAGCTGTTTTCCCAGTTCAGACGTACTAGCGCGCAAGCTCGCTTTCTAGCTAGCTCGCAAGCTCTCTTGCTAGGTATCTAGCTCGCGCGCTATGTAGCGTGCGAGCTAGGTACCTAGCTCGCTCGCTCTCTCGCGCGCTAGAAGCCTCCTGTACTCAGCGGGGTACGCCTTTTTCAGCGCGGTCTCGATGACCTCCCGCTTACTGAGCCCGTGCTCCTCGACCACAAGCGTCACAAGGTCGTCGAGCAAGGGCAGAACGCGAGTATTGAGCTGCACTGTGGCCTGGCTCCGCCGGGGCCGTCCTCGCCCAGGAGAGGACGGCAAGGGGTCGGCGGGAGGGGTACGGCTCGGGCGGGCAGGATCGTCCGAGCCTTCTACTGGCGGGGCGGGACGCAGGCGGGGCGTCGGCCGTTCGTCGCTCATCGGGCAATCACCCTGTCCAAGGTCACCGTTCGGTACGCTTTGGCGACGCTTGCCCCCTTGGGGTACTTGCCGTACCACTCTCCGGCGGCGCGGCTCTCCTTGACGATCACCAGAGACTCGACATACGGCTTCAGCAGCATGCCGGGCGACGTCCGCTCGAACTCTTCAACGGCTCGGAGAGCGTCACGTGTCCAGACAGCGCCGGTGTAAGCGGCTCCCAGGATGATCCCAATCTCGTGCGGGGTCCTGGGCAGGTTCATCTCGTCCCGGTAGTCGTGGAATTTGCGCACGGTCTCCTTCGCCCCGTCGACCCCGTCCAAACCGTCCTCGTCCGGCTTTGCCGCGTAGACGATGTGGGTGCAGGCAGTGAGACCGTTCTGAGTGAGCATGCCTCCCTGCCGGTTGGGGAAGTCGAACACGCCGAACGCGGCGCGGGTGCCGGCGAGACTCCGCTTTAGTCGCATCTCTGCGTGGTCCTGGCGCAAGCTCTCCTGCATCGCCTGCTTACGGAAGCCTGAGGGGATCACCCGTAGGTTCCGGGGCCATCCCTTGGCCGGGTCCAGCGACACAGCCAGGTCGTCCGCCCACCCTTTAACGTCGTCCTGGCCGAGGATCGCCGACATATCGAGACCAGCCCCAACGGGCCGAGCGCCAGTCCACTTGGTGGTGGCTCCCCTGGGGTCGAGATCCCCCAGAAGCACGATCTCGTCGGGGTACTCCTCGGCAACGGAAACCGCTATACCAACCGCAGTCGCGGTCTTGGTCACACCACCCGTCTCCGAGTAGCTGCCTACGATCTGGGGTTCATCCATGGCGAGCATGCTAGCTCGCTCGCTTCCACGCTTTCTAGCTAACACGCTCCCTAGCGTGCTAGCTAGCTAGCAAAAAATCAACTACGGTGAGACACCAATCGAGGGGTCGGGCGGCAACCCGACCCCTCGTCTTCACCCACTCGGCCTGTGGGCGCGGATTGCGTCTCGTCGTCCGCAGGCCTCGATCCTGGAGGATCTGGCATGACTGTACGTGGTGGATCAACGCTCGCGGCTGACCTGACGAAGCAGGATGCGGCTAGCAAGGCGGACGGGGCGTCGGTCGTACCGGCGGGCGGCTGGGCGATCCTGCCCCCGCTGAGGACGGACGATCTGGTGGCGCTGGTCGACGCGATCAATGTCCCCGGGTTGCCAGCCTTCTTCGTGGACTGGACGGCGGCCACGCTGCACTGACCCCGGCCCGGCTCCTCGGGAACAGGAATCGGCCCTACACCCACCGCCGGGTGCAGGGCCGATTCCTTGTTTGCCTACTCGTAGTCGCCTTCCCAGCCGTTCTCATCCCCGTCAGGGAACAGGAAGTCGCGCGTCATGGGCTCGCCGCAGTAGCACTCACCTTCCGGGCATCCGCGCGTGCACCCCTCGAACTCTGGCAGCGGGGAGAGCGGTCCGGGCCGCTTGGGCTTCGAGATCGCAACCACCGCAGCGGCGATCTCCCCGCCCGTCCCCAAGACCGTGGTCTCCCGGTACTCGTACTCATCGCTGCTGTCCATGATGGTTTGCCTCCCGTTTCGGGGTCCAAGCGGCGAGCCGGCCGCTGCGGTGACGGGTCGGTACGTGTTCCTTCGTACGCACAGGCGGGGTCAAGGTCAGCGCGAACACCCCTCTTGGCTGTAGGTTCTCGTTCGATCTTGCAGCCGGGTCCGCTTTGACCAGCGGCAACGGCAGCCGTCTCACTGAGGTTGCGCCCGTCGCGTCTCGCAGACTTTGCGCTTCCTTCGGCGACCGCAGCGCGTACGCGTCGACCGAATTGAACGTCACCGCGCCACCTGCGGGTTTCTCGCCGACCTTGCGCGCGGCGCAGGGTCGGCGCAAAGCCGGTGAGAAAGCGCAGACTGGCGCGAGAACCTACATTGGCATGTACACGCTAAGAAGGTCGGGTGGCGCCGACCAGTCCGCCCGACCGGTACAGCTTGACAATCTGCACGTTCTTGCCGGTCCTGGGTGCCTCGATGATCATGCCGCCCCCGTAGTACATGGCGACGTGGTACGCGTCGCTGCCGCTGCCGGTGTGCGAGTAGAAGATCAAGTCACCGACTTGCAGGTCATCCATGCTGACGGGGTGTGAGGCAGTCGCGGTGTACTGGTCGGCGGCGGTGCGGGGGAGGTGGGTGGTCGACCACCACGCGTTCTGTGTGAGGCTGGAACAGTCGAATCCGGAGTGGTTCGCCGCGAAGCAACTCCCGTTCAAATAACCGTTGTTGCCGGAACAAAAGCCAACCGAGGGCCCTTCGGGGGTTCCGCCTCCCCACACGTACGGCAGTCCCAAGTAGGTGGAGGCCTTCCGGGCGGCGTCGGCGCCGGAACCGCTGCCCGCGACGGCCGGCGCGATGGTGTCCGCCCACGCGGCGGCCCGGTCGATGATGTCGTGCACGTATTCGTAGGTCTCGCCGTGCGAGAACGACGGCGGCGGGACCCCCTGGTAGTGGTCAACCCACAGCCATCCGGCGTTGTAGCCGGCCAGGGCCAGCGCCACGGAGCCGCCCGGGTACCCGCTCCCTTTGGCCTCCTCGATGAGGGCGCACATATAGCGGCCCTCGGCCATGACGGCGTCCCCGATGTCGAACGGGCTGGCGGTGCCGCTGCCGTCGTCATCGTCCCCCCACATCCCCCACGAGGAATCGACGAACTGGGCCGGACCCTTGGCAGTGCCGCTCTTGGTCTTCGGTCCCACAGCGGCGGCGTTGAAATGGCTCTCCTGTTCGATCTGGGCGGCGATGAGCGCGGGCGACTCGTCAGCGCACAGGGCCCCGGCTTTCATCACCCACGGAAGAAATGCGGCGGGGACTTTCCCGGCCTTGATGCCGGTCGAACTGGCCGCCGAGGCGGACGATCCCCCCACCACGGCCGCGGTGCCGATCACGCCCGCGAGGATCAGCCCTCCGACTGCTGCGACGGCTCCGGCTGCAAGCTTGGCTGCCACTCGGTCCCTTCCCTTCCCCTTCGTCGTGTTCGCCGCGGCTTGCTCTTGATCTCCTTGCGCCGTGCCTCCCTGCCGGCCTCCCACGCGGCCGTCCACTCTGGGGGAGTCACCTGATAGGCGGACGCCCACGGTGCCCGGTCGCGCACCCCGTACACCCCCGCCTCAACTCGGCTCACCATCTGGCCGCTTACACCGATGACTTCGGCGGTCTCCCGCTGTGTCCGTCCGGTGCGCTGCCGAAGCTGTTTGAGCGTCGGCGTCGCCTTCCCGACCGGAGAGAGCCGGTCGACCGGGACGGCCAGGGCCTCGGCCACGGCGTGCAGTACCCGGGCCGAGGGGACCCGCTTCCCGGTCTCGGCCGCCCGCACAGTCTCCGGGCTGATCCTGGCGAGCAACGCCAGTTCCGCACGGCTCAGTTGGGCTCGTTTTCGCAGGTCTGCGAGTACGTCGGGCCGGAAGACCCCGGCGGCTTTTGGGCTCATCGATCGCCAACTTTTATAAGTAGTTTCAGCTAGTAACTTCTGATAGCCTCTCAGTGATGATCCGTATTGCGCAAGTGAACGAGGGGGATGTGATGGCGCGTCGTACTCCCGCCCCACCAACCGCTCCACAGCACGGACTTGCCGTGATGGGAGCGCACGGAGGGGCGGGAACGTCTACAGTCGTGTGTTTGCTCGACCCCCAAAGCCAAGGCTGGGCAGTCGAGTTGCACCACGGGCAACATCTGCCCCACAACTACATCCCAGTTGTGGTGACACGCTCAACCGCTTATGGGTTGCACAGGACACAGGAACTTCTGAACCGGTGGCACCCCGGCACCCCCAGGCCGTACCTGGTCGTCATCCGTGACGCCCCGCTGCGGCTCCCGCTGCCGGTCCGCTACCGACTGCGGACCGTGGCCCCGAAAACCCTGGGCATCGCTCACGTCCCGTATCTCTACCGGCTCCGGCTGGTCGACGGCACCGCCGAGGCCTTGACGGACGCTCCGGTGTCCAGAGCCGCCCGTGAGCTGCGGGCCGCCCTCGGCTTCTCCGACTGATGGAAGGAATCCCGTTGATTTTCGATCCGCACAACCTGACGGTCCTGGCGGACAACCTCCCCAACCCCGGCCCGCAGGCGCCTCCCGGAATGGGCAAAACCTTCTCGGACTGGATTTCCTGGGGCAAATACATCGGGATGTTTGCCGGGGTGATGGGGCTCATCACCTGCGGCATCATGATGATGGTCGGCCGCCGCAACCGCTCCCACCTGAGCGCGGAGGGCGCCGGCGGCCTCGTCTGGGTGATCGCGGGCGGCAGCGTCGTGACGCTCTCGGTGGGCATCGTCACCGCGCTGATGGGCGGCTGATCCGGTGACCCTCGACCTGCAACGTGCGGCGGCCCGGCGTATGCGCCGACTGCTGTTCGCCGCTGGCGGCGTGATCGTGGTTCTGGCGGTCGCCGTGATCGCCCTCGTGGTCAACAACGGCGGCGGTTCCCCGTCCGCTGCCCCCGGCCCGTCCTCGTCGGCGGCGCCCTCGTCGTCCTCCTCGGCCTCGCCGCTGCCCACACAGTCGTCGGACGGCGGATACGTCGCCCCGACGAAGTGGGCGAACCTGCCGACCGGGCGGAGCAAAAAGGACGGGCTACCCGTCCAGTTCGGGCACACCCCCGAGGGTGCGGCGGCGGCGGCCGTGGCCAGTGTCCGCTACGGCTGGAGCTGGGACCCGGACGCCGCCGCGACGGCCGCCACCGTGTACGCCGTACCGGCCGAGGCCTCCGACGTGGAGAAGGCGGCACGGCAGTCCACCGCAAGCTCGCGGCTGAGCGCCGGAGTTCCCGGAACGGGCGACCTCCCCTCGGGCGCCCACATGAACGTCTTCGTCATCGGGGTGCAGTGGACGGCCGACACAGCCGACTCGGTGAAAGTCTCCGTCCTCGCCCGGGTCGTCTACACCCCCGGCAGCGGGACGGCGGAAAAGACGCAGCTCCTCGGCAGCACGACCACCTACGTGTGGACCGCGAACGACTGGCACTCGAAGACGGGCGCCCCGCAGACCAGTCCCGACCCGTCCGACTTGGGCACTGCCGGTTTCAACTCCGCCGGCTGGTCCGCGATCCAGGAAGGGGATACCCGATGAGAACCCTCCTGCGGGGCCTGTTCGTCGTCGTGGTCCTGGCGCTGCTGGTGCCTGCCGCTGCCCCGGCCATGGCCGCAACTCCCGCCGCTGTCAAGCCTGTTGTGGCGCCCGCCGCCGCTCCGGCCGTGGCGGACGCTGTACCGGCGTCCCTTCCCGCCGGGCCGCCCGCGATCGATGGGTGGTGGGACGTGGCGTGCAACTTGCTGCTGACTCCGTCTCTCGGCGCTGCCGGGGCCACGGCCTGTGTCGCCGG
Source organism: Streptomyces sp. NPDC002276 (assembly GCF_053891435.1). Lineage (NCBI taxonomy): Bacteria > Bacillati > Actinomycetota > Actinomycetes > Kitasatosporales > Streptomycetaceae > Streptomyces > Streptomyces sp. NPDC002276. Next base: position 11,893 of record NZ_JBSFCQ010000034.1, on the reverse strand, counting down.
AAAGATCATCGCGCCAAAGGCCGGAAAAGCGATCTCTGAGGCCCTGGCAAACACTGTCGTGAAACCGATGGCTGACGGCATGACGGAATTCGTGACGCAGATGCTCAAAGTCGGCCTTACCTGGTGGCTGACGACTCCGAGCATTCAGGTAAAGAACTCCGGAGTCATGGACTCCCAGACGGGGAAAATGCCAGACGGATCGACAGTCACTTTCTCACTGCAAGCAATCATGCTCGGAGTCGGCCAGATGATCGCCATCATTCTGGTGATCTTGCAGGGCATCCGGGCCATGATACAACGCAAAGGGAAACCGCTGTCCGACGCGCTACAGGGCATGGTCGTCAATGTCCTGGTGTGCGCGCTGGGCGTCACCGTCATTGACTCTCTGTTGGTCGCATCGGACCAGCTCACGGCGGCAATCATCAACGTCGCTTTCCACGGTGACGAAAAACTGACTGAGCGCGTGGTGCTCATGCTCCTGCCGACCGGATTCAATCCCATGGCCATTCTGGTCATCGCGTCCATCGTCTTCCTGATCGGTGGCGTTCAGTTCATCATGAACTTTCTCCGGCAGGCGTCAATCCCTATTCAAGCTCTGCTGCTGCCGATTGCAGGCGCGGGACAGATCGGCGGAGAAAAGACCAAACAATGGCTCCCGAGGCTCTACACAAGTATCGCCGTCGTGATCGTCTATAAACCGACGGTCGCGCTCATCATTTCGGCGGGATTCGTTGAGGTCGCCAACGGCAGTGAATTCATTGACTGGTTCCGGGGGATCGTCACCCTATTCCTGTCCATCGTCGCGCTGAAGAGTCTGCTGGGACTGTTCGCGCCGCTGGGTGCGTCCGTGGCCGGAGCGACGGGCGGCGGTTTCTCCAGCGCCCTGTCTGCGGCCGGTGGTGTAGCCAGCCTGGCCAGCAAGTTCGGCGGCGGCGGGGACGGCGGCGGGGGCTCCCCGACGTCCGCCGCGAGCCACGCACAGGCCATGGACAAGGCCGGGGCCGCTGGCGGAGCCGCTGCCGGGGCTGCCGGAGCACACCCCGCCATGGCGGCGGCGCAGGTGGCCAAGGGGGCCGTGGACTCGGCCGGCTCGACCATGGGCGGCCAGGGCGGCGGGCAAGAGGGTGGCATTCCGCAGCAGGGCAAAGCCGACCAGCAATCCGCGGGCGCCAACGGTCAGGGCCAGGGCGGCGGTTCGGCCGGTACCGGTGCGAGCGGGGGCGGCGGCTCGACGGCCGGTGCAGCGAACAACTCGGGCGCCGGTAGCGGCGTGACGATCGCCCACCGCGCGGCCGAGGCCAACAACGGGCCACAGGGGCCCACGACCAACGGAGGGCAGTAAGCCATGTCGACCACGGAACAGCCTCCCCGCCTCTACGGCGGCTGGCGCCGGTCCCGCTCCCTCGGGATCGGCCTCCTCAACGGCGGACAGACAGTCGTCGTCGTCTCCGCCATCCTCGTCCCGATCGGCGCCGCCAACGTGCTGGGCCTACGCACCCTCCTGGTGTCGGTACCGCTCGCCCTGGTGGTCATCGTGCTCGCCTGCTGGCAGCGGCACGGGATGCCGCTGCTGGACCTGGCCGTGGGCCGGGTGCGCTGGCAGTGGGCGGCCTGGCGGGGAGAGACCAGCTACCGGGGCCTGTACCTGCCCCACCCCAAGGCGCTGGACCTGCCGGGTGTCCTCGCACCGACCAGGCTCCTGGGGGTGGAGGACTCCAGCGCGGGGCGGGCCGGACTGGTGTGGAACCAGGCAACCGGCCAGATGGCGTCAACGCTGCTGCTGTCGCCGGGCGGCGCGCTGCTGGCCAACCGCGCGCAGGTGAATCAGAACGTGGCGAGCTGGGGGACCACGCTGGCCGCACTCGCCAATGAGGACAGCGTGGACGCCGCCACGGTGACGCTCCAGATCACCCCGGCGTCCGGTGCGGCCCTGGGCGATCACGTACGGGGGAGGGTCGACAGCCAGGCGCCGGACCTGGCCAGGGCGACGGTGACCGAACTCGTCAAGACCTCCCCGCGTGCCAGTGCCCAGCTCATGGCCTGGCTCACCCTCGTCACCTCGCCGGGCCGGGCAAGCGACCGCCCCGGCTCCCCGGAAGAGGCGGCGGCCGAGACGCTGCGGCGCCTCGATGGCGTCGACCTGACCGGAGTGGGCGCGGACGTGCTCCGGCGGGCCACGGACACAGACCTCGTCCGTCTCGTGCGGGGAGCTTTCCATCCCGAGGACGCCGACGCCGCCGAAGAGGAGATGGCGGCGCTGACCTGGGACCAGGCGGGGCCGACCGCTGCCGAGGAAGGGTGGACGGACTACAGGCACGACGGCGCCATGTCCGTGTCGTGGGTGCTGCGGGAGGCTCCCCGCAAGCCGGTGACCTTCGATGTTCTGTTGCCCTTGATGGCGCCGGGCCGGTTCGTACGGCGGATCACCATCGGATACCGCATCCTCCCCACCGAGGAAGCTGCCGCCGTCGTGGAACGCGAGCTGAACGCGAGCGACGCACGGGCCGAGTACCGCCGTCGCTCCCAGCGCACCACCACCCGCCGCGAGCGGGCCGACGCCGAGGCCGCCGACCGCAACGCGGAACAAGAGGCCTACGGCGCCGGACTCGCACAGTGGACGATCTACATCACCACGACCGTGACCAACCCGGCGGACATGCCCGCTGCACAGCGGGAGGTCGAGCAGATCGCGAAGCGGGCCGGCGGCCTGCGCTTCCGGTACGCCTACGGCGGCCAGAGCGCTGCATTCGTCGCGGGCCTGCCGGTCGGCGTGCACCCGCTCGCCTGACCCCGACCCCACACGAAAGGAACCGATGAACAGGCGAAAGAGCCGTGCAGCGGACGACGCACAGCGGTCCCGGCGTTATGAGGACGCCGGGACCGCCGAGGCGGAGCCTACCGCTTGGCGGCTGAACACACGGGTGGTCGCTCCGCGCCGGGGCTGGCGCGGAGCCGGCTCCGGACGGAGCCCCCACGCCGACCGTGGCGCGGTCTACCTCGGCACCACGTCAGAGGTCGCCGGCCTGTATCCGTTCGTCCTGGGGGCCCCGCTGCCCCCCGAGGGCGTGCCCATCGGCACCGACCTGCTGACCCGCGAAATGGTGTGCTTTGACCCTCAGGGCTGGGTGGGGCGCCTCGTCCAGAACCCCGGCGTATGGATCATGGCGCAACCCGGCGCCGGAAAGAGCGCCATCGCAAAGCGGATTTCACTGGTCTACTCGTCGTACGGCTCCATGATCGTCGTCCCCGGCGACGTCAAGGGCGAGTACGCGCCCCTCGTGAAAGGGCTCGGCGGCCAGGTCGTGCGCATCGGCCGAGGCCTCGACCGGCTCAACCCCCTCGACTCCGGCCCGCTGCGGCGCAAGCTCCACACGATGCCGGCCGACCGCCAACGCGTTCTTCAGGCGGAGATCAACGGACGGCGCTCCGACCTGCTCCACGCGCTCCTCGCCACCCCGCACGGCCTCGGCCGCCGCGCCACGGCACCCGAGGCCAACGTGGTGGGCGCGGCCGTGGAACGGGTGTCGGAGTCCCTGACCGATGACCCGGTGATCCCGGACGTGGTCCGGGTCCTGCGCGAGGGGCCCAAAGAGCTGTGGAACAAGTTGCTCGTGGACAACGTGGACGACTACCGGTCGCTGGTCAGGGAGGTCACTCTGGCGCTGGAGAACCTGTGCCAGGGGCCTTTGTCCGGTCTCTTCGACGGTCCGACCACACAGCCGCTCGACCTCGACGCCCCGGCCGTGAGCGTCGACCTGTCCGCGATCCTGACGGCCGGTGATCAGGTGGTGGCCTCCGGCCTCCTGGCCACCTGGAGCTTTGCGTACGGCGCGATCGACTCGGCCAGGGCGCTGGGGATGATGAACCGCCCGGCGGTCCTGGTGCTCGATGAGATGTGGAGGGCGCTGCGGGCCGGTCCGGGGATGGTCGACGCCATGGACGGCATGACCCGCCTCAACCGGTCCAAGGGGGAGGTCACCCTCCTGATCACGCACTCGCTCCGCGACCCGGAAAGCCTCCCGACTCCGGAAGACCGGGCCAAGGCCTTGGGCCTGATGGACCGGTGCGACTCCCTCATTCTGGGCGCGCTGTCGGCGGGCGAGCTGGAACGCGTCAACCTGCAACGGCCCCTGACCACCGAGGAACAGGGCCTCGTGGCCTCCTGGTCCGCGCCGAGCATCACGGGCGTGGACGGCACGAACCAGAAGCACCCCGGCCGGGGCAAGTACCTGATCAAGATCGGTACCCGGGCCGGTGCCCCGGCCCGCCTCGACCTGACCGAGGCGGAAACCCAGCTGTACGACACGGACGCGGCGATGCGGCGGAAGGTGGCCAGCGAGTGAACGACAACGGCACGGGGTCCGGGGGCGGCATCGCCGCCCCCGCGGCCATTCTCGGCGCGATCTTCGGCGGGGGAGGGCTGTACCTGGCCGGCTGCCTCGGCGGGACGCTCGGCGTCGCCGTCGTCGGCGGCGGCTGGGCCTGGCCGGACTCCTCGGTGAAGGGGGTGTTCCGCCTCCTGGGCGACGGCCCCGGCGCCCTGTGGCCGGGGCACGCGACGGCCGCCACGGTCGGCATGGTCGTCCTCCTGGTCCTGGTGCTCGCGCTCCTCGGCGTCGGCGGCTGGTACGTCTGGCGCCGGTGGTTCTCCCACCGGCCCGGCCTCGCAGGCCTGCGGGAGATGGCGCCCCTCGCACCCAAGGTCATGACCGCCCGCGCCCGCGAGCTGCGGCCCTCCCTGGACGGCGTGACGGAAGTGGCGGCCGACGAGACGGGGGTGTTGCTCGGCAACCTCGACCCGCACGGCCCCGAACTCCGCGCGTCGTTCGAGGACGTGATGTTGGCGATCATGGCCCCGCGATCCGGCAAGTCCACGGCGCTGGCGATCCCCGCCATCCAACGGGCCCCGGGTGCGGTCCTCTTCACGTCGAACAAGATCGGCGAAAGGGAGGTCTACAACGTCACCAAACGCGACCGCGAGCGGGTGGGAACGGTGTGGACGATCGACCCCCAGGGCATCACGCACACCGAGCGCTCGATGTGGTGGAACATGCTGGCGGGCGCCCGCACCATCGAGGGCGCCGGCCGGCTCGCCTCCCACTTCATCGCCGCGACCACCGACGAAAAAAGCCGCGGCGACTTCTGGATGGGAGCCGCAAAGAACCTGCTCACGGCCCTTTTCCACGCGGCGGCCGTCTCCAACGGCTCAGTGGCGGACGTTCTGGCGTGGCTGTCCACCCCCTCGGACCGAGGGCCGGTGAGCGCACTCAAAGCGGCCGGGAAAGAGGCCCTGGCCCAGCAGCTCGCCAGCACCGTGGCGGGCGCGGCGGACACCCGCGACGGCATCTATGAGACCGCCCGCCAGTGCGTCGCCTGCCTCCTCGACCCCGAGACTCTGGCGTGGGTCACCCCGGACCCCCGGGCGCGGGAGTTCCGGCCGATGGACTTCGTAGGCACCCGGGACACCCTCTATCTGCTGTCCAAGGATGGGGGCGGGTCGGCGGCCGGCGTCATCGCCGCTGCTGCTGACGCCGTGCTCCGGGCCGCGATGGCCTCCGCCGAACGGGCCGGGGGCCGCCTCGACGCCCCGTTGGTCGCGGTGCTCGATGAGGCTGCGAACGTATGCCGGATCGAAGATCTCCCCGACCTGTACTCACACTTGGGCTCCCGCGGCATCGTCCCCATCACCATCCTCCAGAGCTACCGCCAGGGCGTCCGGGTGTGGGGTGAGGCAGGCATGGATGCACTCTGGTCGGCCGCCACGGTCAAGGCCCTGGGCGCCGGGTTGGACGACGCGGACTTCGCCGAGGACATCAGCCGACTCGTGGGTGACCACAAGGTCCGCGAGACCTCGGTGAGCCACGGCTCCTCGGGCCGCAGCGTCAGCACCTCCCGCCGCCGCGAGCGGATCATGGAAGCCGCCGAAATCCGGGCGATGCCCAAGGGAACGGCCCTGCTTCTGGCCACGGGCGTACGGGTCGCCATGATCCGGCTGCGGCCCTGGTACCTGGAGCCGGGCGCGGCCGAGCGGACAGCGGCGGCCAAGGCCGAAACGAAGCTGATCGCGGAGCGGGCCTCTCGGAAGGTGATCGAAGCATGAGCGAGGAGACGCCGACCCTCGACGGCATCGCCGAGGACGTGGCAGACCTGCGGGCCGTGGTGGAGGGCTTCGCCACGCAACTGGAGCACAACACCAAGGCCGTGGAGCAACTGAGCGCCGCTGCCTCCGGCGACGGGGAGGGGGAGGGGAAGGACGGCCAGGGCGACGGCAAGGCCAAAAAGCCCGAGACTCCGCCGTTCATCCTGCGCCTGACCGGCGACAAGTACGACACCGAGTTGGCCGCCCTCGCCGACTGGGTGGCCGACCTGCTGGTGCCCACGTACCTCTCTGAGGTCTCCTCGTCCGCGACCTGGTGCGCGAGCTGGTGGGCTCACCCGGCAGCAATCGCCCGCCTCCACGCCACGTGGCTGGCCTGGCAGGAACTGACCGACCCGGAGACGGGCGGCCGTACCGGTCCGTCCGTCTGGCACCGTGACCACCTGGACCCGATGGTGACCCAACTCCGTGACGCGTCAGGGCCGTTCGCGGCCTGCATGACCAACCCGGACCGGGCACAGCACACCGCCCTGTTGACGCCTCCGGTGGAGCCACTGCCAGGTTACGGAGTGTCCGCAGAGGCGGCGCCGGAGCCCGTGGGCACCTAGACCTAGCGTGTACACGCCAAGGGCCGGAGGGGAATCCCCTCCGGCCCTTGGCGTTGTTCGGGTCCTACGGGATGCGACGCGGCGCCGAGGTGGCGGCCGGCGGCGTGCTCTGGCCTCGGTTCTGTCCCGCCGCTGCGGGACCGGCCTTACGCCCTCCCTGCGCGGGCGCGGACACAGTGGTGGACGTCGCCGTGGCCGCTGCCGCGCGGGCGTCGATGTCCGCCGTGGTGGCCTCGTGCGCGGCCCTCCCGTCCAGTCCTGCGGCGTCGCTCCACTCGGCCCCCGCCGTACCGAGGTCACCCCGGGCTGCGGCCTCGCCCGCACGTCCTCGGGCGGCGTCGGCCTCACCGAGAGCGTCGTCAGCACGAGCTGTGTGGACTGTGCTGCTGCGACTGAGCGCTGCCGCCAGGCGCAGCCCTTCCGGGTCGTCCGCGCCAGATTCTCCCGCCGGACCGGGACGGTGCTGCGGCTTACGTGCGGACTCCTGATCGCCCGCCGACTGGGGGGTACGAGACTGCTGGTTCATCGTGGTTTCTCCTCCTCTGCCTGAGCCTTAGCGGGTGTGGCCCCGGCCCTGCGTCGGGCCCTGGGCCGGGCGGGTCGGAGCCGCTTGCGGCCCGGGGGCCGGACTGGATCCGGGGGCGGCCGTGGTCGACTGGGCGGTAGCCGCTGCCGCCCGGGAGGGCGCAACCGCCGGGGCCACGCGCGGGGCCTCGCCGATCCGACGGGGTGGGGGCTGAGCTGCTGCCCCTGCCGCCTTCTCGGCCGCACTCTTCGGAACTGGACGAGGTGCTTTCGGAGCTGCCGCCGGAACCGCGCGCGCTGGCGCCGAGGGAGCCGACTGAGCAGCTGCCGGGGCGGTGCTGGCGGGTGCTGGCGCTGCGGGAGTGCGGGCCAGGGCGGGCGCCTTCGCCTGCTCGTTGAGCAATCCGCGGGCGGCCTCGGCCGGGCTGAGGCTAATGCCCGCGTCGGTTGCCTGCTTCATCCGCAGGGGCACACCCGCCAAGGCCTCGCGCGGGTCGTGCCCGGCCGCCTGAGCGGCCTTCATCTGCGCCGCGATACCCGGCCACTCACGGGACGCGACCAACGAGCCGAGCACGTTCTCATCGGCCATCGCCTCCCGTGCCGTGATCACGGCCCGGGCATTCTCCTGCGGGCTGACACCGTTCTTGGCGAGATCCTTTTCCCAACCGTCGAGTACGGATTTCTCACCGCGTCCGGTGAGCTTCTGGAACCACTCCTTGACGGCCTCGATCGCCCTTTTCATCCACTCGATGAACCGCTCGACCACCCCGGGGCCCTCGCGCTCGGGGCGAGTGTCGCTGACCGGTGCTGCGAACGGATTGGGCGGCGTGCTGGCCGTCGCCGAAGCAATGACGCCGGGGGTGGGTGAGCCGGTGCGCATGTCGGCGTCCACACGCGCGATCAGGGGCGCGGCGTCGCCGATGAACGTTGCCACGTTCACTCCCGCCCTCTCCAGCCGGCGGAGCTCGTCCGCGACCTGGGGCCACTGCGGGGAAGTCACCATGGCCACGGCGACGGCGGACGGCTCCACGCTGTCCCTGACCATCTGGGCGTACCGGTCCCGGTCCGGATCACGCTCCGGCTCCGGGCGCGGCGCATCCTTCGCCTCGGGCGCGGGGGGCGGCGCGGCGGCTGCGCGGGCTGCCTCGCGCTTCTGGTGCTCAAGGAGTGCCTGGGCGGCCATGACGAGAACCTGAAGGGCCATAGCGGCCGTCTGCCCGGCCTGCCCGGCGGCCTGCTCCATCGCTGTGGTGTCGCTCATGCGGTTGCCTCGCTCGGTGTCGTCACCATGTCCTCATTTCGCGTCGCTGTCGTCTCGATGAAGCTAGCGTTCAGCCTCGCTCGGCACGCGGCCTTCTCCGCTGCCGGACTCTCGCGGGGTGTCCCGCTCTACCTCCCTCGTCCGCGCTGTTCGCTGCGGCGTTGCGCCGCCTCGGTGGCGGCCCGATCGGCCGCTGTGCGCTCGCCCGAGGCAGTCGGCGCCACCGGTGCGGGCGCCGCGCTCGTCCCGGTGGACCGGGCAAGGGCGGCAGCGGCCTGTCCCGCCCGCGTCATGCGCCCCTGTACCCGCCAAGCGAGCACCTGGGCCACGCTGTCGGCGTCGGCCAGGTCGCGGGCCCCGGCCACCTCCGCCAGTAGCTCCGCCGGGGGATGACCTGCCCTGGCCGCCCTGATGAGGTAGTCGGCCAGGGTCGCCGAGGCCGGGTCGGTAAGCACAGCGGTCGCGTGGGCGGGAACGGCCTGGCGCACGGCCTCGCCGAACGTCGGTGTGTCGGGGCCGCCGAGGGGAGTGGATTCGGCGGCCGGTCCTCGACCGACCACAGGCGGCGGGGCGGTCGGTGCGGCGGGAGTTTCCTCGCCGCCCTCGTCCTCCGGTTCCCGCGACGGTGCGGGCGTACGGGGATCCCCGGTGCCGCCGGTCGTGTCGGTGGGCGCCGCCGGATTCCGGGGTGCGGTCTGCGGCTTCTCGGTGGAGGCCTTGCGGGTGTCGCTGTCCATCCGCCGTTGCAAGCGCCACACCAGGACCTCGGCCGTGCTCTCGGCGTCGCCGAGGCCGCGGGCTGCCGTGACTTCAGCGAGCACTCGGGCCGGGCTGTATCCGGCGTTTTCTGCCTGCCGGAGGGTCGCGGCCAGGGCGGGCCACGCGGCCTCGCCAAGGACAGTTTCCGCCAGATGCGGAATCGCTTCCCGGACAACGGGCGCGTAGGCCTCGACCAGGGCGGAGCCGTCCGGCTGCATCGTGGTGTGTTCCCAGGTAGCCCGGCGTCCCGCGCGGGTGCCGGCACTCGCGCCGTAGGCCATTTCGGTGGCGGCCCACAGGTGTCGACCTGCTTGGGCGGCGGCGCGTTCCTGTGCCTGGTGCTGGGCAGCCTGGTGCCACCTCATCGCGGCGGCGACGGCCAGGGCGACGGCGACCATCACCGCGATGGCGGCGGCGCTCTCTCCCCCGCTGGCCACGACGGCGGCACCCATGGCGAGTAGCTGGGTCGCGGCCCGCAGGTGGGCGGTCGCCTCACTGTCCATGCGACGCCCGGTGGGTGCGCGTCCGGCCCGCTCGAACGCGCGGGCCGCGTCCCGCAGTTCGCCCCTGACAGCGGCGGGGGCCTGGGCCGCGTACGTCGTCAGGAAGTCCGCCAGGGCCACCATTTCGCCAGCGCCCGCCTCGTTCCCGGCCTGACCGAGGACGGCGGCGGCCTGGTGCACCTGCTCGGCCGCGAGTTGCCACGCGGCGGCCCGGCTACCGATCGGCCCGGCGCCGGCGACCAGCGCTGAGGGAGGTGTGCCGGTCCAGCGTTCACGGACACGCGGCAGCGACAGATCGGGCGCGAGTCGACTGCCGGAAAACCACACGGCCCTCCCTCCCGCCGTGCGGTCGCCGGGGAGCGCGACCGAATAGCCGGTGACCGCTCCGTCCGGTGCTGTGCGCGTATTCAGCCGCAGCCCGGAACCCTTGATGGCAGCGAAGAAATCGTCATCCGAGTGGGCCCGCCCGGCGGCCTCGCGGACCTTCGCTTGCAGCGTCACCCGGGGTGGCTCTTCTCGGTGCTTCCGCTTGCGTTTTTCCTCCTCGGCCGTTGTCGGCCACCGGTTCGCTGTCTTGTCTCCGCTCGTCAGTCGCCGCAGGCCGTAACGGACCTCCAACTCACGCGCGCGAGCCTGCATCTTCACGTAATCCCGTCGTACGTCGGGGGCGCGTCCGTCCTGTCGCGCGAGCGTCGCCACGATGTGAATATGGTCGTCGGCGTGCCGTACGGCCACCCATCGGGCGCCCATCGGATCGCCCTTTCTGGCGATGCCCGCAGCGTCCATAATCTCGTGCGCGACCTCGCGCCACTCCGCATCCGACAGCATCCGGTCATCCGGGTCCAGCCGTACCGGGACGTGGTAGACGTGCTGGTCCGGCACCTTGCCCTCAAGGGCGGCAAGCGGCGCGTCCAGCAGCATGGCCAGACGGGGAATCGTCGCCCCGGAACTCCGGGCGGGGTCAAGTACTCCACTGTCCCACGCGGCCACCATGTGGGGGTCGGTGTGCTCGTTCGCCTTACCCGGCCCGTACAGGTAGTACAGGAGTCCGGCGGTGCGGGCGCCGGACTTCGCCTTCTTCGGGATCACGCTCGGCCCTCCATCACCGCGATGGTGGCCTCGTCCAGTGTCCGCACCGTCTTCTCCACACGTTCCAGAACGGCCAAAAGTCGCTCGGGGACCTGCACACCGTCCGAATTGAAAACGGCTGCAATCTGATTCAGGTTGGTTCCGATTCGGTTCACAGAGACCCGGGAATCCCCTAGCGCTCGCAACCGTTCCTTCACGTCCACGGGTACGGGGGAGACCTCTTCTTTGGCAACGGCGAGCGCGGCCCGCGCGGCGTACGCGGCGGGCTTGAGGCCGGCCACGGAAGCGGCCGTAAGGATGATCGCTAGCTCAGCGTCGTTGTAGGCCAGGTTCACGCGGTGCGTGCGCGGGTTATCGGACCGACGTTCACGACGTCGGGCGCGTGGTGCGTCGCTGGTCATTTCCCCTGTTCCCGTTCGAGGGACAGCCTCAACCATCGGTCCGTGCCCGGACCGAAAAGGCGGCCCCGATCAGCCGAGCATAGCGAGGCAGGGGCCGCCCTGCTTGGTTATTGGAACAATAACCACTAACTTGCTCCGACGTAGTTGGCCGCTGGGGGTGGGTGCCGGGGTAGGGCGGCACTGCACCGTGAGGTGCAGGAAGGGGGTTCGGGGGAACGTCCCCCGAGAACTCGGCCGCAAGGCGGCTGCCGTCACGCGACCTCGTGTGCACGGCGGCTGTCGGCCGCTACCATGGCGGCCATGACCACACCTGCCGATGACACCAAGTCGACCATGCTGGCCTCCGCCGAAACCATGCTGGCCTCACGTCTGGAAGTGATCAAACCCCTGGCCGAACTCGTCGCCGAACGCAAGCGGCTCCAAACCCTCCTCGACGCCACCGAAAAGCCGTACGGATCCGCATACGCCGAGGCCTCCGCTGCGGGCTGGAGCGGGGATGAACTCAGCCGCATGGGCGCCGAGGAACCCGCTCGCCGCCCTCAAGGTCGACCCAAGGGATCACGCACCCGAAACCGATCCACCGGTACAGGGACCACTCCGGGAACCTCGTCCTCCTCGTCCTAGTCGCTCCCTTTCTAGCGTCTCTGCCG
>NZ_JBSFCQ010000033.1:0-68258 GCF_053891435.1 Streptomyces sp. NPDC002276 | reverse complement strand
AACTGGACCTTCGACCCCGTCCGCAAGCAGTACTTCTGGCACCGCTTCTTCTCCCACCAGCCGGACCTCAACTACGAGAACCCGGCCGTGCAGGAGGAGATCATCTCGGCGCTGAAGTTCTGGCTGGACCTGGGCATCGACGGCTTCCGCCTCGACGCCGTGCCCTACCTGTTCGCGGCCGAGGGCACCAACTGCGAAAACCTTCCGGCAACCCACGAGTTCCTGAAGCGGGTGCGGAAGGAGATCGACGCCCAGTACCCCGACACGGTGGTGCTGGCGGAGGCGAACCAGTGGCCCGAGGACGTCGTCGACTACTTCGGCGACTTCCAGAGCGGCGGCGACGAAGCCCACATGGCCTTCCACTTCCCGGTCATGCCCCGCATCTTCATGGCGGTCCGCCGGGAGTCGAGGTATCCGGTCTCGGAGATCCTCGCGAAGACGCCCGCGATCCCGTCCGGATGCCAGTGGGGCATCTTCCTGCGCAACCACGACGAGCTGACCCTGGAAATGGTCACCGACGAGGAACGCGACTACATGTGGGCCGAGTACGCCAAGGACCCCCGCATGCGCGCCAACATCGGCATCCGACGGCGCCTGGCCCCGCTCCTGGACAACGACCGCAACCAGATCGAACTGTTCACCGCCCTGCTCCTGTCGCTGCCCGGCTCGCCGATCCTCTACTACGGCGACGAGATCGGCATGGGCGACAACATCTGGCTCGGCGACCGCGACGCCGTCCGCACCCCCATGCAGTGGACACCTGATCGCAACGCAGGTTTTTCGTCCTGTGACCCCGGCCGGCTGTCGCTGCCGACCATCATGGACCCCGTCTACGGCTACCAGGTCACCAACGTCGAGGCGTCGATGTCGTCGCCCTCCTCGCTGCTCCACTGGACGCGCCGCATGATCGAGATCCGCAAGCAGAACCTGGCGTTCGGCCTCGGCTCGTACCGGGAACTGCCGTCGTCGAATCCAGCGGTGATCGCCTTCCTTCGCGAGTACGAGGACGACCTCGTCCTGTGCGTGAACAACTTCTCCCGGTTCGCGCAGCCGACGGAACTCGACCTGCGGGCGTTCAATGGAAGGCATCCGGTCGAACTGTTCGGCGGGGTGCGCTTTCCGGCCGTAGGAGAGCTGCCGTACCTGCTGACCTTGGCGGGGCACGGCTTCTACTGGTTCCGGCTCCGCAAGGAAGCCGCCTAGTCACCCCGTGGGGCGGGGTGGATCCGGTTTCCCCCGCCCCGCCCGGGGCACGCAACAGTGACACCCCGACCACCCCGGGGAAAGGAACGTGACGCCATGGCGGAAACTGTCACACTTTCCGGCCGGACCAGTCCCGGTCCCGGCCTCCTCGCCTCCCTCGACCCCCTCCTGCGGGAGTGGCTGCCGAGGCAGCGGTGGTTCGCGGGCAAGGGCCGTCCCGTCACCGGTTTCTCGCTGGTGGCCGCCACCGAGCTGCTGCCGGTCGACGGCCCCCTCGGCCTCTACCACCTGCTGGTCCGCGCCCATCAGTCCCCCGCGCCCGGCGACTGCTACCAGCTCCTCATAGGTGTGCGCGAGGCGCTGCCACCCCGGCTCGCGCCCGCGCTGATCGGACATGTGGAGGAGGGCCCGCTCGCCGGACGCACGGTGTACGAGGCCCTGCACGACCCCCGGCCCGCCGAGGTGCTCCTGGAGGCGCTGCGCACCCAGGCCCACATCGGCGGGCTGCGCTTCGAACGGGACCCGGGCCAGGACATAGCGGCCGGTCTCGCCCCCCGCCTGATGACCGCCGAGCAGTCCAACTCGTCCGTCGTCTACGGCGACCGGTTCATCCTGAAACTGCTGCGCCGGATCGTCCCCGGCACCAACCCCGACCTGGAACTCCCGCTGGCCCTCGCCCTGGAGGGCTGCCCCCGGGTGCCCGCGCCGACGGCCTGGCTGCGGGCCGAGTTCGCCGAGGAGCCGTACGTCCTGGGGGTGCTCCAGCCGTTCGTGCGGGGCGCGACCGACGGCTGGGAACTGGCGCTGCGCGAGCTGCGCAAGGGCGAGGACTTCGGCGCGGAGGCGCGGGCCCTTGGGCGGGCCACGGCCGAGGTGCATGTGGCGCTGGCCCGGGCACTGCCGACCACGACCCTGGGCCGCGCCCAGCTGGACCTGCTGGTGACGGGTATGACCGAGCGGCTCGACGCGGCGACACAGGCCGTCCCCGTGCTCCGGCCGTACGCGCCCGGACTGCGTACGGCGTTCTCGGCGCTGGCCGATCTCGCGACCGAGGGGCACACCTGGACCGCCCAGCGCATCCACGGCGACCTGCACCTCGGCCAGTGCCTGCGCTCGCCGTCCGGGGAGTGGTCGCTGATCGACTTCGAGGGCGAGCCGTCCCGGCCGCTGGCGGAACGCCGACTGCCCCAGCCGCCGGTGCGGGACATCGCGGGGATGCTGCGGTCCTTCGACTACGCGGCCCACTCCGCCGACCCGCCGGCCCCGGGCTGGGCGAGCAGGTGCCGGGCCGCGTACTGCTCCGGGTACGCGGAGATCGCCGGTGCGGACCCGCGCACCGACCCCGTCCTGCTGCGCGCGTACGAGACGGACAAGGCGGTCTACGAGGTCGTCTACGAGGCCCGGCACCGCCCCGACTGGCTCCCGGTCCCGCTCTCCGCCGTACGCCGCCTCGCCAACCCCACCACCTGACCCACCCCGCCCAGGAGGCCCCGCCGTGACCCCGCGCCCCCCGTCGTCCAACGGTCCGGACCCGAAGAAGAAGGCCGCCGCGAAGAAGTCGACGGCCAAGAAGGGTGCCGGGAAGAAGAAGTCGGCGAAGAAGAACTCGCTGAAGAAGGTCTCGGCAAAGAAGAAGACGAGCGCCGTCGGCAAAAAAGCCGCACGCGAGACGGTGACGGCCGACACGGGCGCCGAATCGACCACCCCCACACCCACGCACGCACCCGCACCCGCACCGGAGATCGCCATGTCCCCCGCCCTCGATGCCGTGGACCGCGACCGCCTCCTCCACGGCACCCACCACGCCCCCCACTCCGTACTCGGCGCCCACCCGGTACCCGGCGGCATCGCGTTCCGGGTGTTCCGGCCGTTCGCACTCGGCGTGACCGTCGTGACGGGCGGCTCGACGTCCGAACTGCACGACGACGGGGACGGCTTCTTCTCCGGCCTGCTCCCCCTCCCCGACGTGCCGGAGTACCGACTCCTCGTGGCCTACGACGGCACCGTGCAGGACATCGAGGACGCGTACCGTTTCCTGCCCGCGCTCGGTGACCTGGACCTGCATCTGATCGGCGAGGGCCGGCACGAGCAGCTGTGGCAGGCGCTCGGCGCGGAGCCGATGACCCACCAGGGCGTCACCGGCACCCGCTTCACGGTGTGGGCGCCGAACGCCCGGGGCGTACGGCTGGCGGGCACCTTCAACTTCTGGGACGGCACGGGCGCCCCGATGCGCTCGCTCGGCGCCACCGGCGTCTGGGAACTGTTCGTGCCGGGCATCGGCGAGGGCGAGCTGTACAAGTTCGAGATCACCAGGCCCGACGGTTCCAAGACCCTGCGCGCCGACCCGATGGCCCGCCGCACGGAGGTCCCGCCCGCCACGTCCTCCATCGTCACGGCCTCGCACCACGAGTGGGGCGACGAGGAGTGGCTCGCGGGTCGCACCGAAGTCCCGTCCCACGAGGCGCCGTTCTCCGCCTACGAGATCCACCTCGCCTCCTGGCGCCCTGGCTTGACGTACCGTCAGCTCGCCGAGCAACTCCCCGCCTATGTCAAGGACTTGGGCTTCACACACGTGGAGCTGATGCCGGTCGCCGAGCATCCCTTCGGCGGTTCCTGGGGCTACCAGGTCACCGGCTTCTACGCCCCGACGGCCCGCCTCGGCACCCCCGACGACTTCAAGTTCCTTGTCGACGCCCTGCACCAGGCGGGCATCGGCGTCCTGATGGACTGGGTACCGGCCCACTTCCCGCGCGACGACTGGGCGTTGGCCGAGTTCGACGGGCGCCCCCTGTACGAGCACGAGGACCCGCTCCGCGCCGCGCACCCCGACTGGGGCACCCTGGAATTTGACTTCGGCCGCCGCGAGGTGCGCAACTTCCTGGTGGCGAACGCCGTCTACTGGTGCGAGGAGTTCCACATCGACGGCCTGCGCGTGGACGCGGTCGCCTCGATGCTCTACCTCGACTACTCACGCGAGCCGGGCCAGTGGACCCCGAACGAGCACGGCGGCCGGGAGAACCTGGACGCGGTGGCCTTCCTCCAGGAGATGAACGCGACGGTGTACCGGCGGGTGCCGGGCGTCGTCACGATCGCCGAGGAATCCACGGCCTGGGACGGCGTCACCCGCTCCACCGACACCGGCGGCCTAGGCTTCGGGTTCAAGTGGAACATGGGCTGGATGCACGACTCGCTCGACTACATGACCCACGACCCGGTCCACCGCCGACACCACCACGGCGAGATGACCTTCTCCATGGTCTACGCGTACAGCGAGAACTACGTCCTCCCGATCTCCCACGACGAAGTGGTCCACGGCAAGCGCTCGTTGGTCTCCAAAATGCCCGGCGACTGGTGGCAGCAGCGCGCCAACCTCCGCGCCTACCTCGCCTTCATGTGGGCCCACCCCGGCAAGCAACTCCTCTTCATGGGCCAGGAGTTCGCCCAGGGCGCCGAATGGTCCGAGACCCACGGCCCCGACTGGTGGCTCCTCGACCCGGCCTACGGCGCGGAGGCGGACCACCGGGGCGTACGCGACCTGGTCCGCGACCTCAACACGGTCTACCGCCACACGCCTTCGCTCTGGCAGCTGGACACCGACCCCACCGGCTTCCAGTGGATAACGGGCGACGCCGCCGAGGACAACGTCTTCGCCTTCCTCCGCTACGACACCGACGGCACCCCCCTCCTCGCGGTCAGCAACTTCTCCCCCGTCGTCCGCCAGGACTACCGCCTCGGCGTCCCGGACGACACCCCCGCCTGGCACGAGGCCCTCAACACCGACACCGCGGTCTACGGCGGCAGCGACGTCACCAACCCCGACCCGATCAAGCCGGAGCCGACCACCTGGCACGGCCGCGCGGCAAGCATCCGACTCACGCTGCCACCGCTGGCTACGGTGTGGCTGCGGCCGGCCTAGGACAGCTCCGGTACATCGGTGAGCGCGCGCGGCAGCGGTCCCGTGTGCACCACTCCGAGCCGCTGAGTGGCCCGGGTCAACGCCACGTACAGATCGCTCGTGCCGTACCGACCGGGCTCGACGACGAGTACGGAGTCGAATTCCAGGCCCTTGGCCTGGCGTGGGTCGAGCAGGACGACGGTCCGCGTCAGGTCCGGCTCGGCGCCCGCCGTCACTCCGTCGAGTCGCGCGGCCAGCCGCCGGTGCAGGTCGCGCGGGGCGATGACGGCCAACCGGCCCTCGGCGGGGGTGAGTTCGCCGACTGCCTTGGCGACCGCGCCGGGGAGATCGTCGGTGGCGCGCACCCAGGGCCGTACGCCCGTGGACCGTACCGAACTCGGCGGTTCGAAGTCGGGGTTCTCGGCGCGGACGACGGCCGCCGCGAGGTCCATGATCTCGGCGGGGGTGCGGTAGTTGACGCCGAGGCGGGTGTGGGCGAAACGGTCCTCGACGTAGGGGGCGAGGATCTCCGACCAGGAGCCGACGCCCGCCGGTTCCGCGGTCTGGGCCGGGTCGCCGACCAGGGTCATGGAGCGGGTGGGGCTGCGCCGCATGAGCAACCGCCAGGCCATCGGCGAGAGTTCCTGCGCCTCGTCGACGATGATGTGGCCGAACGCCCAGGTACGGTCGGCCGCCGCGCGCTCGGCGGCGCTGCGGTGGTCCTCCTCCTCGTGCCGCTCGGCGAAGCGCTCCGCGTCGATGATGTCGTGCGCGGACAGCACCTCGGAGCCCTCGGGGTCGCCCTCCTCCTTGTCCTCGAACTCGAAGGTCCGGGAGGCGAAGGACACGTCCAACACACCCTGCGCGAACGACACTTGCTCGGCGCGCTCGCGCTCGGCCCGCGCCCGGACCACCCGGTCGTCCCGGCCGAGGAGTTCGGCGGCCTCGTCGAGCAGCGGCACGTCCGCCACGGTCCACGCGCGGGTCACCGGGCGCCGGATGGCGTCCGCGTCGTCGTCGGAGACGTACCCCATGGGGTCGGCGAGGAAGTCCGCGACGAGGTACTGCGGGGTCAGTCGCGGCCACAACTGGTCGATGGCAGCCCAGACTTCGGGGTTCTCGGCGAGTTCGTCGCGGATCTGGGTGATGTCGCTGGGGTCGAGCAGGTTGCTGCCGTCGAAGGGGTCGGTGCCGATGCGTTCGGCGACCATCTCGGTGAGCGTGTTGAGGATGTGGCCCTCGAAGTGCTCGCGGGCCGCGTTGTGCGGGAGCCCGGCCTCGCGCGTGCGGTCGCGGGCCACCCGGACCAGTCCGTCGTCGAGCATGAGGATCTCGCGGTCGTGCTCGATCGCGATCACCGGATCGGGCAGCGACTGCCAGTCGCGTACGACCCGGGCGAGGACGTCCGCCATATCGGCGCGGCCCTTCACCGCGGCGGCGGCCCGGCTGTCGGTGGCGGTCGCCTTCACGCCGGGGAACAACTCACCGACGGTCGCCAGCAGTACGCCGGTCTCGCCGAGGGAGGGCAGCACCTCGCCGATGTAGCCGAGGAACGCGGGGTTCGGGCCGACGATGAGGACGGCGCGCTTGGCGAGCAACTCCCGGTGTTCGTACAGGAGATACGCGGCCCGGTGCAGCGCGACGGCGGTCTTGCCGGTGCCGGGCCCGCCCTCGACGACGAGCACTCCGCGATGCGGTGCCCGGATGATCTCGTCCTGTTCGGCCTGGATGGTCTGCACGATGTCGCTCATCCGGCCGGTGCGCGCGGAGTTGAGCGCGGAGAGCAGCACCGCGTCGCCGGTCGGGTCCTCGTGGCCGGTGCGGGTGGCGTCCCCGAGGTCGAGGATCTCGTCGTGCAGGGCGGTGACCCGGCGGCCGTCGGTGGTGAGGTGCCGACGGCGACGCAGGCCCATCGGGGTGTGGCCGGTGGCGAGGTAGAAGGGGCGGGCGACATCGGCCCGCCAGTCGATCAGGATCGGGGTGAGGTCGGCGTCGTCGGCGCGGATGCCGATCCGGCCGATGTGGTGCCGGACCCCGGAGGTCAGGTCGATCCGGCCGAAGCAGAGTGAGCCGTCCACGGCGTTCAGCGCGGCGAGCAGTCCCGAGCGCTCGGCGACCAGGATGTCCCGCTCAAGACGGGCCTGCATGGGCGTGTTGCCCTGCCCGAGCGCGTCCGTGACGGAGTCCTCGGTGGCGCCGCGCAGCGCGTCCACGCGTGCGTACAGACCGTCGATGAATTCCTGCTCACCGTGAATTTCATCGCTGTTTGACAATTCCACTCCCGGACCTATATACTGTGCTCACTGAGCTTCTTTGTGACTCAATTCCCGTGAAGTCACGAACCATTGAATATACGCAAAGAAATCCCCCGAGCGTAATTGCTCAGGGGATTTTTCCGTTTCCGGGGTTCAGATCACGTCGGCCAGTTCCTCCAGCAGCCGCCGCTTCGGCCTGGCTCCCACCATGGCCTTCACCGGCTCACCGCCCCGGAACACCATGAACGTGGGCATCGAGAGAACCTTGTACGCGTTCGTGGTCTCCGGATTCTGGTCCACGTTCAGCTGCACCACCTTCAGCCGCTCGCCCTCCTCCGCGGCGAGGGCCCGCAGCACCGGCCCCATCTGCCGGCACGGCGGGCACCAGTCCGCGGTGAACTCCACCAGCACCGGCAACTCGGCCCCGAGCACCTCGGCCGTGAAGTTCTCGTCCGTCACATCGGTCACGTGCGTCACATCGATCACAGTTCAGACCCTCCCAGTTCGCACAACGGCGTCGGCTCCTCGACGGTCGCCAGCCGCACCCCGATCTCCGCCCGCACGGCCTGCAACTCCCCGATCAGGGAGTCCAGTTCGGCCAGCTTGCGCCGGTAGACCGCGAGCGACGCCGGGCACGAGTCGCCCTCCGGGTGCCCGGCCCGCAGACACTCCACGAAGGGCCGCGTCTCCTCCAGGTCGAACCCGAAGTCCTGCAAGGTCCTGATCTGCCGCAGCAGCCTCAGATCCCCCTCGTCGTACGTCCGGTACCCGTTGCCACCGCGCCGCGCGGGCAACAGCCCTCGCGACTCGTAGTACCTGAGCGTTCGCGTCGTGGTCCCGGCCCGCGCGGCCAGCTCGCCGATTCGCATGCGTACGACGGTAATCCTTGACGTCGGCGTCAGGGCAAGGCCCATTTCCCGGGCAGCCGCTCCGGGCACCGTCAGACCATGACCCCCGCGGACGTCTCCACTTCCAGCAGGGAGGCGCTCTCCCGCTCCTCGTCAAAGGCCTTGCGTCCGCCGCGCAGCCCGAACAGCCGCTTGGCGAGGGCGATATAGAGGACGGCGAGTATGTTGAGGACGAGGGTGGCGATCTTCAACCAGCTGATGTGCTCGGTGAGTTCGTAGATCTCCAGCGGCAGGAAGGCCGCGGTCGCGACCACCGTCAGATACTCCGCCCAGCGCTTGGCGTACCAGAGCCCGCCGGCTTCGACGAGTTCGATCAGCGCGTACGCCAGCAGCAGTACGGCGACCAGGACCAGCGTGGAGTGCTTGTAGCCGAAGGTCTTCTGGATAGAGCCGACGACCGGCGAGTGGTCGAGGTCGTAGTGGAAGTGCTTGAAGACGGGGCGGAAGACGTTCAGGTAGTCGTCGAAGAGCTTGCGGACCGAGTCCTGGCTGTTGCTGAACTTCCACACCGCTGCGGCGACCAGCACGATGAACACCCCGCGCACGGCCCGCTCGATCGCCAGGAACCGCAGGATGAACAGGTCCCGCAGCACCTTCCCGCGCGGCACCAGCGGGGCGTGGTCGGCGGGCCCGGAGCCGTGCGGTTCACCGAGCACGAAGTCTCCGCAGCGCAGACAGCGCCAGGCCGTACCGAACTTGGTCTCGACGCGCAGCCGCTCCCGCAGCGCCGTCTCTTCGGGCGCGTACGTCACATGCCCGTGCCGTGCGCAGTGCCGCCGGTCCCAGTCGATCTTCATGCCCATGTCCCCCGTGACTCCCGCCGAACGCGAACGTGCCGTACAGCGCCGGATTTTTCCGGCACGGCACGGCACGGTAGTGCATCCACCGGAACGGCTGGGAGGTGGACCGGGCGGCTGAGCGACGGGGGGACACCCAGCCACCCGGTGTCCGTGGGGCGTCCGGACCTTGTTCAGGTGGGTCCGGGCGCCCCGCTCGGGGGGGCGGGTCAGGCCTTGGCGAGTTCCTTCTCGCCGCCCTGCTCGGGCACTCCGTCGAGGTGCTCGTCGCTGTCCTCGTCGAGCAACGTCTTCTCGTCGAAGGGCAGTTCACCCGCGAGGACCCGGTTCACCCGCTCCTTGTCGACCTCGCCGGTCCAGGTGCCGATGAGCAGCGTGGCGACGGCGTTGCCGGCGAAGTTGGTGACCGCGCGGGCCTCGCTCATGAAGCGGTCGATGCCGATGATCAGGCCGACACCGTCGACCAGGGCCGGCTTGTGCGACTGGAGGCCACTGGCGAGGACGGCGATGCCGGAGCCGGAGACACCGGCCGCGCCCTTGGAGGCGACCATCATGAAGAGCAGCAGCCCGATCTGCTGGCCGATGCTCATCGGCTGGTCCATCGCGTCGGCGATGAACAGCGAGGCCATCGTCAGGTAGATCATCGTGCCGTCGAGGTTGAAGGAGTAGCCGGTCGGCACGGTGATGCCGACGACCGGACGGCTGACACCCAGGTGCTCCATCTTCGCGATGAGCCGCGGCAGCGCGGACTCGGACGAGGAGGTGGAGACGATCAGCAGGAACTCACGGCCGAGGTACTTCAGCAGCTGGAACAGGTTGACCTTGGCGACCAGCTTGGTCAGCGTGCCGAGCACGACCACGATGAACAGGAAACAGGTGACGTAGAAGCCGGCCATGATCGTGCCGAGCGCTTTGAGCGCGTCCATGCCGGTCTCGCCGATGACGGCGGCCATCGCGCCGAAGGCACCGATGGGCGCGGCCCACATGATCATGCCGAGGATGCGGAAGACCAGCTTCTGGATGTACTCGACCCCGCGCAGCACCGGCTCGCCGGTCCGGCCCATGGCCTGGAGGGCGAAGCCCGCGAGAAGCGCGATCAGCAGCGTCTGGAGGACCTGGCCCTCGGTGAACGCCGACACGAAGGTGGTCGGGATGATCCCGAGCAGGAAGTCGACCGGGCCCTCGGCGGCGGCCTGGGCCTGCGTGTGTCCGACGCCCTTGACCGCCTCGGTCAGGTGCATGCCGCTGCCCGGGTGGATGATGTTGCCGACGACCAGGCCGATGGCCAGCGCCACGAACGACATCCCGATGAAGTAGGCGAGCGCGAGCCCGCCGACCTTGCCGACCTGCGCCGCCTTCCGTACGGAACCGACGCCGAGCACGATCGTGCAGAAGATGATCGGCGAGATCATCATCTTGATCAGCGAGACGAAGCCCGTGCCGATCGGCTTCAGTTCCTTGGCGAAGTCCGGCGCGATGAACCCGACGGCGATGCCGAGGGCGACCGCGACGATCACCGCGATGTAGAGGTAGTGGGTACGGTCCCGCTTCGCGGGGGGTGCGGCAGGTGCGGGAGCGGTGCTGGCCACGGCTGCCCTCCTTGACGACGTCGTCGGCATCATCCGGCGTGCGGCTCACGACCGGCGGAACCCGGGCTGCGAGTGCGGCTCACGTCCGGGAAGATCCGGGAGGTGGGGGCTCCCAGGGGGTTGCGGTGACTATCTCCCGGCCTGTGAGCCCGGTCACCCTTCCGTTCATTTAGTTCACGCCATGTCTGAGAGGCACACTGACGACATGCGCTTCCCGCACGTCCCCCGCCCCCGCAGCCTCGCCGGTCAGCTCTTCGGCATGCAGGCGGTGCTGATAGCGGTCGTCGTCGCCGGGTACGCGCTGTTCACCTACGTCAGCGACCGCAGCCAGGCCGAGGACGCGGCCGGCCGCCAGGCCACGGCGGTGGCCCGTTCGGTCGCCGACTCCCCGTCGGTGGTCGCGGCGATCGGTACGTCGAACCCCACCGCGCACCTGGAGACGTACTCACTGCGCGTCCAGCGGGACACCCAGGTCGACTTCGTCACGATCATGAACCCGAAGGGCATCCGCTGGACCCACCCGGTCAAGGACCAGATCGGCAAGAAGTTCCTCGGCCACATCGGGCCCGCCCTCAACGGCAAGTCCTTCACCGAGACCTACACCGGCACACTCGGCGCGTCCGTCCGCGCGGTCACCCCGATCTACGACACCGGTCACACCCGGATCATCGGCCTGGTCAGCGCCGGCATCCGGGTCGAGGCGATCACCCAGCGGGTGCAGGACCAGGTGACGGCCCTGATCGGCGTCGCGGCGGGCGCCCTGGCACTGGGTGCCGTAGGGACGTACGTCATCAACGCCCGTCTCCGCCGCCACACCCACAACATGAACGCGACCGAGCTGAGCCATATGCACGACTACCACCAGGCCGCGCTGCACGCGGTACGGGAAGGACTGCTGATGCTCGACGGGCAGTACCGGGTGGCGCTCATGAACGACGGCGGACGCGAGCTGCTGGGAGTGACGGGTGACGTGGTGGGCCGCTCGGTCGCGAACCTGGGCCTGCCCGCACCACTGACGGGAGCACTGCTCTCGTCGGAGGAACGGGTGGACGAGGTACACCTGACGGCGTCACGAGTGCTGGTGGTGAACACCTCACCGGTGTCGGGTGGTGAACGCCGAGGAACGGTCGTGACGTTGCGCGATGTCACCGAACTCCAGTCCCTGATGGGCGAGTTGGACTCGGAGCGCGGCTTCACGCAGGCGCTGCGGTCACAGGCGCACGAGGCGGCGAACCGCCTGCACACGGTCGTCTCGTTGATCGAACTGGGACGGGCGGAGGAGGCGGTGGACTTCGCGACGGCGGAACTGGAACTGGCCCAGACCCTGACCGATCAGGTCGTCTCGGCGGTCAACGAGCCTGTGCTGGCCGCCCTGTTGCTGGGCAAGACGGCCCAATCCAACGAGCGGGGCGTCGAGTTGGTGGTGTCCGAGGACAGTGGACTGGACGACGGTCTGCTGCCGGATTCGCTCTCCGCGCGGGACTTGGTGACGATCCTCGGCAATCTGATCGACAACGCCGTCGACGCGGCACAGGGAAGCCTGCGGGCGCGGGTCACGGTGACGGCGCGGACGGAGGCAGGGGCGATGGGCACCAGCTCCAGCTCCGGCTCCGCGCTGGTGCTGCGGGTGGCGGACACGGGGACGGGGGTCGATCCCGCGCACGCGGAGGCGGTCTTCCAGCGCGGCTTCTCGACGAAGCCGGCTGGACCGGGCGGCCGGGGACTGGGACTGGCGCTGGTACGGCAGGCGGTGAACCGGCATGAGGGGACGTTGACGGTGGCGGAGGCGGAGGGAGGCGGGGCGGTGTTCGAGGTGCGGTTGCCGTTGTGGGGCACGGACGCGCGTACGGGGGGTGCTCGGGCGTCGTCCCCGGGCACCGCTTCCAGAGGTGAGGGCTCATGACCACGGCCGAGCCGATCCGCGTGCTGATCGTGGAGGACGATCCCGTCGCCGCCGACGCGCACGTCATGTACGTCGGCCGGGTGCCGGGCTTCGTGGCGGTGGGCAAGGCGCACACGGGGGCGGAGGCGAGACGGGCGCTGGAGCGCACGCAGGTGGATCTGCTGTTGCTGGATCTGCACCTACCGGACGCGCACGGCCTGCAACTGGCCAGGTCGTTGCGGGCCGCCGGCTACCACGCGGACGTGATCGCGGTGACGTCGGCACGGGACTTGGCGGTGGTGCGGGAGGGGGTGTCACTGGGTGTCGTCCAGTACGTCCTGAAGCCGTTCACCTTCGCCACGCTGCGGGACCGACTGGTGCGGTACGCCGAGTTCCACGCGGCGGCGGGCGAGGCGAGCGGCCAGGACGAGGTCGACCGGGCGCTGGCCGCATTGCGTGCGCCGTCGCCCGCGGCACTGCCGAAGGGGCTGAGCGCACCGACGTTGGAGAAGGTGACGGTCGCGCTGCGGGACTGCGCGGAGGGGCTCACTGCGGCGGGCGTGGCGGAGGCGGTGGGGATTTCCCGGATTACGGCCCGGCGCTATCTGGAGCATTTGGTGGAGGCGGGGAGGGCGGCGCGGAGTCCGCAGTACGGGACTGTGGGGCGGCCCGAGTTGCAGTATCGGTGGGTCAAGGGGTAGGCGGGCGGGGCGAGTTGAGCGGGCGCGGTCGCGGTCGCGCATAGCTCAGGACCTGGTGGCCGAGACCGACGACGATGAGCGCCTCGACGAGGGAGAGGGCGAGCAGGCCGGGTGTCGTCTGGCCTGCGGCCCAGTAGACGATGAGCCCGGCGAGCGGGACGACGCAGAACGCCAGCAGGTCGATGGCGGACTGGATGACCTTGCGGGAGCGTCGGCGGGTGTCGGAACGGTGGGCGGTCTCCCATGTGAACACGGCTTCGGCGTGGGCGAGTTGAGCGAGCCGGGGCGCCAGGTCGTCGCGTACGTACGTCCCGATCGCGGAGATCTTCTCGTCGTTCACGAGGTAGGTCCACCCGAGCACGACACACACCGGCGGCAGCGCGAGCAGCATCTCGGACTGCTTGGCCTGGGCCGCGGCGGCGATGACTGCGGCGACGATGGTGAGGGTGACGTAGAGGAGGTTGTCGCGGAAGCCGATGCGGGTCTTCTGCTCGTCCTTGACGGTCTGGTACTCGGCCAGGAGGAGTTGGGCCACGGTGACGTCGCGTTCCGGCATGGCCCTGGCCTCTCCCCCGAGTGGTGCCAACACAGCGGCTGCGCAGGCGACTTGGAAGTACCTTATGTGAGTGACGCAACCCATTGTCGCGGTGCTGACCGCTCTGTCGCTGGAGTACAAGGCCGTGCGCGCCCATCTCACGGATGTACGGAAGCGGGAGCATCCGCGGGGTACGAGGGCCGCGGTCGGTCAACTCACCGGAACACCCTGGTCCGTCGCCCTGGTCGAGATGGGCGAGGGAAACCTGACGGCCGCCGCGCTCACCGAGCGGGTGATGACGTGGCTGGAGCCGCAGGCGGTGCTGTTCGTAGGGGTCGCCGGGAGCTTGAAGAGCGACATCGGGCTGGGCGACGTCGTGGTGGCGACGAAGGTGTACGGCATCCACGGCGGCAAGGAGACACCGGAGGGTTTTCTCGTACGGCCGGAGGCGTGGCGCGCGTCGCACCGGCTGGCCTCGGCTGCCCGGGAGGCGTTGCGGGACGACCCGCATGCCCACTTGAAGCCGATCGCCGCGGGTAATGTCGTTCTGGCCGCACCGGAGTCCGCGCTCTTGGAACGCCTGCGGCGGCACTACAACGACGCCGCGGCCATCGAGATGGAGGGCTCGGGCGTCGTGAGCGCGGTGGACCTCGCCGGTGGGGACGCGCTGGTGATCCGGGGAATCAGCGACCGGGCCGACGCGGACAAGTCCCGTACGGACGGGGAGGGTTGGCAGTCACGGGCCGCGGAGAACGCGGCGGCTGCGGCGGTGGCTGTGTTGCGGGAGCTGCGGCCGTTTCGGGGTTCGCGGGTGGGGGGTTCGGGTTCCGGTTCCGACAGGGAGGGCGAGGACTCTGAGGAGGGGCCCCATCAAGGGGCGCGGTACGGAGGGGATCACCTCGACTTTCGGGGGAGCACCTTCAACGGGCCGTTCGTTGCCAAGCGGGTGGAGCGGTAGCGGGGCGGGGCGCGGAACCGTTCATGGTCCGGTGCCGGTGGCTACGGCCGCGCTGCCTGCGGTGCCGGCGGGGTTCACCGGGCGGGACGAGGACTTGGCGCGGCTGCTTCCCGTACTGGACCAGGCCGCTGAGTCCGATCTGCCGGTGGTGATCTGCGCGGTGTCCGGGCTGGGCGGGATCGGGAAGACGTCGCTGGCGTTGTGCGCCGCGCATCGGGCGGTGCGGGACGGGTGGTTTCCGGGCGGGACGTTGTTCGTCGACTTTCGGGGGTACGACGAGGATCCGGTCACGGCGGATCAGGCGGTGGTCGCGCTGTTGGACGGGATGGGGGTTCGGGGGGCGGATCTTCCACAGACGGTGGCCGGGCAGTACGGCTTGTATTGGCGGCTGTTGGCGGAGGAGCGGGGGGCGATGCTGCTGGTCCTCGACAATGCGTCGGATGCGGGGCAGGTGATGCCGCTTGTGCCGGGGACGGATCGTCATCGGGTGCTGGTCACGTCTCGGGATCGGTTGACTGAGCTGGACGCTCAGTTGATCGACCTTGATGTCCTCAAGGCGGAGGATGCCGCCGACCTCATTGACAGGTCCTTGCGGCTCAGCGACCGCGCGGACGATCGGGCGGCGCGTGAACCTAAGGCCGTCTCGGAACTCGCCATGCTGTGCGGCCACCATCCGCTCGCGCTGAGGATCACTGCCGGCATGCTGCGTAAGCGCCGCCACCGGACCGTCGCGTCCCTCGTGGACGAGTTGCGGGGTGCCGAAGATCGGACGGCGGCTGTCGGACTCCGCCCGGTCTTCGAGGCGGCGTATCGGCAACTGCCGCCTGAGCAGGCCAGGTTGCTGCGTCTACTCGCCTTGGCTCCGGCGGCTGAGGTTGGCGGTGAGACGGCCGCTGCTATGGCCGACCTCAGCGTCGACCCGACGTTCGACCTGCTCGAAGAACTCGCCTCAGCGCACCTTGTCACGCCTGTTCCGGGAGAGGCGGACCTGCGGTGGCGGTTGCATGACCTGGTGCGGTCGTTCGGGGTGCGTGTGGTCAAGGGGGATGCGGGGCTGTGGGAGGAGGGGGAGGCCGCGCGAGGGCGGGTACTGGAGTTCTACCTGCCGTGGGCGGAGGCGGCGGACGACCGGTTGCGGTGGCTGCCAGGGATGCCGGAGCCGGAGCGGTTCGCGGACCGGGCGAAGGCGTTGGCGTGGCTGGACTCCGAGCGAGCGGCGCTCGTGGCGGCGGTGCAGTGGGCGAAGGAGGAGCGGTACGCGGACATGGCGGTGTGGCTGTCGCAGTGTCTGGGGGAGTATCTGACCTGGCGACGCTCTTTCGACGACAAGATCACGGTCTGCGGTGCCGCGCAGGAGGCCGCTCACCGCGCCGGACGCCAGGTGGACGAGGCCGTCGCGTGGGACGACCTCGGCAACGCCCTGCGGGAGGCGGGCCGGGCGGAGGAAGCCATCGACGCCCACACGCACGCACGCGACCTCTTCCAGGCGATCGGGAATCGCTCACGCGAGGGCCTCACGTGGAACAACCTCGGCAACGCCCTGCGGGAGGCGGGCCGGACGCAGGAGGCCATCGACGCCCATACCCGCGTCCGCGACCTGTTCCAGACCGTCAGGGACCGCCTCCACGAGGCCATGGCATGGGACAACCTCGGTGTCACCCTGGGGGAGGCGGGCCGGGCAGGGGAGTCAATCGATGCCCATATCTGCGCCCGCGACCTGTACCAGGCCGTCGGGGACCGCCACGGCGAAGCCAGGGCGTGGAACAACCTCGGCGCCACTCTGCGTGACACGGGCCGGGTGAAGGAGGCGGTTGAGGCGTACCAGAAGGCTCTAGAGGGCTACCGGGAGTTCGAGGACTGGTACGGGACGGGCCGCACCCTCTTCAACCTGGCTCTCTCCCACCAGGACGCCGCCCGCCCCGCCGAGGCCCGCACCTGCTACCTCCAGTCCGCCGCCGCCTTCACTCAAGCCAACGCCCCCACCGAAGCCGCAGCCGCCCAATCCCACGCAGACGCATTGACCTGACTAGACCACTCCACTTACCTTCACCGGGCAGCCATCCCCCCAGGCCCTGGCCACAAAGACGTGAGCCGTAGGAGGTCGTGCCCGTGCGCCCCACCGCCGTCGCCCTCGCAGCAGTCTCAGCCCTAGCCCTCGCCGCAACCACCCTCACCGCCTGCGGCAGCGGTTCCGGCAGCAGCCCCGACACCGTCAAGATCTCCTTCAAACAGTCGACGGACAACTCCATCAAGGTGATGGACACCTACCTCGCCGACATGAAGAAGCAGTTCGAGAAGCAGTACCCCGGCAAGAAGGTCGAACTCGTCCCGATCAAGGCCCCGGACTCGGAGTACTACACCAAGCTCCAGCAGATGCTCCGCTCCCCCAAGACCGCCCCGGACCTGGTCTACGAGGACACGTTCCTCATCAACAGCGACATCACGTCCGGGTACTTGAAGCCCCTCGACTCGTACCTCTCCAAGTGGCCGGACTGGAACCAGTTCGTAGACACGGCGAAGTCGGCCGCCAAGGCCGAGGACGGAAAGACGTACGGCGTCCCGGACGGCACGGACACCCGAGGCCTCTGGTTCGACAAGGGAATCTTCAAGAAGGCGGGCCTGCCCACGAATTGGCAGCCGAAGACGTGGGACGACGTCCTCGCCGCGGCCCGCACGATCAAGCAGAAGGTCCCGAGCGTCACCCCCCTCAACGTCTACACCGGCAAACCCGCCGGCGAAGCCGCCACCATGCAGGGCTTCGAGATGCTGCTCTACGGGACGAACGACGGCACCACGGACCCCCTTTACGACAAGTCGTCGAAGAAGTGGATCGCGGGAAGCCAAGGCTTCAAGGACGCCCTCTCCTTCGTGCACACGGTCTACAAGGAGAAGCTCGGCCCGGACGTGTCGGACGCCCTAGACCCCAACATCCAGACCTACGTGTTCGGTGACATGCTCCCCAAGGGCAAACTCGGCATCGCCCTCGACGGCTCCTGGCTGCCACAGGCGTGGTTGAAGGGCAGCGGTCACGAATGGCCGCAGTGGTCACAGGAGTTGGGCCTCGCGTACATGCCCACGCAGAACGGCCAGGCTCCCGGCAAGGTGAGCATGTCCGGCGGCTGGACCTGGGCGATCCCCTCCAAGGCCGGTAACCCGGACCTCGCCTTCGACTTCATCAAGACGATGCAGACGAAGGCGAACGCGGAGAAGTGGTACATCACCAACTCCGGTATCTCCGTGCGGAAGGACGTAGCCGCTGACCCCGCGTACGCGACCGCCCAGCCCGGCATCAAGTTCTTCACGGACCTCGTCGCGAGCACGCACTACCGCCCCGCCTACCCGGCGTACCCGAAGGTCTCCACCGCCATCCAGGAGGCGATGGAGGGCGTGACGACGGGCGACATGTCGGTTGACAAGGCGGCGAGTTCGTACGACGACGAACTCAAGTCGGCCACGGACAATCAGGTCACCCAGAAGTGACCACCGCACCCCGGCAAGCGGCGGGCCCGGACGCGACGAAGTCCGCCCCGGGCCCCCGAGGGTCCACGTACCAGCAGCCAAGTCCCCGCAACGACCACCGGACCCTCCGCCGCATCCTCACCCAACTCCTCCCCCTCTCCCCCGCCCTGACCCTCCTGCTCCTCTTCCTGGCCGTCCCGATCGGCTACTGCGCCTACATCGCCTTCACCGACCTCCAACTCACCGGCCAGGCCCACTCGTCCTTCGTGGGCTTCGCGAACTTCCGTACGGCCTTCAAGGACTCGGAATTCCTCAACGCGGTATGGCTGACACTGGTGTTCACGGTGTTGTCGTCCCTGATCGGCCAGAACACCCTGGGCCTGGCGCTCGCGACCCTCATGCAACGCGCGTCAAAACCGGTCCGCACACTCACAGGCGCGATCGTGATCACGGCCTGGGTCCTCCCGGAGGTCGTGGCAGGCTTCCTCCTCTACGCGTTCTTCCGTCGCGAGGGAACCCTGAACGCCATCCTGGACTGGCTCCATCTCCCGTCCGAGAACTGGCTGTTCACGCTCCCGATCCTGGCGGTGTCGTTCGCGAACGTCTGGCGGGGAACGGCGTTCTCGATGCTGGTGTACTCAGCGGCGCTCAACGAAATCCCCCAAGAGATCACGGAGGCGGCGGAGGTCGACGGCGCCGGCGGCTGGCGCCGCATGTGGCACATCACGCTGCCGATGATCCGCCGCTCGATCGGCACGAACCTCATGCTCAACACCCTCCAGACCCTCTCCGTCTTCGGCCTGATCTGGGTGATGACGAGAGGCGGCCCGGGAAACAAGAGCCAGACCCTCCCCCTCTACATGTACGAACAGGCCTTCCAGAACAGCATGATCGGCTACGCCACGGCGGTAGCCCTGCTCCTGCTCCTGGTCGGCTCCCTCTTCTCGGTGATCTACATGCGCCTGCTGCGAACGGAGGTCTGACCCATGGCACTCACTCTCTCCTCCCGCCGCAGAAGCCGACGCCTGGCGGCGGACGCGGGCCTGCTGGTGGTCGCGGCAACGTTCGCGCTTCCGCTCCTCTGGGTGATCCTGTCGTCCCTAGACCCCCACGCGGACCTGAAGGTGAAAGCCCCCGACGGCCTCACCCTGGACAACTTCCACGCGATCCTGAACTCGGACATCACCTTCACCCCCCTCCTCAACAGCCTGATCCTGTGCGGCTTCGGCACGCTGCTGACGGTGGTGTGCTCGGCGCTGGCGGCATACCCGCTGTCCCGCTTCCGCTCCCGCCTGAACCGCCCGTTCCTCCTGACGATCCTCTTCGCGACGAGCCTGCCGATCACGGCGATCATGGTGCCGGTGTACGCGCTGTTCGTGCAGGTGAATCTCATCGACACGATGCAGGGCACGATTTTCTTCTTCGCGGCCTCCCAACTCCCGTTCGCCATCTGGCTGATGAAGAACTTCATGGACGGCGTACCGAAGGAACTGGAGGAGGCGGCGTGGACGGACGGCGCGTCGTCATTCCAGTCCCTCGTACGGATCGTCCTTCCGCTGATGGGACCGGGCGTCGCGGTGGTGACCGTCTTCTCGTTCGTGATGATGTGGGGGAACTTCTTCGTCCCGTTCATGCTGCTGCTCACCCCGGACCAGATGCCGGCAAGCGTGAGCATCAATGAGTTCTTCGGGAATCGGGGGATGGTGGCGTACGGGCAGTTGGCCGCGTTCTCGGTTGTTTATTCGACGCCGGTGATTTTGTTGTACGTGCTGGTGGCAAGGCGCTTGGGTGGAGGGTTTGCTTTGGGTGGGGCTGTTAAGGGGTGATCTCTTCGGCCCAGCTGCGGGCTTCGGCGGCTTTGGTGGGGGCGTTGGCACGGGTGTAGGCGTCGGCGGACCGGAGGTAGCAGGCGTGGGCCTCGGCGGGGCGGGCGGAGTGCTGGTGGGCGAAAGCCAGGTTGGACAGGGTGCGGCCCGTCCTGTACCAGTCGTCGAACTCCTGATAGAGCTTCAGAGCCTTCTCGTAGGCCTCAACTGCCTCCTCCACCCGGCCCGTGGCGCGCAGGGTGGCGCCAAGGTTGTTCCAAGCCCTCGCCTCGCCATGGCGATCCCCGACGGCCTGGTGCAGGTCGCGGGCACGGGTGTGGGCGTCGACTGCGTCCTCCCACCGGCCCGTCTCCCGCAGGGCGGCGCCGAGATTGCCCCACGCCCTCGCCTCGCCATGGCGATCCCGGACGGCCTGGAACAGGTCGCGGGCACAGGTGTGCGCATCGACCGCTTTCCCTGCCCGGCCCGCCTCCCTCAGGGCGAAGCCGAGGTTGTTCCACGCGCTGGCCTCGCCGTCGCGGTCCCCGGCCTTCTGGTGCAGGTCGCGGGCGCGGGTGTGGGCGTCGACTGCGTCCTCCCACCGGCCCGTCTCCTGGAGGGCGATGCCGAGACTGTCCCACGAGATGGCCTCCGACACCCGGTTACCAGCGCGGTGCGCGGCCTCCCTCGCGAGACCACACACCGTGATCAAGTCGTCGAAAAACCGCCGCCAGTTCAGATACTCCGCCAGACATTGGGACAGCACCACGGCGGTGTCGGCATACCGATCCTCCCGCGCCCACTGCACCACCGCGACCAACCCCGCCCGCTCCGCGTCCAGCCACGCCAAAGCCCCCGGCCGATCCACAAACCGCTCCGGCTCCGGCATCCCCGGCAACCATCGCAACCAGTCATCCGCCGCTCTCGCCCATCGGCAGTAGAACTCCAGCACCCGCCCCCGCGCCGCCTCCCCCTCCTCCCACAACCCCGCATCCCCCTCAACCACACTCACCCCGAACGCCCGGACCAAGTCATGCAACCGCCACCGCCCACGCCCGCTCCCCCGCTCAACAAGGTGGGCGCGGGACAACCCATCAAGCACACGCACCGGAGCAGCACCCGCCCCGTCCAGCACGGCGACGACCTCGTCCGTCACCTCGGGCCCCGGAGCCAAGGCCAACAGCCGTAGCAATCGGGCCTGTTCAGCCGGCAGACACCGGTACGACAGGTCAAAGGCGGCCCGCACACTGCGCTCCCCGTCGTCGAGGTGAAAAAGTCGGTCGCCGGACTCGGCGAGTTCCGCCACGAGTTCGGCCACGGTCTTGTCCCGGTCGAAGACGAGCAAAGCCGCAGCGATCTGAAGGGCAAGGGGTAAATGCCCACAGAGCAAGGCGAGTTCGGCAGCAGCCTCACTCTCATCCACCACCCGCGCATCCCCCTGAGCGGCAATCCGCAACGCCCGGTCCAGAAGGTCGTACGCCTCCCCCGGATTCAACTCCCCCAACGGCACCAACCGCGCCCCGAGTTGGGGCAGCTTGCTCCGCGAGGTGGCAAGCAGCCGGTGCCGCACACCCCCGGGATGCAACGGCCGCACCTGCTCCGCCGAGGACGCGTTGTCGGCAAGGACCAGCACCGCCCCCAACTGCCGCTCCCGCGCCGCAAGCACCGAGCGATACAACGCGGCCCGCGCATCCACCCCGTGAGGAATGTGCTCCGGAGGCGTCCCCAGCCCCCTCAGCAAAGCCTCCAGCGCCTGCTCCGCCGTAACGCGATCATCGTCGTACCCATGCAAATTGACGAAGAGCACGCCACCCGGGAACCACCCCTTGCCGCAGGCCGCATGCGCCGCCTCCACCGCAAGCGCGGTCTTGCCGATACCGCCGAGCCCGGACACCGCTGCGACCAACACGGCTCCCGGCGCTTCGCCGCTCCCATCCGGGTCGAACGCGCCGAACAGTTCCCCGAGTTGGTCACCGCGACCAGTGAACCCGGCCACCTTCGGAGGCAAGGCATCCAGCGCGGTGGGCGCCAGCCCGTGCTGGTGAAACTCCGCCTTCGCGGTGAAGGGGCCGTTGAACTCCCCGCCCCGAAAATCCTGGTGATCCCCGCCGTACCGCTCGCCCATCGCGCCGTCCCCGTGCCACTGCCCCCGAATCGCGTGCCAACACGGTACGCCTACGGTCCCCGCCCAACACCCGCTCTGGCCAGGCGACTTGGCAGTACCGTGAAGAGGTGCCGACACACCACCCGCAGTCGCCGTCCTGACCGCACAGTCGCTCGAATACTCGGCAGTACGTGCCCATCTGACGGAGATCGAGAAGCGGCTACACCCCACTGGCACACGCGCCGAGACCGGCCAACTCCCCAGCACCTCCACTCGACTCTGACAGGCGGTCACTGGCAGTCGGGAACCTTGTCGTCGCACGACGAGCAGTCCGCACCGTCGAAGGCCCACAACTCCTCGTACACAGACCGTCGTTGCGGCGCGGCCCTGACCCGACGCAGGCAGCATGGGGTCCGGTAGCCAGGGCGAGAGGACCTGCCTAGCCGGTCAGCGAGTCATGGTGGTCGCAGAGAGCAAGCACAGAGCGGGCCAGCCGTTGAACCCTCTTGACCTCACCCGCCAGGCCCACGGCCTCGATCTCGTGGAGGCGGCGCCGGGCTTCCGCGACTCCGGCTTGCGCGACCTTGGCCGGGATGTCGTCGTCTGGGAGGCTTCCCGCCAACTGCTCGACTTCCGGGATCAGCTTCAGCAGGTTGCGTTGGCAGTCCGCCGCGAAGCCCTGTACGTCCTCGTAGCGCGGCAACGGCACACCCCCGGCGAGGAATGCGACAGCGCCGGCCCGCATGTGTGCGATGTCGGGAAGCAGCGGTGCCTCTGGGCTGGAGGCGTTGGTGGCCCGGTTTCCCTGCGCCGCGCAGCGGTAGCACTGGCACGGCAGGACAGCAGAGGCCAGTGGCAGCTCCTGCCCCGCCAGGATGTTCACGACACCCCGATCCTCGGTGACCATGCCGTCGCCGTTCACCGAGTACACGCGGATGGTCATCTTGACCTCCGGCTTTCGCAGGGCGGTACCGTTCGTCATGTCGATGCTCCTCAGCAGCGTTGGCCGGCCCCGGAGTCGTTCGCGCGACTGCCGGGGCGCACCTTGCGTCGAACGAAGCCCGACAGCAAGGGCGTTGACCAGGTGTGAGTACAGCGTGACGCTGTGAGAAGAGCGGAACGCTCACAGATCCGTGAGCGTTGTGCGCGCGGTGCGGTGCGCTACAGGCCGACCCAGGCCGCCAGGTGGCCGAGTGTGTCCGGGGCTCGCCGGGAGAGGTGCACCAGACCCGTGATCGTGTCCCGGGCCGCCGGGTGGTAACGGGTTTGCTCGGGAGCCAGACGGCGTGCCTCGACCAGCGACTTCAGGGCCGCCTCGGTGTGCCCGGTCTCCATCTCGGTGCGTGCCTGGTCGATCAGGAAGTGCGCGCGACGGGATGTGGCCAGCTGCGAGGGCAGCCTGATCTTCCGGGCCTGCTTGAGCGCGTCGTCGTAGCGGCGCATCTCTACGGCGGCAGACATCTTGTGCAGGGCGACGTTGGTCGGGCCGAAGCTGAGCCAGTGCACCTCGGAGGCGTCTCCGATGCGCTTCGCGATCCTGTCGGCCTCGGCGATGTGCCGACCGACGCCCGTCTCGTCCTCGGCGCGCGCGGCGATGACCGAGCCGCCGAGATGGAGTTGCCCGGTGACGGCCAGGGCCTCACGGGTCTTGTCGGCCTGGCCGACCACAGTGTGTCCCGAGGTGATCAGCCGCTGTCCGATCCCGTACTCCCCCTCGCGGAAGTAGACCAACGCCCGCATGTACTGGCGAACCGCGCCCAGACAGGCGTCGGAGGCGCGCTCGGCCGCCCAGGCCATGCGGTCCAGGGCGACCGAGGAGAGGTCGTAGTAGCCGAGCTTCACGCTGATGTCGTGGGCCGTGCGATAGGCCGAGGCCAGTGCCTGCCACAGCTCGGTCGAGGGCGTCGACCACGCGCTGTGGGTGAGTTCGGCGATCAGATCCGGGAGTTCGCGGGCCGCATTGCGCAAGTGCGTGGCCCGGATCTCCGCGCACAGATGATCGGCCCCCTCCATGAGCTGATCCCCCGGTCGGACGGTCAGGTCCGGGTTCGGACCGAGGTCGTAGAGGTCGAGGGACTCCCGGATGGGCCGCACCAGTTCGGCGAGCCGGTCTCGCTGCAACTCGGTCACGTATGGCTGCCCAGTAAGCACGGTGACGTCGATCTGGAGTACGCGGGCTACGGCGGCGACGAAGTCGGCCGTGGCCGGACGGGCGCCGCATTCCACCTGGTTCAGCAGGCTGTAGGAATAGGGCAGCAGAGCGGCGAGCCGACGCTGGGTGAGTCGGGCCAGTCTGCGCTGCTCCTTGATACGGGCGCCGGTGTGGTCCTCGTCCGGTGCGGGCATACCGGTCTCCGTTCTGAGCGGCCACCGGAAGAGTACCCAGGTCGGGCCACCCTGCTGCGCGCTTCCGTCCCGAATCCCTCCCGAGCAGGGGCCGTTGTGTGTGATCGGATGGCCCCCATGACCAAGCCCTCCCATGTCCTCTACCTCTTCGCCTCCGCCGCACCCCCCGCCCTCGACATCGCCGAGGTCATCGAGGACGCTCAGTCCCGCGGCTTCGACGTGTGTCTCGGGCTCACCCCCACCGCCGCCCGTTGGCTCGAACCCCAACTCGGTGAACTGGCACGGCTGACAGGCCACCCCGTGCGCAGCGAATACAAGATGCCGGGTGAGCCGGACGTCTGGCCGAAGGCGGATGTGATCGCGGTCGCGCCGGCGACCTTCAACACCGTCAACTCATGGGCGCTGGGGCTGACTCACGACTTCGTGGTGGGTGTCGTCGCCGAGGGCGTCGGGAAGGGCATCCCGATCGTCGCGATGCCCTGCGTCAACTCGGCCTATGTGCAGCACCGGCAATTCGAGCGGAGCATCGCCGAGTTGCGTGCCATGGGCGTGCAACTCCTTTACGGGGAGGGCGGCTTCGTGCCGAACCGGCCCGGGCAGGGCAAGCCAAAGGAGTTCCCCTGGGCGCTGGTGCTGGACGCCGCCGGGGACGCGGTGCGCACCTGAACCACCGGTCGACGGTCGGCGGCCGACGCCCGGCAACCCCGCCCCCACCCCCACCCCCACCGTCGAATTCACGCCACCCCTCACTTCCCCCCACACCCGATCATCACCCCCACCACAAACGCACTCCCCTTCGACCACCGCCCACACACCCGAGACCGGCCGGACCACCCCCACCCCCTCGGCCAGTGCCCGCCACCCACGCAAATGGCAAGGTAGATCGGCATATTCACCGCACCTCGGTCACCATCCGGCTCCCCCGGCCGCCACTCACCGTCACCGCGTAGCCCCACACCGGCCGCCGCCGAGCCCGTCCGTCCGACCGGATCCGTACGTTCCCACAATCCGTAATCCTGGCCGAACAGACCGTAGTCACCGCACGCGGGCGCCCCTAGCTTGTGCCCCGTGCGCCGACCCCCAGCTCAACACAGCCAGTCCACGCCGCCCACTCCGCCGTTCAACGCCCCCGCCGCCCGCAGGCTCAGGACCGCTCTCGACATGGGTCCCGAACACGTCGCGTACGGGATGCGTGTGTCGTTCGGGCTGCCCTATGTCACGCCGGACCTGGTCATCGCCTGGGAGCGTGGGCTCACCGCGCCGTCCAGTCCCGAACTCACCGCGCTCGCGGGCGTGTTGTGGTGTTCCGCGAGTGAACTCATCGGCAAGCCACGCACGCTGCGTGAGCACCGTCTCGCCCGTGGCCTCGCGCCGGAGGACATCGCCCGTGGCGTCGGGCTCGAACTCCTCGTGTATTTACGGATGGAGGAGAACGACGAGTGGCGCGGCACCGAGCGCCAGTCCGCCGCGCTCGCCGATCTGCTCGACCTCTCGCTGCCCGATTTCATCAGTGTCACCGGACGCGACGCGAAACTCGCGGAGTTGCTGCGCGGCGCCATGACCACTCGCTGGCAGGCCGCCGTACGGCCGATCGGCAAAATGGTGCCCCTGGACCGGCACGTCCTGGAGGAATCCCTCAAGGAACTCCACCAGGAATACCAGGGGCGGATGGTCGCCACCCTCAGCTGGGCCGGTGGCAACTCGCCCGGCGACGCGAGCGAGGCCGGGCGCGACTTCCTCGACCAGATCATCAGCCGTTTCTGGGCCGTGGTCGAGAGGAGTACCTACTGAGCGAGCCGGAACAGGCCTAGAAGACCGACTCCGCCTCGTCCATCCGGTCCTTCGGGACCGTCTTCAGCTCGGTGACCGCCTCCGCCAGCGGCACCATCACCACGTCCGTGCCGCGCAGCGCCGTCATCCGCCCGAACTGCCCCTGGTGCGCGGCCTCCACCGCGTGCCAGCCGAACCGTGTCGCCAACACCCGGTCGTACGCGGTCGGTACGCCGCCGCGCTGGATGTGGCCGAGGATGACCGGCTTGGCCTCCTTGCCGAGGCGGCGTTCGAGTTCGTACGCCAGTGCCGTGCCGATGCCCTGGAAGCGCTCGTGGCCGAACGCGTCGATCTCGCCCTTGCCGTAGTCCATGGAGCCCTCGGCGGGGTGCGCGCCCTCGGCGACGCAGACGACGGCGAACCGCTTGCCGCGGGCGAAGCGCTCCTCGACCATCTTGACCAGGTCGGCGGGGTCGAAGGGGCGCTCGGGCAGGCAGATGCCGTGGGCGCCCGCCGCCATCCCGGACTCCAGCGCGATCCAGCCCGCGTGCCGGCCCATGACCTCGACCACCATCACCCGCTGGTGGGATTCGGCAGTCGTCTTGAGGCGGTCCATCGCCTCCGTGGCGACGCCCACCGCCGTGTCGAAGCCGAAGGTCCGGTCCGTGGCCGAGATGTCGTTGTCGATCGTCTTGGGGACGCCCACCACCGGCAGCCCGGCTTCGAACAACATGTGCGCCGCCGTGAGCGTGCCCTCGCCGCCGATCGGGATCAGCGCGTCGATACCGAAGGCCTCGACCATGTCCTCGGCCCGTTCACAGGCCTCGCGCAGCCGGTCGCGCTCCAGCCGGGAGGAGCCGAGGATGGTGCCGCCGCGGGCGAGGATGCCGCTGACCGCGTTCAGGTCGAGGGTGCGGTAGCGACTCTCCAGCAGGCCGGCGTAGCCGTCCTCGAAGCCGATCACCTCGTCGTCGTAGTGATCGACCGCTCGGTGCACGACCGATCGGATCACGGCGTTCAGGCCGGGGCAGTCGCCGCCTGCGGTGAGAACTCCGATGCGCATCGTGCTGTGTCTCCTGCTCGCTGTCGATACCGGTGAGCCGGATCCGATTGTTTCACGTCCCCCAGGGCGACGCCGCTCCCGTCGGACCGAGGGGCGCCTTAACCACCCCCGGAGGTATTGTCAAGAGGCTTCCGCTCACCCCGGTGGGCGATTTTTATGACCACCGGAACGACCACCGGAACCACCATTGAAACGCCCACCGAAACGAAGCGAGGTAGCACGCGTGACCCGCAGCGTGTACGTGACCGGGATCGACCGCGGCGACGGCCGTCAGGTCGTCGAGCTGGGGGTCATGGAGCTCCTGACCCGGCAGGTCGACCGGGTGGGGGTGTTCCGTCCCCTCGTCCACGACGATCCCGATCGACTGTTCGAGCTGCTGCGTGCGCGCTACCGGCTGTCCCAGGACCCCGCGACCGTCTACGGCATGGACTACCACGAGGCGTCCGCCCTCCAGGCCGAGCAGGGTACCGACGAGCTGGTGTCGACGCTCGTCGAACGGTTCCATCTCGTCGCCCGCGACTACGACGTCGTCCTCGTCCTCGGCACCGACTTCGCGGACACCCAGTTCCCGGACGAGCTGGCCCTCAACGCCCGCCTCGCCAACGAGTTCGGCGCGTCCGTGATCCCCGTCGTCGGCGGACGCAAGCAGACCTCCGAGTCGGTGCTCGCGGAGACCCGCAACGCGTACCGCGCCTACGACGGCCTCGGCTGCGACGTCCTCGCCATGGTCACCAACCGGGTCGCCCGCGAGGACCGCGAGGAGATCGCCCAGCGGCTCACCTCCCGGCTGCCGGTGCCCTGTTACGTCGTACCGGACGAGCCCGCGCTCTCCGCGCCGACCGTCGCGCAGATCACCCACGCCCTCGGCGGCCGGGTCCTCCTCGGCGACGACTCGGGGCTCGCGCGGGACGCGCTGGACTTCGTGTTCGGCGGGGCGATGCTGCCCAACTTCCTCAAGGCGCTGACCCCGGGCGCGCTGGTCGTCACCCCGGGCGACCGCGCCGACCTCGTCATCGGGGCGCTGGCCGCGCACAGCGCCGGCACCCCGCCGATAGCCGGCGTCCTGCTCACCCTGAACGAGGTGCCGAGCAACGAGATCCTCACCCTCGCCGCCCGCCTCGCCCCGGGCACCCCGGTGGTCTCGGTGACCGGCACGTCCTTCCCGACCGCCGCCGAACTCTTCTCCCTGGAGGGGAAGTTGAACGCGGCCACCCCGCGCAAGGCGGAGACCGCGCTCGGCCTCTTCGAGCGGTACGTCGACACCGGCGACCTGCTCAGGCGGGTCTCCGCACCGAGCAGCGACCGCCTCACCCCGATGATGTTCGAGCACACGCTCCTGGAGCGGGCCCGCTCCGACAAGCGCCGGATCGTCCTCCCCGAGGGCACCGAGCCCCGTGTCCTGCACGCCGCCGAAGTGCTACTGCGGCGCGGTGTCTGCGAGTTGACCCTCCTCGGGCCCGAGGACCAGATCCGCAAGCGGGCCGCCGACCTCGGCATCGACCTCAGCGCCGCCCAGCTGATCGACCCCCAGACCTCCGAACTCCGCGACCGCTTCGCCGAGAAGTACGCCGAACTCCGCGCCCACAAGGGCGTGACCGTCGAGCTGGCCTACGACGTCGTCGCCGACGTGAACTACTTCGGGACGCTGATGGTGCAGGCCGGGCTCGCCGACGGGATGGTCTCCGGCGCCGTGCACTCCACGGCCGCCACCATCCGTCCCGCCTTCGAGATCATCAAGACGAAGCCGGACGCCGACATCGTCTCGTCGGTCTTCTTCATGTGCCTCGCCGACAAGGTGCTGGTGTACGGCGACTGCGCGGTCAACCCCGACCCGAACGCGGAGCAGTTGGCCGACATCGCCATCCAATCGGCCGCCACCGCCGAGCAGTTCGGGGTCGCCGCGCGGATCGCGATGCTGTCGTACTCGACCGGTACGTCCGGCTCGGGCGTCGACGTCGACAAGGTGCGCGAGGCAACGGAGTTGGTGCGGCTGCGGCGGGCCGATCTGCGGATCGAGGGGCCCATCCAGTACGACGCGGCCGTCGAGCCGAGTGTCGCCGCCACCAAGATGCCGGAGTCCGAAGTCGCGGGCCGCGCAAGCGTGTTGATCTTCCCCGACCTCAACACCGGCAACAACACCTACAAGGCCGTGCAGCGTTCGGCCGGCGCGATCGCCGTCGGGCCGGTGCTCCAGGGGCTGCGCAAGCCGGTCAACGACCTGTCCCGGGGCGCCCTCGTCTCGGACATCGTCAACACCGTCGCCATCACGGCGATCCAGTCCCAGAGCCCGAAGAACCAGGCAGCGAACCCGACCGAGAAGGCCTCCCAGCAGTGACCGCGACCCGTGTCCTCGTCCTCAACTCCGGCTCCTCGTCGGTCAAGTACCAGCTCCTCGACATGCGCGACGGCGAGCGGCTGGCGCTGGGGCTCGTCGAGCGCATCGGCGAGGAGACCTCCCGGCTCAAGCACACCTGCGTCACGACCGGCGCCGTACGGGAGTCGATCGCGCCGATCGCCGATCACGAGGCCGCCCTGAAGGCCGTGGCGGAGCAACTCGCCACGGACGGGCTCGGGTTGGACTCTCCCGAGCTGGCGGCCATCGGGCATCGGGTCGTGCACGGCGGGATGGCCTTCACCGCGCCCACGATCATCGACGACACCGTCCTCGCCGAGATCGAGCGGCTGATCCCCGTCGCTCCGCTGCACAATCCGGCGAACCTGGTCGGGATCCGGACCGCGACGGCGCTGCGGCCCGATCTGCCGCAGGTGGCCGTGTTCGACACCGCGTTCCACACGACGATGCCGGAGTCGGCCGCGCGGTACGCGATCGACGTGGCGACCGCGGACGCGTACCGGATCCGGCGGTACGGGTTCCACGGGACCTCGCACGCGTATGTGTCGCGGGCGACGGCGAAGCTGCTGGGGAAGGCGCCCGAGGACGTGAACGTCATCGTGCTGCATCTCGGGAACGGGGCGTCCGCCTCCGCCGTGCGCGGCGGGCGGTGCGTGGACACGTCCATGGGGCTGACGCCACTGGAGGGGCTGGTGATGGGGACCCGGTCGGGAGACCTGGATCCGGCCGTCATCTTCCATTTGATGCGTGTTGGCGAAATGTCCACTGATGAGATCGACACTCTTCTCAACAAGAAGAGCGGTCTGATCGGGTTGTGCGGGGACAACGACATGCGCGAGATCCGGCGCCGGATCGACGAGGGCGACGAACGGGCGGAACTCGCCTTCGACATCTACATTCACCGGTTGAAGAAGTACATCGGTGCCTACTGCGCGGTACTCGGCAAGGTGGACGCGGTCGCCTTCACCGCGGGGGTCGGGGAGAACGCGGGCGCGGTGCGGGAAGCCGCCGTCGCGGGCCTGGAGCTGCTGGGGCTTGAGGTGGACGGGGCGCTGAACGCCGTACGGAGTGACGAGCCGCGGCTGATCTCGCCGGCTTCGTCGCGGGTCGCGGTCGCGGTGGTGCCGACGGACGAGGAATTGGAGATCGCCACACAGACCTATGCACTGGTCGCACTGGTCGGAAATTCCAACGCCTGAGCGCCTGCCCGCCCATTTGTATCTTCCGCCAGACGGAATATTCCGTAGCGAAACAAACCGATAGGATCGTCCCATGCGCCGTTCGAAAATCGTCTGTACTCTCGGCCCCGCGGTCGACTCCCACGAGCAGTTGGTGTCGCTGATCGAGGCCGGCATGAATGTGGCCCGCTTCAATTTCAGCCACGGCACCCACGCCGAGCACCAGGGCCGGTACGACCGTGTCCGTGCCGCGGCCAAGGAGACCGGCCGTGCCATCGGCGTCCTCGCCGACCTCCAGGGCCCGAAGATCCGTCTGGAGACCTTCGCGGAGGGTCCCGTCGAGCTGGTGCGCGGTGACGAGTTCACCATCACCACCGAGGACGTCCCGGGCGACAAGACCATCTGCGGTACGACGTACAAGGGCCTGCCCGGTGACGTCTCCCGCGGTGACCAGGTCCTCATCAACGACGGCAACGTCGAGCTGAAGGTCCTCAGCGTCGAAGGTCCCCGCGTGAAGACGATCGTCATCGAAGGCGGCGTCATCTCCGATCACAAGGGCATCAACCTGCCCGGCACGGCGGTGAACGTCCCCGCGCTCTCCGAGAAGGACGTCGAGGACCTGCGCTTCGCGCTGCGGATGGGCTGCGACATGGTCGCCCTGTCCTTCGTGCGCGACGCGGGCGACGTGTACGACGTCCACAAGGTGATGGACGAGGAGGGCCGCCGGGTCCCCGTCATCGCCAAGGTCGAGAAGCCGCAGGCGGTCGCCAACATGGAGGCCGTGGTCGCGGCCTTCGACGCGGTGATGGTGGCCCGCGGTGACCTCGCCGTGGAGTACCCGCTGGAGAAGGTCCCGATGGTGCAGAAGCGCCTGGTGGAGCTGTGCCGTCGGAACGCCAAGCCGGTGATCGTGGCGACCCAGATGATGGAGTCGATGATCACCAACTCCCGCCCCACGCGCGCCGAGGCCTCCGACGTGGCCAACGCGATCCTGGACGGCGCGGACGCGGTCATGCTGTCCGCCGAGTCCTCGGTCGGCGCCTATCCGATCGAGACCGTGCAGACGATGTCGAAGATCGTCCAGGCGGCCGAGGAGGAGCTGTTCTCCAAGGGCCTCCAGCCGCTCGTGCCGGGCAAGAAGCCGCGTACGCAGGGTGGTTCGATCGCGCGGGCCGCGTGCGAGATCGCCGACTTCCTCGGCGGCCGGGCCCTGGTGGCGTTCACGCAGTCCGGTGACACCGCCCGCCGACTGTCCCGCTACCGCGCCTCCCAGCCGATCGTCGCCTTCACCACCGACGAGAGCACCCGCAACCAGCTCACGCTCAGCTGGGGCGTGGAGTCGCACGTGGTGCCGTTCGTCAACAGCACGGACGAGATGGTCGACATGGTCGACGGCGAGATCGCCAAGATCAACCGCTTCAACCCGGGCGAGACCGTCATCATCACCGCCGGTTCGCCCCCCGGTGTGGCCGGCACGACGAACATGCTCCGCGTCCACCACCTCGGCGGCGGCGAGGGCAACTGACGTACGCCTGAAGGTTGTTGTACGGCACTGAGGGCGTCCCCTGTGATCAGGGGGCGCCCTCGGTCCTTGTCTGTCGGATCAGACCGTCGACGGTGCTCCGACCGTCTCGCGCAGCCATGTGTGGGCGCGCAGCTCCGGGTGGGCGGTGGTGATCAGCCGGTACGCCTCGGCCTTGGCCCGGTCGGTGAGCTGCCGCAGTTCGGTCCAGGTCAACTCCGCCACCCGCGGCGCGTAGTTCGTCGTGAGGGTGACGGTCTCCCCTCCCCGGCTGAGCGAGAACACGTGGCCGCTCACGGTCGTCTCCACGGCGATGTCACTACCGGTTTCCAGCTCTCTTCTCGCGTACTCCAGCATGAGAGCGAAGTCGACGA
The DNA here is from genome assembly GCF_053891435.1 of Streptomyces sp. NPDC002276. Lineage (NCBI taxonomy): Bacteria > Bacillati > Actinomycetota > Actinomycetes > Kitasatosporales > Streptomycetaceae > Streptomyces > Streptomyces sp. NPDC002276. Next base: position 35,561 of record NZ_JBSFCQ010000033.1, on the reverse strand, counting down.
CGGGCAGTCCCGGCGTGCTCAGGCCGAGATCCACGCCGTGGACGACCAGCCGTACGTCCGCCCGGAAGAAGCTGGCGCAGAAGTCCGCGCCGGTCAGCTCCGGGTGTTCCGGCCGGTACGGGTGCTCCAGCGGATGCGCCGGGGACCAGAAGGGGTCGTCGGCGTGGGGCACGAAAGTGAAAGCGATCATCTGTCCTCCCCCCTCCTTCGAACGGAGCGATGCCCCGCCGAGAGGGTACTCGGCGGGGCACTGCCCCTTCGCGGCTCCCGAACGGGCTTGTGGACGGGCTCAGTTCTGGTAGCTGCGCAGACCGGGGACGGTCAGCGTGCCGCCGAACTGGCCGGCCTGGACCACCTTCACGTTGGTGAAGTAGATCAGCGGGATGTTCAGCGGCGGCGGGCTGGCCGGACTGAACGTGATCGGGATCAGTCCGAACAGGTTGCCCGAGATGGACTCCGTGTACATCACGGTGTCGCCGTCGCGGATCGTGGAGGTCGACCCGGAGGCCGCCTGCACGTGGTACGTCTTGCCGGACTGCTTGTCGTCCACCGTCTGGTGCAGGTCGCCGATGTCGGTGCCACCGGAGATGACGTACTTCAGGACCTTCTTGACCTTGCCGCTGGCGGTCTTCACCTCGACGATGCCCTGGTAGTCGGCGCCCTTGAGCAGCAGTGAACTCGCGTTCAGGTACCAGGGGTCGTCGGGCAGCAGCACCTTGTTGTCGACGCCGCTCAGGTCGTCCGTGGCGACCGGGCAGTCCGAGGTGTCGGTGCTCGCGCTCGCGGAGGGGCTCGCCGTGTCCGAAGCGGTGGCGGTGGGGGTGGCCGTGTCCTCGGCCGCCTTCGTCGCCGTGTCGGTCGTGTCCTTCACGGTGTCGTCGACCGTGTCGGTGACCTTCTTCGTCGTCTCCTTGACGGTGTCGGACGCGCTGGAGGAGTCGTCCGTGGACGTGTCCTTCGTGGCGCTCGCCGAGGCGGACGCGGTCGGCGTCGGCGTGGCGGTCGCCGTGGAGTCCGAACTCGACGAACCGCCGGTGAGGATGCCGGTGATCGCGTCGCCGATGGTGTCCAGGAGGCTTTCGCTGCTCGCGGTCGCCGAGGGCGTCGCGGTGGCGGTGGAGCCGGACGACGTGGTGCCGGACTCGGTCGACTTGCTCGCCGAGGCCGAAGCGGTCGGCGTGGGCGTGGACTCGTCGTCGGAACCTGAATCCGACGAAGACGTCTTGCCCGAGTCCTTCGTGGCGGAGTCCGTCGCCGTGGCCGACGGTGTCGTCTCGTCCTTGGTGGAGTCCGAGGACTCGCTCGCGGACGCGGACGGCGTGGCCGAGGCACTGGTCGTCGACTTGGCGAGGGCCGCGACGCAGTCCTTGTACTCGTCGGCGGTCAGGCTCTTCGACGACGGCGAGGTCGTCGAACCGTTGTCGGCGAGGGCGAGCGAGGACGTGAACCCCAGCCCCACGATCACGGCGGTCGGCATCGCCACCGTGGCTATCGCCTTGCCGGCGGGCATGTGGAACCTGGTGAGCAACGGCTTCTTGGGCGCCGCGTGCCGCGGCCCGGTTCTCACACGGGACGCGTCCACGTCAGTCCCGTGGGTCACCTCGTCAGCCGGCACTGTGCCTCCCGTTCGCCCCGTTGCTCACCGGGCTCGTTCCTGACAGATCCTTGGGCTCGTCCGCGTCGTCGGCGGACTCGTGCGGCGTCGGCTCCTGAGGCGCGGCTTCGTAGTACGCCGACGACTCGTGGGGCGCGGCCTCGTACGGTACGGCTGCGGGTGCGCCGCCTTCTCCCTGCGTGTCGTCCTGTACCGCCTGCGGCTCCGGCGGTGCGCCCGGCGCCCACGACACGGCCAGCGCTCCGCCGACCATGGCGAAGAGGAAGCCGATGAGGAAGCCGCCGAGGTTGGACACGGGGATGGACACCAGCGCCAGCAGAATCGCCGCGACACCCGCGAAGGTGCGCACGTGCTTCTGGAACCAGAGGCTGAAGCCCAGGACGACGAGCAGCACACCGATGATCAGGGACCCGGCGCCCGCGGTGGTGGCCATCGCCAGCGTCAGATGCCCGATCTGGAGATGCGCGTACGGGAAGTAGGCGATCGGGAGTCCGCCGAGCATGACGTACAGACCGGCCCAGAACGGCCTTGTGCCACGCCAGGCGCGGAACTGCAGCCTCCGGCGGGCGAACTGACCGGGTGCGGCAGGAGTCTCGGCGCTCATGGAAAACAGCTCCCTGGTACGGCGTTGCTGTGGTGGAGAGTTGCACCTCGTGTGAAGGTGCGGGTGGAAGGTGGACGGGCGGGGGCGCCACCGGCTCCCCCGCCCGCCGTCAAGTGCCTAGTAGCACTCGTGGGTGCCGGCCGAGACCGACATCTTCAGCCCGCTGAGCTTGAAGGTTCCGGCAGTGGTGGCCCACGCCGTCTGCTTCACGTTGGTCAGCGTGGCCGACTCGGCCTGCTGCGCGAATCCGTACGGGTTGGCAGCCTCGCTGCCGCCCTTCATGCCCGGACCCTTGGTCGCACTGCCGGCGGCAACACCGATGTCGATGTTGTGGAACACCGCGTCGGCGGCGAGATCCTGGACGTCGATGTACAGGTTCTCGGCCTGGACCGGCGTACCGTCGCCGCCCGCCTTCAGCACGAGGCTGACCGATCCGAAGATCGGGATGTTCGGGGTGACCACCGACTGGCACATGTTGGTGATCGAAGCGGACTTGAACGCCGAGACGGCGACGGGGTGAGCCGTCTTGCTGCCGTCCAGGTTGTAGCCCGAGTCCAGGGCTCCGTACTGCGTGAAGCCCGTGCCGTCGAGCTGGTCGGCCGTCACCTTGAACGACTGGCCGGAAACACTGAACGACGCGGCCAGGGCGCCCTGCGCGAGGGCGACACCTATACACGCCGTAGCGGCGACGCTGGGCACCATGACCACAGCGAAGCGCTTCCATCTCGTCCCGCCACGCACCTGGGACTCCATATTTCCTCCTTCTCGGACGTACATCTCCTGGCCCTGACTGCCCCCAGATGGCGGCTCAGCCGGGCAGGGATGGGAGAAGTGCTACGTCCTCGGGAAGGGGAGCGCCTGTACCCGGAGGCGCGAACCCGCGCACCGATCACCGGCGATCACCCCCGAGCGACAACCACTGGTCGCGCCTGACGCACATCACGCACAACCTTGCTGGACAGGCTCCGCCTCGCGGCGAAGACCCCCCTGCCCAAGAGCCGACTCCATTGTTTCCGGCTCTACTCGGTGGGGACCCAGGAGACCCCGTCGCCCCGACCGGCTGTCGGGGTACGGAAACGGACCGAGCGTCGCCGATCGTGGTGCATTCTCGCCGCCCGCACAAGGGGCTTCGTTACTGGGTAGTAACGACCGGATAACCGAACAACGACCCGCCGGTATCGGCCGACGACGCTGGGTGTCATCGTGGGCCAGGACAAAACCGTTGATCTTCGGACGGAATCCGACAGAACAACGGCCTCGGCTTACTCCAAGTAACAGCGACCGCGATTACCAAGATTTGGTAAAGCGCGGTCGCAGTGACACTCCGTCGGCAAATCTTTCACACCGGCAACACCGTTCCCGAGGTTTACCGACTGGTCAGAACCGGCCTCGCGCCCCGCTCAGAACAGCGCCCGCGCCAGCGCCCGCCGGGCCGCCGTCACCCTCGGGTCGTCGGCCCCGACGACCTCGAACAGCTCCAGCAGCCGCAGCCGTACGGTGTCCCGGTCGTCACCCACCGTGCGCCGCACGGTGTCGATCAACCGGCCGAAGGCGTCCTCGACATGACCGCCCACCAGATCCAGGTCGGCGGCGGCGATCTGCGCCGGCACGTCACCCGGCTTCTCGGCGGCCTCCGTCCGCACCTGCTGCGGGTCGAGCGTCGACACCCGCTGCAACAACTCGGCCTGCGCGAGCCCGAGCTTGGCCTCCGAGTTGGCCGGGTCGTCGCTCAGCACGTTCCTGTAGGCCTGTACGGCCCCGCCGAAGTCGCCCGCGTCCAGGGCCCGTACGGCGGCTTCCAGCAGCCCGTCGTAGGGTCCCGCCGGAATCTCGGAGACGGCCTCGGGGCGGTCGCCCGGCACGGCGTCCGGGTCGACGGTCAGCCCGGTGAGACCGAAGCGCTGCTCGGCGACCTGGATCAACTGGTCGAGCGTCTGGCGGATCTGCGGCTCGGTGGCGGCCCCCTGGAAAAGAGGCAGCGCCTGCCCGGCGACCACCGCGAAGACGGCCGGGATGCCCTGCACCCCGAACTGCTGCATCAGCATCTGATTGGCGTCGACGTCGATCCTGGCGAGGACGAAGCGTCCGGCGTAGTCGAGGGCGAGCCGCTCCAGGATCGGGCTCAACTGCTTGCACGGCTCGCACCACTCGGCCCAGAAGTCGATGACGACCGGGACCTCGGTGGACCGCTGCAAGACCTCGCTCTCGAAGCCCGCCTCATCTACGTCGATCACCAGGTCGGCCGGCGAGACGGCTCCGCCACCGCCCTGCCTGGCGGATTCGGCTCGCGCCTGCTCCGCCTTGGCCTTGGCCTCCTGGGCCGCCTTCACCGCGGCGAGGTCGACGACTCCGCTCATGGACATGTTCCGTGGCTGCATGCGTCTATCCTCCCCCGTCCGCGCGTGTGAATGAAAAGCGTTGTGAAAGCCGGTCCGGTCAGTGCGGTTCGGTTGATGCTGTTCGGCGTCGGGTCCCCACCCCACACCCATGGTTTCGCTACGGGTCGTAGCGTAATCGTGCCGGGTGCCTCGCGGAAAGGGATACCCCGTGATCTCCCTCACTGCACCACAGGAACCGCCGGTTATGGTCAAGGGATGCAGAGCCGCACTCCCGTCCCACGCGCCGCGGGCCGCCCCCGCAGCACCACCGCGGACACCGCGATCCTCGCGGCCACCCGGGAGGCCCTCGTCGAACTCGGCTGGTCCAAGCTCACGTTGGGAGACGTGGCGACCCGCGCCGGGGTTGCGAAAACCACCCTCTACCGCCGCTGGGCGGGCAAGAACGAACTCGTCGTCGACGCCGTCGCCGAACTCTTCGACGAACTCGAACTCCCCGACCGCGGCACCCTCGCCGCCGACATCGAGGGCGTCGTCCTCCAGTTCGCGGCGATCCTGGCCCGCCCGGAGGCCAAGAGCGGACTGATGGCGGTGGTCGCCGAGTCCGTCCGCGACGACGCCCTGCGCGAACGCATCCGCGAATCGATCGTCGACCGGCAGAAGTGCCTGGTCGTCGAGGGCCGGGCCCGCGCCCAGGCACGCGGCGAACTGCCCCCGGAATCAGACCCGTTGGAGGCCGCCCGCACCGCCGACCTGATCTTCGACGTGGTCGCCGGCGCGGTCGTCCACCGCACCCTCGTCAGCGCGGAACCGGCCGACGAGAACTGGGTCCACAGCTTCACCCAGGTCCTACTGCTGGGCCTGACCTCACTGAGCGGGGCACAGACGCCTCCGGGTTAGGCGGGGCGTGGGGGCCGCTGAGTGAGGTCAGGCGCGGCTCCGGCGGTGCGGTGCCGCTCCGGCGGTCCAGCGCGGCTCCGGCGTTGTGGTCGTGGCCGCGAAGTCCCGTCGTCCGCCCGGAGGGCGGGCTCCGCGGGGGCCGGTGCCTGTTCTGCGGGTCTCCCCGGCCGAAAGGGTGGGGGGAACCTCAGGCCGAGGCTGGAGGAGTGGCGGACGTCGCGGGGCAGGCAGGACTTCGCGGACACGGCCCGGCGCCGGTCCGGCGGGGCAGGCTGCGGGAGAGCTGGGGTGCCTGAACAGCGGCTCTCGCCGCGGGTGACGCGATGGGGTCCCCGCGCGAGGTCGTTCGAGTGCGGAGGCATCGACGGATGACGGCAACGCCGCCGCGGTCCGGCGGACCAAGCCGCAGGAGAGCAACGGCACTTGAGCAATGGCTGCCGCCGCGCGCGACGCGACCGGGCCCCCGCGCGAAGTCGACCGAGCGCGGAGGCATCAACGGGCGACGGCAACACCGCCCCGCTCCGGCAGACCAAGCCGCAGGAGAGCAACGGCACTTGAGCAACGGCTGCCGCCGCGCGCGACGCGACGGGTCCCCGCGCGAGGTCGTCTAAGCGCGGAGGCGTCAACGGGGGACGGCAACGCCTCCCCTGGTCCCCCACGCCCTCAAGGCAGTTGGGGAGTGCGGTCGACGCGACGCGTCCCGCGTGCGTCTGCGGCAGGGGCCGCCGGGGAGGCGCCCTGGTGCCCTAGAAGCCGGCCGGTTCCGTGTAGACGCCCCACTCCTCCCGCAGTACCCCGCAGATCTCACCCAGCGTCGCCTCGGCGCGCGCCGCGGCCAGCATCGGGCCGATCATGTTCGACCCGTCCCGCGCGGCGGCGAGCATCGCGTCCAGGGCCGCCGCTACGGCCGCCTCGTCCCGCGCTCCCTTCCGCGACCCCAACTCCCGGATCTGCTCCCGCTCCACCTCGTGGCTGACCCGCAGGATCTCCAGGTCCCCGGTGACCGACCCGTGGTGCACGTTGACGCCCACGACCCGCTTGTCGCCCTTCTCCACGGACCGCTGGTACTGGAACGCGGCCTCGGCGATCTCGCCGGTGAACCAGCCGTCCTCGATCCCGCGCAGGATCCCGGAGGTGATCGGCCCGATCGGGTGCCGACCGTCCGGGTGCGCCCGCAGCCCCCGCTCCCTGATCTGCTCGAAGATCTTCTCGGCGTCCGCCTCGATCCGGTCGGTGAGCTGCTCGACGTACCACGAACCGCCCAGCGGATCCGCCACGTTGGCGACCCCGGTCTCCTCCATCAACACCTGCTGCGTGCGCAGCGCGATCTCCGCGGCCTGCTCGCTGGGCAGCGCGAGGGTCTCGTCCAGGGCGTTGGTGTGCAGCGAGTTGGTCCCGCCGAGCACGGCCGCGAGCGCCTCAACCGCCGTACGGACGACGTTGTTGTACGGCTGCTGCGCGGTCAGCGAGACGCCGGCGGTCTGGGTGTGGAAGCGCAGCCACTGCGCCTTCTCGGACCGCGCGCCGTAGACGTCCCGCATCCAGCGGGCCCAAATCCTGCGCGCCGCACGGAACTTGGCGATCTCCTCGAAGAAGTCGACGTGCGCGTCGAAGAAGAAGGACAGGCCGGGGGCGAACACGTCCACGTCGAGGCCCCGGGACAGGCCGAGTTCGACGTACCCGAAGCCGTCGGCCAGCGTGTACGCCAGCTCCTGCGCGGCCGTGGAGCCCGCCTCGCGGATGTGGTAGCCGGAGACGGAGAGCGGTTTGTAGGCGGGGATGCCGGTCGCGCAGTACTCCATGAGGTCGCCGATGAGGCGCAGGTGCGGCTCGGGCTGGAAGAGCCACTCCTTCTGCGCGATGTACTCCTTGAAGATGTCCGTCTGGAGCGTGCCGTTGAGGACGGCGGGGTCGATGCCCTGGCGCTCCGCGGCGACCAGGTACATGCAGAAGACGGGGACGGCCGGTCCGCTGATGGTCATGGAGGTGGTGACGTCGCCGAGCGGGATGTCCTTGAAGAGGACCTCCATGTCGGCGGCGGAGTCGATGGCGACCCCGCAGTGGCCGACCTCGCCCAGCGAGCGCGGGTCGTCGGAGTCGCGGCCCATGAGGGTCGGCATGTCGAAGGCGACGGAGAGGCCGCCGCCGCCGTTGGCGAGGATCTTCTTGTACCGCTCGTTGGTCTGCTCGGCGTTCCCGAACCCGGCGAACTGCCGGATCGTCCAGGTCCGCCCCCGATAGCCCGTGGCGTGCAGCCCGCGCGTGTAGGGGTACTCGCCGGGCCACCCGATCCGCTCGAAGCCGTCGTACGTGTCCCCGGGGCGTGGCCCGTACACCGGCTCTACGGGATCCCCGGAGAGCGTGGTGAAGTCGGCCTCGCGCGTGCGTGCGGCGTCGAACCGGGCCTGCCAGCGTCGGCGGCCCTCTGCGATGGCGTCAGCGTCCATGCTCTCAAATTTACTAGGACGTCCTAGTAAATGTCGAGGATCGCCATCGCTACGGCCCGCACACCTTCGCCCGTGACCCCGGGCACCGGCGCGGGACCCGGACTGGCAGGGTTGCTTCGGCGAGGCGCGCCCTCGGTACGGCCCACCGGCCGGACGAGGGCGTGAAGGACGCAAGGGAAGGCAGGCGTGGTGCCACGTTTTACGGAGTTCGACTTCGGTGTGTCGTGGGTGATGAGGTTCTTCCATCAGGACTGGACCCATGACGGGGACACAGCCGCCGAGGTCGTCGCGAACCATCTCGCCGCGTGGAGCGACGAGTCGGCCCTGGCGGTGCGCCGTGACGCGCGGACCCTCGGCAACCTGCCCTCGGAGACGCTGGAGGTGCTCTGGAACGCCGGGGCGGAGTGCCTGCCGAGTTTCGAGACACGGCTCGGCAGCGGGGCGAAGTGGACGCGGACGATCGTCCGCCTCTGCGACGCGCGGCTGTCCACGGAAGCCGGCATACGCCCACTCGCGGGAGCGGACACGGAGGACGGCACGGCCTGTCTCGACGCTGTCGTCGCCGAGATCGAGGAGGCCCGGTTCCTGACGGCCGAGGTACGGGCGGCGCTGGTCGACTGCGCCCGCCGCTGCACTCCGGACCTGGCGTTCCGGGTGCTGCTGAGAGCGACGCTCCGCGCCACGCCGTCCGCCTCGCTGTCCCCGGACCAGTACGGGCGGCTGGAGGCCATCGGATCGGCCCTCCGCTACGGCGAGTTCGTGGTGGACGACGTCAGGTTCCTGGTCGAGGAGTCCTGACAGCGGGCCAGGGGCCCTACGCCTTCGCGGCGACCGGAGTCGGCTCGACGAGCTTCGACTCCAGCTCGTGGCTGATCTTCCGCTCCACGAAGAACGCGGCGGTCGGGATCGTCCCGGCGAGCAGCACCCAGAGCTGCTTGCCGACCGGCCACTTGGCCTTGGAGCCCAGGTCGAAGGCGAAGAGCAGGTACACGACGTACAGCCAGCCGTGCGCGATGGCGACGACCTCGGTGAAGCTGCCGGCGCCGTCGATCTTGAGGAGGTACTTGGCGATCATGCTGAGGCACAGCAGGACCAGCAGGACACCCGTGACATACGCCATGACGCGGTAGCGGGTCAGCACGCTCTTTTTCATGAGGACGAGCGTAACGACCGGTTCCGGGCGATCTTTCCCCGGGTCAGTCCTCGTCCTCCGCCCGGGTCATTCCTCGTCGAAGTCCGCCGCCGCGACCCTCAGCGGGCGCAGCATCGCGAAGATCTCCCCGCACTCCTCCGCGTCGTACGCGCTGAGCCCGAAGTCCATCTCCATCAGGTCGCGGGTCGCCGCGTCGCAGACCTCGCGGCCCTTGTCGGTGATGGAGGCTAGGGTGCCGCGGCCGTCGTTGGGGTTGGGGCGCTTGTCTACGAGCCCGGATCTGACCAGCCGGTCCACGGTGTTGGTGACGGACGTCGGATGCACCATGAGCCGCTCGCCGATCTTCGACATCGGCAGCTCACCCGCCTTGGAGAAGGTGAGCAGCACCAGCGCCTCGTACCGCGCGAAGGTCAGTCCGTACGGTTTGACGACCGCGTCGACCTCGGCGAGCAGGATCTGCTGTGCCCGCATGATCGAGGTGATGGCGGCCATCGACGGTACGTTTCCCCAGCGCTGCTTCCAGTGTTCGTCGGCACGGGCGATGGGGTCGAAAGGGAGACTGAGCGGCTTCGGCACGGCACCAGACCTTACCGGCCGGTCACATCGTGGTCAGCCCCGTCTCGTCTTTCGGTCCGGCGGCGGTCCGGCGGCGGTCCAGCAGCGGTCCCCGGCAGTCTCGCGGCAGTCCTGCGGGCTTCCACGGCGAGCAGGACGCAGCACACCGTACCGAGCGCCCCGGCCCCCACCACCGCCCCGCGCACCCCCGCGAACTCGGCGGCCGCACCGGCCAGGGCCATGCCCACGCCCTGGATCGTCATCAGCCCGGCGGTGAGCAGGGTCATGGCCCGGCCGCGCAGTTCCTCGGGGACGTCCCGGACGAACCACTGGTCGAGGCCGAGCGTGTACGCGGACCCGGCGCCCGCGACCGCCAGCAGCGCGAGGGAGACGGCGAGGCCCGGCCGGGAGGCGTAGGCGAGGTAGGGCAGGAGGGTGCAGCAGACCAGCGGGAGGGCGATCCGTTCGCGGGTGGCGGGGCGGAGTCGGGAGCCCGCGTACAGTTCGCCGGCGATCGTGCCGACGGGCAGCGCGCACATCAGCAGCCCGAGCCCGGTCGAACCGGCGCCGAGTTCGGCCGCGTAGGGCGCGGCGAGGGCCTCGGGGGCGACGGAGAACATCGCGGGCAGCCAGAACAGCAGGAGCAGCGCCCGTACCCGGCGGTCGGCGAGGACCTGCCGGGCGCCCTTGAGGGAGTCGGCCAGCAGGGCGCTCCCGCCGCTCGCCCGGGCGGGGCGGCGCCGGGTGCCGAGCCGCAGCAGGGTCGCGGAGGTGAGGAAGGTGCCGACGGTGATCAGCAGGGCGTGGCGCGGAGAGACGACGGTGAGCAGCAGGCCGCCGAGTCCGTATCCGACGAGCAGCGCGCTCTGCGAGACGATCCGCAGCAGCGAGCGGCCCAGCACGAAGAGGTCTCCGTCGCCGAGGATGTCGGCGAGGGTCGCCATCCGGGTGCCCGCGAACACCGGTGAGACGACGGCGAGGGCGCAGCGGAGCAGCAGCAGTACGGCGATGCCGGTGCCCGGCGCCACCATCGCCGCGACGCAGCCCGCGCACACCAGGTCGCAGACGACCAGCACGCGCCGGGCCGGGTAGCGGTCGGCGACCCCGGCGAGCAGCGTCCCGCCGACGAGATACGGGAGGAATCCGACCGCGAACGCGAGCGCGCTCAGCAGGGGCGAGCCGGTGAGGTCGTAGACGAGGACGGAGAGCGCGATCTCGGTGACGACCACGCCGAGCAGGGACAGCGCGTGCGCGGCGAAGACGAAGCGGAACTCGGGGACGGCGAGGACGCGGCGGTAGCCGGTGGGCGGCGCGGGAGGGGCTTGGAGCATGGGGAGCAGCGTGCTCAGAGGCGGCCCGGCGTCCTAGAGTTTCGGACAGGGCCGAATCTCTGGGGGTTGGCGCATGCCGTCGCGGCTGTATTTCGGGGAGGACGACTTTCTCCGGTGCCGGTTCGCGGTGTCGCCGCTCTGGGAGACGCAGGAGGTGGTGCGCACGCTGAAGCGGCCGGAGCGGCACGGGTATCACGTGCCCTGGCTGCGGCGGACCGGCGCGGCGGTGGCCGGTCTCGATCTCGCGCCGCTGTGGCTGCTGATGCCGCAGACCGGGCACTGCCCCGGCTGGCTGTGTCCGCCGCCGAGCGGTCCGGCGGCCACCTTCGAGGAGGAGATCGCCGCCGTCCGCGCGGCCGATCCGGCCCGGGCCCGTACGGACACGGCCCGGTCGCTGGCCTCCACCCCGGGCGCGCTGGAGTCCGCGCGCGGCCGGGCCTGGCTGCGTGAACCCGCCCGCATGATCGAGGAGTTGGCGGACGCGATGGAGGCCGTCTGGCACACCCTGGTCGCGCCGGACTGGCCCCGGCTGCGCGCCCTGCTGGAGGCAGACATCGCCTTCCACTCACGCCGGCTCGCCGAGGTGGGGCTCGGCGTGCTGCTTCCGGAGATCAGCGGGCACTGCGCCTGGGACGGGGGGACGCTGACCGTGGAGTTCCGCGGCGAGCACGAGCGCGATCTCGGCGGTCAGGGCCTGGTCCTGCTGCCGAGCGTCTTCATCTGGCCGAACGTCGTGAGCACCTTCGAGCACCCCTGGCAGCCGACCCTGGCCTACCCGGCCCGGGGCATCGGCGCCCTGTGGTCCAGGCCGTCGGACCACACCCCCGACCCGCTGCTACGACTACTGGGCCGGGGCCGGGCCACCGTACTGACCGCGCTCACCGAACCCACCTCCACGACCGCCCTCGCCCACCGCCTCCGCCTGGCCCCCTCGTCGGTCTCCGCACACCTGACGGTCCTGCGCGACGCGGGCCTCCTCACGGCGCGACGCTACGGCCACCAGGTGCTCTACGAACGGACCGCACTGGGAACAGCACTGACGACGGGCGGGGGCTGACCGGCGCACCGGGACCCGACCTGGCGCTCGAACACACACCACGGGGAGTCCGCGCCCGACCGACGCGCCAGGCCCGGCACGGTCCGCCAACACCCGACACCGCGCGCCGACAGACACCGCCGGAAATCCACACCGCCCTCGAACCGCGACCTACCGACGCACCGGCACCCAACCCGGCACGCGGACGTGTACCGCCGGGAATCCGCGCCCACCTCAAGCACCGCCCGACCAACGCACCAGCACCCGTCCCAGCGCACGAACGAACACCACCACCAGCAGCCCGCACCCACCTCCCGCACCGGCCGACCGGCGCGCCAGGGCCCGGCAGGGTGACGGATCGTCCACAATTACTGACGAATCGTCACTTAATGTCCCCTCGCGCAAGGGAGCGGCATGTCCCGGCTGATCCGCACGTTCGCGGTGGTCTCGGTGTTCGGGCTCGCGGTGGGCTGTTCGTCCGCCGCCGACGTCGACGAGGCCTCCGTCGCCGGTGCCCGGTCCAAGGACCCGGCACACGCCACGTCCTTCTGGATCGACCCGGCGAGCCCGGCCGCCGAGCAGATCCAGATGTGGGAGCGGGAGGGGCGTAAGCACGACGCCACGCTGCTCAAGCGGATCGCCGATCAGCCGACCGCGCTGTGGCCCGCCGGCGAACTCGACCCCGGCCCGGTGATCCGGGCGGCGACCGCGTCCGCGCGTCAGGAGGGTCGTACGCCCATCTTCGTGGCGTACGACATCCCGCACCGGGACTGCGGTCAGCACTCGGCGGGCGGAGCGGCGGACGCGGACGCGTACCGGGCCTGGATCGGCAGGTTCGCCGAGGCGCTGGGCGACTCCAAGGCGCTCGTCGTGCTCGAACCGGACGCCGTCGCGCACATGGTGGACGGGTGCACCCCGGGCGAGTACCAGGGCGAGCGGGAGCAGTTGCTGGGCGAGGCGGTGGTCCGGCTGAAGCAGCAGTCAGGTACGAGCGTGTATCTCGACGCGGGCAACCCGGCCTGGATCAGGGACCCTTGGAAGCTGGTGGAGCCGTTGAAGCGGGCGGGTGTCGAGGAGGCCGACGGGTTCTCGCTCAACGTCTCCAACTTCCAGACGGACGCCGTGACGAAGAAGTACGGCGTCCAGTTGTCGAAGGACCTCGGCGGCAAGCACTTCGTCGTCGACAGCAGTCGGAACGGCAACGGGCCGCTGGCCGGTGCCTGGTGCAACCCGCCGGGCCGGGGTCTTGGCACCCGGCCGACCACCGACACCGGCGAACCCGCCCTGGACGCCTACTTGTGGATCAAGCGGCCCGGCGCCTCGGACGGCACCTGTGCGGGTGGTCCGGACGCCGGGCAGTGGTGGCCGGAGTACGCCTTGGAGCTGGCACGCAACTCCAAGGCGTAGCAAGGCGGTTCAGTTCATCCGGGTCAACTTCAGTGCACCTGGATCCACTTCGCCTCTGACGGCGTGCCCTGCGCGTCCGTAACGAACAGCATGTACCACCCGGGCGGCACCAGTGCCCGGTCGTTCGGTACGTCCACCGTCACCGACTTGCCGTCCTTGACCAGACCAAGCTCGATGGAACGCTGCTCGACGTCCGTCGTGTGCGTGACCGAACTCGGGCGCATCAGGCGGGCCTTGACGACCCGGTCGGGGTGGTCGGTGCGGAAGGTCGCCCGGTGGTGGCGGTCCAGGGTCTCCGGACCGTCCTGGAGTACGGGCCTGTTGCCGCCGTTCTTGTGCAGCGCGGGCGGGGTGAAGATCTCCATGCGCTGCTCGAAGTGGCCGAGTTTGGTGTTGGCCTGGTCGTCGAAGAGCGGGTCGGAGCCGAAGGTGACGACGCGGCCGTCGGGCAACAGCAGTGCCTCGGAGTGGTAGTTGCGGCCGACCATCGGGGCGGCGGCCTCGCGGAAGGCGTTGCCCTTCGGGTCGTAGAACTGCGCCTTGAAGATGTTGCTGGCGCTGCGGCCCCGGTAGTCGGAGGAGCCGTTGGTGGTGAAGACCGAGTCGTCCGGCATGATCACGCTGTTCAAGTACCGGGTGCCCTGGGGGAGGTTGGGGCCGTCCTTGAAGACGGGGCTGTCCTGCTTCAGGTCGACCACGGCTGTGCGCGGGGTCGACTTCTTGGACTCGCCGACGCCTCCGCCGCCGAGGATCATCACCTTCTGGTCCTGCGCGGGGGGCAGCAGGAGCGAGGACGAGGTCTCGGTCTCTTCGGGGTCGCGCAGGCCCGCCACCGTCGTGAACTTGTTGGTCTTCAGGTCCCAAATGCCGGGCTCGCGGCCCTTGTTGGCGGGGCCGTAGCCGGCGTTGGAGGCCGGGTAGAAGAGCTTGCCGCCCTTGGTGAGGAAGAGGGCCGGGTAGGTGGGGAAGTAACGCTGGGGGCCCGGGGTCCACTTCTTGGTCTTGGGGTCGTAGATCTCGTTGTCGCCCTGGTCGATGACGCCGACGTCGTCGAGCCCGGAGACGGCGAGGACGCGGCCGTCGTCGAGGCCGACGAGGGTCGGGTACCAACGGGCCTTGTCCATCGGGTCGACGGCGATGTACCGCTCGGCCTTCGGGTCGAACTCGTAGGCGGCGCGGATGCCTTGGTAGTCCTGCTTGTCGAGCGTGATCTTCTCGGAGAGGCCGTACGTGTTGTTCGCGTCGATGCCCTTGAGGCCGACGACGTCGTACTGGGCCTGCTTCTCGGTGACCGACATCGGGCCCGCCTCGGTGGCCTCGACGAAGACCCGGACCTCGCTCGCGGTGACCTTGGTCTGCCAAGGCTGCATCACACCACGGGCGTTGTACGTGACCTTGAACTCGCGCTTGGCCTTGGGGACGGTGACGTCGAACCTGGTGACGTAGTCGACGCCGGCCGGGGAGCGGAAGACGGTGCCCTTCTTCAGGAACATCGGCTTGTTGGGGTTCTCGTTCTTCACGCGCATACCGCCGCCGGCCCGCTTGACCTCGCCGTCGAGGAGCTCGTAGCGGGCCGTGCCACCGGCCACCAGCAGGTTGCCGCTGGGGAGTTGGCTGTGGCCGCCGCAGAAGAAGTCGACCGGGGTGGGGATCTTCTTGAAGGTGTTCGCCTTCGGGTCCCACAGGACGGTGTCGAAGGACCCGGCGTTGAACTTCTTCTGCTCATTGCCCGATCCGGCCACGATCAGCACCTTGCCGGTGTGCAGGAGCGAGGCGTGGATGGCGTTGGTGCGGTACTCCTTCGGGATGTCGATCTGGTCCCAGGAGCCGTAC
Organism: Streptomyces sp. NPDC002276; assembly: GCF_053891435.1. Lineage (NCBI taxonomy): Bacteria > Bacillati > Actinomycetota > Actinomycetes > Kitasatosporales > Streptomycetaceae > Streptomyces > Streptomyces sp. NPDC002276. Next base: position 20,344 of record NZ_JBSFCQ010000033.1, on the reverse strand, counting down.
TTGGCCATGTAGTCGGGCCGGGTGATCTTGTACTCGTGGTACTGCTCGCCGGCGAATTCGAGGGCGGCCGGGGCGTTGAGACCGGCCAGGACGGCGATGCCGCCGATGCCGAGGACGGTCTTCCTGGTTTTCTGGGACGGCTGGTACGCCATGGTCTAGTTGCCCCCTGTCGTGGTGCCGGAGACGGACGGCCCGGCGCCGGTGGTGGCGAGAGCGGGTTCGACGGTGTCGAGGGTGCGCGCGGCGCCGAGCAGCGCGTGCCGCTCCCGGCGCTCCTTGACCAGCGAACCCACCCAAACGCCTATCGGCGCAAGGGAGATGACCATCGCGAGGACGGCCCAGGTGCGCATGGCCGCGTGGGTGTGGTCGAGGACGACGGAGGCGGCCAGCGAGGTCGCCAGGAGGATCGCCCAGAAGAGGTGGATACGGAAGGTCATCAGCCGGTCCGGGCTGGCGTCGCCGCCCTTGGGAGTGACGACGAACCGGCTGGGGCGCCGGATCAGCGCCTCGCCGAAGGACTTCAGATAGATCGGCGCGGAGAGCGCGGACATCGCCATGCCCGCGAGACCGCCCGACCCCTCCGGCTCGTGCGGGGAGACGTTGTGCCGCCGGTTCCACAGATACAGCCCGATCTGGAGCGCCGCCGCGTCGCTGTAGAGCATCAGCCACACGGACGCGGCGACCTGCGTGCCGGAGGCCCCGAACCACAGGAACAGGAAGCAACTCATGATGCCCAGCAGCCAGTTGACGGCCGTCATCGGGTAGTAGACGAGCATCATCGTGTACGAGAACAGCCGCCCCGGAGGCATCGTGAACGGCGCCTTCCAGTACTGCTTGATCAGCGTCTCGTACGTGCCACGCGACCACCGCATCTGCTGCGTGAAGAAGTCGGTCCAGGAGGCGGGCCCCTCCCCCACGGCGAGCACGTCGGGCGTGTAGACGGACCGCCAGTGCGTACGCGTCAGGGGATTGCGGTGCCGGTGCAGCTCGAAGCCGGTGGCCATGTCCTCGGTGATGGAGTCGTACAGCCCGCCGATCTGCTTGACGGCGGCGATCCGTACGACGTTGTTGGTGCCGACGAACATGGGAGCGCGGTAGCGGTTTCCGGCGCGCTGGATCAGCGCGTGGAAGAGGAACTGCTGCGACTCGGCGGCCTTGGTGACGGGGTTGTGGTAGTTCCCGTACACCTGCGGTCCCACGACGAAGGCGATGTCCGGGTCGCGGAAGTAACCCATCATCCGCTCAAGGAAGTTGGGGAGCGGAACGTGGTCGGTGTCGACGGAGGCGAAGAACTCGTAGTCGCCGCCGTGCATCGCGATCCAGGCGTTGTAATTCCCGTGCTTGGTACGGGCCTTGTGGACACCCTTGGGTCGGTTCCACTCCGGGACGCCGTGCCGCGTGAAGTGCCGTACGCCCAACTCGGCGCACAGGGCCTTGGCTTGCTCGTCGTCGCCTTCGTCGAGGAGCCACACGTCGACGGGTCCGGTGTGCGTGACCCTGACGGCACCCTCAAGTGTGGCGCGGACCATGGAGAGGGGTTCCTTGCCCGGGACGTACGTCGTGAGGAAGGCGACGCGGGTGCCGGGGGCGGGGACGACGGGGACCGGGTCGCGGGCGACCAGCGTGGCGTGGGCGACGGAGGCGACGTTGACGACCATGAACAGCTCGATGAGGCCGATGGCTATCAGCATCGTGATGTCGAGCCCGACCATCCACTCCTGACCGCCCTCGCGCTCCACCCAGTGGGTGGGCCAGACGAGATAGACGAGCAGGGCGGCGGTCAGCACCGGGGCGAGGCTCATCAGGAGGACAGCGCGTATTCGGTGGGGCTCGCGCGAGAGGAGCGAGTTGTACTGCACCTGGTACGACGCACCGGACGGCTCGGTGAGCGGCCCGGCCAGTCGGCTGTAGGTGTCGTAGTCGTAGCCCTCCGGCCGCACAGCGCCCTCCAAATGATTGAGGAGTGATCGACGCCCGGGGGGCCTCCGGAACCGCTGGGTTCCGAAGATCGACCGGGCCGATAACCTCACACAAGTGGAGAATTGAGGGCGTGTCGAACTGGGTGCGTCCAGGTGGGTGGGGGGTTGACCCCGGCGGCGGAACGGGGGCCGGGGTGTGCCCGGCGGGTGTTCACGGCCGGCTGTGTGTTCCGTAGCGTTCGTATCGGCCGCCGACCGCGCGAGGAGGAACCGTGGCGGACCTTGTGTACGTGTCCGAGCAGAGGCTCTTCGGACGGCTCGGAGTTCCTCGCACCAGTTCTCAGCGGGAGGTCAACGGATCGGTCGGGTTTCCCCCGGAGCACCGGTCCTGGAGGTTTCCGGATCCCGCTCCCTGAGTGACGAGCCGCATGCGCGGGCTACGCTCGCCGAGCTGGCCAAGGGAGTCAAAGAGGTCGAGGACAGACAGAATCCCGCCCAGTTCACCGACTTCGGTCTTCGGCCGAATCGTTGGATCCATTTCGACCTGGACATGACTCACGCCGCAGTCCATGAGGACGACGGCGAACCACCGGAAGACGTTGTCCTCTTCGTCGGAGACATAGCTGCCGGCAGTCGGGGCCAACCACGCGACATGGGACTTCTGCTGTGTGGCTCCGTTCAACACCTGCGCACCCGAGCGGTCGCCGCGGGGCGCATGGGGTCGGACACCACGTGGCTGCACGACCTCGTCCTCGGACTTGAGCGGAGAGACCAAGAAGGCCACCAGGTGACTCCCGAGTCTCCGACCTACGGGGCCCCCAGCCGGAGACGGGATCAGAGGCGCGAGGAGGCGGCCATGGGCGTGTTCTTCTGGGTCTCGCGCGACTACCCGGCCAACTGCCGATCGCGTATGCGCGGACACGCGGTCGTGCTCATGGACATCGAGGACTCGTCGTGGTCCGAACGCCTGGTCGTGGCTTCTCCGCTCCACGTCGAGGCACTTCCGCCGAGTTCTGGTCGCCGTCGGCGCCCGCGCGCTCCCTGGTCCTGGCGTCGACGCGCTCCGTCATAGGCACCGTCAGGACGCTGTCCCGTCGGCTACCGCTCCAGGTGTCGTTCGATCGTCTCCACCTTGGAGGTGAGGCCGTCCGTCACTCCGGGGCGGATGTCCGCCTTGAGGACCACGGAGACGCGCGGGGCGCGGGCTTCCACGGCGGCGACCGCCCGCTTGACGACGTCCATGACCTCGTCCCACTCGCCCTCGATGGACGTGAACATCGCGTCGGTGCGGTTGGGCAGGCCCGACTCGCGGACCACGCGGACGGCGTCGGCGACGTACTCGCCGACATCCTCGCCGACACCCAGGGGTGTCACGGAAAAGGCGACGATCATGCCTTCACGGCTCCTTCCTGCTCCTGGCGGGCACGGGACGCGATGGCTTCGTTGACTGCGTTCTCGGACTCGCGGCGGAGCTTGCGCTCGGCGAAGAAGCCGCCGGTGGGCAGGACCGAGAGGACGAAGTAGAGGGCCGCCGTCTTCGGGCCCCACTTGGTGCGGTTCCAGGCGTCCGCCCAGAAGAGGACGTAGAGGATGAAGAGGACACCGTGGACCATGCCCATGACGGGCACCGCGTTGAAGTCCGTGGTCCGCTTCAGGACCGAGCAGACGAGCAGGAGGAGGAAGGACACGGCCTCGGGGGCCGACACCAGGCGGAGGCGGCGGATTGCGGTGGCGGTCTTGATGTCCACAGGTCACCTTCGGTGAGGGAGACGTCCACAGCTTGTGAACGCGAGCACAAACGTTCACCCATTGTGGCAAACGGCCGAGCGGGCCAAGACTGGGGGTCCGCCGCCGATCCCCCGGGAGTGTCCGTGCAGTTCGTTTTCTTCATGACGCTGCCCGGACTGGTGGTCCTGCTGACGCTCCTCGCCTTCCTCGACCAGCTGCTTCTGAGGGCCGGCCGGGCCGGGGTGCTGCCCTGGCGGAACGCCGGGCGGCAGGGGCAGATCTCCGCGACCGGCTTCGAGCAGCTGCACGCGAGCCTCTCGCCGGGCAAGCAGACCGAGTTGAAGGAACGGCAGAGCGCGCTGGTGATGCGGGACGACGAGGAGGACGGGGACCCGCCGTGGTCGACGGTCGACCTGCGGGCGGGTACGGCCGTCATACGGCTGGCCGCACCTCACGACACGCCCCGCGACACGCCCTAGGGGGCAGGTCAGGGTCGTTCTCCACCCACGGGCCCTGTCCGCGACCGCGCCCCTGCGGTTACCTTCGCACGGTGGCGATGTTTCGACTCCAGGGCAGCAAGGTGCTCGCCGTCGACATGACCGGGGACGCCGTGAAGGCGAAGAACGGCTCGATGGTCGCGTACGACGGGCAGATGGCCTTCAAGAAGATGAGCGGCGGCGGTGAGGGCATCCGGGGGATGGTCACCCGGCGGCTCACCGGCGAGCAGATGACGGTGATGGAGGTGAGGGGGCAGGGCACCTGCTGGTTCGCGGACCGGGCGTCCGAGATCAACCTCGTGAACCTCCAGGGCGACAAGCTGTACGTCGAGTCGAGCAACCTGCTCGCGACCGACGCGGCACTGAGAACGGGCACGACGTTCACGGGACTGCGCGGCGCCTCGCAGGGCAACGGGCTGTTCACGACGACCGTCGAGGGCCACGGCCAGGCGGCGATCATGTCGGACGGCCCCGCGGTGGTGCTGCGGGTGAGCCGGCAGTACCCGCTGACCGTCGACCCCGGCGCGTACATCGCGCACCAGGGGAACCTGAACCAGTCCTTCCAGTCCGGTGTGACGTTCCGCACCTTCTTCGGGGAGGGCGGCGGCGAGGCCTTCCAGATCCGCTTCGAGGGCGACGGGCTCGTCTACGTCCAGCCCAGCGAGCGGAACACGATCGCGGGGGACGTGTGACATGACGTTCACGGAGATCAACTCGAAGATGATCCAGGCGACCGTCATGCCGGGGCAGCGGCTGTACAGCCAGCGCGGCGCGATGCTCGCCTACAAAGGTGACGTCTCCTTCACCCCGAACATCCAGGGCGGCCAGGGCGGCGTCATGTCGATGCTCGGCCGCCGCGTCGCCAACGAGGCCACTCCCCTGATGACGGTCGAGGGCAGCGGCACCGTGATGTTCGGTCACGGCGGCCACCACATCCAGATCATCCGTCTCACCGGCGACACCCTCTACGTGGAGGCCGACCGCCTCCTCGCCTTCGAGGGCACCCTCCGGCAGGGCACGATGTTCATGGGCTCACAGGGCGGCGTCATGGGCATGGTCCGCGGCCAGGTCACCGGCCAGGGCCTGTTCACGACGACGCTCCAGGGACAGGGCGCGGTCGCCGTGATGGCCCACGGCGGCGTCTTCGAGGTGCCGATCACCCCCGGCAGACCCGTCCATGTCGACCCGCAGGCCTACGTCGCCCACCACGGCGACGTCCGCAACAAGCTGTCCACGGCGCTCGGTTGGCGCGACATGGTGGGCCGGGGCTCCGGCGAGGCGTTCCAGCTGGAGCTGAGCGGCAGCGGCGCGGTCTACGTCCAGGCGTCGGAGGAGAAGCTGTGAGCCAGTACGCGGGGTCCGGCCCCACGGTCTTCGACCCGATGACCCTGCCGGTCGACGACAACGTCAACAAGTACACCTTCTGCGTGGAGCTCAAGGGGAGCCAGTGGTTCCTACAGAAGGGGAAGATGATCGCCTACTACGGCTCGATGGAGTTCAACGGCATCGGGCACGGGCGACTCGACCGACTTGTCCGTACGTCCTTCCATTCGCCTCTGCACGCGAGCGACTGGGTCGTGGCGGACGGCTCGGGCAAGATGCTGCTCGCCGACCGGGCCTTCGACGTCAACGCGTACGACCTCGAAGACGCCAACATGACCATTCGCTCCGGCAACCTGCTCGCTTTTCAGCCAAGTCTCGCTCTGAAGCAGTCGATTGTTCCCGGCTTTCTGACACTCATCGGAACCGGAAAGATCGTGGCCGCCTCCAGCGGCCCGGTGGTGTTCATGGAACCCCCGATCCGGGTCGACCCGCAGGCGCTCGTCGGCTGGGCCGACTGCCCCTCCCCGTGCCACCACTACGACCACGCGTACATGACCGGCCTGTTGGGCGGTCTACGTGCGATGACGGGCATCGGCGGGGCCTCCGGGGAGGAGCACCAGTTCGAGTTCGTGGGGGCGGGCACGGTACTGCTCCAGTCCTCGGAGAATCTGATGCCCGAGCAGGCCACAGGGGTTGTGCCGCACGAGCCGAGGGTACCGGGCGGGGGCGGGGTTCGCACAGGTCCCGCACAGCAAGCGGGCGCACCGCGCCTTCCCGGACAGCTGGGAGATCTCCAGCGTCGCTTCGGGCTGTGAGCGGTAGTCTGCGGAGTGTGACGTCGAACGTGTGCGCGCCGTCACGCCACCCTCACTAGTTCGCCTTTCAACATTTTAGGTAGACTTCATTCATGGAGACCGAGACGGCCACGCGCTGGCTGACCGATGAGGAGCAGTGCGCCTGGCGCACCCACCTGGAGGTCAACAGGCTGCTGACGTACCAGCTCGAAAAGGACCTGCAGCCGTTCGGCCTGACGATGAACGACTACGAGATCCTGGTGAACCTCTCCGAGGCGGAGGACAAACGGCTGCGGATGAGCGACCTCGCCGCCGCCACGCTCCAGTCCAAGAGCCGCCTCTCGCACCAGATCACCCGCATGGAGAACGCGGACCTGGTACGCCGGGAGAACTGCGAGTCGGACCGCCGGGGACTGTACGCGGTGCTCACCGAACACGGCCTGGAGACGATGCAGAAGGTCGCGCCCCATCATGTGGCGTCGGTACGGCGGCACTTCATCGACCTCGTGCCCCCCGAGGGCCTGTCGGAACTCGACAAAACACTGAAGCCGATCGCGGAACATCTGCGGGGGCAGCGGGGCCGTCCCTAGGTTGAGCGGGATGGCCGGGACGTCTGGGGGCTGCCGCCCCCAGACCCCCGCTTCGGCCCTGAAGGGGCCTCGTCCTCAAACGCCGGACGGACTGGATGATGCCGACCGGAACGAGTGAGTCCGGGGCGCTACAGCACCCGACTTCAGGGGCGCGGGGAACTGCGCGACCAGCCACGACGAACCGGCAGGCAAGACGCAACCCCCGCCGCACCCGCCACCACCCCGGCGATCACAAAGCACACCCCCACCGGCAACCGCCCAATGACCAGCCCCGTCACCACCGATCCCCCCCGAACTCCCCGCGTTCACCGCCATGTTGACCCACGCCCCCGCCTGAGTCCGCGCCTCCGGCGCGGCCACCTCGTCGGCCAGCAGATACGCGGTGGTCAGCGCCGGTGCGACAAAGAACCCCGCGCACGCCACCGCCACGGTGAGTGACCACATCCCCGCCGCCAGCCCGGCCGCGGCCAGCGCCAGCCCAAGACCCAGCGCCGACAACGCCAGCCGTACCCGCGCGGCCCGACGCCAGTCGACCGCACCGTTCAGCAGGCCGCCGACCGCACTGCCCGCGGACACCGCGGCCAGCACCCAGGGCACGACACCGTCGCCGTACCCCCGTTGTTCGGCGAAGGCCATCACCAGCAGGTAGACGGCGCTCAGCGCGAGCCCCATCCCGGCGGCCACGACGACCGGTGCGAGGAGCCCGCGAACCCTGGCGAGCCTCAGCCCCGGTCGACCCCCGGCGGGAACCCGTACCCCGGCCAGCGCCGGTGACGTGACGAAGGCGAAGGTTCCCGCGCCGATCAGCACCGCGCTGAGCAGGACCCCGGCGGCCGGCGGGGCGAAGCTCATCAGCGCGCCGATCGCCAACGGGCCGACGACGTACAGGAGTTCCTCGGCGACACCGTCCAGGCTGTACGCGCGCCGCAACAGCCCCTGGTCGCCGACCAGTTCGGCCCACACGGAGCGCATGGTGGGTCCCAGTGGGGGCGCGCACATGCCGGTCAGCGCAGCCACCGTGCCGAGCACCACCTCCGGTGTCCCGGGGCGCCAGGTCACCGCCGCGAGGACGCACAGGAGGGTGCCGTAGAGCAGGGCCATGGGGAGCAGGGCGCGGCGGGGGCCGTGGCGGTCGACCAGGGCCGCGCGCAGGGGCAGCAGGAGGACGGTCGCGGTGCCGAAGACGGCCATGACCGTGCCGGCCGCGGCGTACGAGCCGGTGGAGTGGACGACCGCGAGCAGCACGGCCGGTGACACCGTGCCGTAGGAGAGGCGGCCGACGAGGGCGGCGGTGAACGTGCGGCGTGCGTACGGGACTTGGAGTACGGCGGCGTACGAAGGGCACGCCGGAGTCGGCGTGGAAGAGGGCGCGGACATGCGAATGTTCCTCAACTGGAGGCATGGGAAAGGGACGCCGGTGTGTTCGGCGTGCCCTATGCCATGAGGAGGAACATGTGGGTCAACGTAGCAGCGGCGCAAGGACGTTGACCAGCGTATTAACCCTCCGTGATGCCCGCGATCAGTTCGTCCGCCGCGCGGTACGCGTCCAACTCCCCCGCCACGACCCGCTCCGCGAGCGCGCCGACACGGCGGTCCCCGTGCAGGTCGCCGATGCGGGCGCGCAGGGCAGTGACCGCGATCGTCTCGATCTCGCGGGCCGCCCGGGCCGCTCGACGCTCGGCGAGAACCCCGTGCTCCTCCATCCACGCCCGGTGCTTCTCCAACGCCTCCACCACCTCGTCGATGCCCTCCGCGCGGGAGGCGACCGTCTTGACGATCGGGGGGCGCCAGTCGCCGGGGCCGCGGGACTCGCCGAGGCCGAGCATGTGGTTCAGCTCGCGGGCGGTGGCGTCGGCGCCGTCGCGGTCGGCCTTGTTGACGACGTAGACGTCGCCGATCTCCAGGATTCCGGCCTTCGCCGCCTGGATGCCGTCGCCCATGCCGGGGGCGAGCAGCACCACGCTGGTGTCGGCCTGGGAGGCGATCTCGACCTCCGACTGGCCGACCCCGACCGTCTCCACCAGGATCACGTCGCAGCCCGCCGCGTCGAGGACGCGGATGGCCTGCGGGGCGGACCAGGCGAGGCCGCCGAGGTGGCCGCGGGTGGCCATCGAGCGGATGTAGACGCCGGGGTCGGAGGAGTGGTCCGACATGCGGACGCGGTCGCCGAGCAGGGCGCCGCCCGAGAACGGCGAGGACGGGTCGACGGCCAGGACGCCGACCCGTCTGCCCTGCTTGCGGTAGGCCGTGACGAGCGCGGAGGTGGACGTCGACTTGCCGACGCCCGGGGAGCCGGTCAGACCCACGACGTACGCCCCGCCGGTCAGCGGTGCGAGGGTCGCCATGACCTCCCTGAGCTGGGGGGACGCCCCCTCCACCAGGGAGATCAGCCGGGCCACGGCCCGCGGCCGGCCTTCCCTGGCCTGGGCCACCAGCGAGGCGACGTCCTGCATCACAGCTCCGTTCCGTCGGGAAAGTACAGCTCAGGCCTTGGGTACCCGCACGATCAGTGCGTCACCCTGACCGCCGCCGCCGCACAGTGCCGCCGCGCCGACCCCGCCGCCGCGCCGCTTGAGCTCCAGGGCGAGGTGCAGGACGAGCCGGGCGCCGGACATGCCGATGGGGTGGCCCAGGGCGATGGCGCCGCCGTTGACGTTCACCTTTTCCGTGGACACCCCGAGGTCCTTCATTGACTGGACCGCGACGGCGGCGAAGGCCTCGTTGATCTCGATCACGTCGAGGTCCTCGACCTCCAGGCCCTCCTTCTTCAGGGCGTGCAGGATCGCGTTCGACGGCTGCGACTGGAGCGAGTTGTCGGGTCCCGCCACATTTCCGTGGGCGCCGATCTCGGCGATCCACTCCAGGCCCAGCTCCTGCGCCTTGGTCTTGCTCATCACGACCACGGCCGCCGCACCGTCCGAGATCTGGGACGAGGTACCCGCGGTGATCGTGCCGTCCTTGGTGAACGCGGGGCGCAGCTTGCCCAGCGACTCGACCGTGGTCTCCGCGCGGATGCCCTCGTCCTTGCTGAAGACGACGGGCTCGCCCTTGCGCTGCGGGATCTCGATCGGGGTGATCTCGGCCTCGAAGACGCCGTTCTGCTGGGCGGCGGCGGCCCGCTGGTGGGACAGGGCCGCGACCTCGTCCTGCTCGGGCCGGGCGATGCCGAGGCGCGTGTTGTGCTTCTCCGTCGACTCGCCCATGGCGATGTTCTCGAAGGCGTCGGTCAGGCCGTCGTAGGCCATCGCGTCGAGCATCTCGATCGCGCCGTACTTGTATCCCTCGCGGGACTTGGGGAGCAGGTGGGGGGCGTTGGTCATGGACTCCTGGCCGCCCGCGACGATCACGTCGAACTCACCTGCACGGATGAGCTGGTCGGCGAGCGCGATGGCGTCGAGGCCCGAGAGGCAGACCTTGTTGATGGTGAGCGCGGGGACGCTCATGGGGATGCCCGCCTTGACGGCGGCCTGGCGTGCCGGGATCTGCCCTGCCCCGGCCTGGAGCACCTGGCCCATGATCACGTACTGCACCTGGTCGCCACCGATACCCGCACGGTCGAGGGCGGCCTTGATCGCGAAGCCGCCGAGGTCGGCTCCGGAGAAGGTCTTCAGGGAGCCCAGCAACCGTCCCATGGGCGTGCGGGCGCCCGCGACGATCACCGAGGTCGTGCTGTTCGTTCCAGACATGAGGTGCGATCCCCTTCCAGCGTGTTTCAGCTGAGGAGTGAACGAGGGTTTACTCGAAATGTACTGAGCGGTAGACCACCCCGTCATCGGGCCGTCGGTGTGATCGCGCGCACGTTGCGTAACCACCGCGCGAGCGCTGCACTACATACATGCTGACGCGAATCGACCACATCGGGATCGCCTGCTTCGACCTCGACAAGACAGTCGAGTTCTACCGGGCCACGTACGGCTTCGAGGTGTTCCACTCCGAGGTCAACGAGGAACAGGGCGTGCGCGAGGCCATGTTGAAGATCAACAACACGGACGACGGCGGCGCCTCCTACCTCCAGCTCCTCGAACCCACCCGCGAGGACTCCGCCGTGGGGAAGTGGCTGGCGAAGAACGGGGAGGGCGTCCACCACATCGCCTTCGGCACGGCCGACGTCGACACGGACTCCGAGGACATCCGCGGGAAGGGCGTACGCGTTCTGTACGAGGAGCCGCGACGCGGCTCCATGGGGTCACGGATCACGTTCCTGCACCCAAAGGATTGCCATGGCGTACTGACAGAACTGGTCACTTCGGCGCCTGTTGAGTCACCTGAGCACTGACCCTCGTACATATGGGCCGGTAGGGTTGGGGTCGGTCGTCGCTCGCAACCAGGGCAACGGCATGCCGGGGTCCGGTTTCGGGGGGCGAGCGTCGGGGCAGCAGCCCGGGCTCCGCCGTTGATCTGACACCATTCCCCGGGAGCACCGTTCGGTGGATGGACGGCGCTCGTTGGAGTAAACCGCGACCAGGGGACGGATGGGACCGCGCAGTGCGGGGCTACGAACGCCAGGAGCGAGAGCCGGCGGCTGACGTCGACCACCTCTCTCGGTTCGAGGCCGAGATGGAGCGGCTGAAGACCGAGCGGGAAAAGGCGATCCAGCATGCCGAGGACCTCGGCTACCAGGTCGAGGTGTTGCGCGCCAAGCTCCACGAGGCGCGCCGCACCCTCATGTCCCGGCCGGCCTACGACGGCGGTGACATCGGCTACCAGGCCGAGCAGATGCTCCGCAATGCCCAGGTCCAGGCCGACCAGCTGCGCCAGGACGCCGAGCGGGAGCTGAGCCAGGCCCGCGCGCAGACCCAGCGCATCCTCCAGGAGCACGCGGAGAACGCGGCCCGCCTCCAGGCGGAACTGCACCAGGAGGCCGTGACCCGGCGCCAGCAGCTCGACCAGGAACTGGGCGAGCGCCGGCAGACCGTCGAGTCGCACGTCAACGAGAACGTGGCATGGGCCGAGCAGCTGCGCGCCCGCTCCGAGGCACAGGCCCGCCGGCTCGTCGAGGAGTCCCGCGCCGAGGCCGAACAGGCCCTGGCCGCCGCCCGCGCCGAGGCCGAGCGGGTCGCCGCCGAGGCCCGGCAGCGGCTGGAGATGGACGCCGAAGCGGCCCGCTCGGAGGCCGAGCAACTGCTGCGCCGCGCCCGCACGGACGCCGAACGCCTGCTGAACGCGGCCTCCAGCCAGGCCCAGGAAGCCACCGACCACGCCGAGCAGCTGCGCAGCTCCACGGTCAACGAGTCGGACTCCGCCCGCCGGCAGGCCACCGAGATGAGCCGGGCCGCCGAGACGCGCATGGCGGAGGCCGAAACCTCACTGCGCGAAGCGCGCCTGGAGGCCGAGAAGGTCCTCAGCGAGGCCACGGAGGCCGCGGCCAAGGCCCTCGCGAGCGCCGAGTCCGCCAACGAGCAGCGCACCCGTACCGCGAAGGAGCAGGTCGCCCGCCTCGTCACCGAGGCCACCAAGGAGGCCGAGACCACCAAGGCGGACGCCGACCAGGTCGTCGCCGACGCCCAGGCCAAGGCCGACAAGATCGTCGCGGAGGCCGAGGAGAACGCCCGCAGCCTCACCGCCGAGGAGACAGCCTCCCAGCTCGCCAAGGCCGCCCGCACCGCCGAGGACGTCCTCGACAAGGCGTCCGAGGACGCCAAGAACACCACGAAGGCCGCCACCGAGGAGGCCGAGCGGATCCGCTCCGAGGCGGAGGCCGAGGCCGACCGGCTGCGCGCCCAGGCGCACGACATCGCCGAACAGCTCAAGGGCACGGCGAAGGACGACACCAAGGAGTACCGGGCCAAGACGGTCGAGCTCCAGGAGGAGGCGCGCCGGCTGCGCGGCGAGGCCGAGCAGCTGCGCGCCGACGCGGTCGGCGAGGGCGAGCGCATCCGCGCCGAGGCCCGCCGCGAGGCCGTCCAGCAGATCGAGGAGGCGGCCAAGACCGCCGAGGACCTGCTCTCCAAGGCCCGCGTCGACGCCGACGAACTGCGGCAGACCGCCACCACGGACAGCGAGAAGGTCCGCACCGAGGCCATCGAGCGCGCCACCACCCTGCGCCGGCAGGCCGAGGAGACCCTCGACCGCACCCGCAAGGAGGCCGAGCGGCACCGCGCGGAGGTCATCGAGCAGTCCGAGGGCATCAAGGCGGACGCCGAACAGGCCGCACGCGATCTGCGCGACGACACCGAGCGGGCCATAGAGGCACGCCGCGAGGAGGCCGCCGAGGGCCTGACGCGGCTGCACACCGAGACCGAGGAGCGGCTCGCCGCGGCCGAACAGGCCCTGACCGACGCCCGCGAGGAGGCCGAGCGGATCCGCCGCGAGGCCGCCGAGGAGACGGAACGCCTGCGCGGCGAGGCCGCCGACCGCATCCGTTCCCTTCAGGCGCAGGCCGAGGCGGAGGCCAACCGGCTGCGCAACGAGGCCGCGGGCGACGCGTCCGCCTCCCGCGCCGAGGGCGAGACCATCGCCGTACGCCTGCGGTCCGAGGCCGCGGCCGAGGCCGAGCGGCTCAAGACCGAGGCGCAGGACACCGCGGACCGGGTCCGCGCGGAGGCCCAGGCCGCCGCCGAGCGCCTCGCGATCGAGGCGTCGGAGACGCTGGCCGCCGCCCAGGAGGAGGCCGTACGGCGTCGTCGTGAGGCCGAGGAGCTGCTCGGGTCGGCCCGTGAGGAGGCCGGGCAGGAGCGCGAGCGGGCCCGCGAGCAGAGCGAGGAGCTGCTGGCCTCGGCGCGCAACCGCGTCGAGGAGGCGCAGTCCGAGGCGCTGCGGCTGGTCGAGGAGGCCGACCGGCGCGCCACCGAGATGGTGTCGGGCGCCGAGCAGCACGCACAGCAGGTGCGGGAGTCCGTCGCGGGGCTGCACGAGCAGGCGCAGGACGACATCCAGGGCATCAGGTCGGCCGCCGAGCACGTGGCGGACCGCACCCGGCGCGAGGCGCAGGAGGAGGCGGACCGGGTCCGCGCCGACGCCTACAGCGAGCGGGAGCGGGCCACCGAGGACGCCAACCGCATCCGGCGCCGGGCGAACGAGGAGACGGACGCCGCCAAGGCCCTTGCGGAGCACACCGTTTCGGACGCGATCGCGGAGGCCGAGCGGCTGCGGTCGGAGTCCGCCGAGCACGTCCAGCGGGGGCGCACGGAAGCGGCGGACGCGATCGCGCAGGCCGACCAGGACGCGGCGCGGGCCCGGGCGGACGCCCGCGAGGACGCCAACCGGATCCGTTCGGACGCGGCGACGCAGGCCGACACCCTCATCACCGAGGTGACGGCGGAGGCGGAGCGGCTCCAGACGGAGACGGTCAACGAGGCCGAGCGGGTGCGTTCGGAGGCCGTGGCCAAGGCCGAGAAGCTGATCTCGGACGCGACCGGGGACGCGGAGCGGCTGCGCGCCGAGGCCGCCGAGACGGTCGGCGCCGCACAGCTGCACGCCGAGCGGACCCGGGCGGAGGCCGCGCGGCTGCGGGCGGACTCGGAGGCGCAGGCCGAGCGGGTCACCTCGGCGGCCCGCGAGGAGTCCGAGCGGACGTTGGACGAGGCCCGCAAGGAGGCCAACAAACGCCGGTCGGACGTGGCCGAGCAGGTCGACACGCTCATCACGGAGACCGCGGCGGAGGCCGACAAGCTCCTCAACGAGGCGCAGCAGCAGGCACAGAAGACGACGGCGGACGCCGAGGCACAGGCCGACTCGATGGTCGGCGCGGCCCGCGCCGAGGCCGACCGGCTGGTGTCCGAGGGCACGGTCGAGGGCAACTCCCGGGTGGAGCGGGCCCGTACGGACGCGGACGAGCTGCTGGTCGGCGCGCGCCGGGACGCCACCGCCATAAGGGAACGGTCCGAGGAGCTGCGCGACCGCATCACCAGCGAGATCGAGAGCCTGCACGAGCGGGCCCGCCGTGAGTCCGCGGAGACGATGAGATCGGCCGGCGACCGCTGCGACGCGCTCATCAAGGCGGCCGAGGAGCAGCTCGGCAAGGCCCAGATGAAGGCCAAGGAGCTGGTCTCGGAGGCCAACTCCGAGGCGGGCAAGGTCCGTATCGCCGCGGTGAAGAAGGCGGAGGGTCTCCTCAAGGAGGCCGAGCAGAAGAAGTCCACGCTGATCCGTGAGGCCGAGGACCTGAAGGCGGAGGCGATCCGCGAGGCCCGGCGCACGGTGGAGGAGGGCAAGCGCGAACTCGACGTGCTGGTCCGCCGCCGCGAGGACATCAATGCCGAAATCTCCCGTGTCCAGGACGTCCTGGAAGCGTTGGAGTCTTTTGAGGCCCCGACGGCGGCCAAGGACGGCGGGGTCAAGGCCGGCGCCGCCGCGGGCGCAACTCGTTCGGGTGGCAAGTCGGTTGAGGGCTGACGAAGCCTAGGAACCTCCTGTGAGGTTCGGGCGTTCTGGGGCCTTTGACCCGGTCTTTGGCAAGCGGTCGGACGGTTAGCCACTCAAAAGGGGTGTCATTCTCCAGATCAAACACGCATCCGCTCGATGACACACCGCTTCGGCCCCTAGGATTCCACCTATCACCTCACCGGTCTCATTCGACAGGAACCCCATGAGCGACACTTCCCCCTACGGCTTCGAGCTTGTGCGGCGTGGGTACGACCGCGCTCAGGTGGACGAACGCATCTCGAAGCTCGTCTCCGACCGTGACAGCGCTCTGGCTCGTATCACTGCTCTTGAAAAGCGCATCGAGGAGCTCCACCTCGAAACGCAGAACGCCGCGGCCCAGGTAAGCGACGCCGAGCCGTCGTACGCCGGTCTCGGCGCGCGGGTCGAGAAGATCCTCCGCCTCGCCGAGGAAGAGGCCAAGGATCTGCGCGAGGAGGCCCGGCGCGCGGCCGAGCAGCACCGCGAACTCGCGGAGTCCGCTGCCCAGCAGGTCCGCAACGACGCAGAATCGTTCGCTGCGGAGCGCAAGTCCAAGGCGGAGGACGAGGGCGTCCGGATCGTCGAGAAGGCCAAGAGCGACTCCGCGCAGCTGCGTGGCGAGGCCCAGAAGGACGCCCAGCAGAAGCGCGAGGAGGCCGACGCCCTCTTCGAGGAGACCCGCGCCAAGGCCGCGCAGGCCGCCGCCGACTTCGAGACGAACCTCGCCAAGCGCCGCGAGCAGTCCGAGCGCGACCTGGCGTCGCGTCAGCAGAAGGCGGAGAAGCGTCTCGCGGAGATCGAGCACCGCGCGGAGCAGCTCCGACTGGAGGCCGAGAAGCTGCGCACGGACGCCGAGCGCCGCGCCCGCCAGACGGTGGAGACGGCCCAGCGCCAGGCCGAGGACATCGTGGCCGACGCGAACGCCAAGGCCGACCGCATCCGTTCGGAGTCCGAGCGCGAGCTGGCCGCCCTCACCAACCGCCGCGACAGCATCAACGCGCAGCTGACGAACGTGCGCGAGATGCTCGCCACGCTCACCGGCGCCGCGGTGGCCGCCGCGAGCTCTCCGGTCGAGGACGAGCCCATCTCCCGTGGGGTTCCGGCTCAGCAGTCCCGGTAGTCACGCAGTAGCTCGTACGGCTGAGGCCCGCATTCCCTCCGGGGGTGCGGGCCTCAGCCGTGCCCGCGCAGCAACGGCAGATACACATCGTCGACGATCTCCACGAGCGTGGAGTCGACGACCGGTTCATGTGAGATGACCATCTCGTAGCGCAGCAGTTGAGCCGGGACCGTGACAACCCGTCGGGAAAGTTCGGCGGTAGGGATCTCACCCCGCCGCACAGCCCTCTGAAGCATGGGCAGCAGGATGTCGTAAACGATCCCGAACACCTTCGGGTCCAGGTCGGGCGCGTCCGCCAGCAGGCCCCGGATGACGTCGGACCCGATCTCCCGCTGCCGCGCGACCATCATCCGCAACAGAGTAAGCACGTCCTCGCGCAGCTCCCCGGTGTCGGGGATCCGGCCGGCGATGGTGCCGGTGCGGTGGGACATGGCGGCCTTGACGAGTTCGGCGCGGTTGGGCCAGCGCCGGTAGAGGACCTGCTTACCGGTACGGGCACGGGTGGCGACGCCCTCCATGGTGAGCCGGGCATAGCCGACCGCGGCCAGCTCCTCCCACACGGCGTCCAGGATGTCGGCCTCCAACGCGGCCCCACGCCGCCGCGTCTGCTCTCCGACCATCACAAGCACCTTCCACCTAGGAGACCTTGCGTCTCTTATCGCATCCAGCCTATCGTGGACAAAATAAGAGACGCAGCGTCTCTAAGGGGGACCATCTTGCCTGCCACCACCGCCGGCCCCGCCGAGCGCCTCGACCCGGCCGTCCGCAAACTCGCCGGCATCCTCGTCCTGGGCGCCCTAG
Source organism: Streptomyces sp. NPDC002276 (assembly GCF_053891435.1). Taxonomy (NCBI): domain Bacteria; kingdom Bacillati; phylum Actinomycetota; class Actinomycetes; order Kitasatosporales; family Streptomycetaceae; genus Streptomyces; species Streptomyces sp. NPDC002276. Next base: position 3,229 of record NZ_JBSFCQ010000033.1, on the reverse strand, counting down.
CCCCACTCCTCGACAGCACGATCGTCTCCATAGCCCTGCACACCCTGGGCCACGACCTCGGCGCCTCGACGGCAAGCCTGCAATGGGTGAGTACGGCCTACCTCCTGGCCCTCGCGACGGTCGTCCCGGTCTCCGGCTGGGCGGTAGAGCGCTACGACTCCCGCCAGGTCTGGCTAGGCGCACTGACCCTCTTCCTGGCCGGATCCATCCTCTGCGGCCTCGCCTGGAACATAGGCTCACTGATCGCCTTCCGGGTCCTCCAGGGCATAGGCGGCGGCCTCCTGCTTCCCATCCTCCAGACCCTGGTGATGCGGGCCGCCGGAGGCCGCAGCCTCGGCCGCCTGATGAGCGCGATCACCCTCCCCGCCATGGTCGTACCGATCCTCGGCCCGGTCCTCGGCGGCCTGATGGTCGGCCACCTCAGCTGGCGCTGGATCTTCTACGTCAACCTGCCCGTCTGCCTCCTGGCCCTGGCCCTGGCCTGGCGCGGCGTCCCCAAGGACACCCCTCGCCCCGGCCACCACCTGGACCTGACCGGCCTCCTGCTCCTCTCCCCCGGCCTGGCCACCCTGGTCTACGGCCTGTCCGAGACCGGCACGGCCCGAGCGACCGCGATCCCGGCCGGCGCCGTACTGATAGCCCTCTTCACCCGCCACGCACTCCACACCCGCGCCCCGCTCGTCGACCTCCACCTGTTCAAGAACCGCACCTTCACCGTTTCCTCCCTCCTGACGTTCCTGAACGGGCTCACCCTCTTCGGCGGGATGTTCCTGCTCCCCCTCTACTACCAACAGGTGCGCGGCGAGGGCGTGATAGCGGCCGGCCTGCTCCTGGCCCCCCAGGGCCTGGGCAGCCTGCTGGCCAGGGCCACCGGCCCCCTCACCGACCGCCTCGGCCCCCGCCCGATCACCGTGGCGGGCATGCTCCTCTGCACTCTCGGCACCCTCCCCTTCCTCCTCCCGCACCCCGGCGCCGCACTCCTGGCCCTCGCCCTGGTCGTGCGCGGACTCGGGGTGAGCGCGGCCAACATGGCGGTCATGGTGGGCGCCTACCAGGGCCTGGACCGGGCCCACATCCCGCACGCGAGCACCAGCATCCGGATCGTCCAGCAACTGGGCGGCGGCGTAGGCACCGCCGTACTGGCGACGATCCTCGCGCACGGCCACGGCACCACGGCCTTCGCGCACGCATTCGCCTGGGCGACGGCGTTCACGGTTGTTGCCTGCGCCGTCGGACTCTGTTTGCCCGTCCGGGTGGCATCAGCCCAACAGCGGTCCTAACGTGGCCGCATGATCGAGCTTGAGGGGCTGACAAAGCGGTACGGCGAGAAGGTGGCGGTGAACAACCTCACCTTCGCCGTCCGGCCCGGAATCGTCACGGGCTTCCTCGGCCCGAACGGCGCCGGCAAGTCGACGACGATGCGCATGATGCTCGGTCTCGACCGACCGACCGCAGGTGACGTACGCATCGACGGCCAGCACTACGACCAGCTCAAGGACCCGCTGACGTATATCGGCGCCCTCCTCGACGCCAAGGCCATGCACGGCGGCCGCAGCGCCTTCAACCATCTCCTGTGCCTGGCACAGAGCAACGGCATCCCGAACAGCCGGGTCCACGAGGTGCTCGACACAGTCGGACTGACAGCCGTAGCGAAAAAGAAGGCCAAAGGCTTCTCACTGGGCATGGGCCAGCGACTCGGTATCGCGGGCGCGCTCCTCGGCGACCCACGGATCCTCATGTTCGACGAGCCGGTCAACGGCCTCGACCCCGAGGGCATCCACTGGATCCGCAACCTGATGAAGTCCCTTGCCGCGCAAGGCCGTACGGTCTTCGTCTCCTCGCACCTGATGAGCGAGATGGCGCTGACGGCCGATCACCTAGTCGTCATCGGCCAGGGCCGCCTCCTCGCGGACACGTCCATGGCGGACTTCATCCAGCAGAACTCGCGGTCCTACGTCCGCATCCGCACCCCACACCGAGAGCGGCTGCTCGATGTACTGCACCAGGCCGGCATCACGGTCGTCGAATCCGGCAACGGAACCCTTGAGGTGGACGGCGGCAAGTCCGAGCAGATCGGCGAACTGGCCGCACAGCACCAGCTGGCGCTGCACGAGCTGAGCCCCCAACAGGCCTCCCTGGAGGAGGCGTTCATGCAGTTGACCGCGGAGTCGGTGGAGTACCACGCACATTCCGACGCCCCCCTGGTGACACCCCCCGTCGCACCTGCCGAGCAACAGCAGGGCTGGGGCGACGGCTGGAAGAAGGACTGACATGGCGGCGACCCAGGTCATCCGTTCGGAGTGGACGAAGATCCGCTCCGTGGCATCGACAATCTGGACACTGTCCCTCGCGCTGGTGGTGACGATCGGGCTCGGCATGCTGATCTCGGCACTGTCGAAGAACCAGTTCAACGACATGAGCGAGAAGGACAAACTCTCCTTCGACCCGACCTTCATCAGCTTCGCCGGAATGAGCCTCGGCCAGCTGGCCATGATCGTGTTCGGGGTCCTGGTCGTATCGAACGAGTACAGCACCGGCATGATCCGCACGTCCCTCGCGGCCGTCCCCCAGCGCGGCACCTTCCTCTTCGGCAAGATCGCGGTGGCCACCGGACTCTGCCTCCTGGTCGGCCTGGTGACCAGCTTCGCCACGTTCTTCCTCGGCCAGGCGATGCTCGGCTCCCACAAGGCGGAGATCGGCGACTCCGGCGTACTGCGCGCGGTGATCGGCGGCGGCCTCTACATGACCCTGATCGCGATGTTCTCCATGGGCGTCGCGTCGATGCTCCGCTCACCGATGCTGTCCCTCGGCATCCTGATGCCCTTCTTCTTCCTGATCTCCAACATCCTCGGCAATGTCTCCGCGACGAAGAAGATCGGCCAGTACCTCCCCGACCAGGCCGGCAGCAAGATCATGCAGGTGGTCACCCCGGTAGACGACTCGGCACCGTACGGCCCCTGGGGCGGCTTCGGAATCATGGCCCTCTGGGTGGCGGCGTCCCTGCTGGGCGCATACGTCCTGCTGAAGCGACGAGACGCGTAGAACTACTCCCCCGCACGGCAGAAGCCCCCCGCACCCCGCACCCCCACGGACCGGCACCCGCCGACGCACGGGAGCGGGGCGTGGCGGTACGGCGAGCCCGCCGCTTAGCTGGTCCCCACGCCGTCCACTGTGACAACACCAGAGGGGCACAACCGCGGCGGGCTCGCCGTACCGCCACGCCCCCGAC
>NZ_JBSFCQ010000032.1:0-80320 GCF_053891435.1 Streptomyces sp. NPDC002276 | reverse complement strand
AACGGCTTGGTGGTGCTGTTCTCCCGGACCTTCCGGATCTCGAAGTCCATCGCGCCCCTTGAACAGGGGTGTTGCGACGACCACTAGAACGGAAGGATCACCGCGGGGCCCTCTCCGTGGAACGTGCGAACGTCCGTTCAGTCGGTGAGGCGCTCGCCCGTGGAGGTCGAGAAGACGTGCAGTTCGCCCGGACGCGGCACCACGTGCAGGGTGGCGCCCTTGTCCGGCACCGAACGGCCGCTGACGCGGACGACCAGGTCCTTCAGGTCGTCGCCGACCTTGGCGCTGCCGTAGACGAAGCCGTCGGCGCCGAGCTCCTCGACGACGTTCACGGTGACCGCGAGACCGGCGGGGGCGTCCTCGGTGTCCTTGGTGAGGGACTTCGCGGCCTCGCCGTTGTGCTCGTCGATGTCGAAGTGCTCGGGGCGGACGCCGACGGTCACCGTACGGTCACCCTTGTCGGTGGCGGCCTGGAGCGCCTCGCGGTTGACGGGGACGACCGAGTTGCCGAACTTCACACCGCCGTCGGTGATCGGGACCTCGATCAGGTTCATGGCGGGGGAGCCGATGAAGCCGGCGACGAAGAGGTTCTTGGGGCGGTCGTACATGTTGCGGGGGCTGTCGACCTGCTGGAGCAGACCGTCCTTGAGTACGGCCACCCGGTCGCCCATCGTCATGGCCTCGACCTGGTCGTGGGTGACGTAGACGGTGGTGATGCCGAGGCGGCGCTGGAGCGAGGCGATCTGCGTACGGGTCGAGACACGGAGCTTGGCGTCGAGGTTCGACAGCGGCTCGTCCATGAGGAAGACCTGCGGCTCACGCACGATGGCACGCCCCATGGCGACACGCTGACGCTGACCACCCGAGAGCGCCTTCGGCTTACGTCCGAGGTAGTCGGTCAGGTCCAGGATCTTCGCCGCGTCCTCGACCTTCTGACGGATCTCGGCCTTGTTGACGCCGGCGATCTTGAGCGCGAAGCCCATGTTGTCGGCGACCGTCATGTGCGGGTACAGCGCGTAGTTCTGGAACACCATGGCGATGTCCCGGTCCTTCGGCGGCAGGTGCGTGACGTCGCGGTCACCGATGCGGATGGCGCCGGCGTTGACGTCCTCAAGCCCCGCGAGCATGCGGAGCGAGGTGGACTTGCCACAGCCGGACGGACCGACGAGGACGAGGAACTCGCCGTCCCCGACCTCGATCTCCAGACCATCGACGGCGGGCTTCTCGGTGCCCGGGTAGATCCGGGTCGCCTTGTCGAACGAAACAGTGGCCATGGTGAAGGCCCCCTTCTACCGGCAGGAACGTGCCGGACGATCCGTTGTAGGAAGGTGGTGGTGTAGTCCACGCGAGTGAACTGGGTACGGACGGTACCTGGCGTTTGCCCGGTCTGTCAGTACCCGAGGGCATGTGAACTTCGCGGAAATTTTCGACAGGGCGCCACGGGGACCTGGGTACACTGCACCAGGCACGTGATCGCACACGGATCGCCCGCGTCTCGCACACGCGCAGGCCTCCTTAGCTCAGTTGGCCAGAGCAACGCACTTGTAATGCGTAGGTCGTCGGTTCGAATCCGACAGGGGGCTCCAAGGCAAACCCCAGGTCAGATCTCTGACCTGGGGTTTCTTGTTTTGGGTGTGACCTTGGGGTCTGGGTAAACCGGGCGCTGTTGGCCTGTGTGCTGGGACGGGATCGGCGATTCAATGCCCTGAACTGGATCTTTGCGTGCCGTGGACGGGTGGATCACGGTGCTGTAGTGAGTGGCCTCCGGTGAGTTCCCTTGGCCGCGCTGGAGGTGGAGCCTGAGCGTGGCGGGTGATGCTCGGTCATTGCTCGATGTCGAACAGCGGGATGGATGGTGAAGGGGGAGCAAGGACTGTGCGAAGGCGGTTGAGATTGGCTCGCCACTGCTTTCGGTCTTCCGGGTCGACCCAGTTCGAGGCCGGTCCGGCTTCCTCGCTGATGATGCGAGCGAGGGCCTCGTCAGCGAGCGTTCGGAGATCGTCAGGGAAGGCGGGCATGGGTTCTTCAGGGCCGTACGGTGTGTCGATCGGGTCGCTGGCAGGGCATTGCGCCGCGATCAGCGCGGCGGCGGCCACCGCCTTCTCTCCTTCGGCGAGCCAGCCGGTGGCGTCGACGGTGCGCGTGAGGATGCCACGGACCAGTGCCTCGCGTTCCTCGGGTTTGGCGTCGTCGAGCGCATTGGCGAAGTCCGCGGCCGTGTCGTTGTCGAAGGGGCCGGTGTCCCAGGTGCCCATGGTGATCTCCTCGGGTAGCCGCGCTGCGCCAGGATCTTTGCATCAGCCGCCGACATCGCGATCACTGCGCGAGCAGTACCCGCTTCCGTAGAAGTGCGAAGTCGGTACGCCCGAACATCTGGCGCTTGAGCATCTTGATCCGGTTGACATGGCCTTCGACGACGCCGGAGTTCCACGAGGTGGTGGCGAACGAGTGCGGGCAGCACCTCGGGATGTGTCAGGAGTCTGCCTGTGACGGTTCGTATCGAGAGTGGGCGGATGTCCGGGGCGCGCGGTGTGGTCCGCGTGGGGCGTAGGCAGTCGCGCACGGCGGCGTAACCGCCGCGGTCGCCGCGTTCGGTGATCTCTTCCCGGAGTTCCAGGTGTTGGTGCGGCCGTCCACCCATTGCTGGTGGAGGTAGGGCTTGAACGCGTCCAGCTTGGTCGGGCCGTTCTGCCACTGGCGGCCTGTGAAGAGTTCCTCGGATGTCCTGGCGCGGGTGAACCTCCGCACGGTGTGGAAGCCCATGCCCAACTCCGGGCGACCGACAGCCGGTTGCGGCCTGCCTCCAGGAGCGCGTGGACCTGGGCGTGCCTGGCGCGGGTACGGTCGGCGACGCGGTGGCCGGTCGGTCACGGCGACGTGACGGTCTTCCCGGGCATGGGCCTTCCCGGGCATCGGCCCCGATTCGGCCGGTGGTTCCGCTGCCGACGATCCGTCACCCGGTGGGCCTGCGGGGCACCGGGTGTGGTGCCCTCGGCGAAGAACGGGGCGCGGTCTCGGCAGACGATCCTTGATCTGCGGATGCTGTACGAGCCAGGCGGCGAGAGTCTCAGGCTCCCGGTCGGGCTACAGGTCGAGCGGGCACCGGCTTTCGGCGTCGGCCGGCACCGTTCCGCGGACGCGGCCCTTGCGCATCGCGTACTCGTCGACACCGACCGCCGACGGTGGCGGTGGCGGTGGCGGTGGCGGTGGTGGCGGCGGTGGTGGCGGCGGGCTCGGCTCCGGCAGCGCACGGACCAGGCGCAGCACGATGCCATGACTGACCATGATCCCGATGAGCTCGGCGAGTCGCCCGCCCGCTCGTCCCGCGAGGGTCGGCCCGAGGAAGCCGAGGAACGACCGCTGCCGCTCGCTCCGAGGGTCGTACCGTCGCGTCAGTCCCGCGAGTTGTTCTACGAAAGTGCGCCGGGAGCACTCGGTGGCCGGGCCGGTGAACCGCCGTACCCGCAGAGCCAGTTCCACGGAGCCAGTTCCACGGGTACGGCGGCTACCGGCAGATCACAGGGAAAGCGCAGGAACGAGCCGAGCACACAGCGCGCGACACGTATCGCTTCACCACTCGTGTCGACCGACGTCACCACCACATCGGGGAATGACGCAAAGCGCATCCCCGGCAAGACCGGCAACGCATCGTCAGCCTGCGTTCGGACACCGGTCGTTGATTGGTGGGGACACCGCCCGGTGCCGGCGGGAGGCGATACCGTCCCGTCCTGCCCTGCGTGCGAGGGCCCGGAGCGAGCCTTTCGCTACCGCGGTGCGATGGATTTGAGCCAGTTCTCGATGGTGACGACGTCTGCCCACTGTGGGAACAGCTTTTCGGTGAGGAACCGGTGCACCTCGGGGTCGGTGTCGAGGCAGCCGTCCGCCAGGACGGTGAGGCCGAAGTCCAGGTCGAGGGCGTGCCACAGAGTGGACAGCACTACGGCACTGGTGGCGATGCCGGTGAGAACGAGGCTGTCGATGTCGCGAGCCCTGAGTACCAGGTCGAGGTCGCTGCCCGAGAACGCGCTCCCCCGTCTCTTGGTGACCACCACCTCGTCCTGCCGGGGCGCGATGTCGTCATGGATCGCGGTGCCAGGGGCGCCCTCGGTGAACAGGCCTGCCCGCACGGCGTTTGTCATCACCTTGTTGCGCGGGCTGACTTCCGGATCGCCCGGACGTAACCCGATCACCACGTAGATCACGGGGATGCCGGCGGCCCGGGCACCGTCGATCGCTCCGCGCAGGCGCGGCAGGTATCCGGAACCGTCGTCGGCAATGGCCACGACGTCCCGTTGGACGTCCATCACCAGGAGTGCGCTGTTCGCCATGTTGCCGCCGTCCCTTCTCCGTCGGAAATAAGCAAGAGCAAGTCTGGTGGATCGGCCGAACCGCGGTGGAGGTTTCGGACGTCCTCGATCCTCGATCCTCATCGGCGTCCCGCCCGCGCTGTTGGTGGCGCATGGCTGCAATGTCGGCCCCAATGTCGGCCCCAACGTCGGCCCTAACGTTGGCCGGACCCCGGTGGTCGGCGCTGTCGACGCGCTGAAGTACGACCGGCTGTCCCCTGTGCTGCCTGCCCCTCGCAGGGGCAGGCAGTGCGGCATCACGTTGGCGGATACTCGGGGCCATGAACAGGAAGCCGCGGTTGGGAGAGTTTCTCAGGACTCGTCGGGATCTGTTGCGGCCGGCGGACGTGGGGATCCCGGATTTCGGGGAGCGGCGGCGGGTGCCGGGGCTGCGGCGGGACGAGTTGGCGCGGCTCGCCGGGGTGGGGCTGTCGTACTACACGCGGCTGGAGCAGGGGAGTTCGCTCAACGCGTCGCCCGAAGTCCTGGAGGCGCTGGCCCGTGCCCTCGGGCTCGACGAGGTGGAGCGTGCCCATCTGCACGATCTGGGCGGGGTGGCGCGTCGCGTGACCGTCCGGCGCCCGCCCGCGCCGGAGCGGGTCGGCGACGCGACCCGGCAGTTGGTCGACGTGCTCGGTGACACGCCCGCGATCGTGCTCGGCCGCCGTAGCGACGTACTGGCCTGGAACCGCACCGGACACGCCCTGTTCGCCGGGCACTTGGAGTCGCGGATCCCCGAACAGCCCGACCTGCGGCCGAACATGGCGCGGCTGGTGTTCCTGGACGCGCACACCCGTGACCTGTTCGTGGACTGGTCGAAGAAGGCCAGGAACGTGGTCGGCAAGCTTCGGCTCGCCGCCGGGCAGCACCCCGACGATCCCCGGCTGGCCTCGCTCATCGGCGAACTGACCATGAAAAGCCCGGAGTTCGCCCAGATGTGGGCCGAGCACGGGGTCAGGAAGTGGGCCCTCGCGGCCTATCGCATGCACCATCCGGTCGTCGGGCGCATGGAGCTCAATCTGCAGTCCCTGGGAGTTCCGGAGGGGGAGGGGCAGCGGATCGTCGTAGCCACGGCGGGTGTCGGCAGCGCGTCCGCGGCCGCGCTGTCCCTGCTCGGACGGAACAACGTCCCGGCTCCCGCGGAGCCGAGCGCGTCCGCCCGTATGCGCTAGTCGGCTCCCTCTCCTCACCCGCTCCTCTCCCTCGCCTCACCCATGACGACACCTTCCTCCAGGTGCGCCGCGGCATGCCCGCATGCCCGCATGCCTGGAACAGACCGGTACAGATGGGAACTTGATGAACAAGAAGCTGTCAGCCGCGGCCCTGGCCGTCGTGGCCGGTGTGATCGGAACGCTCGGTTTCGCTACGGTGCCTGCCGCCGCGAGCTCACCCCGCACCGCATCCACCTACACCGCCTCTCACGTTGCCCCTCACGTCGCCCCTCATATCGCCGCCCACATCGCCGCCCACTTCGACCTGGCCTCGGGACAGACCCCCGAGAACGGCGTCCTGGAACCCGACGGCAGTCTCGACGTGACCTTCTCCGTGGCCCGGCAGGTCGCCCGGGTCGGCGTCGACGGCACGACGCGGATCCTGGCCACCATGCCGCTGCCCGCCGACGGCGGGGTCAACACGCCCGTCCTGCACTTCGCGCCCACCATGGGCATCGTCCGGGCCGACGACGGGACCCTCTACTTCCTGTACGACACCGGCACCGCGGACCTGACCGGCGTGTGGCGGCTGCGGCCGCACGGGACCCCGGAACGCATCGCCGCCCTGCCCGCCGACGGCCTCCCCAACGGCATGGCGCTGGACCGGCGCACCGGCAGGCTCTACATCGCCGACTCCGTACTGGGTACGGTCTGGACCGTGCCCGTCGGCGGCGGGACCCCGACCGTCTGGACCAGCGGCCCCGAACTCGCGTACTCCGCCATCGCGGGTGCCAACGGCGTGAAGATCCACGACAACGCGCTGTGGGTGTCCAACACGGATGCCGGGACCGTCCTGCGCATCCCCTTCCTGCCGGGTAACCGTCCGGGGCGGCTCCAGGTCCGGGCGACCGGGCTGACCACCGTCGACGACTTCACGTTCACCGGCGCCGGGGACGAGATGCTCGTCGCTCTCAACCACACCAACTCCGTTGTCCGTGTGCGGGAGGACGGGAGTCACCGCACGGTCCTCTCCGCTTCCGACGGTCTTCAGAATCCCACGGCGATCGAGGTGCGCGGTGACACCGTGTACGTGCTGAACGCCGCCTACGTCACGGGCGAGGACCCCGATGTCCTGGTCGCCGGCTTGCGTGAACTCCGTTGAAAGCGGCCGAAGATGGACCCCTCGTAGACTCCTCCTTCGGCCTCGGTGACGTCGAGGTGATCCGGGTCGTGGAGTTCGAGACCGCGACCCGGCCGCCGGCGGTCATGTTCCCGGAGATCGGCCCCGAGGTGTGGGACGACAACCGCTCCTGGCTCGCCCCCGACCACTGGGACCCGGACGCGGGGCTGCTGATGACCCGGATGCAGACGTTCGTGCTGCGCAGCGGGGGCGCGACGATCCTCGTGGACACCGGCGTCGGCAACGACAAGTCCCGCCCGGCCGCACCGGCGTTCGACCGTCGCCGTACCGACTTCCTGGCCCGGCTGGCCGCCGTCGGGGTCCTGCCGGAGGACGTCGACGTCGTGGTCAACACCCATCTGCACGCCGATCACGTCGGGTGGAACACCCGCCTGGTGGCGGGGAGTTGGGTGCCCACGTTTCCCAACGCCCGCTACCTGATGCCGCGCGCCGACCACGACTTCTGGCACCCGGGGAGCGGCAGCCCCGCCCGCACCGCCGCCGCCAACGCGAACGTCTTCGACGACAGCGTGGCACCGGTCCTGGACGCCGGGCAGGCCGTGTTGTGGGAGGACGCCTACGACGTTGACGGCGCCCTGCGGCTGGAGTACGCGCCGGGACACACCCCGGGCTCCTCGGTGCTCACGCTCCGGTCGGGCGGTGAACTCGCCGTGTTCGTCGGGGACTTGCTGCACAACCCGGTGCAGATCGTCGAACCGGACGCCAACAGCTGCTTCTGCGAGGACCCCGTCGCGGCGCGTGTGTCGCGACGGCGCGTGCTCGAACGGGCCGCCGACGAGGGCGCGTTGGTCTTCCCCGCGCATCTGCGGGGCGGGTCGGGGGTCCGGGTGCGGCGGGCCGGTTCGTCGTACGCCGTCCGGTCGTGGGCGCCGTTCGGGGAGCGGGTGTGAGCGGCGCGCCCGCCCCCGTCGTCCGTACGACGGGCGGCGCGGTCCGTGGCCAACTCCGTGCCGGTGTGCGGACGTTCGCGTCGATCCCGTACGCCGCTCCGATGACCGGACCCGCCCGGTTCGCCGCGCCCGCCCCCGCCCCGCGGTGGGACGGCGTACGGGACGCGACCGTACCCGGCGGAACCGCGCCCGCCCTGGCCCGTTCCGGCTTCGGCGGCCTGGACCTCTCCCCGGTGCTGGGACCCGGCTGGATCCCGGACCCCGGCCCGACCCCGGCCCCCGGCCGGATCCCGGGTCATGGCCGGATCCCGGACCCCAGCCGGATCCCGGATCCCGGCTATCTCACCGTGACCGTCACCGCCCCCGAACACCCCTCCGGCGGGCTGCCCGTGCTGGTCTTCGTGCACGGCGGAGGCCTCATCTCGGGAACCGGTCAGGCGCCGCTCTACGACGGCTCGTCCTTCGCCCGCGCCGGCATCGTCACCGTCACCCTCAACTACCGTCTGGGGGTGGCCGGTTGGCTCGACGTGCCCGGCGCGCCCGCCAACCGCGGGCTGCTCGACGTCGTCGCCGCGCTGCGCTGGGTGGCCGAGAACGCGGCGGCCTTCGGCGGTGACCCCGGCAGGGTGACCGTCGCGGGGCAGTCCGCCGGGGCGATGATCGTCGCCGCGCTGCTCGCGCGTCCCGGCGCCCGGGGTGAACGGCTGTTCAGCCGGGCGATCATCCAGAGCGGCAGCGGTACGGCGGCGATCGGCGCGGAACAGGCCGCGTTGACCACACAGGCGGTGGCCGAGGCGCTGAATGTCCGGGCAACCCCCGCCGAACTGGGCGCAGTTGACGACCGGCGGCTGACGGAGGCGCTCGGTGCGGTCGGCCCGGTCGTCGTCATGCCGGACGGGCCGCTCGACACCTCGCTCGGCGAGAGTCCGATGCGATGTGTCATCGACGGTTCGTCGCTGGACCGGCAGCCCGCCGAGGCCGTGTACGACGGCGGCCCTGGCGCCGACGTGGACCTGCTCATCGGCACCAACCGCGAGGAGGCCAACCTCTACACCGTGCCCTCGGGCGCCGCCCTGACCGAGACCCGACTGCTCGCCCTCGCCGAACGCCGCCTGGCCAACCCCCGCGCAGGACTCACCGCCTACCGGACCGCCCAACCGGGCGCCCAGCCAGCCGAGTTGGCGAGCCGGCTCATCACGGACACCTTCACCCGGGGCAGCCGGCTCCTCACCGACGCCCACGCCCGCCACCGGCGCGCCCGCACCTTCGCCTACGAGTTCGCCTGGCGCTCGCCCGCCTTCGACGGCGCGCTCGGCGCCTGCCACAGCGTGGAACTGCCGTTCGTCTTCCACCGCACCGACCTGCCCGCCCTCTACGGCGACACCGCCCTGCTCGGCCCCCACCGGCCGCCGCCCGCCCTGGCGGACCGTACACACGCTGCCTGGACGGCCTTCATCCGCGACGGCGACCCCGGCTGGCCGCCCTACGACCTCGCGGCGCGTGCCACCGCCGTCATCGACGAGCGGTGGAGCGTCGTGCTCAGCGCCGCTCGGGGAGTCGTCTCAACGCCGGGTCCGTGACGCGGGCGAGCAGCGCGGTGGCGAAGCGGTCGGCGGGGAGGACGCGGAACGGGCCGGAGGGGTGCGGGCGGGTCGTCGGGTCGACGCGGTCGGTCAGGTTCAGTTGGTTGTGGATTCCCGCCACGGCTTCGTAGGCGTAGGCCAGTTGTTTCTCGCGGGTCTGCCAGTCGGGGGCGGTCACGGCGGCGGTGAGGATCGGGGTGAGACGGTGGCCGGCCGTCGTACGGGCGAAGGCGGTGCCCAGCCATTTGTCGTACGGCGGGTAGCGGCGGTCCATGAGGAGGCACAGGCGCATCAGGTGGCGGGTCAGGTGGGCGGCGGAGACGGCGGAACCCAGTTCGTCTCCTACCTCGCCGCAGCGGCCCACGAAGGCTTCGCGTTCGGTGACGTGCTGCCACTCGCGCGCCAGGACGTGCAGCCAGACGTCGTGGGGATACCAGCGCAAGGTGTGGCGCAGCGGGCCGAGTTGGTGGAGGCCGTCGTGGAACACCGCGCCCCCTGTGACCTCGGTGAGGAGGTGGGTGGGGGTGGCCAGCCAGTCGGTGGGCGTGATGGCGTGGGCCGGGTCGAAACCGAGGGTGTCGGTGAACCACGCTGTGGTGTGGGTGACTTCGACACAGTGGTGGGTGGGGTGGCCGTGGAAGGTGCTCGGGAGATGTTCGGCGAGGTGGTGTCTGATGCGGCCCGCGTGCCGGGGCAAGTCCCGCGCGCGGAGGAAGAGTTGGAGGCGCGGGCCCCAGGTGTGGTCCCGTGAGCGGGGGGTGTCGTAGCCGAGGACCTCGGAACCGGCGCCGATGCGGGCGGCGGAGTGGGGGAGGGCGGGGGCGGACTCCTCCAGGAGGGGGCGGACGGTTTCTGTGTAGAAACGGCGGGAGAGTTCGAGGCCCGGTAAGAAAGTTGGCATATTCGTGAAGCTCATGCGGGGACCCTGCCCAGTCCCGGCATGATCGTGTGTGCGAATTTGCGGCGGCGGGCCTTTTCAGGTTCCGGCCAGCGCGGTCAGTGCGTCGTCCGTCAGGCGGTACGTCGTCCATTCGTCCTGAGGGCGGGCGCCCAGTGACTCGTAGAAGGCGATCGACGGGGTGTTCCAGTTGAGGACGGACCACTCCAGGCGTTCGTAGCCGCGGGCCGCGCAGATGCGGGCCAGCTCGGTGAGGAGGGCCTTGCCGTGGCCCGTGCCGCGGGCGGTGGGGCGGACGTAGAGGTCCTCCAGGTAGATGCCGTGGACTCCGCGCCAGGTCGAGAAGTTGAGGAACCACAGCGCGAAGCCGACCGGTTCGCCGGTGGTGTCGTCGGTCGCCATGTGGGCGTAGGCGCCGGGGTGTTGGCCGAAGAGGGCCTCGTGGAGCTGTTCCGGGGTGGCTCTCGCCTCCTGGGGTTCCTTCTCGTAGGCGGCGAGTTCGCGGATCAGGGCGTGGATGACGGGGATGTCGGTGGGCGTCGCGGTGCGGATCATGCGGAGAGCGTAGAAGACGGGCTCGGGTCCGCGTCCCGTTCGGCGGCGGGATCGCGGCGGGGGAGGAGGAGGGGGGTGGTCAGGAGGAGGGCGCCCGCGAGTGCGATCGCTGTGCGGGGGGTCGTGGCCGCGGCCAGCCAGCCCCACGCGGCCGTCGTCAGCGCGATCGCCGCGCTGGTGCTGACCGACCATGCGGTGAGGGTGCGGGCGATCCGGTCGGGGGCGGTGCGGGTGAGGCGGGCGGTGGCGAGGAGGGGGTTGAAGACGCCGATGCACGTCACCATGCCCAGTTGGAGGGCGGCGACCAGGAGCATCCCGGGGGCTCCGGGGCCGACGAAGGCCAGGCCGAGCGGCCAGCATGCGCGCAGTGTCCCGGCGGTGAGCAGGACCCTGTGCTGTCCGAAGCGGGTCGCGAGTGGGCGGGCGAGGCGGGAGCCGATGAAGCCTCCGGCGCCTGAGGAGGCCGCGAGGGCGAGGGCGAACTGCCAGGGCGTGAAGCCGAGATGACCCAGGAGGAGTACGGCCAGCAGTGGCTCCGAGGCCATGATCAGGGCGTTGACCGCCATCGCGTTGAGGAGCAGGGGGCGCAGGGTGGGGTGGGTGAGGATGTAGCGCCAGCCGGCGAGCAGGTCGGCTGTGCGTAGGCGTGGTGCGGCCTTGGGGGCGGGGTGTGGTTCCGTTCCGCCGATGGCTTTGATGCCCAGGGCCGAGAGCAGGTAGCTGGCGGCATCCGCCATCACGGTTGTCACCGGGCCGAACATTCCGATCGCCGCGCCGCCCAGTGGCGGGCCCAGCATCGTCGAGGTCCAAGTCGTCGACTCGAAGCGGGCGTTCGCGATCAGCAGGTTCTCGGGGGCGATGAGGGATTTGAGGTAGGCGCCGCTCGCCGCGTTGAACGCGATGTTCGCGGTGGCCACCGTGATCGAGACGAGGAGGAGCTGGGTGAAGGTGAGCCGGTCGAGCGCGTAGGCGACGGGGATGCTCAGCAGGGCCGCGAAACGGGTCAGGTCCATCGCGATCATCACCGGTCGTTTGCGGCGGAACTCCACCCAGGGGCCGAGGGGGACCGCCAGCAGGGAACCCGCTGCCCGGCCTGAGGCGGCCAGTACCGCCACCTGGGTCGGACCCGAGTGCAGTACGAGGATCGCCAGTACGGAGAAGGCGCCGAAGCCCAGACCTGTGCCGTACGAACTGACCGCGAACGCTGCCCACAGCCAGCCGAACTGTCGGCCCAGTCTGTGCCTGCTCACCTGCGCTCCCTCTGTCGGACGACCTCAGGGATCCAAGCGAGTGGTGCCGTCTGTGGTCAAACAACCGGCTTGCCTTATCTCTACAACCAGGGGTTGTGTCTGCCTGTGGTCGGAATGTCGATCACGGCGGGGGCGATACTCGCGTGCGTGAATCGGCTCATGCGAATCATCCGGGGCCTCCACAGGGTGTGGACGTATGTCCGCAGCGCTCCCGGCACGTATGTCTGGCTGGGGATTCTCTTTGTCACGACGGTGGCCATGCATCACATGTCGCCGGACTTCGAGCAGGAGTTCCTGCGGCAGCGGTCCACCAATATCCACGAGCTGTCGAACAACCCGGTGCGGGTGCTGTTCGCGAGCGCGATGTGGATCGACGGGGGGCGCTGGCTGCCGTACGCCGTGCTGTACACGGTGTTCCACGCGCAGGCGGAGCGGTGGCTGGGGACCGCGCGGTGGCTGATGGTGTGTGTGGCCGCGCATGTGCTTGCCTCGTTGATCAGCGAGGGGGCGTTGTTGTGGGCCGTGAAGAACGGGATGGCGCCGGAGTCGTCTCTCGACACCCTTGATATCGGGGTGAGTTACGCGCTGGCGGGGGTGGTGGGGGTGCTCGTGTATCGGATCGCCGTGCCTTGGCGGTATGTGTATCTGGTGGGTGTGGTTGCTGTTTATGGGGTGCCCCTGGGTACCCATCGGACGTTCACCGATCTCGGGCATTTCACCTCCATGGTGATCGGGCTGGCGTGTTATCCGCTGGTCAGGGGCTGCGGAAAAGCATGGAATCCGAAGGAGACAGTGGCCGCCTTCAGGGGTTAGCGTCCGGATATGAGCAGCTCGGCAAGCGGTTCGGCAAGCGGTGTCGTGAATGGTGGCGTCTCCTTCTGGTACGCGGACGACGGTCTGCCAGAGAGGCGGGAGCCTCTTGGGGGTGATGCCTCCGCCGATGTCGTGATCGTGGGGGGTGGGTACACGGGGTTGTGGACCGCGTACTACTTGAAGAAGGCGGATCCCTCGCTGCGCGTCACTGTCCTGGAGCAGAAGTTCTGCGGGTACGGCGCCTCGGGGCGCAACGGTGGGTGGCTCTACAACGGGATCGCCGGGCGGGACCGGTACGCCAGACTTCATGGCCGTGAAGGTGCGGTACGGCTACAGAAGGCCATGAACGACACCGTTGCCGAGGTCGTGAAGGTCGCCGAGGAGGAGCGGATCCACGCCGACATCCATCGGGGTGGCGTGCTCGAAGTCGCTTGTACGCCTGCGCAGTTGGCGCGGCTGAAGGCGTTCCATGAGCACGAGCTGTCGTACGGCGAGAAGGACCGGGAGTTGTACGGCGCCCGGGAGACCGCCGAGCGGATTCGTGTCGCGGACGCGGTCGGGTCTACGTGGACTCCGCACGGGGCGCGGTTGCATCCGGTGAAACTGGTGAAGGGGCTGGCGGGGGTGGTCGAGGCGTTGGGGGTTGTTATCTGTGAGTCGACGCCCGTGACCGAGATTCGGCCTCGGTGCGCTGTCACTCCGTATGGGAGTGTGCGGGCGCCCTATGTTCTGCGGTGTACGGAGGGGTTCACCGCGAGCCTCAAGGGGCAGCGGCGGACCTGGCTGCCGATGAACTCCTCGATGATCGCCACCGAGCCGCTGAGTGAGGAGCAGTGGGCTTCGGTGGGGTGGGGTGGGCTGGAGACGCTGGGGGACATGGCGCACGCGTACATGTATGCGCAACGGACCGCCGACGGGCGGATCGCGTTGGGTGGGCGTGGGGTGCCGTATCGGTTCGGGTCCAAGACCGACAACGACGGGCGGACGCAGGCCGCGACGATCGAGGCGTTGCGGGAGATTCTGGTGCGGTTCTTTCCGTCGCTGGCCGGGGTGCGGGTGGAGCACGCCTGGTCCGGTGTGCTCGGGGTGCCTCGGGACTGGTGTGCGACGGTGACGTTGGACCGGGCTACGGGGCTCGGGTGGGCCGGTGGTTATGTCGGCTCGGGGGTTGCCACGACCAACCTCGCGGCTCGGACGTTGCGGGATCTTGTTCGGCTGGACTCCGGGCAGGGGGGATCTACGGATCTCACTGGGTTGCCTTGGGTCGACCACAAGGTGCGCAAGTGGGAGCCGGAGCCGTTCCGTTGGCTGGGGGTGCAGGGGATGTATGCCACCTATCGCGCGGCTGACCGGCGTGAACTCGGTGGGCATGGCGCGGAGTCTTCGCGGTTGGCTCGGATCGCGGATCGGGTCGCCGGGCGCCACTGAGACGTGCGGGTTTGGGGGTGCGTCGCCTGCGGTTTGGTGTGGGTCGCCTGCGGTTCGTTGTGGGTCGGTGCCGCGTCGGGGGGGTGTCCGTCCTCGGAACGGCGCGGAATCGGTCTCGCAAGATTTTGAGCGCGTTGACGCGCCAACCGCTGCGGGCGGACACCCCCCGACGCGTCACCTTCGCGCCGTACGCGGCTGATCAGGTCACCTGCTCCGACTCGTTCGCCGGTGCCTGGGCCGGTGCGTTGTGCTTCGGTGCTCGTGCCGTCACCATCAGGCCCGCCACCAGGGCTGCCAGGAGCATGACGGCTACGGCCCACCAGATGGCGACCGTGTAGCCGTGGACGATGCCCTTGCTGGTGATCAGGGCCTTCTGGGCCGGGGTGTGGAGGTGGGCGGCGATGTAGGCCGTGCTGCTGGTGGTGGCGATCGTGTTGAGCAACGCTGTGCCGATCGAACCGCCCACCTGCTGCGAGGTGTTGACGGTCGCGGACGTCACGCCCGAGTCCTGGGGGGCTACGCCCGCGGTGGCCGTGGCGAAGACCGGCATGAAGATCAGGCCCATGCCCAGGCCCATCAGGATCAGGCCGGGGAGGAGTTCGGTCGCGTAGTCCGAGTTGACGGTCAGGCGGGTGAAGAAGGACATGCCCGCTGCGGCCAGGATCGCGCCCGGGACCATCAGGGTGCGCGGTGGCACGTGGTGCATCAGGCGGGCCGAGATCTGGGTCGAGCCGATGATGATCGCGACCGTGAGGGGGAGGAAGGCCATGCCCGTTTTCACGGGGGAGTAGTCGAGGATGACCTGGAGGTAGTAGGTCATGAACAAGAACATGCCGAACATGCCGATGACGGCCAGGCCCATGGTGAGGAAGCAGCCGGCCCTGTTGCGGTCCTTGACGATGTGGAGGGGGAGGAGGGGGCTGGGGGCCCTCGTTTGCCACCAGACGAAGGACGTGAGCAGTACGACGCCTGCGGCGAACAGGGTCAGTACCAGTGAGTCCGTCCAGCCTCGTGGTTCCGCCTCGCTGAAGCCGTAGACGATCGCGACCAGGCCGCCGCAGCCGAGCAGGACGCCGGGTACGTCGAGGCGGGCGCCCGTGTTTCCCGGGCGGTCGTGGAGGAGGGTGACGGCGCCGAAGACGGCGATGGCCGCGATGGGGATGTTGACGTAGAGGCACCAGCGCCAGTTCAGGTATTCGGTGAGCAGGCCGCCCGCTATGAAGCCGATCGCCGAACCGCTGCCCGCCAGTGCGCCGTAGATCCCGAAGGCCTTACCGCGTTCCTTCGGGTCGGTGAAGGTGGTGGTGAGGAGGGAGAGGGCGGAGGGGGCCAGTACGGCGGCGAAGACGCCCTGGAGGGCTCGGGCGCCGAAGAGCATGCCGGAGGTGGTGGCCGCGCCGCCCAGCGCGGAGGCGCCGGCGAAGCCGATCAGGCCGATGATGAACGTTCGCTTGCGGCCCACGAGGTCGGCTATTCGGCCGCCGAGCAGGAGCAGGCCGCCGAAGGCGAGGGTGTAGGCGGTGATGACCCACTGGCGGTTGCCGTCGGACATGCCCAGGTCGCGCTGTGCGGACGGGAGCGCGATGTTCACGATCGTCGCGTCGAGGACGACCATCAGCTGGGCGAGAGCGATGACCACCAGGCCCCACCAGCGTCGGGGGTCCGGCTCCGTGGCCGTTGTGCTGGCCTCACCTGTTCGGGTGACGCTCATCTGCTCAGAAGACCATGAATCGGTATGTATTGCATCTGCGAGTGGGTGGTTTGGTGTGGTCATGGCTCCAGTACCACCTTTCCCGTTGTCTGCCGGGTCTCCAATGCCTGGTGCGCCTTTGCCGCGGCGGACAGTGGGAAGCGTTGAATCGCCGGTACCAGTCGGCCCTCGGCGGCCTCGGTGAGTGCCCGTAGTTCGAGGGTGCGGAGGGGGCTCGGGCCGCCGGCCTTCCGCATCATGGCGGGGCCCAGCACTCGTACGGATGCCCGTTCGGTTTCGTACGGTTCTCCGCTCGACCATCCGAAGACGATGTGTCGGCCGGTGGGGTTGAGCAGGGCTGTTGCCTCGCGGGCGACTGTTCCGCCCACTCCGTCGAACACCGTGGTCGCGCGTCTGCCGTCGAGCCAGGCATTTACCTTTTGCGGCCACTCCGGGTCCGTGTAGTCCACGGCCAGGTCGGCGCCGTTCGCCCTCGCGAGGGTCGTCTTCTCGGGGCCGCCTGCGAGGCCGATCACGGTGGCTCCGGCCTGTTTGGCGTACTGGACCAGGAGGGTGCCCAGGCCTCCGGCGGCTGCCGGGATGATGGCCACGGAGTCCCTGTCCAACTCGCTGAACTGCACGATTCCCATGGCCGTACGGCCCGTTCCGATCATGGCCACTGCCTGTGCGAAGTCCAGGTTCCCGGGGATCTCGTGCACCCGGTCGACGTCGACCACGGCCGACTCGGCGTAGCCGCCGGGTGCGAATCCGAGGTGGGCCACCACCCGTTTCCCGAGCCACAGGTCGGCCACCTCCTCGCCGAGTGACTCGACCACACCGGCCACCTCGCGGCCGGGAATCGTGGGGAGGGTGGGGAGTGCGGGGAGTGGGCCCTGTTCGCCCCTCCGGAGTGCGGTGTCCAGGAGGTGGACTCCGGCCGCTGCCACGGCGATTCGGACCTGGCCGGGGGCCGGGGAAGGGGTGTCGACGTGTTCGTAGGTGAGGTTTTCGGCGGGGCCGAAGGTGTGGAGTCGTATGGCGTGCATGGGGTCACTCTTCGACCTCAAGTGTGGTTGAGGTCAAGGGTTCGTCGGGCTCGTTGTCAGTGGTGGGGTGCAGGATGGGGGGATGGCGAGGAGAGCGGCTGGCGGGACGGGTGGAATGAAGGGGGCGCGGCGGCCGGAGGTGCGGTTGCCGACTCTGGAGGCTTATGGAGGTGGGGGGTTGGAGCCCGACGGGGACTACGACGGGCTGGAGATCAGGGACGAGGACTTCGCGGGGCAGGACGGCGGGGGCGCCCGGTTCATGGACTGCGCGCTGACGGGGTGCGCGCTGGACGAGACGCGGCTGCATCATGCGCGCGTACTCGACTCGGTCCTCACCGGCATACGGGGTGTCGGTACCGATCTCGCGGAGTCGACCCTGCGCGATGTCGAGGTGATCGACGCCAGGATGGGGGGCGTGCAGTTGCACGGTGCCGTGCTGGAGCGGGTGGTCGTCCGGGGCGGGAAGATCGACTATTTGAACTTGCGCAAGGCGCGGCTCCGGGACGTCGTGTTCGAGGGGTGCGTGCTCGTGGAGCCGGACTTTCTCGATGCCCGGCTGGAGCGGGTCGAGTTCGTGGACTGCGTGTTGAAGGGGGTGGACTTCACGGGGGTGACCTTCACGGACGTGGATCTGCGCGGCGCGGCCGAGCTGGAGATCACGCGGGGCATCGACCGGCTGTCGGGGGCCGTGATCAGCATGGGGCAACTGCTCGATCTGGCGCCGGTGTTGGCCGTGCAGATGGGGATTCGGGTGGAGGGGTGACGGAGGGGGCCCTTTGACGGGGGCCGAGCGCGGGGCCGGCATCCTCCAGCCCGTCTGGGGGCGCAGCCCCCGGACGCTCACTGCACCCGGGGGAACTTCGCCTGCAACGTCCAGATCGCCGGGTTCTCGCCCAGGGCATCGTGCATGTCCACCAGGTCGGCGATCAGGTCGTGCAGGAAGTCCCTTGCCTCGCGGCGGAGTTCGGAGTGCGAGAAGGTCAACGGCTCCTCGTCGCGCCGCATCCAGTCCGCCTCCACGTCCACCCAGCCGAAGCGGCGCTCGAACAGCATTCGGTCCGTGGACTCGGTGAAGTCCAGCTCCGCCCGCTGCGGGCGGGACGCCCGTGAGCCCGCCGGATCCTGGTCGATCCGCTCCACGATGTCGCACAGCGCCCACGCGAAGTCGAGCACCGGTACCCAGCCCCAGGCCGTGGCCACCTCGCGGTCCGCCTTGGTGTCGGCGAGATACACGTCACCGCAGAACAGGTCGTGCCGCAGCGCGTGGACGTCGGCGCGCCGGTAGTCGGTCTGCGGGGGGTCCGGGAAGCGGTTGGAGAGGGCGTAGCCGATGTCGAGCACGTAGGTGATGGTGTCACGGTTGGGGAGGGCCGACGGCAGCTGGAGCGATCACTCACACTGGCCCGGTGGCGCGGTCCCCGTCCTTGTTCTGTGCGGCGGCGGCCACCTCCAGGAGGGACCAGCCGTCGACCTCCGTGGCCTGCGGTTCTTCCGGTCGCGGTAGCCACCCTTTGGCTGCCGCCGCGTCGAGCAGGGCGCGGACGGCGCCGGGTTCGTGCAGGTTGAGGGACATGCCCTGGACGTACCCCACGTCCCCTGAGCCCAGGGGGGCGCCGCCCGGGACGTACCGCCCCGGCCCCTCGGCGAAGACGATGCGCAGTGGGCCGCCGGTGCCGGTCGGCTGGGGACGCAGGGTGAGGGTGTGGACGCAGCCCACGGGTTGACTGCCGGTGCCGGTGCCGGTGCCGGTGCCGGTGCCGGTATCGGTGTGGCTGTGGCTGTGGCTGTGGCGCAGGCTCCAGAGGTAGGTGCGTCCGTTGGCGACTAGTCGGCGGGGCTTCTTGGCGGAGCGGGGCATGGAGCCGAGCGTACGAGTTCCGGACTCATAGGATCGCGGACGTGCCCCGATCCGTACGGCTCGTTCCCATGGCCCTCGCCTGCGTGCTGGCCCTCGCCCCGACCGCGTGCACGGGGTCGGGGTCGGGGGCGGGCGCGGGTGTCCGGGGCGCATCCGGCAGTGCGGGCCTGCACGACCCGTACTTCCCGCAGGCGGGCAACGGCGGTTACGACGTGACCCACTACGACCTGACCCTCGCCTACGCCCCCGACTCCCACGCTCTGACCGGTACGGCGACCATCACGGCCCGGGCCACCGCCGAACTCTCCTCCTTTCACCTGGACTTCAAGGGCATGACGGTCGAGTCGCTGACGGTGGGGGGACGCAACGCCCGTTGGAGCCGGAGCGGACAGGAGCTGACGGTCCGTCCACGTTCCGTCCTCCGCAAGGGCGGGACGTTCGAGACGACCGTTCGCTACTCCGGTGCTCCGGGGGCGATCATCGATCCGGACGGTTCGAAGGAGGGCTGGTTGCGTACGGCGGACGGTGCGGTGGCGCTGGGTGAGCCGGTCGGCTCGATGGCGTGGTTCCCCGGAAACGACCATCCCTCCGACAAGGCGACTTACGACATCGCGATCACCGTGCCCAAGGGTCTACAGGCCGTCTCCAACGGGGAGTTGAGGGCTGAGACGACGAACGCCGCCGGTACGAGGACTACTTACCGCTGGCGCACCGCCCAGCCCATGGCGACGTACCTCGCCACGGTCGCCATCGGCCACTACGACATCACCCGTACGACGGCGGGGAACGGCCTCCCCGTGTACACGGCGGTTGATCCGCAGGAGGCGGTCGCGAGCCGCAAGGCGCTGGCGCGGATCCCGGAGATCATGGAGTGGGAGGAGTACAACTTCGGTCCGTATCCCTTCTCCTCGACCGGTGCGATCGTCGACCGGCGGGGTGACGCGGGGTACGCGTTGGAGACGCAGAACCGGCCCTTCTTTCCCGGCGCTCCCGACACCGTCCTCCTCGTCCACGAACTCGCCCACCAGTGGTTCGGCGACTCCGTCACGCCGAGGAGCTGGCGGGACATGTGGCTCAACGAGGGCTTCGCCACGTACGCGGAGTGGCTCTGGGACGAGGACCACGACGGCGATACCGCCCAGGAGACGTTCGACGCGCTCTACGACGGGACGTACTTCGACGACCCGTCCGAGAGCGAGGCCGTCTGGGCCTTTCCGCCTGCCCGGCCCAGTTCCGCCGCGCACATTTCCGACAGTCCCGTCTACGAGCGTGGCGCGATGGTCCTGCACAAGATCCGGCAGACGGTCGGCGACGCCCGCTTCTACGACATCGTCCAGGGCTGGGCCGCCGCCCACCGTCACGGCAACGCGGACACCGCCGACTTCACGGCGTACGTGGAGCGGATGGCGCCGGGGAAGGACTTCGGGGGGATCTGGCGGGACTGGTTGTACGGGGACGGGAAGCCGACGCACGCCTGAGGGGTCGGCCTGGGCTGCTCAGCGGGTGTCTCCCAGGGAGATCAGCAGGGTGCGCAGGATCCGGGTCAGCTCGTCGCGGTCGGTGTTCTCCTGGGCCGAGAGGATCTGGATCTGGTTCTCCACGTGGCCTTCCACCACGCGGTCGACCAGGTCGCGTCCGGCGTCGGTGAGCGCGATGTGCAGGCTGGGGCGGTCGCCGGGGACCGAGTCGCGGGTGACGAGGCCGTGGGCGACGAGCCGGTCGACGCGGTTGGTGAGGGCGGCCGAGCCGATCATGACGCTGGAGGCCAACGCCTTCGCCGTGAGCGGCCGTTCGCTGCGGCGCAGGGTGACGAGGACGTCGAACTCCCAGGTCTCCATGTCGTACTGGGCGAAGTACTCCTTCAGCCGGGTGTTGACCAGCCGTGAAAGCCGCAGGACGCGGCCGATGGTGCCTATGGCGTCGAGGTCCAGTTCGACCGGTCGGATCCCGTGCCGGGCCCGCTGTTGCGCGAACTGGTCGAGCTGGCTCTGGAGGCTCCGTCCAGCTTCAACCTCCAGGCCCGGTCCGTTGTCGTGGTGACCGGTGAGGAGGGGCGCAGGGCCCTGGCCGAGGCAACCGGGGGGCAGCCGCATCCTCAAGAGGCGCCGGTGACGCTGGTGTTCGTCGCCGAGTCCGGCGCCTGGCGCGAGGACCGCGGTGACGTCTGGGAGACGGCACGGCGGGGCGGTGCGTGGTCCGAGCGGTTCGCCGCCGCCTCGCCCGAGGACGCGCGGCTCTTCCACGAGGACCTGCGCGAGCGCGGTCTTGAGCGGGAGTACGCGGTGAAGGACGCCATGATCGCCGCTTCCTTCTTGATGGTCGCCGCCGAGGCCGCGGGGCTGGCCACCAGCCCGATGAACGGCTGGGACGAGGCCGCGGTCAAGAAGGCCGTCGGCATCGACGGCCGGGACGACCTGCACATCGCCCTGCTCGTCCCGCTCGGCCACCCGGCCGAGTCCCGCCGCCACCCGGGGCGCCGGGACCGCTCACTGACCTGCTTCAGCGAGACGTACGGCCGCTGACATCGGCGGGAGGGAGCGCGGCCCGTGTCAGTCCTGCGCGCCTTTCTCATTCAACGCATCCAACGCATCCAACGCATCCAACTCATCTAGGAGTACGGCGAGTTCGGCGGGCCACACGGTTTCCGTCGTGTCGTGGAGTTCCTTCCTGGTCCACCAGCGCCAGGCCCGGATGCCGTCCCGGGCGTGGGCGGCGGTGAGGTGGGGGCCGGTGGGTTCGCGGTGCGGGCCCTGGGTGACGTAGATGCGTTCGTACTGGTGGACCGGGGTGCCGGCGAAGGTGAGGTCGACCTCTCTGGTGGACAGGAGGGGGCCGGGTTCCAGGTCGGTCCAGCCGGTCTCCTCCTGGAGTTCGCGCAGGGCGGCCTCGCGCGGGGTCTCGTCGGCTTCGAGGCCGCCGCCGGGGAGGGCCCAGAAGGTGCCGCCGGTCTCGGTCTCGGGGGCGTCGTGGTCGTCGTAGCGGAGGAGGAAGACCGCGCCGGTGGGGTCCAGTACCGCGATGCGGGCGGAGCGGCGGGTGGTGCGGAGCTGCTTGCGCAATACCGTGCAGGGGCGGCCGAGTTGGCGGTCCGGGCGGTGGTCGATGACCTCGTAGCCGAGGGCGGTCCAGAAGGCGAGGGCCTCGGGGTTGTTGTCAAGGACGGCCAGGCGTACGGCGGTTCGGCCGGCCGTGCGGAAGCGGTCCTCGACGAGGGTCGCCAACTGGCGTCCGTAGCCCTGCTGTTGCTGTGTCGCGTCGATCATCAGCAGGCCGATCCAGAGGTCTTCGTCGGCCGGGTCGGGGTGCGTTCCGAGGGTGATGGCGATCCCTACGAGCCGCCCCGCACTGCGCGCGAGCAGTACCTCCACCTCCGGGTCGGCCAGCTCGTCGGCCAACGCCGTTGCCACCTGCTCGGGCCGGATGTCCTCCGGGTCCGGGAAGTCGCCGCTGAGGGCGTGGAACGCGTGGTGGGAGGCGTAGAGGGCGGCGAGTTCGGTCAGCAGCTCACCGGGCAGCGCACCGGCCTCGGTCGACGTGAGCGGTTCGAGGAACATGGGGGCACGCTAGTGCCGTACGGATCCGCCGCGAGGCGACACCCCCGTGATCCGTACTCTGTGTCGGCAACTACGGGGAGGGCATGTCCATGCGGCACGGCTATGGGGTCGGAACGGTCTTACGAGTGGCGGCCGTTGTCGCCACGGCTGTCCTGATGAGCGGCTGTTCGTCGGGCGATTCGGCGGAGGACAAGGCGTGGCAGGAGGAGTACTGCGCCAAGCTGGGGTCCTAGGTCGGCCGACGCCGTGACCGTGACCCCGACCGTGACCTCAGTCCTGGGCGAGGCCGGTGAGCAGGAGCAGGAGCAGGAGCAGGCCTCGGCCGTCCTCGTCGTACGCGTCGCCGAATTCCTCAGTACACGACGGCCCTCAACGCTCAGGTCTCCAGCCCCGCATACGGCATGTCGTGCAGGACGCGGTGGTGGACGATCCTCCACTCGCCGTCCACGCGCCGCAGGTCGGTGTCGTAGTAGCCGGACTCGATGGGACGGATGGTGCCCTGGGCGCCGAACGTGTCCTTGGGCCAGCCGTCGGCCGGGTGGGAGAGGGCGCGGACCTCGAAGACCACGAAGTGGGCGTTCATGTGGGCCCGTTCGCCGTCGACCTCGATGAGGTGGTCCGCCGTGACGTGGTGACTGGAGCCGCCCTCGGGGTGCGGTGCCATGAAGTTGTCGACCGCGTACGCCACCCCCGCACCGCCGATGATCGGCTCACCGATCCGCTCGTAGGCGTCGGGGCCGGTCTTGACGAGGACCTCCACGATCGCGTCGTCGGTGAACAGGGCGCCCTGGCTCTTGCCGTCCCGCCGGTCGGCGGCGCGGACATAGCGGGCCAGGACCTCCTGGACCTCGCGCTCGTCGCTCATGGTTCGCACGTTCCTCTCATGTGTCCGAAGCGGGGTCTCGCTCACTCCTCCGAGTCGACCATCGGGAGCGGGGCGGAGCCATGAGGGTTCCGGCAAGGGTCGATACCCTTGAGGTATGGATCGTCTGGAGACCCGCGAACTCGCCTATTTCGTCGCGGTCGCCGAGGAACTGCACTTCGGCCGCGCCGCCGAGCGCCTGGGCATGGCCCAGCCCCCGCTGTCCCGCGCGATCAGCCGGCTGGAACGCCGGATGGGGGTACGGCTGCTGGAGCGCACCAGCCGCCGGGTCGCGCTCACCGACGCTGGTGCCGTGTTCCTGGACGAGAGCCGACGGCTGCTCGACTCGCTCGACGCGGCCGTACGGCGGACGCGGCGGGTGCGGCAGCCCGGCCGGCTGGTGATGGCCGTACGGCCCGGTACCGCGTCCGGGCTGATCGCCGAGCTGCTGCGTTCCTCCGAGGTCGGCGGCCACGACGTCGTCTTCACCCATGACCGCCCGGCCGCCCTCAGGGACGGCAGGGCCGACATCGCGCTGCTGTGCGTCGGCAGCGACGATCTCACCGGGCTGCGCACCGCCGACCTCACCGAGGAGGCGCCCTTCGCCCTCGTCCCGCGCGGCCATCCAGTGGCCCGCCGCCCCGCGGTGACGGTCGCGGAACTGGGCCGGGACCCGCACTTCGCCCCCGAGTGCCCACCGGTCGGCCTCGACGAGATCATCGACCGGGTCGCACTCGGCCGCCTGGTCACCGTCGTGGGCTCGGGTGCCGCCGAACGGATCTCACCCGAGGTGAGCGCGGTACCGGTGACCGACCTCCCGCCCACCCGCCTTGCGCTCGCCTGGCCCGAGGGCGCGTCCCGCCCGGCCGTCACCGCGTTCGTGCGCACGGCCCGCGCGGCGGAGGCACGGCGCACCCTCGACGCGAGAGACGAGAAAGACGCGAGAGACGTGCGAGATACGAGAGACGTGCGAGACGGAACCGTGGCCGACCTGCGCTGACCACCCGCCGCGAGTCGGCCCAACCACCCTTACCGGAACGGGATGTTCAGCCAAGGGCTCCCCGGATCGGACGTCAGGATCCGGTGCGCGGTGACCATGTCCTGGTACCAGGGGCCGAACTCCTCCTCGTCGAAGTGGAGGCAGCGGCCCAGGATGTAGCCGGCCGAGAAGTCCGGCCAGGAGCGGTAGGCGAGGGCGGCGGCGCGGCCCGCGCGGGTCAGGGCCGACTCGGTCTCCGGCAGGGTGCAGAAGCGGGCGCCGAGGCCCCAGCGGGCCATCTTCGAGGCGCGGCCCAGGTCCCAGGCCTCGACGGAGGTGACATGGCGGTTCTCGTCGAGGATGCCGTCGGCCCGCATCCGGGCCTCGTAGCGGGTGATACGGCCGATGAGGCGTTGGACGCCCTCGATACGGGCCTCGGTCTCGGAGGCGGGGCGGGGGTCGGTCTTCGTCACGCCGTCCTCCGTGATGACCGTGGAGCCCTCGGAGTCGGCGCGGATGACGGTGGCGACGGCCTGCCGCCAGTAGCCGGTGTCGACGTGGCCGCCGAAGTCCCGGGCGATCGTGCGGCGCAGACTCAGCGCGAACTCCCATACGGAGCTGGACGCTTCGGCGGCGAGCAGGTTGCGCAGATGCCGCTGCCATTCGGCGCGGGTGGTGATGCCCCACCATTCGCGCAGCCGCCGGCGCTCACCGTCGTAGCCGCTGCCGTGCCAGGCCGGCGCGTTCCACAGGGAGCCGTTGCTGACGCAGAGGAGGGCTCCGCAGGCCAGGCCGTGGGCGACGGGGCCGTGCAGCGCGCCGCCGACGTGGAGTGCGCGCAGGCGCATGCCACTGACAGGCGTTCCGATGTGTTCGGCCGCGCGTGACCAGTCCGTCGTGCCCGGGGGGCCGTAGGGGAGGGGGAGTTCGCAGGGGGTGCCGGGGTTGATGACGAGGGTGGGCGGGCACTGCGGGGTCCAGGCGCCGGCTATCCAGCGCAGTGAGGCGCGCGAGTAGACCATGTCGGGGCGCGGTGCGGGGAGCATGCCGTCGGTGAACAGTTCCCAGTGCCTGGTGCCGCGTCGGACGTCGCGGATGAACACGCGGTGCACACGGTCGGGTTGGGCGTCGTAGGCCTCGCGGGACATCTCGTAGTAGAGGTGGGTCCGGGCGAGTACGTCGTAGTACGCGGGCCAGTCGCCGCGCGCCCTGGCCTCGGCGAGGTCCCGCTCGGTCTCGGTCGGCGGGGTCCAGGCGGGCGGACCGGCGGGCGGGGGAGGCCCGAAACCGGCGGAGGGCGGTCCGAACGACATGGGTGCTCTGTCCTTCCAGGGTCCAGCCGCTGCTGACCCCGGCACACTGCCACACGGGACTGAGACACCCCTGTGGACCCCCGGAAACCCCATTCCCTGTGCCCGAGGCCCCCGGCCGCGATCATGCGGCCAGGGGCCTCGCACAGGTGAGGCGCACTGCGGGCGGGTCGTCCGTCAGACGTTGACGCCGAAGTCCTGGGCGATGCCGACCAGGCCCGAGGCGTAACCCTGGCCCACCGCGCGGAACTTCCACTCCGCGCCGTTGCGGTACAGCTCGCCGAAGACCATGGCCGTCTCCGTCGCCGCGTCCTCGGAGAGGTCGTAGCGGGCGATCTCGGCGCCGCCCGCCTGGTTCAGGATGCGGATGTAGGCGTTGCGGACCTGGCCGAAGTTCTGCGAGCGGGTCTCCGCGTCGTAGATCGAGACCGGGAAGACGATCTTCTCGATGTCCGCCGGGAGGCCGGCCAGGTTGACGTTGATCGCCTCGTCGTCGCCCGCGCCCTCGCCCGTGCGGTTGTCGCCGGTGTGGACGATGGTCTGGTCCGGGGTCGACTTGTTGTTGAAGAAGATGAAGTGACCCTCCGAGTAGACCTTGCCCTCGGGGTTGACCGCGATCGCCGAGGCGTCGAGGTCGAAGTCCGTGCCGGTGGTGGTGCGGACGTCCCAGCCAAGGCCTACGGTGACGGCGGTCAGGCCCGGGGCCTCCTTGGTGAGCGAGACGTTGCCACCCTTGGACAGGCTTACAGCCATTGTTGGGAGTCCTTCCCTCGTTGCGGTGCGGGCTTCGTACTGAGGACGAAGCTACCGGTACCTGTATGAACGCCAAGAGGGGTATCGAAGGTTCCACGTGGCTTTACTTTCTTTACCCGTGCCTTTCGGAACGTCTGGGGTAATTGGCGTGACGTGGACCGGACAGGCAGGGGACCATGGGGGACATGTCCGGTCCCTATCTCATCCGCGGCTCCGTCTCCCTGCCCGAGGCCGAGCTCATGTGGCGTTTCTCGCGGTCGTCGGGGCCGGGCGGGCAGCACGTCAACACCAGCGACTCCCAGGTGGAACTCCGCTTCGACCTGGCGAAGACCGAGGCCCTGCCCGAGGTGTGGAAGGCCCGCGCGCTGGACCGCCTCGCCTCCCGGCTCGTCGACGGCGTCGTGACCGTACGGTCCTCCGAGCACCGCTCCCAGTGGCGCAACCGCGAGACCGCCGCCGTACGCCTCGCGGCGCTGCTCGCCGAGGCCACCGCGCCGCCGCCGAAGCCGCGCAGGCCCACCCGGATTCCCCGGGGCATCAACGAGCGCCGACTGCGCGAGAAGAAGGCCCGCTCCGACACCAAGCGGGGGCGGACCGGGCGCGACTGGGGGTAATCCCTTTCGGGACTACGGCAGTTCCAGCACGCCGACCGTCTCGCCCTCGCTCAGCTCGCCGTTGGGCCGGAAACCCAGCCCCGCGTAGAACCCGGCCGGTCCGGCCGTGCCCTCGTGCCAGGTGACGTAGAGCTCCTTGCCGCCCCGGCGGCGGATCTCGGCGGCGACGGACTCCACGGCAAACCGGCCGTAGCCGCGGCCCTGTTGGTCCGCCGCGATGTTCAGGCGCCACAGGCCGGAACGGATGACGGAGCCGTCCAGGTTCCAGTCGATGTCGAAGAACGCCATGAGGAAGCCGACGGGTCGGTCCTCGTCGACGATCAGGCGGGGCCAGGCGGTGCCGGGGTGGACGTAGGCCTCGGCGAGGGATTTCACGACGGGGGAGACCGCGAACTCCTGGTCGGGGCGGACCCGAATGCCCACGGCTGCTTGGAAGTTGGCCGGGGTGATCTCTTCGAGGCGGGGACCGGGCCCGGGCCCGGTGGTGATGGTCGTCATGGGTGCACGGTAGGCGGACCGCTCACCGGTGGGCGATCGGATTCACGGTCACCCCAACTGCCGGTACCTGCCCCGGAAGTAGGTCAGCGGGCCGCCGTCCGTGCCGGTCGCCTCCGCCGTCAGTACGCGGCCGATGACGAGGGTGTGGTCGCCGGCCGACACCCGTTGCTCCGTGCGGCATTCGAGGGTGGCGAGGGCGCCGCGGACCAGGGGCGCGCCGGATGCCGCGCCGTGGACGTAGGGGATGTCGTCGAAGAGGAGACGATCGCTGATGCGGCCCTTCATCGCGAAGCGGCCCGCGATGTGGCGCTGGCTCTCGGCGAGGACGGAGACGGCCCACAGGGGCTGTTCGTCGAGGAGGTCGTCCATGCGGGAGCCGTTGCGGAGGCTGACCAGGACCAGCGGCGGGTCCAGGGACACCGACATGAAGGCGGTCGCGGTCATGCCGACGTCCTCGCCGACCGGGGCGTGCGGGTCGTCCGGGTCGTACGGCTCCTCGTGCGCGGTCACCAGGACCACGCCCGCGGCCAGCCGGGCGAGGGCGGCGCGGAACTCGTCGTTGCTCACCCCCACAGCATGCCCGGAGGGGAGGGACTCGGTGATCGACGCGGTGTTCAGCACGCCGGGAACGCTAATCTCCGAGTGCCGCGCCGCGCATCGGACTTCGGTCCCGGACGGGTCCTAGGACCAATGGCCCACGCGACGGAACATCGTCGTGCATCATGTCCACACACCCACAAAGTTTGCGTTCAGTAAACGCACAGGGAAAATGCAGAAACTCCACTCAATTGTTCATCTTCTGCTGTGACTTGAGTCACAAGGGGTAGTAATTGTTGACCCTGTGTACCGAGTGGGCAGCGCGCTGTGATTCAGTGGCGGGGAAGAAGACCCTTGATTCGCTGCGAGGTCTCGGGGGGAGGGCGAGTATGGAGACCGAGTCGGAACCCTACGTCCGTCTTGAGAACCTGCGGCAACTGCATACGGTCATGGCGGACATGAACACCGCCCGCAGCCTGGCGGACACCCTGCAAACCGTCGCCGACGGCGTGGTCAACGGCCTCGGGTACGAGCTGGCGTGCGTCAACCTCGTGCGCCCCGACGGCGACCTCGTGGTCGCCGCGTTCTCCGGGAACTCCGCCGCCGAGGCGCTCATCACCGGCCGCGTCGGCTCCCGCGCCTCCTGGGAGCGCCGACTCGGCATGGGCGAGGACTGGGGCGACCTGCGGTTCATACCGCACACCGAGGGCTGGGTCCTCGACGAGGACGACGTACCGCAGTGGTACACCGACGGCCCCGCGCCCCGCTTCGAGGACGAGTGGCACCCCTCCGACCGGCTGTTCGCGCCCATGTACACGCCCGGCGTCTCCGGCGGCTCGTGCGGCGAACTGATCGGCGTCCTGTCCGTGGACCGCCCGCGCAACGGCCGCCGGCCCGGCGCATGGGGGCGCGAAGCGCTCCAGATGTACGCCTTCCAGGCCGCCATCGCGATCAGCAACGCGCGTCTACGTGCGAATATGCAACGCGCACTTGTCAGACTCGAACGCGAGCAACAGGCCCTGCGCGCAAGCGAGGAGAGCTTCCGGCAGGCCTTCGAGTACGCCCCCTCCGGCATGGCGATAGCCGAGATGGGCGGCGACCAGCACGGCCGAATACTCCGCAGCAACGACGCCCTGTGCCGCCTCCTGGGCCGCCCCGCCTCCGCGATGCGCCGCTACTCCTTCTCGGACCTCGTCCACCCCGAGGACATAGGCACCCTGCTGAGAACCTCGGCGGAGGGCGGCCGCGCGGAACTCCGCCTGGGCCGCCGGGACGGCACCTACGTCTGGGTCTCGCTCCGCAACTCCGTCGTCGCCGACGCCGCCGACGGGCCGCGCTTCCTCCTCTCCCACGTCGAGGACATAGAGGACCGCAAGCGCCGCGAGCTGCAACTCGCCCACCGCGCCGCGCACGACGCGCTCACCGGCCTGCCGAACTCGGCCGAGCTGCGCACCCGCCTCTCCTCGCGCCTCTGCCAGCGCCCGCAGTCCGCGTTCCCCGGCGAGGTCGAGTCGATCGACGCCGCGTACGGACATCCGGCCTACGACGCGAACGGCCACGGCTTCGACTATCCCCCGGGCGCCGACCTCCTGGGCGCCTACGACCACCACGTCCACACCATCGCCCCCGAGGGCGAGCGCGACGACGGCACCAAGGGGCTCGCGGTCCTCTTCTGCGACCTCGACGGCTTCAAGTCGATCAACGACCGGTTCGGGCACAACGCGGGCGACGCGGTCCTCATCGAGGTCGCCCGGCGGCTCGGCCGGGCCGTGCGTGACGGCGACACGGTGGCCCGGCTCGGCGGCGACGAGTTCGTGGTCCTCGCCGACGGCCTCGGCAAGGCCGACGCCGCCGACCTCGCCGTACGCCTGCGGAACGAGATCATCCAGCCCATCCGGGTCGACGGCCGGGCCATGCGGGTCGGGGCCAGTTTCGGCATCGGGTGGGCGCACTGCGGCATGACGGCGGACGAGGTGTTGAAGTCCGCCGACGAACGGATGTACATCGAGAAACGATCTCGTCCCAAACAGCACAGACGCGCGGGATGATCTCCAGGTCAGCGTTGTGATGCCGTCCGAGTCACCCGTTTGGACTACGCGGAGCGGGTAGGCTCGCAGTTCTCCAGACGTATCGAAGACGCGATCGAAGACGTAATCGAAGACGCGTCTGAAGCTGACGTACCGCACCCGCACCTGTTGAGGAGTACCTAGGGATGACGCCCGGCAACAACGGCGCGAGCACGCCCGAGGACGACGACCCGTTCGGCTACCTGTACGAGGACGGCCAGGCCGCCGGAGCCCAGCCGCCGTCCGGCGGCGGTTACGGCTACCCGGGCTCCGTCAACCGGGTGCGCGCGGTCGGTGAGCGCCAGTACGGCGGCCAGCCCGCCGCCCCCACCGCCCAGTACCAGCAGCAGCCGTACGGCCAGACCGTCCCGCAGCAGCAGGCCTACGGTGCCCAGCCGAACGCGCACTACCAGGCCCCCGAGTCCTTCGGCGCCCCGCCGACCCAGCAGCCCCCGTCCTACGACGGCGGCCGGGGCGGCGGCCGGGGCCGCGGCCCCAACACCAAGGGCCTGCTGATCGGCGCGATCGCGGTCGTCGCCGCGGTGGTCATCGGCATCAGCGTGGCGATGATGAACGGCAACGACGACACCAAGACGGGCGACCAGGCGGGGTCGACGCCTTCGGCTTCGACGAGCGCCTCGTCGAGCCCGTCGCCGAGCAACAGCGCGTCGAGCGCGGCGGAACTGCCGAAGGTCGACGCCAAGGTCCTTCTGCTGGGCGGCGGCGCCACCACGGCATCCGACGTCGACGGCGCCGAAGCCGACGGCGGTGTCTATGTGTCCGGCTTCAACGCGGTCGGCGCGACCCTGACATGGAACGTGAGCGGCATCACGAAGAGCGGCGGTTACCGCCTGTACGTCAACTACGGCGTACCCGGCAAGGACGCCACCGCCACCCTCACGGTCAACGGCACGGCCCAGTCCCGCCCGCTGAACCTGGGCAACTTCGCGAAGGCCGCCGAGGGCGACTACGAGAAGGGCTGGACGGAGACCTGGGCGTCCGTCCAGCTCAACAAGGGCACCAACAGCATCAAGATCTCCTGCGAGCAGGGCGACCAGTGCGACGTCAACTTCGACCAGCTGTACCTGGTGAACGGCTGACCTAGGCCGCGTCGGCGTCCCCCGTCACCGCGACCCTCCCCAGCAACTCCTCGTACGCCGGGCGGTCGAACTCGCCCGCCACCGGCGCCAGTACGGTCGCCGCCGACAGGGCCACGGCCCGTGCCAGCCGGTCCGGCCAGGGCAGGCGTTCGACCAGTCCCGACAGCAGGCCCGCGACCACCGAGTCGCCCGCGCCGGTCGGATTGCCGTGCACCCGTGCCGGAGGCGCCGCGTGCCAGTCGCCCTCCGGGGTCGCCGCCAGCAGACCCCGGGCACCCAGCGAGGCGACGACCGTACGGGCACCCCGGCGTCGCGCGTCCCGCGTGGCCCGCAACGGGTCGTGGGAGCCGGTGAGTTCGGCCAGTTCGTCGGCGTTGGGCTTGACGATGTCGGGGCGGGCGGCGACTCCGCGACGGAGCGGTTCACCGCTGGTGTCCAGCAACACGGGCACTCCGGCCGCCCGTGCCGTGCGGACCAGCCCGGCATACGCGCCCACCGGCACCCCCGGCGGCAGACTCCCGCACAGCGCCACCGCCGACACTCCACCGCCCAACAGGCCCTCGTACGCCTCCTGGAACGCCGACCACTCCGCCGAAGTGACCGTCGGGCCGGGCTCGTTGAGTTGAGTCGTGTCACCAGTCAGCTCGTCCACGATCGCCGTCGTACGGCGGGTGGCCCCGGCGACCGGGACCAGCGCGTCCAACACACCTGGCGTACCCGCGAGTTGCTCCTGTACGACCCGCCCCGTCGCGCCGCCCGTGAACCCGGTCACCGTCACCTCGTGGCCGAGGGCGGCCAGCACCCGGGCCACGTTCAGCCCCTTGCCGCCGGGCCGCTCGGTCACCTCGGAGACGCGGTGCGTGCCGTGCGGCCGCAACTCCCGTACCCGGTAGGTGATGTCGAGCGCGGTGTTGAGTGTGACCGTGAGAATCACCCGCGTCGACCTCCCCCGACTTTCGCGTGAACGCGCTTGCTCCGGAGGCTCGATGATGTCAAACGGGAGGCGGTCCTCCCAGTCCCCCGGGACAACCGCCGCCGTCAACCACGTCACATATCAGCCCAGTTGCGGCTCGACCACCCAAGTGCCGCGCCGCATCACGCCCTTGAGATCGAAGTCGGAGTCCAGCAGCACCAGGTCGGCGTACTTGCCGGGCTCCAGCGAGCCGATCTCGTCGTAACTCCCGAGCAGGCGCGCCGGGTTGGCGGAGATCGCGGCGACCACGTCCTCGACCGGCAGCCGGTCGACCGTCACCGCACGCTTGAAGGCCCGGTCCAGGGTCAGCGTCGACCCGGCGATCGAACCGCCCTCCACCAGTCGCGCCACACCCTCGCTCACCTCGACCTCCAACGGGCCGAGCATGTACCGGCCGTCGCCGAAGCCCGCCGCGTCCATCGCGTCCGTGATGAACGCCACCCGGCCCGCGCGCGCGTGATGGAACGCCAACTCCAGGGCCGCCGGGTGGAGATGCGTACCGTCGTTGATCAACTCGACGGTGACGCGCTCGTCTTCGAGGAGCGCCGCGATCGGACCGGGCTCGCGGTGACCGAGCGGCGGCATCGCGTTGAACAGATGCGTGGCGACCGTCGCGCCCGCGTCGATCGCCTCCACCGTCTGCTCGTACGACGCGTCCGTGTGCCCGATCGCCGCGATGACGCCGTGCTCGACGAGCAGCCGTACGGAGTCGAGGCCGCCCGGGAGTTCGGTCGCGAGGGTGACCATCCTGGCGCTGCCGCGCGCCGCGTCGACCAGCTTGCGCACGTCCGCGGGGTCGGGCTCGCGCAGCAGGGCCTCGGAGTGGGCGCCCTTGCGGCACGGGGAGATGAACGGGCCCTCGAAGTGGATCCCGGCGAGGTCGCCCTGCTCGGCCAGTTCGGAGAGGAGGCCGGCGCGGTGGGTCAGGAAGTCCATCTCGCCGGTGACGGTGGAGGCGACGAGGGTGGTGGTGCCGTGCAGGCGGTGGGTGTGGATGCCCTTGAGGACGTCGTCGACGGTGCCGGAGGTGAAGGAGGCTCCGCCGCCGCCGTGGTTGTGGAGGTCGACGAATCCGGGGACCAGCCAGTGGCCGGTGACGTCGAGGACCTGGGCGTTGTCGGGGGCGGCGCCGGCGATTCGGGTGCCGTCGACGACGAGGCGGCCTTCGCGCACGATGCCTGTCGGGAGGACCACGTTGGCGCCGGACAGGATGAGGGGCGCATTGACCGTCGCGGAGTGCGGGCTCGTTGTGGCTGGTCGCGCAGTTCCCCGCGCCCCTGGGTGGGTTGCCATTAGGGGGTTACCTCCATGCGGTCGGTTGTGGTCAGGAGGTCCCAGGCCAGGAGGCCGGCACCGAGGCATCCGGCCGTGTCCCCCAGGGCCGCGGGGACGATCGTCGGGAGTTTCTGGAAGGTGATCCGGCCCTCGACCGCCTCCCTCAGCGGTGTGAACAAGGTTTCTCCCGCCTCCGCCAGGCCG
Organism: Streptomyces sp. NPDC002276; assembly: GCF_053891435.1. NCBI lineage: Bacteria > Bacillati > Actinomycetota > Actinomycetes > Kitasatosporales > Streptomycetaceae > Streptomyces > Streptomyces sp. NPDC002276. The sequence goes on along the minus strand of NZ_JBSFCQ010000032.1, from coordinate 46,886 downwards.
CCACCGATGATGATCGTGCGGGGGTCCAGGAGGGTGAGGGCGGTGACGAGGCCGTCGGCGAGGGCGTCGACGGCTTCCTGCCAGACCTTTTCCGCGCGGGGGTCCCCGGAGGCGACCGCCTTCGCGCAGTCCGCCGCGTCCGCCTCCGGGGCGCCGGAAACGGCCGCCCACGCCTCCGTCACCGCCGCCGCGGACGCGTACCGCTCCAGGCAGCCGGTCTGGCCGCAGGGGCAGGGGGCGCCGCCGGGTCGTACGACGATGTGGCCGATCTCGCCCGCGAAGCCGTGCGCGCCCGCCTCCACCCGGCCGTCGATGCCGATCGCGCCCGCTATGCCGGTGCCCAGCGGCACGAACAGGAAGCGGTCGGCGCCCTTGCCCGCGCCGATCCGGCCCTCGGCGAGGCCGCCGGTGCGGACGTCGTGGCCGAGGGCGACCGGGACACCGCCGAGCCGGGCGGCCAGCAGGTCGCGCAGGGGTACGTCGCGCCAGCCGAGGTTGGCCGAGTAGGCGGCGATGCCCCGCTCGGCGTCGACGATGCCGGGGACGGCGACTCCGGCGGCGGACGCGGGCTCGCCGTACCGCTCCTCGCCGTACGCGCGCAGTTCGGCGGCGAAGCCGAGGATGTGCTCGACGACCGCGTCCGGTCCGCGCTCGCGGCCGGTCGCCCGGCGGGCCCGGTGCAGCAGCTCGCCGTCGGCGCCCACGAGGGCGGCTTTCATCCCGGTGCCGCCCACGTCGAGGGCGATGACATGTCTCACGGGGGACAGTGTGGCCCGTCTACCCGCGAGAGGTCTAGTCCACTTACGTGGTGTAGACCTTATGGGTTCGCGGAGCGAACGTCACGACAGCAAAGCTTTGGGGAGTCAGCAGTGCAGCGGCGCAGGACAGGAATGATCGCGGCGATGTCCGTACTGGGCATGACGGCGGTCCTCGGTGGCTGCGGCCTCGGCGGGGACTCCGGTGATGTCACCCTGAGACTCGTCGCCGCCGACTACGGCGACTCCGCGTCCAACAGTTCGCGGAAGTACTGGGACGCGCTCGTCAAGGCGTACGAGGCGAAGCACCCCGGCGTGAAGGTCGACGTCAGCGTGTACTCGTGGAACGAGGTCGACGCCAAGGTCAAGGCGATGGTCGACGCGGGGAAGGCCCCGGACATGGCACAGATCGGCGCGTACGCCGACTACGCCGACGAGGGCAGGCTGTACTCCACCGCCGACCTGCTCTCCATCCCCGTAGAAGCCGACTTCCTGGAACCGCTCGCGGACGCGGGGGAGGTCGACCACATCCAGTACGGCATTCCGTTCGCCGCGTCCACGCGCGTCCTCTTCTACAACAAGACCCTCTTCGCCGAGGCCGGACTGACCCCGCCCAAGGACTGGAGCGAACTGGCCGCCGACGCCGAGGCGTTGAAGGAGCGGGGCGTGAAGTACCCGTTCGCGCTGCCGCTCGGTTCCGAGGAGGCGCAGGCCGAGACCATGCAGTGGCTGCTCGGCGGGGGCGGCGGCTACACCGACGACCTCGGCAGCACCTACACCCTCGACTCCGCGGAGAACATCTCCACCTTCACCTGGCTGCGCGACAAACTCGTCGGCAAGGGCCTGACCGGACCCGTCGCACCCGCCGAACTCAACCGCGCGGACGCGTTCGCCGCCTTCGCCGACGGTGACGTAGGCATGCTCAACGGCCACCCGACCCTCATCCAGCAGGCGGCCAAGAAGGGCGTCGAGTTCGGCACGGTCGCGATGCCGGGGCGCACCGGCAAGGCCAAGACCACGATGGGCGTCGCCGACTGGATGGCCGCGTTCAAGCAGAACGGCCACCGCGACCAGATCGGCGACTTCCTCGACTACGTCTACAGCGAGAAGAACGTCCTCGCCTTCTCCCGCGCGTACGACCTGCTGCCGGTGACCAACTCCGCGTCCAAGGTGATGGAGGCGTCGAAGCAGGACCAGGACCTCCGCCCCTTCCTGGAGGAACTCCCCCTCTCCACGCTCTACCCGGTCGGCAACACCTCCTGGGCCACGGTCAGCGCCGACATCAAGAAGCGCATAGGGCAGGCGGTCACCGCGAACGGCAGCCCGGGCGCGGTGCTGGGGCAGCTGCAAGCGGCGGCGACGCTGGCGGAGAGCGGCAAGTAGGAGGCCGGGGTGGGGGCCGGGGCCGCTGTCAGTGGTGGGGGTTACGGTGCAGGGCATGGACAAGGACCGCCCCCCGGACCGCCCCTCGCGGCTTCCTCCCCTCCACCGGAGGGAACAGGACATCCTCGCGCTGGAGCGCCGCGGCTTCCCGGGCCCCGGCGCGAAGGAGCGCGCGATCCGGGAGGAGCTGGGCCTGGCCCCCGTGCGCTACTACCAGCTGCTCAACGCCCTGCTGGACGACGAGCGGGCGCTCGCCCACGACCCGGTCACGGTGAACAGGCTGAGACGGGTCCGTGAGACGCGGCGTTCGGAACGGTGAGGGTCCGGCCGAGGGGTGATGGGCGAGGGGTGCGGTCGGCTCCGCGCGGATAGGGTCGTCGTATGGGCAGCCCTAAGGACTCCACCGATCCCGTCCATTCCCCGGATGTACCGCCGACGGACGTACTGCCGATCCCTCGTACCGGTGCGGGGCGTGAGGGCCTGGAAGCGATTCTCGCGCGCCCCTCCGCCGCGGTGATCGGGCTCGACTTCGACGGCACGCTCGCACCGATCGTCGCGGACCCCGAGCAGGCCCGCGCGCACCCGGGCGCGGTGCCCGCGCTGGCCGCCCTCGCCCCGAAGGTCGCCTCCGTCGCCGTGATCACCGGCCGCCCGGCGGGCGTGGCGGTGCGCAACGGCGGCTTCGCGGGCGTACCGGGCCTGGAACACCTGGTCGTCCTCGGCCACTACGGCACGGAACGCTGGGACGCGGTCACCAGCACCGTCAGCGCCCCCGCCCAGCACCCGGGTGTGGCCGCCGTCCGCGCCGAACTCCCGGGCTTTCTCGACCGGTTCGGCGCCTGGCAGGGCACCTGGATCGAGGAGAAGGGCCGCGCCCTCGCCGTCCACACCCGCCGCGCCACGGACCCCCAGGCCGCCTTCGAGGCCCTCCGCGCCCCCCTCACCGACCTCGCCACCCGGCACGGCCTGATCGTCGAACCGGGCCGCCTGGTCCTGGAGTTGCGCCCACCGGGCATGGACAAGGGCGTGGCGCTGGCCGACTACCTCCGCGAGACGAACGCCGAGTCCGTCCTCTACGCCGGCGACGACCTCGGCGACCTCCCCGCCTTCGCCGCCGTGGAGAAACTCCGCTCCGACGGCCTCCCCGGCCTCCTCGTGTGCAGCGGCAACGACGAGGTCACGGAACTGCGGGAGCGGGCGGACCTGGTGGTGGACGGCGCGGCGGGGGTGGTGGGCCTGCTGTCGGCTCTCGCCGCTCAACTGGGCTGATCGGGGCGGGTGTTGACGGAGGGGGTCGGGCAGGGTTTCCGGCCCCGCACCTCGCGCCGGCAGCCCCGCGCCGGCAGCCCCGCGCCGGCAGCGACGTGCCGGGCCCGCCGCGACGACGTGGCGGACGTGGCCCGGCGGGATCGTAGCCCTGCTGTCGACGCCGACGGCTCAACTCGCCTGATCGCGCAGGGCGTTCAGCTGGTCCAGGAACCACTGGGCCGGGGGGAGGGCCGTGGCCGCCGCGGCCAACCTCTTTGTCCGCTCGGCGCGTTCCTCGGTCGGCATGGTCAGGGCCTCGTGGAGGGCGCCGGCCGTAGCGATCACGTCGTACGGGTTGATGGCGATCGCGTCCTTGCCCAACTCCTGGAACGCGCCTGCCTCCCGGGAAAGGACCAGTGCGCAGCCCTCGTCGGAGACGACCGGGACCTCCTTGGCGACGAGGTTCATGCCGTCCCGGATGGGGTTGACGAGGGCCACGTCGGCGAGGCGGTACGCGGCCAGGGAGCGGGCGAAGTCGTCCTTGACGTGGAGTACCACCGGGGTCCAACCGGGCGTCCCGTACCGCGAGTTGATCTCGTCCGCGAGGCGCTGCACCTCGGCGGTGTAGTCCCGGTACACGGCGAGGTCCTGTCGGGACGGGTAGGCGAAGGCGACGTGCACGACCCGCTCCCGCCACTCGGGGTGGTCGTCGAGCAACTGCCGGTACGCCAGCAGCCCGCGCACGATGTTCTTCGACAGCTCGGTGCGGTCGACGCGGACGATGGTCTTGCGGCCTTCGCCGATCTCCTCGCGCAGGGCGGCCATGCGCTCCTCGACGTCCGCCTCGTGGGAACGGGAGTGCAGGAACTCGGCGTCGGCACCGAGACTGTGGACGCCGATGATTGTCTTGCGGGTGATCCGCTCGCGGCCGGTGTCCGGATCGCGCCGCACGTGCTCGACGCCACGGGGAGAACCCGTCGGCCACAGAGGGAGCCACCGATAGGGATCGAGCCCCTGCACGCAGGTCTCGAACGCCGTCGCCCATGGCCAGGTCAGGAACCCCAGCCGGTCCGCCCCGAGCAGCCCCTCCATCAACCGCACCCGGATGTCGTCCGGAAGCATCGCGAAGTACTCGTACGGAGCCCACGGCGTGTGCGAGAAGTGCCCGATCCTGAGATCCGGCCGCAGCTCCCGCAGCATCCCCGGCACCAGACACAGGTGGTAGTCCTGCACCAGCACCGCCGCGCCCTCGGCCGCCTCCTGGGCCAGCGCCTCGGCGAACGCCCGGTTGTACGTCTCGTACGACGCCCACTGGCGCCGGAACTCCGCGTCGAAGACCGGCTCCAGCGGGGTCTGGTACAGCATGTGGTGGACGAACCACAGCACGGAGTTGGCGATGCCGTTGTACGCGTCGGCGTGCACGTCGGCCGGAATGGCGAGCATCCGCACACCGTCCTCGCCGACCCCGCGCCGTACCGCCTCCCGGTCGCCCTCCGACAGCGCCGAGCACACCCACAGCGCCCCCGCGTCCGGCCCGATCGCCGAAAGACCGGACACCAGCCCGCCGCCCCCGCGCCGGGCGCGCAGCGAACCGTCGTCGCCCACCTCGTACGAGACCGGCCCGCGATTGGACGCGACGAGCACCTGAGCAGCACCGGACGGGGACGAGGGGGACGACGTGGAAGCCATACGGCACAACCTAGCCCGGCCCGGAAACGCTCAAACGTACGGACGGGTCACAACGGACCGGACGGGTCCGTATACGGCCGTCCATGACCGCCCCGGCTACGCCACCTTGCGCGACTGGTACTCGGTGATGTCCACCATCGGCGGCCGTTCCTCCGTGTCCACGGAGTACGTGCGCGGCTCGAAACCGTCCGGACCCCGCTCGAACTGGGTCAGCGACGGCCGGATCAGATGCCCGCGGGCCAGCCTCAGCTGGGCCGTGCGGTAGATCTGCGCGGCCATCCGCCCCAGCGCCTGCCCGTCCTGGTGCCGGTGCTTGCGCACACCCACGTCCACCTGGGCGAGCGCGTCCAGGCCCACCAGGTGCAGCGCGTCGACGAGCATGCCCAGCTCGACGCCGTAGCCGACGGGGAACGGGAGCTGCTCAAGGAGCGAGCGGCGGGCCGCGTACTCGCCGCCCAACGGCTGGACGAATCCGGCCAGTTGAGGCCAGTGCATGTTCAGCAGCGGGCGGGCCATCAGCTCGGTGACCCGGCCGCCCTGTCCGGCCGCGCCGCCCAGCGGGCGGTCGTACATCGCCTTGACGAGGTCGACACCGGGGTCGGTGAGCAGCGGCCCCACGATCCCGGTGACGAAGTCCGAGGAGAACTCCTTCAGGTCGGCGTCGATGAAACAGACGATGTCGCCGCTCGTCACCAGCAGCGAACGCCACAGCACCTCGCCCTTGCCGGGCACGGCGGGGATGCGGGGCAGGATGTCGTCCCGGTGCACGACCCGGGCGCCCGCCGCGGCGGCCACCTCGGAGGTGCGGTCGGTAGACCCGGAGTCGACTACGACGATCTCGTCGACGAGCGGGACCTGCTGCATGAGGTCGTGACGGATGATCGCGACGATGTCACCGACCGTCGCTTCCTCGTTGAGCGCGGGCAGCACGACGGAGACCGACTGGCCCGTACGGTGCTTCGCGGCCAGGATCTTGTGGAGCGGCCGATCGGTCAGGGACCAGGAGCGGGTGCTCAGCCAGTGCTCGACTTCCTTCAGCACGTTGCGCGGCTCCTCTGCGTTCTCTCGGCGAGGGCTGGTCACAGACAGTGAGTAAGTGATCCATCTCGCGGTTCGGACGGCTCACTCAACTGTCCTGGCCTTCGGTTACAGTCTTGAACAACGCTGATGACCATCGCATGTCGGGGGCCGTCGGCGAGACAATTGCATACACAACTGAACACCGCTCATCCAGAGGGGCAGAGGGATACGGCCCGTTGAAGCCCCGGCAACCCTCCAGCCGGTCTTGTCGCATGTACACGTACATGTGCCGAGGCTCCCGGCTTGGGAAGGTGCCAAATCCGTCTCATGGCGAAACGCGTCGTGAGGAAGATGAGGAAAGGGCCTCGCCTCCATGGCTGCGCAGACTGTTGCAAGCACCACGAACCCCGCGAAGACGGACACGACCGCCGCGGACCCGAACACCACTTCCGCGAACGCCGTTGATCTCGGCCCCGCCACCGCGCTCTCCTGCCGCGAGTGCGGCCACCGCGTCCCGCTCGGCCCGGTCTTCGCCTGCGAGGAGTGTTTCGGCCCGCTGGAGATCGCCTACGACTTCTCGGCCTACGACACCGAAGAGCTTCGCAAGCGGATCGAAGCGGGCCCCGCGAACATCTGGCGTTACGCGCCCCTGCTGCCCGTCCCCGCGGACGTGGCGACCAAGCCGAACATCAACCCCGGCTGGACCAAGCTCGTCCAGGCCGACAACCTCGCCCGCGAACTCGGCGTGGACGCGGGCAAGTTGTTCGTGAAGGACGACTCCGGCAACCCGACGCACTCCTTCAAGGACCGGGTCGTGGCGCAGGCCATCGAGGCGGCGCGCGCCTTCGACTTCACCACCCTCTCCTGCTCCTCCACCGGCAACCTCGCGGGCGCGGTCGGCGCCGCCGCGGCCCGGGCCGGCTTCCGCTCCTGCGTGTTCATCCCGCACGACCTGGAGCAGGGCAAGGTCGTCATGGCCGCGGTCTACGGCGGCGAGCTGGTCGGCATCGAGGGCAACTACGACGACGTGAACCGCTTCTGCTCCGAGCTGATCGGCGACCCGGCCGGCGAGGGCTGGGGCTTCGTCAACGTCAACCTGCGGCCGTACTACGCGGAGGGCTCCAAGACCCTGGCGTACGAGATCTGCGAGCAGCTCGGCTGGCGGCTCCCGGACCAGCTGGTCGTGCCGATCGCCTCCGGCTCGCAGCTCACGAAGATCGACAAGGGTCTCCAGGAGCTGATCAAGCTCGGTCTCGTCGAGGACAAGCCGTACAAGATCTTCGGCGCGCAGGCGGAGGGCTGCTCGCCGGTGTCCGTGGCCTACAAGGCCGGGCACGACGTGGTCCGCCCCCAGAAGCCGAACACCATCGCCAAGTCCCTGGCCATCGGCAACCCGGCGGACGGGCCGTACGTCCTCGACATCGCGCGTCGCACGGGCGGTGCGGTGGAGGACGTCACCGACGAGCAGTGTGTGGACGCGATCAAGCTGCTGGCGCGGACCGAGGGGATCTTCGCGGAGACCGCGGGCGGGGTGACCGTCGGCGTGACGAGGAAGCTGATCGAGAACGGTCTGCTGGACCCGACGCTGACGACTGTCGTGCTGAACACGGGTGACGGTCTGAAGACGCTGGACGCGGTTGCCGGTACCGGGCTGACCGCGACGATCCGCCCGAGCCTTGAGTCGTTCAGGGAAGCCGGGCTCGCGTCCTGACGGCCCGCGCCCCCAAAAGACAAAGCCGTACCTGACCGGAGGTCCTGAGCATGAGCGTTTCCGTCCGCATCCCCACCATCCTGCGCACCTACACCGGCGGGCAGGCCGAAGTGACCGCCGAAGGCACCACCCTCGCCGAGGTCATCAGCGACCTGGAGAAGAACCACACGGGGATCTCCGCCCGGGTCCTCGACGACCAGGGGAAGCTGCGTCGGTTCGTCAACGTGTACGTCAACGACGACGACGTGCGGTTCGAGCAGGGGCTGGAGACGGCGACTCCGGACGGCGCCGGCGTCTCGATCATCCCGGCCGTCGCCGGAGGCTGATCGTTACCCTAGGTAATGCCGATTACCGAGAGTTCATCGAATTGCCCCCTCCGCGAGAGAAGCGGAGGGGGCAATTCTCTATGGTTGAGCGGGGTACAGTTGGGGAACGCGCTCCACTCGGCATGCCGAACGCATATGAGTACCGGCTCCGCGTGCGATGAGAAGTAGCCAAAGTGTGCAGGTATTTTGCGCCTTATGTGCCCTTTATCCGGCCCGACTTGCCCTGAAGTCGGGCGAATTCTCCGTAAATTCCCGACCGGTCCTGCCCGGAATTCTCGTCGGATTGACCTGTTGCAGACGGCAGTTGGACGGATACATTCGGCCGCGGTCGACGCGTTCCGGCGCACGCCCCCAATCCTGTGGGGGGTGAGGTCTGACCCGGATCCGCGAAGTGTGGATCCGTGCAAGGGCCAGTAATAGGGGAGTTAGGCATGGCTCAGGGCACCGTCAAATGGTTCAACGCGGAGAAGGGGTACGGCTTCATCGCGGTCGACGGTGGTGCGGATGTTTTCGTCCACTACAGCGCGATTCAAATGGACGGCTACCGCACCCTGGAAGAGGGTCAGCGGGTCGATTTCGAGATCTCGCAGGGTCAGAAGGGGCCGCAGGCGGACATGGTCCGGCTCGCGACCAGCTGAAGCACGCGCCGACGAACAGCAGCGACGTTCTTCGTTCCTCACCGAAGGGCTCGTACTCCTGGGGGGTCACCTCCTGGGGTACGGGCCCTTCGGCATGCCCGGAGCCACCGTCCGGGTACCGGTCAGTCCGCGGGAGCCGCTTGCACTCGACCATGCCGAGTGCTAATCATTGGCGTTAGCACTCTGAAGGTGAGAGTGATAACGAAGGATCGGGTCGGTGAGGCCCGCAGGCCAGGTGGCGCAAGGAGCTACAGGGCAGGCGAGCCGTCCGTCGCGGGCGCCAGCGCGGTCCGGAGCAATCCACCCCAGTCCGGGAGGACCACTTCACATGGCCAAGATCATCGCGTTCGACGAGGAGGCGCGGCGAGGCCTTGAGCGCGGCATGAACCAGCTCGCCGACGCCGTCAAGGTCACCCTCGGCCCCAAGGGCCGCAACGTCGTCCTTGAGAAGAAGTGGGGCGCCCCCACGATCACCAACGATGGTGTCTCCATCGCCAAGGAGATCGAGCTGGAGGACCCGTACGAGAAGATCGGCGCCGAGCTGGTCAAGGAAGTCGCCAAGAAGACGGACGACGTCGCCGGTGACGGTACGACCACCGCGACCGTGCTCGCCCAGGCCCTCGTCAAGGAAGGCCTCCGCAACGTAGCCGCGGGCGCCAACCCGATGGCCCTCAAGCGCGGTATCGAGAAGGCCGTCGAGGCTGTCTCCGGTGCCCTCCTTGAGCAGGCCAAGGACGTGGAGACCAAGGAGCAGATCGCTTCTACGGCCTCCATCTCCGCCGCCGACACCCAGATCGGCGAGCTCATCGCCGAGGCGATGGACAAGGTCGGCAAGGAAGGCGTCATCACCGTCGAGGAGTCGCAGACCTTCGGTCTTGAGCTGGAGCTCACCGAGGGCATGCGCTTCGACAAGGGCTACATCTCGGCGTACTTCGCGACCGACATGGAGCGTATGGAGGCCGTCCTCGACGACCCGTACATCCTGATCGCCAACTCCAAGATCGCCAACGTCAAGGACCTGCTCCCGCTCCTGGAGAAGGTCATGCAGTCGGGCAAGCCGCTGCTGATCATCGCCGAGGACGTCGAGGGCGAGGCCCTGTCCACGCTGGTCGTCAACAAGATCCGCGGCACCTTCAAGTCCGTCGCCGTCAAGGCTCCGGGCTTCGGCGACCGCCGCAAGGCCATGCTCGGCGACATCGCGATCCTCACGGGCGGCGAGGTCATCTCCGAGGAGGTCGGCCTCAAGCTGGAGAACGCGACCGTGGACCTCCTCGGCCGCGCCCGCAAGGTCGTCATCACCAAGGACGAGACCACCATCGTCGACGGCTCCGGCTCCGCCGACCAGGTCGCCGGCCGGGTCAACCAGATCCGCGCCGAGATCGAGAACAGCGACTCGGACTACGACCGCGAGAAGCTCCAGGAGCGCCTGGCCAAGCTCGCGGGTGGCGTCGCCGTCATCAAGGCGGGCGCGGCCACCGAGGTCGAGCTGAAGGAGCGCAAGCACCGCATCGAGGACGCCGTTCGCAACGCGAAGGCGGCCGTCGAGGAGGGCATCGTCGCCGGTGGCGGCGTCGCGCTCATCCAGGCGGGTCACGTCTTCGAGAAGCTGGAGCTCGAAGGCGACGAGGCCACCGGTGCCGCGATCGTGAAGCTGGCCCTTGAGGCCCCGCTGAAGCAGATCGCCGTCAACGCCGGCCTTGAGGGCGGCGTCGTGGTGGAGAAGGTCCGCAACCTCACCCCGGGTCACGGCCTCAACGCCGCGACCGGCGAGTACGTGGACCTCATCGCCGAGGGCATCATCGACCCGGCGAAGGTCACGCGCTCCGCGCTGCAGAACGCGGCCTCCATCGCCGCGCTCTTCCTCACCACCGAGGCCGTCATCGCCGACAAGCCGGAGAAGGCGTCCGCGCCGGCCGGCGGCGGCATGCCGGGCGGTGACATGGACTTCTGATCGACCCCTCCCGGTTGATCAACGGTCTTACCGAGGGCGGTACTTCCTGCTTCTGGCGGGGGGTACCGCCCTCGGGCGTGTCCGGGATCACAGGCTGTCGGGTGCGGCGGGTGGAATGACGGGCTTGGCTCGGGGGTTGTCGTTGACGCATGATCGATGCATACGCACATACCGTCCGGTACCCAGTGCCTTGTAGTCCGAGGAGCCCCCACACGTGTCTACGACCGCCCCCGCCTCCCGAGCGGCCGAAGTGCTCGCCCGCCCGATCGTCCTCAACGGCCTGACCGTCCCGAACCGGATCGTGATGGCGCCGATGACCCGGCAGTTCTCGCCGGGCGGCATTCCCGGTGAGGACGTGGTCGGGTACTACTCCCGCCGGGCCGCCGCGGGCGTCGGTCTCATCGTCACCGAGGGCACGTACGTCGGCCACGACTCGGCCGGGCAGAGCGACCGCGTCCCGCGCTTCCACGGCGAGGAGCAGCTCGCGGGCTGGGCGAAGGTCGCCGAGGGCGTGCACGCGGCGGGCGGCACGATCGTGCCGCAGCTGTGGCACATCGGCATGGTCCGCGAGCAGGGCCAGCCGCCGTACGCCGACGCCCCCGCGGTCGGCCCGTCCGGGCTGCGCATCGGCAGCGACGAGGTCACCGGTACGGCCATGACGCAGCGGGACCTGGACGACGTCATCGGCGCCTTCGCCGAGGCCGCGGCCGCCGCCGAGCGCATCGGCTTCGACGGCGTCGAACTGCACGGCGCGCACGGCTATCTCCTCGACCAGTTCCTGTACGCGGGCACCAACCGCCGTACGGACGCCTACGGCGGTGACGCGGTCGCCCGCACCAAGTTCGCGGCGGAGATCGTGGCCGCCGTACGGGAGACGGTCTCGCCGGAGTTCCCGATCATCTTCCGCTACTCGCAGTGGAAGCAGGACGTCTACGGTGCGCGGCTCGCCGAGACTCCGGAGGAGCTGGAGGCGATCCTCACGCCGATCGCCGCGGCCGGTGTCGACGTCTTCCACGCGTCCACCCGCCGTTACTGGCTCCCCGAGTTCGAGGAGACCGGGTCCGAACTCAACCTTGCGGGCTGGACGAAGAAGCTCACCGGCAAGCCGACCATCACGGTTGGGTCGGTCGGCCTCGACGGGGACTTCCTCAAGGGGTTCCGTGGGGAGGGCGCGCCGGTCAAGGGGATCGACGATCTGCTCGACAGCCTTGAGCGCGACGAGTTCGACATGGTCGCGGTGGGGCGGGCGCTGCTTCAGGATCCGGAGTGGGCGGCGAAGGTTCTCGCGGGGCGGGTGGAGGAGTTGGCGCCTTACGATGCGGCGGCGCTGCGCTCGCTGAGCTGAGCTGAGTTGAGCTGGGGTTTTGTTGTGCGGTCGGTGGGGGTGCGGCTGAGGGTTTTTCGCCCCCGCCGCCCCTTCCCGTCCCGTCACTGGGGGCTGCGCCCCCAGACCCCCATCGGCCCTGAAGGGGCCTCGTCCTCAAACTCCCCCAGAGGGGGGACCCCCAACGGGCTGATTTCGCCAGCCGCTCAGCCTGCGATGCGGGCGAAGAAGCCGAGGGCTATCGAGTACGGCGCCAGCAGTAGGAGCATGGGGCGGAGGGCGCGGCCCTTCTGGTCGCCGCCGGCGGTGTAGGCGAGGGCGCTGGAGAAGCTGCCGCTCATGACCGCGCTCGGGGTGAATCCGAACACGTCCCCCCAGCTCTCGATCACGACCGAGGCGCCCGCGTGGCCGACGACGGCGAGGAGGGCGCAGACCAGGTTGAGGCGGTCGTCCAACGGACGCCAGACCGGGCCGCCTTTGCGCCCGTGTCCGGTGAACCGGGCGATGGCCGCGTACAGGAGTGTGGGCAGGCCTGCCGCCACCAGCAGTACGGCCCACATGGCGCCGGTGTCCGGGTCTCTCGGGAACCCCACGATGTCTTCTCCGCTCTGCCGTGGCTCTTGGTAAGGGTTCCAGCTCGGGCTAGCGTGCCGGAACATGAGGATTCTCCATCTGTCCGACACCCACCTGGAGCGCACCGACGCCCCCAACCGGAACGGCGTCAACGCGACCGACTCGCTGCGGCTGATGCTCGCCGAACTCCGTCACCAGCGCGGTGTGGACGCGATCGTCGTCACCGGGGACCTCGCCAACGACGGTGCGGTGGAGGCGTATTCGGCCGTACGGGAGCTGGTGGGCGGCTTCGCGCGGTCGATGGGTGGAGTGCCGGTCTTCTACACGACCGGGAACCACGACGAACGCGAGGCGTTCGGCAAGGTGTTGGGGAGCGGGCACCTGGCGGCGGACGGCACCGATCGGGTCGTGTCCGCCGTGTTTCCCGTGGAGTTCGCGTGCGCGGCCGTGAGTGACGTGGGCGGGTATCGGTTCATCACGCTCGACTCGCTGGTGCCGGGGAAGGTGTACGGGCGGCTGAGCGGGGCCCAACTGGACTGGCTGAAGGAGGAGTTGAGCACACCGTTCGGGAACGGGACCGTCCTCGCCTTCCATCATCCGCCGATCGCCCTCGACGTACCGAGCCAGCAGGCCTTCGGGCTGCGGAATCCCGGGGAGCTGGCGGACGCGATCCGGGGGAGTGACGTACGAGTCGTCCTCACCGGGCACTTCCACCTCCAGCTGTTCGGCTTCCTGGAGGCGACGCCGGTGTGGGTCACGCCGGGTGTCGTCAACCGCATCGACCTGACGACCGCGTACGGCACCGAGCGGGCGGTGCGTGGCGCCTCGGCCTCGCGGGTCGAACTGGGCGGTGTGAGCGGACCGTTGTTCCACACCCTTCACGCGCGCGATCCACGGGCGCACGAGACGGTGTACCAACTGGACGCGGAGCGGACCCGGTTGGTCATCGAACGCGAGAGTGAACGTGAGAGTGAGCGCGAGAGTTAGTTGGCCTTGAACCAAGCCACCGTGAGTACCAGGGCCGCGCCGATCGCTGCGGCGGCGAACTCGTAGGCCGCGTGGTACGCCAGGTCGGAGCGTTCGGTCACGGCCCAGTCGCGGCCGGCGAAGAGCCGTATGCCCGTCACCTGTTCCTCGTCGTACTCGAAGGCCAACCCCGCTATTTTTCCCCGCCCTTGGTGTCCGTCGGGCAGGCGCCAGGCGCCCTTGCAGTGGTCGTTCGACTCGCAGTGGACGTATCCCTCGGTGATCGTCCGGTCGCCGTCGACGAAGCGGTGGACGTTCCTCGCGGCGAACCACAGCGGCAGCGCGAGCGCGCACAGACATGTGACGAACACCACCCGCTGCCACCAGTTCAAGCCCTTGAACGTGCTCAAAGGTTGCCCAGCGGCTCGATGTCGACGTGCACCGGTGTGCCCCACACGCGCAGCACCTCGTAGTCCGTGAACTCGTGCACCAGCCGGTACGCCATCGCGGCGCGCGAGCCGCGACGCTGGGCCGCGAGATACAGCTCGGCCTCGTGGCGGTCGCGGCGCGGGGTGCCGCACAGCTGCCAGGCCTGACCGTTCCACAGCTCGGGCAGCCAGCGCTGCTGCGCCTGCGGGCGGTCCTCGCGCACGCCGTAGCGCGACGGTGTGGTGTCGGCCGGCCTGCGCACGTCGGGGCCGTTGATCTCGGAGCGGCGGGCCGCGCGGCGCCGGGTCTCGCAGAGCAGGCACAGGTCCGGGGCGTCGGCGTCGACCGGGCCGTTGGGGTGCTCCGGGCAGCGCGTGGTCGGCGCGCCGCCGCTGACGGTGTCGTCCAGCAGGTCCAGGGCGCGCTTGATATCCGCCTTGACCTCGTGCAGGCGGGCGTCGGGGGTGTCGGACGTCAGCGCCTCACCGTGCTCGCCGAGGAGCCGGAGGGCGCGACCTAGGGCGGTCTGCTGGGCGTGGTTCATGGTCCTGCCGACGATAGTCGGGTTTGCCGCGGGCTGATGGCCCCGCGGAAGGGCCGACCCCCGCCGTCCCTCAGGCCGCCGGGTGGGCGGTGAACGTGACTTCCTCGTGGTCGTCGTCCAGCGCGATGTTCAGGGAAGCGTTCAAGGCCAGGGTCAGGCGCCGCAGCAGGGGGAGGGTCGGCACGGTGTCGGCACCTTCGACGCGGGAGATCTTCGCTTGGGTGAGCCCGGCCCGCTCCGCGAGCTGCGTCTGCGTCAGCCCCAGCTCCACGCGGCGGTCGTACACGGCCTTGGCGAAAGCCATGGCCAGCCGGATCTCCGCACGCTCGGCAGCGACCTCGGGGGATTCGGCGCACTCCTCGGCCAGCCTCTTTTCCCGGGCCAGCTTCCAGCGGGTGTGGCTCATCGCGTGTCTCCTTTTTCGCCGCGACTGTAGGTGGTGTGAGCGGGCCCGTGCTCGGCGGCGCACACCTTGCGGGCGGCGACTGCTCGCGCGACCTGCGCCGCCTCATGCATACGGGTCTTGCGGAAGACCGTGAGGAGCACGATGCGGCGATCCGGTGCGAACCAGTAGGTGATCCGGGTGTCCACACCGCCGAGTGTGGGGCGCAGTTCGTAGACGCCCCCTTCGAGCGGGCGGGCGAAGGGCATGGGGGTCTGTGTCCCCGAAGCGGCCAACAGTTCGGCGTACTCCTCCACTTTGCGGTGGTGGTTGTCGGGCAGGAGTTCCAGCCAGGACCGCACCTCTGGCTCCAGCTCGATCACGTACAGGTTGTCCATGCGGCGGACCGTAGTATGTCGACAACAGCATACTCGTGGTATTGGGAAAAGGTCACCGCATGGAGTGATGTGCCGAGGTCAGACGTGCTTGAGGTCTTCTACGAACGTGGCCCACGCCTCGGCCCGGAAGACGAGTTTCGGGCCGAGGGGGTTCTTGGAGTCGCGGACGGGGACGAGGGCGGGGTGGCCGTCGGCGACTTCGAGGCAGTCGTCGCCGCTGCCGCCGCTATACGTCGACTTGCGCCAGCGGGCGACTTCCAGGCAGTTGTCTCCGCTGCCGCCGCTGTAGCTCGACTTGTGCCAGGTAACAGAGCTCAGGTCGCAGTCACGAAAGTTCCTCATGGGCGTAATCCTGCGCCATCCTCTCGATCAAGACCAGAGACTTCTCTGGTGCGAGGGCACAGGCTGAGAGGAACTCGTAGTAGAGCCTGTACTCCGCGACGACGCTGGGGTCGTCGTCCAACTGGCCTGTGCCTACGCCTTCCAGGTAGATCAGCGGAGGGGCACCGGCGAAGTCCATCAGCTTGATGCAGCCCTGCATCGCGGGGTGCGCTCCTGCATCGAACGGCAGTACCTGCACGATGACCCGGCTCCGGCGGGCAAGTTCGGCGATGTGGCGCAGGTTCTCCGCCATGACCTCGGGCCCACCCGTCACCCGACGCAGCGCGGATTCGTCAATCACCGCCCACAACAAGGGCCTTGTTGGGTCGTCGAGGATGTGGGCCCGCGTCATCCGCTGTTCCACCAACGTGTCGATCTCCTCGTCGGTTGCAGTCGGCTGGTAGGCCCGGCAGACGGCCCTCGCGTACGCGGGTGTCTGAAGTAGCCCCGGGATCAACATCGACGCGTACTGCCTGATCGCCGTTGCTCGGGCCTCCGCATCCGCTGCCTCCGCAAAGTGCTCCGGATATTGGGACTTCGCCGCCGCTCCACAGTTCCGCGTGAAGAAGTCCCCCGTCCCCAACTCGACGTCCAGCATCCGCGCGTACTCCGGCAGCATCCGCCGCGTGCCCGCCTCCAACTGGCCGATGAACGAACCGCTCACGAACAACCGTTGCCCCAACTCCTCCTGACTGAGGCCTGCCTTCTCGCGGGCGTGGCGGAGTTCGGCGCCGAGCAGGGCTCGTGGTGACGACGACGGGTCGAGGTCCTTCTGTCCTGCCACAGCAACTCCCTGCCCTAACAGCCGAGTTTGTTGGGACTTCGCGTATGGCCAGGTTAGACACGTAGAGGCCACGCTGTGTTGCGAACAGCGAACTCTGCGTGGAGGTGAAGGAATGCTGCGGTCGACGGAAGAAGTCGTCGTTCTGCTGCGGGACGCGCTCACTGGTGTGGGTGTCGCCCTGCCGTCCCTGGGGGTGGACCCGGTGACCGGTGTGAGTGAGGAACCGTTCGCGTTGGTGACGCTGGGGCGTTGCAACGTACGTACCGCCGAGAAGCTGGCGTCCGTGCTGCGCGGCGAACGGCCGCCGGTCGGGGCGCACGCCGTGGACGTACGGGACGGGCGGATCGGCGAGGTGATGGGACACGTGGGCGGGAACGTGCAGTTGAGGCCGGTCGCCGGAGGCCGCGAGTGGGACTGCCCGCCGGAGTCGACGGGGCCCGCTGCACAGGAGGAGGTGCTGCGGGCCCGGGTACGGGAACGGAACCGGGAGGCTCGTCTTCCTTAGGTTCCGTACGGCACCGGTTGAGCGGTGAGGGCGTCGAGGACGACGCGGTGGCCGAGCGGCTGCCGCAACTCGACCTTCACCTTCGGTTGGAGCATCTGGGCGGTGCAGGGGCCGCCGCGCGCACCCTTGACGGAGCCGTACAGCACGACGCTCTCGTCCGTCTCCAGCACCTTGACGACGGGGCCGTCGTCGCAGGCTCCGTGGCCCGACCGCACGGTGAGGGAGCGGCCGTTCGCCGAGGTCCCGGTCAGCCGGGCGACCTGCCAGAGGCCGTCGGCCGATCCGCGCCCGGCCCGTCCGATCGGCGGCTTGGGAGGCTTCGACGGGATGACGGCGACCAGTTTGAGCGGGGTGTCGTAGCCGTCAAGTGTGAACAGCCAGGCGGGAACTGTCGCCGTTCCCCGGGTCGTGGTGATCGTCGTTTCGCCGAGCTTCACCCCCGTCACGGTGAGCCTGGGGCCCTTGTTGCGGTAGTGGGCGAACGATTGATACACCCAGTTCGGATCCATCACCGGACGGCTCAGCGTGCTTCCGCTCTTCCACTTCACCGTCCCCTGCGCGATCGCGGTGGTCGGCAACTGGCCGCGCCGGACGATGGTCCTGGCTTCCCAGGCCCGCTTGTCCGCGTCACTGTGCCAGCCCGATTCCGGGGGTTGCGTCCCGTCGGCCATCGGGTAGTAGCCCTTGCTCCACGCAGCGGCGGCCGCGGAACCCGGCCAGGCGTCGGCGACTTCACGAGCGCGCTTCTCCTGCGTCTTGGGTGATTGGCTCTGCATTCCCCCATCGCCGCAACCGGCAAGGACGCAGGCACCGAGAAGTGGTGCGAGTAGCAGGCCGGTGAGGCGGTTCGCTTGCGTGTTCATGTGGTCCCCCTGGACGTTGCCGACGACGGTTCGCCGCTTGCACAGCTTCGACGCGGAAGGGGGACCACATGTTCATTCGGATCAGGCGTGGTTGAGGACGTTGCCGTTCACGCAGTGGTTGACGGTGTTGCCGTTCCAGGCACCGCCGACGGGGACCACGGCGAGTTCCTGGAAGCACACAGCGGCGGCCGAGAAGGCCCAGTTGCTCGCCGCGTTCACCCCGCTGCCGAAGTTCGAGTCGTTGTCCGCGTGAGCCGGCGTAGCCATGGCGAGAGCGGCGGCGGCGCAGGCCACGGCCATCAGTGTCTTCTTCATGACCGGGGGAACGATCATGCCCGGGAAGCGTCACCGGCCTCGCGCGGCCTTACCCCGCTCAGCCCCACCCAATAGGTCGCCACGAAGCCCACCGCGTACCCCGTCAGCAGGCCGCCCCCGTAGATCGCCGCCGTCGTCCCCAGCCCCCGGTTCCCCGCCAGCAGCGGGAACAGGGCCCAGCCCGACGGGCCGATCGCCGTCGCGCCCACCTTGTCGCCGAGGGTCGCGAAGAAGCCGACGAACGCACCCCCCGCCGCACCGCCCGCACACGCGGTCAGGAACGGGCGGCCCAACGGCAGTGAGACGCCGTAGACCAGCGGCTCGCCGATGCCCAACAACCCCGCCGGGAGGGCCGACTTGATGGTCGTGCGGAGTGAAGTGTCGTGGCGCAGACGGAAGTAGACCGCCACCGCCGCGCCGACCTGGCCCGCACCCGCCATCGCGAGGATGGGCAACAGGACGGTGTAGCCCTGCTGTTGGATGAGGGTGGTGTGGATGGGGATGAGGGCCTGGTGCAGGCCCAGCATCACCAGGGGGAGGAACAGGCCGCCCAGGATCAGGCCCGCGAAGGGGCCCGTGGTGGTGAGGAGCCAGTTCGCCGCGCTGCCGATCGCCGTGGAGATCTCGCCGGCCGCGTACATGAGGCCGTAGAGCGTCGCCAGGCCCGAGACCAGGACCGTCAGGGTGGGCGTGACGAGGACGTCGAGGGTCGCGGGGACCCAGGTACGGCACCACTTCTCGACGTACGTGCCGAGCAACGCGGCGGCCAGCGCGCCCAGCACCCCGCCCTGGCCGGGGGAGAGGGCGACCCCGAACGCCGTCACCTTCGCGACCCCGGGGTATACGACCACTGCCGCCACCGCCCCGCCCAGCACGGGCGTTCCGCCGAACTCCTTCGCCGTGTTGTAGCCGACGAAGACCGAGATGAGGGCGAGGAACGCGGAGGCCACGGCGGCCAGGGCCGGGGTCAGGCCCGGTAGCCAACTCATGTTGATCAGGAGGCCGTTGAGGCCGGCCAGTACCCCGCAGCCGATCAGGGCGGGGATGAGCGGGACGAAGATGTTCGCGATCCGGCGGAGGAGGAGTTTGGCGGGAGTCGCGTTGCGTGCGGCCGGTTCGCCGCCCGTAGTCGCCAACTTCTCGAACTCCGGGGTCACTCGGGCCACCACCCCCGGCCCCAGCACGATCTGGTACGTGTCGTCGTCCACGATCCCGAGCACGCCGGGCAGCGCCCGGAGCCCGTCCTCGTCCACCAACGACCGGTCGGCCAGGCCGAGCCGTAGGCGGGTCATGCAGTGGGCCACGGAGGTGACGTTCGCGGGGCCGCCGACCAGGGGGAGGAGCGCGGCGGCGATGTCGTACGGAGTAGGAGTGTCGGTATCCACGCCCTGAGCGTGCTGGTCAGCCGCCCGCGGCCGTCAGTGCCGCGCGCAACCGGCCCCCGGACTCCTCCAGAAGGCGGGCGGCCGTCGGGCCGTCGACCTCGGCGAGGACCACCAGGATCGCGTTCTTCACCTCGCCGTCGGTCGCCGCGAGGGCCCGCTCGATCTCCGGGTCGTCCGCGCCGGTCGCGAGCGCGACGATACGGCGGGAACGGGCGCGCAGCTTCTCGTTCGAGGCGCGGACGTCGACCATGAGGTTCCCGTACGTCTTGCCGAGCCGGATCATCGTGATCGTGGACAGCATGTTGAGGACCAGCTTCTGGGCCGTGCCCGCCTTCAACCTCGTTGATCCGGTGAGGAGTTCGGGGCCTACGACGACCTCGATGCCGTGCTCGGCGGCTGCCGCGAGCGCGCTGTGCTCGTTGCAGGACAGGCCGATGGTCAGCGCGCCTTCGCTCCGCGCGTGTTCTACGGCCGCGATCGCGTACGGGGTGCGTCCCGAGGCGGAGACGCCGACCACCGTGTCGTCGGCGGTGAGCGTGAGCGCGTCGAGGTCGGCCTGTGCCAACTCCCGTGAGTCCTCGGCCCCTTCGACGGACGTGACCAAGGCGGTCGGGCCGCCCGCGATCAGTCCGACCACCTGGGAGGGGTCGGTGTTGAAGGTCGGCGGACATTCGGAGGCGTCGAGAACGCCCAGCCGTCCGGCGGTTCCGGCGCCCATGTAGATCAGGCGGCCGCCACGCTCCATCCGTTCCGCTACGGCGTCGATCGCGGCGGAGATCTCGGGGAGCCGCTGCGCCACCGCGGCGGCGACGGTGGCGTCCTCGGTGTTCATGAGGCGGGCGATGTCGAGGGTGGGGAGTTGATCGATCCCGGCGAGTTCGGGCCGGAAGGCTTCGGTGGTGAGTGACTCCAACTCGGCACGGAGATCACGGGGGTTGGACGTAGAGGTCATGGAGAAGCGGCTCTTTCAATCGTGCGGTGAGATGTCTTACCCAGGGGCGCGGGGCTGTATCTATGTGCGGCTCCGCCGCGTGGGCGCGACCAGCCACAACGCACCCGCAGAAAACGACGCGCCTCTAACGCCTATGTCGGTGCGCCAACGCCTCGTAGGACGCCGACAACGCGGGCGCAGCCTGTTCATACGTCCGCTGCGCCACCCCGATGAACAAACAGTCCACCACCAGCAACTGACTGGTCCGGGACGACATCGCCGCCGGGCGAAGCTCACTCTCCCGAGCCGTGGACGTCGTAAGAATGTGATCGGCGTACTGCGTCACCGCGCCGTCCGGGCGCCCGGTGATCGCCACGGTCGTGGCCCCGTGCTCGAAGGCGACGCGCAGCGGTTCGATGACGTCACCTGTGGAACCGGAGTGGGTGATCGCGATGGCCACGTCACCGGCCTTCAGCTGCACGGCGTTCGTGACGGCGAGGTGCGGGTCGCTGTGGGCGTGGGCTATGAGCCCTATGCGCAGGAGTTTCTGGGTGAGGTCCTGGGCGACGAGCCCGGACGCGCCGACGCCGTAGACGTCGGTGCGGCGGGCGCCCGCGAGCGCGCTGACGGCCGCGCCGAGCTGCACGGTGTCGAGGCCGGCGGCCGTGTCGGCGAGGGTCTGCTGCTCGTCGTAGGCGAGTTTCGCGACGACGTCGGCGATCGGGTCGTCGACCGCGATGTCGGTGGTGAGGGCGGGCGCCCGCCCGGACTGCTGCTGCGCGGCGAGCCCGGCGAGGGCCAGGCGCAGATCGCGGTAGCCGGGGTAGCCGAGGATGCGGGCGGTGCGGACGACGGTGGCCTCGCTGGTGCCGGTGCGTTCGGCGAGGCCGGTGACGGTGAGGGCCGCGCAGCCCGCCGGGTCGGCGGCGACGGTCTCGGCGACGCGCTGCATGGAGCGGGTCATGGAGGGGACGAGGGTGCGCACCTTGGCGGCCAGGGCCGCGGGTGGTGTGCTCCCGGTGCTCCCGGAGGCGCTTCCGAAAATTTCTTTCACGTCCTGGGTCACTCCTGAAAGATATTTTCGGATCCGGGTTGTGGTCAAGAGTGCGCACAATGGGTGCATGGAAGAACCGACCAGCGACCCCGTCAGTCCCCTGGAGCAGGCGCTGCACGCCGCTCGCGCGCTCGTGCTCGCCGACCTCGCCGCGCGCGAGGTCGTCGCGGCGGACGTGGTGTCGATGGTGGAGGAGTCCGTCGTCCAGCGGCGGTGGTGGGTGGAGCAGTGGCCGGAGGGCGTCGACTACGTGGCCGGGCTGGTCGCGCAGGACGTGCAGGACGCGCTGCTGGAGGCGTACGGCCGCTGGCCGCTCTGCCCGGTCTGCTCGGCCGGGGACCCGCACGCCCTGGAGGTCGAACCGGAGCTGGGACCCGACCCGCACTGGGTCTGCCACCAGGCGGGTGTGAAGGTCGCGGCGGTGGGAAACCTGGGTTCCCTGTGACCGTGTACATCGACCCGCCGACCTGGCCGGGTCACGGCCGCCTCTGGTCCCACCTCGTCAGCGATGTCTCCTACGACGAACTCCACCTGTTCGCCGATGAGTTGGGCGTGCCGCGCCGGGCCTTCGAGCGGGATCACTACGACATCCCGTCGCATCGTTACGCGGACGCGGTGGCCGCCGGGGCGGTGGAGGTCAGGAGCCGGGAGGTGGTGCGGCTGCTGACGGCGGCGGGGCTGCGCAGGCCCAAGGGGCGGGAACTGTAGCCCAGTTGGAACCCCGTTGGGCGGGTCGGTCGCCTCGTCCGTAGGTCAGTCGCCCAACTCGTAGCTCAACTCGTCGACGTCCTCGCCCACTTGCTTGAAGCCCACGCGGGAAACCACCGCCTGGGAGGCCAGGTTGTCGCGTTCGACGGTCGCGAGGACCGTGCGTACGTCGTCCCGTGCCAGGGCCCAGCCGGTCAGCGCGCGCAGCGCCTCCGTCGCGTAGCCCTGTCCGCGCGCGCCCTCCACCAGGTCGTAGCCGACCTCGGTGCGGCCCTCCTCGTCGGGTACGGCGTGGAAGCCCATACCGCCGATCGCGCGGCCGTCCTCGTGGCGGACCAGGGCGAACACCCCGAACTCCGGCCGGTGTAGGCCTGCTTGGTACGCCTTCGTCATGAAGGTCGCGGCCTCCCGGGTGCCCTCGAAGGGGCCGCCGTCGAGCCACTCGAAGCCGCCTTCGCCGCCCGCGGCCAGGTCGGCGGCGGCCGCCGGGTGGACGCCGTCCAGGGTGAGGCGTTCGGTGGGGAGGACGAGGTTGTTGTGCCAGCGCCACTCGGTGACGGGGGCGCGGGCGGGGAGGTCGCCGCGGCCGGTCGCCCAGAGCAGGGTGCGCCAGGGGTCGGCGCCGGGGCGGACGTGCGGGAAGATCCGGGTGAGGACGAACTCGGGGAGTTTCCGGGCCGGTTGGTAGTCCAGTTCCAGGGCCTGGGCGATGTCCTGGGTGTGCAGCAACACTTCCGCGGTGCCCATCGCGGCGAAGCCCTCGCGGTTGGCGCTGCGGAACGGGTACGGGTGGAAGGCGCGCACCTCGCGCGGGGTGATGCGGACGGCGGCGGCGAGCAGGGCGCCGGTCGCCCCGATCACGTCCAGGACACCGGAGTTGTCGGTGCCTTCGTCGAGGGTGATGTCGAAGGGGACGTAGGCGTGCTGTGCGCGACCGGCCAACTGGCCCGCGTACGCGATGAGATCACCGGCGATGTGCTCGGCCGTGTACCGGCAGCTCCACTCCAGACGGTCGGCCCGCACGCCGTCCCAGTCCCGGTCCGTCGCCGTGCTCAGCAGCGCGATACAGCTCGCTACGGCCTCTTCCAGTTGTGGTGCGCCCGTGGTCCCCATGCCGGGGAGCATACGGGCCACGACCACGACCCGCCGCGATTAAAGCATTCACCAACGGCATATGACGGCGATTTGATCATTCAGGCGCTTTGGCTTCACCGAGTATTCGGCCGCCATGCGCCAGCCTTTCCCCTCCCAGCGACGGGCATGGGGGCGAGGTCAGGAGAGAGCGCGGGAAGATCCAAATCCAGGAGGTTCCCCATGGAGAAACCGCCGTGCCGTGCCGCCGGGTTGAACCGCCCTGCCGTGCCGTCAGGCTGAACCGCCTTGCCGTGCCGCCAGGTTGAGTTCGTCCCGTCCCTGAAAGGAGCAGCCTCCCCATGTCCACTCTTCCGCCCCTGCTGCGCATCGGCGGCGGGCTCGGTCCGCGTGACGGTGTGCACGTCCAGGACCTGGCCGGCCGCCGCCGCGGCTACGTCGACCGGCGCACCCTGGCCCGTACGATCGCCGCGGGCACCCCGCCGGACGGCTCCGGCGCCCTCGCCGCCTGGCTGGCCGACGCCGGGGCCGCCGACCAACCCGCCCCGGAACCGGTCGAGTTCTGGCACCGGCGCCGCTGGCGGCCCTCCCTCGAATACCACCTCCTCTCCCGCGACCTGCCCTACGCCGACTCCGGCCCCGACGCCGTCGACACCCGCCGGGAGGTCCTCGCCGAATACGGGTGCGGCGCCCAACTGCCGCCCCGGATACGGCCGGAGGGCCGCCGCGTGCCGCTGCCCGCCCCGGTGCCCGGCGACCCCGACCGTGGCCTCGGTACCGCGCTGCTCAGCCGCCGCTCGGTGCGCAGCTATCTGCCCCGGCCCACCCCGGCCGGCGCGCTCTCCCACGTCCTGCGCACCGGCCTCGCCACCGTCGCCGCCAACCAGCGCCGTACCGGCGAGGACGACCCACGCGAACTCCTCCGCTCCTTCGGCACCGCCTTCGACTTCTACGTCCTGGCGTACAACGTCGACGGCATCGACCCCGGCGCCTGGCATCTCGATCTCGCCCCCGCCGAACCGGAGTTGACCGAGATCCGCCCCGGCGACCACCGCGGCGCCATGCGGGACGTGTTCTACGGCTCCCCCTGGCCGCTGACCGCCGCGTTCACGCTGGTCATGGTCGCGGACTTCGAGCAGTACCAGTTCCGGTACCGGCACGAACGCGCCCTGCGCAACCTGTACATCGAGTCCGGTCACCTAGCGCAACGGCTGCTGCTGCTCGCCGACACACACGGGCTGGGCACGTTGGTCACACCGGCGGTACGGGACGGTCTGATCGAGGAACTGCTCGGACTCGACCCCGTCCGCCAGGCGACGATCTACACGCTGACCATGGGTCCCGATCCGCGGCACGGCAGCCGGACGCGGGTGGGATGAGCGCCGCACCGGACACGCGGGCCCCGGTCTCCTGGGCCCGCGAACAGGCCCGCCCGCTCCTGGAGTTGGCGCTGCCCGCGGTGCTCGCCACCGCCGTGTCGCGGGCCGGTGACCTGATCGGCCTCGCGCTGACCGGGCACTACGGCTCGGCCGCGCTGGCCGGGGTCGCCGGGGCGATCGTCGTCGTAGAGCTGGTGTCGGGGGTGCTGCCGGCCGGGGTGACGGGCTATCAGGTGTTGTGTGCTCGGTACCTCGGCGCCGGTGAACGGGCTCTCGCCGTACGGGCGTTGCATGCCTCGTTGCGTCCGGTCGGGGCGCTGGCGGTGGTGGCCGCGGTGGTGCTGGCGTGTGCGGCTCGGCCGTTGGTCGCGCTCACCGTGCACGATCCGGTGGCTGTCGCGGCCGGTGCGGCCTATCTCCGCGCCCGGGCTTTCGGTCTCCCGCTCGCGGTCCTCTCCGCGCTCGGCACGATCACCCTCCAGGCGGCCGGGCGGACCCTGCTCACCCTGCTCACCAACTGCGTCACCATGCCGGTCAATGTGGCGGTGAGCTGGGCGCTGACCTACGGCGTCGGGCCACTGCCCGCGTTGGGCGCCGCCGGGAACGGCCTCGGAGTCACGCTCTCCCTGCTCTGCGCGGGTGTCCTTCAGGTCGTTCTGCTGCGGAGGGCGGGGCTGTGGGACTGGCTCGGCACGTGGCGGGGGACGCCGTTGGACCGCCAAGCGGTGCGGGGGAGCTGGGAGTTGGCGTGGCCCGCGATGGTGTCGATGGGCGTCGACTATCTGGCGTCCTTCGCGTTCTTCGCCGCGATCGGACTGCTGTCGCT
Organism: Streptomyces sp. NPDC002276; assembly: GCF_053891435.1. Taxonomy (NCBI): domain Bacteria; kingdom Bacillati; phylum Actinomycetota; class Actinomycetes; order Kitasatosporales; family Streptomycetaceae; genus Streptomyces; species Streptomyces sp. NPDC002276. The sequence goes on along the minus strand of NZ_JBSFCQ010000032.1, from coordinate 21,326 downwards.
CACTGAACTCGCCGCCTCCCGCGTGGTGTTCCAGCTGGTGCTGCTGGTCTTCATGCTGTCCAACGCGTTCTCGTCGGCGGCGGGGGTGCTCATGTCCCGGGCGGCGGGCGGGGGTTGTCCGGACGCGGTCCGTGTCCACTGGCGGGCCAACCGGCTGCTGGTCACCGGCGCGCTCACGGTGGCGGCGGGTGCGCTGGCGGTTGCCGTACGGCCGGTGCTGCGGCTGTTCACCGACGATCCGGCCGTCGTCGCCGCGGCCGTCGGAGCGACGCTCGTGGTCGCGGCGAGCCTGCCGCTGGTCGCGGTGACGGTCAGCAACACGGCGGCGTTGCGCGCGCTGCGGAACACGCGGGCGGACATGGTCGCGAACACGGTCGCGTCCTGGGCGGTCCAACTTCCCCTGGCGTGGCTGGCGGTGCGTGGGGGGTGGGGGCTGACGGGGGCGTTCGGTGGGGTGTTGGGGTACTGGGTGGTTCGGGCGGGGGTGACGGAGTGGGCGGTTCGGCGGCTGATGTGCGCCTAGTGGCCCGGGGGTTCCGTTGTGTGGCGAGTGCGGGTGCGTTGTGGCTGGTCGCGCCCACGCGGCGGAGCCGCACATCGACAGAGCCCCGCGCCCCTGGAAGTGAGCGTGCGTTTCGAAGGGGCGCGGGGAACTGCGCGGGCAACCACGGACTGCCCGCAGTCGCCACACAACAGAACCCCCGAGCCCTTAGGCGGCCGCGACCATGATCTCCCCGGTTCTCTCCCCGGACGGGCGCCACGTGGCGTACCTCGACGCGGACGGCAGCGTCCACGCCCTCCAATGGGCCCCGGACGGCCGCCACTTGCTGCTCATCACCGAGCGCACCGGCCGCGAACGCTTCATCCCGTACGCCCTGCGGCTGTCGGACGGCGCGCTGCTGCCCCTGGCCCCCGAGGGGACTCTCCAGGTGCGCGGGCTGTGGACCTCACCCGCCCGCCCGCACGCGATGGTCACCGCCGTCCGTCGGCGCGGTGACCGCGCGCTGCACCCCTGGTACCTCCCCCTCGACCCCTCCACCGGCCCCGCCCACCCCCTCGCCCACTGCCCGGACGGTACCCGCGACTGGGCCTTCGACGATCAACTCGCCTGCCGGGCCTGCCTGGTGGGCCGCCCCGACGGCACCCTGCGGCTGCTCACGACGACCGACGGCCACGACTGGCAGCCGGTCGTCGACCTTCCCGTCGACGACGCCGCGGACACCCGGCTCCTCGGCATGCACCCCGCCTCCGGCGAGATACTGCTCCTCACCGCGTACCGGGCGGACGCCGTCCGGCTCGCCGCCCTCCACCCCCGCACCGGGCACCCCCGCACCCTCCTCGCCGCACCCCCGTACGACCTCACCACCGCCTGGCTCGCCCCGGACGGCACCCCCCGCGCCGCCCTCCACCACGCGGCCCGCCGCCGGTACACCTGCGCCGACCCGGCCTACGCCCGTGATCTCACCGCCACCGGTATCCCCGGCGACCTCGAACTCCTCGGCCACGACAGCGCCGACACCCGCTGGCTCCTCGCCGCCCACGATCCCGCCCGACCGGTCCGCCACTACGTCTACGACCGGGCGGCGCGGACGGCCGTAGCGCTCCAGCCCGACTCCGGCTCCGACGGGCCGCGCACCATCGATCTCACCCTGACCGCCTCCGACGGGCAGCCCCTCACCGCCTACCTCACCCTCCCCCCGGACGCCGTCGCCCCGCCCCTGGTCCTGCGTGTGCACGGCGGGCCGTGGGCCCGTGACCGGTGGCGGCACGACCCGGAGGCGGCCTGGCTCGCCGCCGCCGGAATGGCCGTGCTGCGGGTCAACTACCGCGGTTCCAGCGGCTATGGGCGCGCCTTCCGTGATCTCGGTGACGGCGAGTGGGGCGGGCGGATGCAGCAGGATCTCCACGACGCGGTGGACGCCGTGGCCGAGCGGGGGTGGTGTGATCCGAACCGCGTTGCCGCGTACGGGGGTTCCTACGGCGGCTACGCCTCCCTGCTCGCCCTCACCGACTCCCGTTTCCGCTGTGCCGTCGCCGTGAATCCGCTGGTCGATCTTGTCTCCTCCGAGTGGGCGGACGGGCCCTACTGGCGGCGGATGCGCGCCCTGTGGGACAAGCAGATCGGCTGGAGCCGGTTGGGGGATGGGGAGTTGAGGCGCCGGTCGCCGCTGCACCGGGTCGCGGACATGCGCGGTCCGGCGCTCGTGGTGCGCGGCGCGCATGACCCTCGTATCGACGCGGCCGGTATCGAGGAGTTCGTCCGGGCCAGGCGCGCGGCGGGCGGGGAGGTGGAGGAGGTGGTCCTCGCGGACGACGGGCACGCCGTACGCAGCGCGGCCGGGCAGGAAGTCCTCCGGGAGGCCCTACTCGCTTTCCTCACCCGGCACTTGGGTCCGCCGAGCCCAGCAGCGCCAGTTCTCCCGTCAGGTTGTAGCGTGCCGTCGCCTCCCACTCGGCCACCCCGTGCGGAGTCCTGAACAGCCGTGGCAGGGACAGGAGTTGGCGCAGGATCGCCGAACGGCCCTCCCTGAACGCGTCGTTGGGGACGAAGTGGTACTCCTCGCGGACGGCGGCCGTGTACGCGGCGTACGCCGACGGCGGTGCGGCCAGGATCGCCAGGTCCGCGTCGCACAGGACCATGCCGTCGCGGTCGTCGGCGGCGGGGGCGTGCGTGACGGTGAGGCGGACCAGGCGGGCGACCTCGGCCGTCCTCGCGTCCGGCACCCCGGCCTCGCGCAGCGCACGCTCGGCCAGCCGCGCCGACCGGTCCTCGTTCTCGGAACGGTCGGGAAGATAGACCGCGTCATGGAACCAGGCCGCGAGCCGTACGACGTCCGGGTCGTCGGCGTACTCCGCCAGCACGTCGATGTGGTCCAGGACCGCCGTGAGGTGGGTGAGCGTGTGGTAGTGGCGTTGCGGCTCCTGCCAGCGGGCGAGGAGATTGTCCGCGTACGGCAGCGGGTCGGGTCCGCCGCCCGGCGCCCGGGCTCCTTCGAGAGCGCGGGTCCAGCGGGCGCGAAGCGCGTCGAGATCGGCCATGGTGCTTATTTTCCTCCTGTGGCCCCGCCCCTAGCGTGGGGACCATGACTTACGCCGATACGACACACGACGTACGCGATCCCGAACTGCCCGGACGGCTGCTCGCCGGGGAGCGTGACGTGCTGATTCCGCTGCTGCGTTCCCGTGCCGAGGAGGATTTCGCGCTGGCGACCGCCGCGTGTCCGGGGTGGACCGTGCGGGACGTGCTCGCGCACTGCTCCTCCGCGCTGATGCGGGTGGTGGAGCGCCGGTTCGAGGAGGGGGTGTTCTCGCCTGAGGCCAACGACCGGGACATCGCCGAGCGCGCCGACTGGAGCAACGCGCGGGTCCTCGACGAACTGGAGCGCGGGATGACCGAGGCCGGTGCGGTGATCGCCCGCGCGGGCGGGGCGCTGGACGCGGTCGCGCTCGGCGAGTGGGTGCACGCCGGTGACGTACGGGACACGCTCGGCGAGCCCGGGGCCTATGGGGGCGAAAGGCTGGGGTCCGCTCTAACCCTTCTCGGCTTTGTGACCCGTCAGAGAGGCCATCTGCCGCTCCACGCCGACCTCGACGACCTGGACGATCCGCTGCGGCTGGGCGATGTGTCGGGCGAGCGCACCCCGGCCCGGTACATCGGCGACGCGCCCACGCTCGTACGGCTGTACGCGGGGCGTCCGGTGCCGGACGGGACGGCGTACGAGCTGGCGGGGGCGGAGCCCGCGGAGCTGAACCTCTTCGGCGCGTAGCCGTAAGGCGCTGTTTTCCGTCATGTGTTCGCCGTTCACGGGGGTGATCTCGCGGCCCCCGACCCGCCCGCGTACCCTGAGATTGGACTAGACCTGTAGCCGCTCCAGGGAACACGACGGAAGGGGTCCTATGAGCACGCGTGCAGTCCTGGAGGTGATCGCCCTCGGCGCCGAGGACGCGATCGCCGCCCAGGCCGGAGGCGCGGACCGCCTCGAAGTGGTCACCGACATCGCGGCCGACGGACTCACCCCGCCGGTCGAGACCTTCGCCGCGATCCGCGCCGCCGTGGACGTCGACCTGCGCGTGATGATCCGCCTCGCGGACGGCTTCGCCGCGGGCGACGTGCACCGGCTGGTACGGGTCGCGGGCGAGCTGCGGGCCGCCGGCGCCGACCAGTTCGTGCTCGGGTTCCTCGACCCGGACGGCGGGGTCGACCTGGACGCGGTGGAACGCGTCGTCGCCGAACTGGACGGCTGCGCCTGGACGTTCCACCGCGCGATCGACCGCGCCGCCGACCGCGACGCCCTCCGCAAGCAGCTCGCCGACCTGCCCGGCCTCGACACCTACCTCACCGCCGGTTCGGCCGACGGCGTCGACGACGGCCTCCCCGCACTGCTCCGCGAGGCGGCCCTGCACGGCGAACCCGGCTACGAACAGCGCGTCCTCGTCGGCGGCGGCCTGCGCCTCGACCACGTACCCACCCTGCGCGCCGCCGGGGTCGACGCCTTCCACATCGGCGGGGCCGCCCGGCCGGAGGGCTGGGGGCGGCCGGTTTCGGCGGCGGCGGTGGGGGAGTGGCGGTCCGTACTGGACCGAGCCTGAACGGCCTCTCCGCTCAGGCGAGTTGGGGCGGCAACGGGGCCGTGTGTGTCACGATCAGGCCCGATACCGCTCGGGTCAGGGCGACGTACAGGCGGCGCAGGCCGGTGCGTTCGTCCGGTTCGCCGTCGACCACGGCCCGCGGCTCGTCGAGGACCACGTAGTCGTACTCCAGGCCCTTCGCGAGTGACGCCGGGACCAGGGTCAGACGGGTGGCCGCGGTCGTCTCCTCGCCCGGGTCGATGTAGCCGATGCCCGCCGCCGTCAGGGCCCGCGCCAGTTCGGGGACGCGGGCGTCCGCCGCGATCAGGCCCGTCGAGCCCTCGTTGCGCAGCAACTCCTCGCAGGCGGCGACGACTTGCGCCGTTCCCTCGGTCTCGCGGAGGTCGAAGAAGCCGGGGTTCTCACGGACCGAGGCGACCGGGGTCAGACCCGGCGCGATATGGGGGAGGAGGCGGGAGGCGTAGGTGATGACGTCCGTCGGTACGCGGAAACCGGCCGTCAACTCCTCGATCACACCGTCCGACTTGCCGAGATGGGCCAGCGCCTCGTCCCAACTCCGCGTCGCCCAGGGCGTGGTGCCCTGCGCCAGGTCCCCGAGGACGGTCGCGGAACCGGTCGTGCAGCGGCGGCCCACCGCCCGGTACTGCATCGGGGAGAGGTCCTGCGCCTCGTCGAGCACCACATGCCCGAGCGAGTGCGTCCGCTGGACGATGTCGGTCGCCTCGTCGATCAACACGGCGTCCGCGGCGGCCCACTTGGCGGCCTTCACGCTTCGGACGGGCTTCTTCCAGATGATCGTCTTCTGCTCGTCCTCGTCCAGGATCCCGTCCGCGTGGGCGGCGAGGAACTCCGCGTCCGTGAGCAGCCGCAGCACCAGCTTCTCCGGTTCGACCGGCGGCCACACCGCCTTTACGGCCGCCTTCACCGCCGCGTTGCGCGCCACGGCGTCCTGCACCCGGTCGTCCGGCGCCTCCCCGGACCGCTCCATCTGCACCAGCACGGCGTGCGCGATGCGCTGCGGGAGGGCCTCGCGGGCCGCGCCGTAGCGGATGTCGCGGTCGAGCAACTCCCGCACGATGGCTTCGAGTTCGTACGCCGGAACCCGCCAGCGGCGCGAGCCGCGCACCACCATCACCGGCTCGGTCGGGATGCTCACGTGCGAGTAGACGGCCCTGCGGAGGACCTCCGCCATCCGCGCGTCGCCCTTGATGACGGCGGCCGGTGCCTCGTCCGTGCCGCGCACCTCGACATGGGCGACCAGGTCGTCCACCGTGCCCTGACGGACCGTCAACTCACCCAGTGCGGGCAGGACTTGCTCGATGTAGTGGAGGAAGGACTTGTTCGGTCCGATGACGAGGGTGCCGGTGCGGGCCAGCCGCTCGCGGTGGGCGTAGAGGAGGTAGGCGACGCGGTGCAGGCCGACGGCGGTCTTCCCGGTGCCGGGTCCGCCCTGTACGCACACCGTGCCGCCCAGCCCGCTGCGGACGATCTCGTCCTGCTCGGGCTGGATGGTGGCGACGATGTCGCGCATCGGGCCGACGCGGGGCCGTTCGATCTCCTGCTGGAGCAGTTTGCTGGTGGCGGCGGCCTCGGCCGGGTCCATGAGGTGCTCGTCCTCGTACGCCGTGAGGTCGCCGCCCGTGTAGCCGAAACGGCGGCGCAGCGAGATGTCCTGCGGGTCCTTCTTCGACGCCCGGTAGAACGGCTGCGAGACCGGCGCCCGCCAGTCGATCACCATCGGGTCGCCGTCACCGTCGTGCACATGCCGACGCCCGATGTAGAACTGCTCTCCCTCCGCGCCCTCCGCCTGCTCGGCGCCGGGAGCGTGCAGGTAGTTGAGGCGGCCGAAGAACAGCGGGGTGTCGCTGAGGTCGGCCAGTGCCTTGATGCGCTCGTCGATCTGGCGGGCCAGGACCTCGGCGTTGACCCAGTTCGCCGTGACGTCCTTGATGTCGAGGGACTCGACGTCCTCGCGCATGGCGCGCAGGGCGGAACGGGAGGAGGCGAGGTGGGTGCGCTCGCGGGCGAGAGGGTTGCCGAGGGGGTCGCCGACGGGGTCGGTGGCGGGGTCGTCGAGGGGGTCGGTGGCGGGCGTGGACAAGGGGGTGCCTCCGGAAGACCTGAGAAGACCTGAGTGGGATACCGGCCGGTTTCCGTCCGGGCGGTGGCACTCCCTGCGGGGAGGCGGGCAAGAGCGGAGATTCTAGGTCAGGGGGAGTGGCGGGGGCGAATGAGTTTCCGTCCCCTAGGGGACGACCCCTCCACCCGGCGGGGGAACGGGTCAGCCCGGAGGCGTACGCGGGCGGCTTCGAGGTTGGCTCTCTGGACCGATGCCGACCTTATGTCCCAAGACGCACCATGGATTCATGAGCGCAGCAACCATCCACCCGGTCCCCGTCCGCCCGTCCGGTGCCACACCGGTCACCGGCGGCACCCGCCCCCATCGCCTGGGCAATGCCCTTCGCGCCATAAAAGTGTTCGCGGGCGCCGCGTTCAGCGTGGTCGTCCTCGGTGAGTACGGTGAGGAAGCGGGCATACGCCGTAAGTGACGTAGGTCGTGCCGGGGTTCAGTTCTCCGCGAGGATCTCGTCCGCGTCCATGATCCGGTACGCGTAACCCTGTTCCGCCAGGAAGCGCTGGCGGTGGGCGGCGAAGTCCTGGTCGATCGTGTCGCGGGCGACGACCGAGTAGAAGTGGGCCTTGTGACCGTCCGCCTTGGGTCGCAGGACGCGGCCGAGGCGCTGGGCCTCCTCCTGGCGGGAGCCGAAGGTGCCGGAGACCTGGATGGCCACGGTCGCCTCGGGCAGGTCGATGGAGAAGTTGGCGACCTTGGAGACGACGAGGACGCTGATCTCGCCCTCGCGGAAGGCGCCGAAGAGCTTCTCGCGCTGCGCGTTGGACGTCTCGCCCTTGATCACCGGCGCGTTCAAGTGCTCGCCCAGCTCGTCGAGTTGGTCGATGTACTGCCCGATGACGAGGATCTGCTGGCCCGCGAACCGGCGCACGATCGCCTCCGTGACCTTCCGCTTCGTCGCGGTCGTCGCACAGAAGCGGTACTTCTCCTCGGTCTCCGCGGTGGCGTACGCGAGCCGCTCGGATTCCGTGAGGTTGACGCGCACCTCCACACAGTCGGCGGGCGCGATGTAGCCCTGCGCCTCGATCTCCTTCCAGGGCGCGTCGAACCGCTTCGGCCCGATGAGGGAGAACACGTCCGACTCACGGCCGTCCTCGCGGACGAGGGTCGCCGTCAGACCGAGGCGGCGCCGGGCCTGGAGGTCGGCGGTGAACTTGAAGACGGGCGCGGGCAGGAGGTGCACCTCGTCGTAGAGGATCAGGCCCCAGTCGCGGGAGTCGAAGAGTTCCAGGTGGGGATAGATGCCCTTCCGCCTGGTCGTCAGCACCTGGTAGGTCGCGATGGTGACGGGCCGGATCTCCTTCCGGGTCCCGCTGTACTCGCCGATCTCCTCCTCCGTCAGGGAGGTCCGCTTGATCAGCTCGTGCTTCCACTGCCGGGCGGAGACGGTGTTGGTGACGAGGATGAGCGTGGTCGACTTGGCCTGCGCCATCGCCCCCGCGCCGACGAGGGTCTTCCCGGCCCCGCAGGGCAGCACGACGACACCGCTGCCGCCGTGCCAGAAGTTCTCCACGGCCTGCTTCTGGTAGGGCCGCAGCGCCCAGCCGTTCTCGTCCAGCTCGATCGGGTGCGCCTCGCCGTCGACGTACCCGGCGAGGTCCTCGGCCGGCCAGCCCAGCTTCAGCAGCACCTGCTTGATCTGCCCGCGCTCGGAGGGGTGCACGGCCACGGTGTCGGGGTCGAGCCGGGCGCCGACCAGCGGGGCGATCCGCTTCGAACGCAGGATCTCCTCCAGCACCGGCCGGTCGGTGGTGGTGAGGACGAGCCCGTGCGCGGGGTGCTTGGACAGGGTGAGCCTGCCGTAGCGGTCCATGGTCTCGGCGATGTCGACCAGCAGCGCGTGCGGCACGGGGTACCGGCTGTACTCGACCAGCGCGTCCACGACCTGCTCGGCGTCGTGCCCGGCGGCCCGCGCGTTCCACAGCCCCAGCGGTGTCACCCGGTAGGTGTGGATGTGCTCGGGCGCCCGCTCCAGCTCGGCGAACGGCGCGATGGCGCGCCGACAGTCGTCGGCTCGCTCGTGATCGACCTCAAGAAGCAGGGTCTTGTCGGACTGGACGATGAGGGGGCCATTCACGTACGTACACATCCCTTCCGCACGGCCAAACGTCAAGTGTGCACTACCGGCCGATGATCACAGGCGGCTCTGTGAGGCTGGGGGCCATGGGAGAACTGGTGGAACGGGTGGACGAACAGGACCGGGTGGTCGGGACCGTGGACCGGGGCGAGGCCATCGCGCACCGCTGGCTGCACCGGGTCGCGACGACTGTCTGCCGGGACGCGGAGGGCCGGGTCCTGGTCCATCGGCGGGCGGCGGACATGTCCCGGTTCCCGGGGCAGTACAACTTCCTGGTCGGTGGCGCCGCGGAGGTCGGGGAGTCCTACGAGGAGGCGGCGGCTCGTGAACTCACGGAGGAACTCGGGGTGGTGGCGCCGGTCCGGTTCGCCTTCAAGTACCTGTGCGAGGGCGCGATCAGCCCGTACTGGATGGGCGTCCACGAGGCGGTCGTCCGTACGGACATCACCCCCGACCCGGACGAGATCGCCTGGCACGCGTGGGTCGCGGAGGGCGAGTTGCGGGAGATGGCCCGGTGGCCGACGTTCGTCGCGGACTCCGTCGAGGCACTGGACCGGTATCTGGGCTGAGGCGAGGCGGCCGGGGCAGGGACCCAGTTGAAAAAGTGTGACACTTGTGGGCGAAAGTGACACACTTTTTCAGACGTACCCCCACACCCCCCTACCCCTCCGCCAGTTCCGCGACCCCCGTCACCCGGTGCAGCGGATACGTCCGTACCTCGTCCGCCGTGTGGTCGTACGCCGTGACGAAGCCGCCCTCCACGCGGATGGGCGCGATGACGCGCTGGCTGGCGGAGCCCTCGGCGTTGACGTAGCCGATCCAGAGGGCGGTGCCGGTGAGGACGGCGGCCTGCATGGTGGCGAGGGTCTCGGCGGAACCGGTGCGGGGGAGTTCACCGTTCGGGGCCGGGGTCGCCGACGGTTTCAGCGGGGTGGTGGAGGCGCGGTCGCCCGCCCTGATCGCGCGGATCGCCGCCGACAGGAGGGTCGTGTCCGGGGTCGGCGGACCGTCCGGCACGGGTTCCGGAGCCGTGCGGGGCGGGGTGCGGTGGGCATGGGCGCGGGTGATGACGACGTCGCCCTCGGCGGACTCGGCGGCCGGTGCGAAGCCCATCGCGCGCAGCCCGTCCAGGAGCGCCGCCGGATCCGCCTGCGCCGCCAGCACGGTCGGCGCCAGCCGGCGCAGCCGCAGGCCCGCCGAGCGCTTGTCCGCGAGGATCTCGCTGAGCACCGCGTCGTCGTCGCAGCGCACATACGCCGAGGCCGCGCCGATCCGCAGATGGCCGTGTCTGCGGGCCACGTCGTCGATCAGATAGGCGAGGGGCTGCGGGACGGGCGTACGGGAGTGCGCGGTGAGGAAGTCGTGCAGGTCGGAGGCCGAGCGGCCCGCGTCCAGGGCGCGGCGCACTGAGCCCGGTGTGAAGCGGTAGACCGTCGCACCGCCCTTCGACTCCACGTCGGCGAGCACGTCCAGCACATCGGCCAGCGGCCGTTGCAACGGGCCGGGGGCCACCGCCGTCAGATCCGCCTGCAACAGGACGTGGTCCAAGGGCTCGGGCAGCAGCGGAGCGAGCAGCCGGGCGGCGGCGGCACTCGCCACGGCCTGCTCGGCGGGGGAGAACGGTTCGGGGAGGGCGGGCGCGCGGTGGTGGACGGGGAGCTTGTCACCGGCACCGGCACCGGCACCCGCACCGGCACGCGAGGCGGAGAAGTCCGCGGAAGCGGAGGGGGCCGCGTGACCGGACCCGCCGCCGCCCGTCGCCCGCCCGGCACCCGCCGCCGTGCCCTTCGCGGCCGCGTCATCCGCCACCGCGCCCTTCGCCGCCCGTCCCCCCGCCACCGTCCCCTTCGCCGCCCCCAGCAACGCCCGCCCCTGCCCCGACAGGGCCCCCCGCCCCGTCACCCCCAGCAACTCGGCCTCGTCCAGGGTCCAGCGGGCCAGGCGGCTGCGCAGGTCGTCGTCGGACTGGGGCGCCGCACCGCCCGTGCCCCGCGGCGGCCGTTCCCAGCGCAGCCGGGCCAGCACCGACTCCGTGGCCGGTGAGGCGCCCTCCGGAAGCGCGGCGAGCAGCATGAGCACCCGGTGCCGTACCTCCGGGGCGGCCGAGCGGTCCAGGCCGGGGCCCAGCGCCGACAGCGTGCGCTCCTTCGCGTCCCGGCCGCCGACCAGCCCGGACGTCCGGGTCGCCGTCAGCCAGGTCTCCGCGAGATGCGTCCAGCGCTGCGCGGCGGGCCGCTCCAGCCACTCGTCGTACGCCGGGGTCGCCGCATACCGTTCGTCCGCCTCGCCGTCGGACGCCAACAGGCCCGCGGCGTAGGCGAGTTCGACCCAGAACGCGGCGACCGGCTCGGCCAGGTCCAGCGCGACGGCGGTCCGTTTCAGGTCGCGGATGCTGAGGCCACCGGCCCGCAGCACCGTCGGCCCACCCTCGTCCCAGTCCTTCAGCAACTCCTCGACCGTCGCCAGCGCCGTGTACGCCTGCCCGGCCGCCGCCGCGTCCACCACCTGTGGACGGTGCGTCGCCTTCGCCTCCACCGGCGGCGCCACCGGCTCCGTCTCCCGGTGCGCCCGCCCGGCCCGCAGATACAGGGCCACCTCACGCGGCAGTACGACCGTGCCGGGCGCCGTCGGCAGCAACAGCCCCCGGTCGATGAGCCAGCGCAGCCGGGCCGCCGGATCGGCGGTCACCTGCCCGTACGGCGGCCCCCACACCAGCCGGTTCAGCACCTCCAGCGAGTCCTCGGGGGCACCGGCCAGCAGCGTCTTCATCCGCCGCCGGGCCGTGAACAGTTTGGTGAGCGCGGCCACCGCCGACACCGGGTCGTGCGTGGAGGGCAGGCCCGCCGCCGTCACGATCTCCTGGATCCGGCCCGGCGACATCCCCGCCGTGGCCTCCGCGACCGTAGGACCGAGACCGGTCGGCGACGGATGCTGCGGCGCCGGCGCCAGCAGCTCACGCGCCGTCCGCACCAGCCGCAGCCGGTCCTCCCCACCCCACACCAACGCCTGCTCGCGCAGCGCCGCGACAGCGCGCGGCAGCGCGTTCACCACCGCCGGATCACGCGCGTCGCCCGCCATCAGCCCCAGCAGCTCGTCGTACGGCGCCGGGTCCGCCGCCACGGCCAGCGCCTGCGCCGTCTGCAACGTGAAACGGTCCAGCCGCTCCAGCGCCCGCACCACCGAAGCGCGCGTTCCGGCCCTGGTCGCGAGCTGGGTGAGATCGGTGGGCACGGGCGTGATGAGGTCGGGGCGGCTGCGCAGCAGCGCGGCCAGGGAGGCGTCGTCCCTGGTTCGGAGTGCCTCCGCGAGCGAACGGGGCGGCGTGGCCGGAGTGCTCATCCGACCCACGGTAGCGGGTGGGTGTGACCGTGGGGGAGCGTGCACGACGTGAGGTTCCCGGCACCGGGCCCGCTGGCGGTAACGTCTGTCACCACGGGGTATCCAACGCACCCGCCCCGGAGGGGACTTCGTGGGTATCGAGAGCGACCAGGTCGTCTACGAGTATCTGAGCCGCGTCGGTGACGTCGCGCAGCAACGCCAGCTGCCCTCGGTCACCCGCATGCGGCTGGTGTCGGAGCTGCGCAACGAGATCGACCGGCGCCGCGCCGGAGCCACCGCCGACACACCCGCCGCCGTCCAGCGCATCCTGAAGGGCCTCGGCACCCCGGACGAGGTCGTCGCCGCGGCCGGTACCGGCGCCGGTGTCCCCCGGGCGCCGTCCACCTCCGTCCCCGTACAGCGCGACCACGAGGACGATCTACGGCCCAAGGGTCTGCGCCGGGTCGTACCGCGTCCGCGCCCCACCAAGGCCGCCCCCGCACCGCAACCCGACGACTCCGCCGCCCCGCCGCACCTCGCGAGCGCGGCCGAACTCGGCAACAGCGTGCTGCAACCCGACTGGTGGCGGGTGGAGGGCAACGGCAATGGCAACGGCAACGGGTTCGCGCTCGGCGACAGCGTGCCCGGATTCACCGGCGGGGTGGAGATCCCGGAACTGCTCAAGCCCCCGCCGAAAGAGCCTCCGGAGGCACCCCCGACGAAACCGGAACCGGCGACCGCACCGGCCGTCGAGCAGGCACCGGAAGCCCCCGCCCGCCGACGCCGAGTCGTCCCCCGCCTCCCCACCGGAGGCTGGTCCAACCCCCTCCTCCTGATCGCCGCCACGCTGCTCGTCGTGGGCGCCGTACTCGGCAACTGGTTCGCGCTGCTGCTGGGTTGGCTCATCGCGTACGCCTCCAAGCGGCTGACCGACGCCGAGACGAAGGCGGCGGTGATCGGTCTGCCGACGGCGGCCGTCGCGGCCGGGATCGTCTGGCTCTGGGGCCGCAACGAGGGCCGCTGGGGCACCCCCATCGCGCAGGGCCACATGAACGACGCGATCTCCGAGACCTGGCCGTGGGTGGTGCGCGGCGCGGCGGTGGCGTCGGCGCTGTACCTGGTGTGGCGGTCGCAACGGCAGCGGTAGGGCGATCGAGGGCCCGGTGGGGCGATCGAGGGTCCGGTGGGGTCGTCGTAGGGACTGGGCACAATGGCCCATATGACTTCTTTGACTTCTTACTCCTCGCCCGCCCCGACCGTCGGCTTCGACCTCGACATGACCCTCATCGACTCCCGGCCCGGCATCCACGCCTGCTACCTGGCGCTGGCGGAGCGGACGGGGACGTACATCGACGCCGATCTGGCGATCACCCGGCTCGGGCCGCCGCTGGCCGACGAGTTGATCAACTGGTTCCCGGCGGACCAGGTGCCCGCGATGTCCGACCTGTACCGCGGGATGTACCCGTCGATCGCCATCGCCGCGACCCCGGCGATGCCCGGCGCCCGTGAGGCGATAGCGGCCGTGCGGGCGGCCGGTGGGCGGGCGGTCGTCGTCACCGCGAAGTACGAGCCCAACGCGAAGCTGCACCTCGCGCACCTCGGCATCGACGCCGACGCGGTGATCGGCGACCTGTGGGCCGAGCGGAAGGCGGAGGCGCTGCGCGAGGAGGGCGCGAGCGTCTACGTCGGCGACCACGTCGGGGACGTGCGCGGCGCCCGCGGTGCCGACGCCCTGTCGGTCGCGGTCACGACCGGGCCGTGCGATGCGGAGGAGTTGCGGACGGCCGGTGCGGATGTCGTGCTCGGCGATCTCACCGAGTTCCCCCGGTGGCTTTCGGACTACCTCGTGACGCGCGCCTGACGGCGCCCGGCGGCCACGGACTGGAGCACACCGGCCGCGGCGAGCAGGAATCCGACGCCCATGAGCATGCTCAAGAGGTACATGTACGTCGGAAAAGGCGTCGTATGGAGCAGCAGCGGTACCACGGTGACGAGTGTGGCCACCGCGCCGACGAAGAAGACGATGGCACCGGCACGGATCAGTCGGTCACCGGCCACGGCGGAATTCGTTTGGGTTTTGTCACGCACTCGACCAGGGTAGTTCCCTGCGCACAGGAACAGTCCGGCGACGTCTTGTCACCGGCCTGAAGACCATTAGCCTTGGTACCGGCAGTTCCCCAGCGTTTTCCGAGCAGTTTTCCGACGAGTACGAGGACGAGGACAGACGTGCCCACCGGCAAGGTCAAGTGGTTCAACAGTGAGAAGGGCTTCGGCTTTCTCTCCCGCGACGACGGCGGCGACGTCTTCGTCCATTCCTCGGTACTGCCGGCCGGAGTTGACGCCCTGAAGCCCGGACAACGCGTGGAGTTCGGGGTCGTCGCCGGTCAGCGCGGCGACCAGGCACTTTCGGTCACGCTGCTCGACCCGACCCCCTCGGTCGCGGCGGCCCAGCGCAAGAAGCCGGACGAACTGGCCTCCATCGTCCAGGATTTGACGACCCTCCTCGAAAACATCACCCCGATGCTGGAGAAGGGCCGCTACCCCGACAAGGCCTCCGGCGGCAAGATCGCGGGCCTACTGCGCGCGGTGGCCGACCAGTTGGACGTATAGCCACTGCACCGACTAGCCACTACACCGACGGGAATTCAAGCGCGTCCGGCCCGAGGGGCGGCACCAGCCCCTCGGCCGCCGCGCGTGTCAACGGCCCCCGGATCGCCGCGGCCCCTCCTTCTGCCGTCCTTGCGCCGCTGCGCGGGCTGCGGGCGGCTGTGCCGGACTCCGTCCGGCGGCCGGTGGCGGGGGGTTCAGGGGAATGACAGCGCCTCGGGGCCGAGGGCGGGCACCAGCCCTTCGGCCGCCGCGCGCGTCAACAGCCCCCGGATCGCCGCGTATCCGTCCTCGCCGAGGTCGGCGGTGAACTCGTTGACGTACAGGCCGATGTGCTGGTCGGCGACAGACGGGTCCATCTCCTGGGCGTGTGCCATGACGTACGGGCGGGAGGCCTCCGGGTCGTCCCAGGCGGCGCGCACGGACGTCCGGATCGAGTCGGCGAGGAGGTTCAACTGCTCGCCGCCCAGGGCCCGTTTGGCGATGATCGCGCCCAACGGGATCGGCAGACCGGTGGTCGCCTCCCAGTGCTCGCCCATGTCCGCGAGCTTGTGCAGCCCGTAGTTCTGGTACGTGAAGCGCGCCTCGTGGATGACGAGCCCCGCGTCGACCTTCCCGTCCCGCACGGCCGGCATGATCTCGTGGAACGGCATGACGACGATCTCGCCCACCCCGCCCGGAACCGTGTCCGCCGCCCAGAGCCGGAACAGCAGATACGCGGTCGACCGCTCGCTCGGCACGGCGACCGTACGGCCGGTCAGGTCCACGCCGGAGCCCCGGGTGAGGACCAGCGGCCCGCACCCCCGCCCCAGCGCACCCCCGCACGGCAGCAGCGCGTACTCGTCGAGCACGTACGGCAGCACGGCGTACGACACCTTCAGCACGTCCAACTCACCGCGTTCGGCCATGCCGTTGGTGATGTCGATGTCCGCGAAGGTCACGTCGAGCGCGGGCGCGCCCGGTACCCGGCCGTGGGCGAGGGCGTCGAAGACGAAGGTGTCGTTGGGGCAGGGGGAGTAGGCGATGCGCAGAGGCTCGGTCGATGAGGTCATACCTGTTCCCAACTCTCCAGTACGGGCGCGCACTTCCCGAATCCCTCGGTCAGGGCCGCGAGCGCGTCGCCGATGCGCCAGGCGGCGCGGTCGCGCGGGCCGACGGGGTTGGAGACCGCGCGCAGTTCCAGGACGGGGACGCCGTGCGCGACGGCCGCCTCGGCCACGCCGAAGCCCTCCATCGCCTCCGCGAGGGCCCGCGGGTGGCGGGCGCGGAGTTCCGCGGCGCGGGCGGCCGTACCGGTCACCGTGGACACGGTCAGTACGGTGCCGACGCGGGCGCCGGTCGCGGTCGCCAGCGCCCGTACGAGTGCGGCCGGCGGACGGTGGGTGATGGCGCCGAAGCCGAGGTCGGTGACCGGGAGGAACCCGTCGGCGGTCTCCGCGCCGAGGTCGGCGACGGTGATCTCGTCGGCGACCACCAGGGACCCGACGGGTGCCTCGGGCTGGAAACCGCCGCCGATCCCGGCCGATACGACGAGGTCGTACGAGGCGTGGGCGAGGGCGGTCGCGGTGGCGGCGGCAGCGGCGGCCGGACCCACCCCGACGGCGAGGACGGTGATCCGGTCACCGGTCAACGCCCGTGCCACCGCGTCCCGTTCGGCCGGGACGGCGGTGGCGACGAGGACGCGTGGGGACGACGTGGTCAGGAGTCCTTCTTGAACTTGAAGGACCAGATGCCCTTGACCGTCTTGTCGCCCTCCTTGATGGAGACGACGGTGGAGTTGCCGGTCGCGCCGTACTGGGTGTTGAAGAAGACGCTGCCCGGGATCGTCCGGTAGGTCTTCTTGCTGGAGTCGGTCAGCGGCTGACCGTTCATCAGGATCGTCCACCCGTTGTCGGCGATCTTCGGGTCGACACCGAAGCGCACGGTCTCGTCCGGGTCGACCGAGATCGACGTGGAGGCCTTGAGGCACTTCGCCAGGTCCGCGGTCTTCACCGCGTCGCCGTCGTTGTAGCAGGTGGCCTCCGTGTGGACCGAGTTCCTCCCGACGGTGATCGTCGAGATCGGCGTCGGCTTGTCGCACGCCGACAGGACGAGCAGTCCGGCGGAAACGGCGCCGGCGGCGGCGACGGCGCGGCGGCGTCGCACAGCGGATTGCATGGTCATGGGGCGAAGGCTATCGGGCCCGTCCACTCCTCCCCCCACGTGGGGTACGGCGTGCCGGACCGGGTGGCGCGGGTTAGGCCACTCGCGGGCGTCCGCCGGTCCCGTGACGTGCCGATGCGAGCAGCCCGCGCAGGGTGGTCAGCCAGCCCAGGGCGATGACCGCGGCGGCGAGGGTGAAGCCGAGGGCGCCGTTCAGCGGCATCACGATGCCGATCGCGCCGCCGAACACCCAGGCCATCTGGAGCATCGTCTCCGAGCGCGCGAACGCCGAGGTCCGCACCAGTTCGGGCACGTCCCGCTGGATCAGCGCGTCCAGGGACAGCTTGGCCAGCGCCTGGCAGAACCCGGCCATGGCGGCGAGACACGCCACCAGGACGGCACCGAAGAAGATCGCGGCCGTGATCGCCGCCCCCAGCACCAGCGCGACCACGGTCACGATGATGATCTCCGGCGCCCGCTGCCGCAGCCAGGACCCGACCGCCGTACCGAGCGCGTTGCCGACGCCCGCCGACACCGCGACTATGCCCAGCGACACGGCCGCGCTCTGCCCGGTCATCGGATGCTCGCGCAGCAGGAACGCGAGGAAGAAGGTCAGGAAGCCGGAGAGCCAGCGCAGCGCCGCGTTGGCGCCGAGCGCGTGGGTGACGGCGATACCGACCGTGCGCAGCCCAGGACGCTTGACCTCCTTGGGATGCGGGCCGTGCAGATGGTTCTCGTCGGCCGCGAGCAGCGCGGTGTCCTCGCCCTTGGCGGAGTCGACCTTGGGGTCGAGGAAGAAACACAGCACCGTGCCCGCGACGAAGATCACGAAGGCGCCGTAGAGCGGCCAGGGGTCGCCGATGGCGTGCAGCCCGCCGGCGATCGGGGCGGCCACGCCGGTGGCGAGGAGCCCGGCGAGGGTGACGCGCGAATTCGCCTTCACCAGGGAGATACGGGGTGGCAGCAGCCGGGGCACCACGGCGCTTCTGACGACGCCGTACGCCTTCGAGGCGACCAGGGCGCCCAGGGCGGCCGGATACAGCTCCAGGCTGCCGCTGGCGACCGCGCCGGAGATGATCAGCGCGAGGAGCGCGCGGGCCAGCATCGCGGCGGCCATCGCGGCGCGGCGCCCGTGCGGAAGCTTGTCGAGAAGGGGCCCGATCACCGGCGCGAGAACGGTGAACGGCGCCATCGTGATCGCGAGATACAGGGCGACGCGGCCCCGCGCCTCATCGGTCGGTACGGAGAAGAAGACGGTCGACGCGAGGGCGACGGTGATCATGACATCGCCGGCACCGTTCACCGCGTGCAGCTCGATCAGCCGGCCGAGGCCCGACTCGCCCGCGCCGTGCGCGTGGGTCGCCTTGCGGATGCCCCGGGCGGTACCGGTGACGGGGAAGTGCAGGGCACGCCCCATCGCGCGGACGGAACCGCCGACCCGGCCCGAACCGCCACCTCGGATGTTCCCCTTGGCTCCACCGACACCGGTGGCACCTTGGGGCGACCTCGCGGCTGCCACCCCGTCATAGTGCCCCGAGAACGGCGCGAGTAGTGCCGTTACCGCACGTATGGCGGCCTGTGGGGGTGGATTCACTGCCGTTGCACAGCTCTTTGCGTGAGCGTGCACGGGTCTTGGGGCGGGGCCGCGCAGGTATCCACAGCCACCCGCAGAGGCGTCCGCAGGTCACTGTTTGATCGCCGCGCACCGCCCGAGGGGCCGTCGGTGTGGGCGCATGGCCCGGGAGAAGGTAGCGTGCGTAGCGCGCCGTGGCGATTGTTCTCGGCCGCGCGCCTCTCGGCCATCCCGCAGAATGGATGGCGTAGGCGTGCCCGAGCGCGATCGGGCGCGGACGTCGACGCGGCCCTCCACCAGTGCCCCCAAGGGCCTGGTACATGTCTTTCAGCCGCTCCGTCCGCTCCCTTCGCCGCAACAGGCGCACCCGTGAGACGGCGTAGGAGAGAAGCGATACCTGTGAGCGCAGCGACCACGCGAAGCCGCACCCCTGACCGCCTGTGCGCCGAGGCCGTCGACCTCGCCCGTGCCGCAGCCGAGGAGGCCGCCGCGCCCGGCGTGGTCGGCGAACACGCGGGCTTCGAATCCGAGGGCGACCGTGTGGTCACGCACTTCTTCGAGTGCAAGGAGTTCGGCTACCGGGGCTGGCGCTGGGCCGTGACGGTGGCGAGGGCGTCCCGGGCGAAGCTGGTGACGCTCGACGAGGTCGTCCTGCTCCCCGGCCCGGACTCCCTCCTCGCCCCCGAATGGGTCCCGTGGAGCGAACGCCTCCGCCCCGGCGACATGGGCCCCGGCGACCTGCTCCCCACGGACGCGGAGGACCTGCGCCTGGAGCCCGGCTACACCGGCGAGGACGAGCCCCCGCCGAACTCCGCGGTCTCCGAGGAGATGGCGGAACTGGTCGAGGCGGAGGACGCGGAGGTGACGGCGGGCGCGCCCTCCGCTCTGCCCGTCGCCCCCACCCGAGGCTCGATCGCCGCGGTCGCCGAAGAACTCGGCATCCGCCGAGCCCGGGTCCTCTCCCGCTACGGCCTGCACGTCGCCGCCGACCGCTGGGAGGACGGCTACGGCCCCAAGACCCCCATGGCCCAGGCGGCCCCCGCGGCGTGCGTCAGCTGCGGCTTCCTGGTCGCCGTCGGCGGCTCCCTGGGCCAAGCCTTCGGCGTCTGCGCCAACGAATTCTCCCCGGCCGACGGCCACGTCGTGTCCCTGTCCTACGGCTGCGGCGGCCACTCGGAAGCAGCCGTCATGCCCAAACCGCCCCAGCCCCCGGCCCCGGTGATCGACGAGACGGTGGTCGACCCGTTCCCGCTGCGGCCTGCGGCGGACTCGGGCTCGGTTCCGGTGGGCGTGGACGAGGATTCGGCGGAACTGGGGCATTCGTAGGGCCGTATTCTGGCGGCGGATGGGAAGAAGCAGCGCCATGAGCATCGACTCGACGATTGCGCGTACCGAGTTCCCCGAGGGGCATGTGGTTTTCTTCGGAATCGACGGGAAGATCATTTTGACGCCGCGGAGTTTCGAGCACTCCAGCACGATCAAGTCGATGCAGTACGACACGGTCGTGTCCCTGGGGCGTCACGCGAAGACCCCCTCCGACGTGTACATCGACTTCCCCGCCGACGAGTACTCCGCCCCCGACCTGGCCATTCTCCGCGATGACGCCCGCCGGGAAGGCAAGCGCTACAGCTTCGAAGACGTCCTGCTGATCTCCGAGGTCGTCTCGACCTCGTCCGTCCGCAAGGACTACGACGACTGCACGGCCAAGTACGGCCGCTACGGCATCCCCATCTACCTGGTCGTCGACCCCCACGCGCGGGAAGTCGTCCTCCACACCCAGCCGACCGGCACGGGTTACATCGCGGCACACACCCACAAGTACGGCACCGGCAAACTCCCCATCCCCTTGGCCGACGGTCGCACTTTCACCCTCGACCTAGACGAACTCCCCGTTCCGGAGCCGGAGCCGGAGCCGGAGCCGGACGCTCGCTGACGAGCGGGGCCGACGGGGATGCCGACCCGTGAACGGCCTTCATCGCTTCGTCGCGGACCGTGCTCAGCTCACCCAGGGCTTCCCTCGCCACGACCGGATCCTCGTGTTCCAGGTTGCTCTTCGCCTGGACGTAGCGGCTGGACAGGTCCGGGCGGCGGGCGATCTCGATGTCCCTGACCCAGATCAGGACCCAACTCTGCCCCGGGCTGAGGGATCGCCACTCGACCGCCTTGGCGAAGGCGTCGTCGTCCTTCATGGCTTGCATCTCGGCATCGGGAGTCAGCTCGGGACGGGGGATCAACTCGTGCCCGTGGTCGGCTTTCTCAGGCGGTGGCAACGGTGGTTCGGCAGTCGTGGCAGTGGCCTGGGGTGGGGGAGCGGAAGGCTCGGTCGCAGTTGTCGCAGTTCTGGAGGGGGTGGCGGACCGGCGGTGGTGGGGCGGGGGTGCGGAACGGTGGTGGGGGCGGGAGTTGGGTCGTCAGGCGGTGGGCCAGGAGGGCTGCGGGGCGGCGTAGGGCTTCGGGTGGGAGGTCTGTGGTGAGGGTGTGGCGTACGGCGGTGGGGGTGACGTCTCGTTCAAGCCAGGCTGCGACACCCGGCGCGAGGTGGGTTGTGTCGCAGGTCGACAGGAGCAGGCGGGGGTCGTGGCGGCGGAGGTCTGTGAGGAGGTCCGTGGCTCGTTGGATGAGGGTGGGGGAGGGGTAGGCGGGGCGTGGTACGGGCGGCAGCGCTTTGCGGGGGTGGGGTGCGGTGGCCTTGGCTGCTTTGGGCCGCGTGTGGGGTTGGGACTCTTTGTGGTCCCTACGTCCGCTGCCGGGCTGGTTGCACGAGATGGTGCGGGTGATGATGCGGCCGTCGGGGATGCGGTGGCGTTCGCGGCGGAGGTAGCCGTGGGTCTCCAGCTCGCGTAGGGCGGCGGCGATTCGGGTTTTGCCCTCGGGGAAGCGGGTGG